>JBEKMO010000001.1:0-134321 GCA_050008465.1 Bryobacteraceae bacterium
GCGACGATCAGCTTCCAGACGCTCATCGCCACCAAGGCCGCACGAGTAGCCCAGGCGGCCGGCGGCCGCGCCGTGGTCGAGTTCGGCACCCGCCGCGCTCACACGCCCGAGGCCGGCGTGCTGGCCGGCCGGGCCGCCTACATCGGCGGCTGCATCGGCACGAGCAACACCCTGACCGGCTTTCGCTCCGGCGTCCCGGTGTACGGCACCGCCGCCCATTCCTGGGTGCTGGCCTTCCCCAGCGAACTCGAGGCCCAGCGCCAGCTTCAGGAACTCCTCGGCCCCAACACCATATACGTCATCGATACCTACGATACGGTCGAGGGCGCCCGCATCGCCGCCTCCCTCGGCCGCCCGCTCTGGGGCGTCCGCCTCGACAGCGGCGATCTGATCGAGCTCTCCCGCGCGGTCCGCCGCATCCTGGACGACGCCGGCCTGCCGGATGCCAAGATCATGGCCAGCGGCGACCTCAACGAATACAGGATTCAGGAAATCGTCGCCGCCGGCGCCCCCATCGACGCCTTCGGCGTCGGCACCGAGCTGGCCACTTCCGCCGATGCCCCCGCCCTCGGAGTGGTCTACAAGCTGGTCCAGGCCGGCGACCGCTACACCGCCAAGTTCAGCCCCGACAAGGTCACCCTGCCCGGCGCCAAGCAGATCTATCGTTTCCCCGACCACGACCTGGTCGCCCTGGCCGACGAGAGTCTCCCGGTTCCGGGCGCCGAGCCGCTGCTCCGGCCCGTCATCTTCCACGGCCGCCTCCTCGAACCGCTGCCCGACGCCAGAGCCGCCCGCGAGCGCGCCGCCGAATCGCTCGGGCGCCTCCCCGAGGCCCACCGTGGGCTCGACTCCGCCGCGCCCTACCCCGTCGAATACAGCCCCATGCTCAGCGCGCTGATCGAATCCGCGAGGGGACACGCATGAAAACCGTTTTCTTCGACATCGACACCCAGATCGACTTCCTCTTTCCCGCGGGCGCGCTCTACGTCCCCGGCGCCGAGCGTCTGCTGCCCGCGCTGGCCGAGCTCAATCGCTACGCCGCCGAACACTCGATTCCGGTCGTCTCGGACATGGACGCGCACGCCGAGAACGATCCCGAGTTCAAGGACTGGCCTGCGCACTGCGTCGCCGGAACCCTCGGCCAGCGGAAACCCGCCGAACTGCTGCTCGAGCGCCGCGTGGTGATCCCTTCCGCTCCCGGCGACTATCCGATCGAGGGCGCCCAGCAGATCATCGTCGAAAAGCAGACGCTCGACGTGTTCACCAACCCCAACGTTGCCGGCCTGCTCGAGAAGCTGAGCGCCGATCGCTACGTAGTCTACGGCGTGGTCACGGAGTATTGCGTCTACTACGCCGTCACCGGCCTCCTCAAGACCGGCAAGCCCGTCGAGCTAGTGACCGACGCCATCCAGGAGATCGACCCCGCCGCCGCCCAGCGCACCCTCTCCGACTTCGTCGCGGCCGGCGGCCGCCTCACGACCGTCGCCCAGATCACTTCGGGCTGACTGGACCGCGGTCCCTCGCCGCAGCCGTTGGGTACCGTTTTCCGACTCCAGTACAGGAGTGGTGCTAGACTCTCAAGATCAGAAACTGCAACGGCGGAGAATCCCGTGTTTCAGGAGGCTCCTGGAGGCGCACGATGACCAGACTCATTCTCGTTCTTGCGGCCGCGCTGGCCGTGCCGCCGGCGTCCGCCGCGGACATGTCCGTCTACTTCGGCACGCACGCGGAGGGCCCCGGGCGCGGGTTCTCCGTGGCGCGCTTCGACGCCGCCACCGGTGTTCTGACCAAGCCCGAGTTCCTGATCGAGGCGGCGGCCCCGGCGTTTTTCGTGATCCATCCGGACGGCCGGCATCTATACGCCTCCAACTCGATCAAGACCTTCCAGGGCCATCCGGTCGGCGCGGTAAGCGCCTATGCCATCGATCCGGCGACGGCGCGGCTGACGCTGCTCAACCAGCGGCCGAGCGGCGGCGCCGACGCGAACTACGTGGACCTGGATGCCACGGGCCGCTACCTGTTCGTCGCCAACTACGAGAGCGGCAACATCGCCGCCTTCGCCCTCAAGCCGGACGGCAGCATCGGCAAGCGCACCGCTTTCTTCCAGCACACCGGCTCGAGCGTCAATCCGCAGCGGCAGAAGCACGCCTATGCGCACTCGATCAAGGTTGACCCTAGCAACCGCTTCGTCCTGGTCGGCGACCTGGGGCTGGACAAGGTGTTCGTTTACCGCTTCAACGCCCGGGACGGCTCGATGCAGCCCAACGACCCGCCGTTTGTGAAAGTCGCGCCAGGCTCCGGCCCGCGGCACCTGGCGTTTCACCCCAACGGCCGGTTCGTTTACGTGATCAATGAGATGGGCAGCACGGTCGTCGCCTTTGCGTGGAATTCCGCCCGCGGAGCGCTGACCGAAATCGAGACCGTATCCACGCTGCCCGAGGGTTTCAAAGGCGTCAACAACTGCGCCGAGATCGGTGTGCATCCCAACGGCAAGTTCCTCTACGCCTCGAATCGGGGCCACGACAGCCTGGCCGTATTCGCCATCGACACCAAGACCGGGCGGCTGACATTCATCGAGTACGTCCCCACGCAAGGCAAGATGCCGAGGAACTTCGCCTTCGATCCCACCGGCCGCTGGCTACTGGTCACCAACCACGGCAGCGACAACGCGGTGGTCTTTCGCGTCGACAAGAAGACGGGCCGGCTGACGCAGGCGGGCGAACCGGTCAGCGTGCCTTATCCCT
The DNA here is from genome assembly GCA_050008465.1 of Bryobacteraceae bacterium. Lineage (GTDB taxonomy): Bacteria > Acidobacteriota > Terriglobia > Bryobacterales > Bryobacteraceae > Fen-330. Next base: position 2,745 of record JBEKMO010000001.1, read on the forward strand.
TCTGCGAGCGGTTTCTGCCATTTCCCGCAGCGCGGAACCGGTAGCTGGGAGCGCGCTATACTGGGCGGCATGTTCTCGCGCTTGGTGTGGGCAACACTTTTTGTCGGCGCGGCGGCGCTCGCCGAGCAGAATCCGGAAGACGCGCTGGTCCGCGACATCCTTCGCGAGCTCGTCGAGATCGATACGACCGCGCGGACGGGCAACACGGGCAAAGCGGCCGAGGCGATGGCTGCGCGGTTGCTGGCGGCCGGATTTCCAGCGGCGGACATCCAGGTGCTCGGCCCGCGCCCGGAACGCGCCAACCTGGTCGCCCGGCTGCGCGGCACCGGGGCGCGCAAACCGATTCTGCTCATTGCCCACCTGGACGTGGTCGAGGCCAATCGCGCGGACTGGACCACCGATCCGTTCCGGTTCGTCGAGAAGGACGGCTACTTCTACGGACGCGGAACCATCGACGTCAAGGACGGGGTCGCCATCCTGGTCGCGAACTTCATCCGCTGGCGGAAGGGAGGCTACCGGCCGGAGCGGGACCTGATCCTGGCGCTCACCGCGAATGAGGAGACCGGCGGGCCGGAAAACGGCGTGGCGTGGCTGCTCGGGAATCACCGCCCGCTGATCGAATCGGAGTACTGCCTCAACGTGGATGGCGGCGGCCTGGAAGTCAAGAGCGGCCAGAAGCTGCTCAATGAGCTTCAGTACAGCGAGAAGGGCTACCTGACCTTCGTGCTCGAGGCCCGGGACAAGGGAGGCCATAGCTCGGTTCCGCGGAAGCAAAACGCGATCTACGAGCTCTCCCGGGCGCTGGTGAGACTGAGCGCGCTCGAATTCCCGGTGGTGCTGGATGCGGGCCGGCGGGCCTACTTCGAAGCCATTGGGGCGCGGGTGGGAGGGCAGGTCTCGCAGGCAGTCTTGAAGATGCTTTCGAGCGAACCGCCAGACCCCGCGGCGGTAGCATTCCTGTCGGCCTCGCCCGACTGGAACGCCGTGCTGCGCTCGACCTGCGTGGCGACGATGCTCGAGGCCGGCCATGCCGAGAACGCGCTCCCGCAATCCGCCCGGGCAACCGTCAACTGCCGGATTCTGCCCGGGCACGCCCCTACCGACGTGGAGCGGACATTGCGGCGGGTGATCGCCGACGACGCCATCAGCCTGACGCCGCAGAGCCCGCTGGATAGCGTCGGCAGCCCTGCGTCGCCGCTCGATCCGGAGGTGACGCGGGCGATGAAGGCGGTCACGGAGTCCTTGTGGCCGGGGGTGCCGGTTGTGCCCATCATGTCGCAGGGCGGAACTGACGGGAGGCCGTTGCGGCGCGCGGGCATCCCGACCTACGGCGTCTCTGGAATCGCCGACGACGAAGACGACATCCGGGCGCACGGAAAGGACGAGCGGATCGCCGCAACGGCTCTTTACGAGGGGCGCGAGTTTATGTACCGGCTGGTGAAGGCGCTGGCGCCGGCTACGCGGTGAGCACCCCTTCGATGGTTGTGATGTCCAACAACCCCGCGCAGCCGTAAAGCACGGGGAGCAACTGGCGGGGCGGGTAGCGGCGGCGGAGGGCGGCGACGCGCTCGGTGCCGGCGCGGTAGGCGGGCAGGTACATGCGACCCAGCAGCGGGTGCCGACCCCAGGCGCCGGAGAGTTTTTCGGCGCGCTCGGCGGAGACCAGGAAGTCGCGGCGGAGCGCGGCAGCCACCTCGGGCTGCGGCAAGCCTTCCCGCCAGGTGAGGTAGGAAGACTGGTTCTTCGCGTCGTCCTGGAGCAGGGCCAGCAGCGCGCCGATTTGTAGGTCTTCGTCAGGCAACTGGTCCACTTCATTGACGCCGTGCGCGATCAGGATGGCGTTGTTGGCGATGCCTTCGAACAGGGCGGCGGCGCGGGTGTTCATGGTGAGAACGCTGGCTTCGAAGCCGACCAATCCGCGGACGTACAGGTTCTGAAGATAAGCAAAGGTCGTAACGTGGCCGGGCACTACCTCGTGGCTCACCAGTTGCTCGAACTCGGGCACGGAGATCTCGAGCGAGGCGTTGATCTCGTAAGTGGCCTCGTACTCCGGGGCGCCGTCCGGGCGCCGCGCGCGGCCGAGGTAGTTCATCGAGCCGGAGAACCAGGCGTCCTGAATCGGCAGGAAGCGGATGTTGGCGCGCGGCACCGCGTGGAGTTCGCCGGGCAGCCAGGGCAGCAGATTCTCGGCGGCGAGGCGGTCGAACTTGGCGATGAAGGCGGCGCCGAGGGCCCGCACGGAGGCCATGGGGACGCGGCGAGGCCGGCGCCAGGCATCGACGGCCTCAAGCAGTTCGTCGCCGGTGCGCGAGGGGTGGCCGGCGCGCGCCAGCAGTTCGGCCACGCCCTCGCGTTTCGCCTCGGGATGGGAGGGCGCGGGGGCTTGGCCCGTCGAAGCGTGGACGCAGCGTTCGTAAGGCACGGGATCGCCCTTGCCGAGCAGCTCCATGGCCAGGTCCCACATCACTTCGAAGCACAGCGCCAGGCCGCGGACGTATTCGCCGCGCGGGCCGGGCATCGCGTTGCCCTGCGCGGCCAAGCCCGCGATGGCGCCACGTACGTCGACGCCGGCGAGGTAGGCGTCAATGGCGGCGCGATCCGGACTCTTGGCAGAAACGCCGCCGGAAGCACGCACGCGCGCCGCGGTGGGATCAGTGTAGGCGGGCGGAAGCGGCTCGTCGGAGAACCAGGAATCCGCGATGAAGCGGCCCGCGCCCGACGGGCACATCACGTCGCCGCCCCATAGAGTGTCGATGCCCAGGATGGCGTTGCCAACCAGGCCGGGAAAAGATTCGCTCATGCTTCCTCCTTGTGGCTGCGGAGCGATCGGTACCAGACGTAGATGCAGAGCCCGATGAACAGCGCCGCGGAGACGAGTTGCGAGACGGGCTCATTGCTGTAAAAAGGCGTCGTGATGAGGGTCTTCGAGTAGCCCGGCGCCAGGCGCAGAGCGGCCCCGATGACCCCGCCGATCGCGCCGCCAGCCATCAGGCCCGAGGCGATGATGACCCCGCGCTCGCGAACCAGGGCGTCGCGCTTTCCGAGGTAGTGCGCCAGGAACCCGCCCACCAGGGCGGGCGTGTTCAGCTCCAGCGGCAGGTACATGCCCAGCGCGAAGACCAGCGCCGGCACGCCAAGCATTTCCATCGAAAGTGCGATCATGGCCCCCGCGCCGAACAGGATGTAGGCAATCGGCTGGTGGCTCATGAAGCCCTGGACCAGCGCCTTCATGATGGAGGCCTGGGGCGCCGCCAGCACAGCGCGCGCGTCGCCGGGTATGGCTTCGCCGAACTGGAAAGCGCGGGCCAGCAGCACGATCGTAAGGCCGCTAGCGGCGGCCGCCGCCAGCACGCCCAGGAACTTCACCTTCTCCTGCGCGGCGGGCGTCGAACCGAGCCAGTACCCGGTCTTCAGGTCGGTGATGGTCTGGCCGGATACCGAAAGCGCCGTGCACACCATGCCCGCGATGGCCATCACGAAGAACATGCCCGCGGTTCCCGAAAAACCGAAGCGCAGCAGCACGGCCGAGGAGATGATGATGGTCAGCATGGTCATGCCGGAGACCGGGTTCCGGGCCGTGGTGGCAATGGCGTTGGCGGCGACCGAGGTGAAGAAGAACGAAAACAGCAGGGTCATCAGCAGGCCGGTGACGACGATGGCTAAGGCCGAGGTCAGGCTCCCAAAGAAAATGCCGGCGCAGAGCGCGCTGAGAATCACACCGAGCAGGATGGTCATCACCGAGATGTCGCGGTCGGTGCGTTCCAGCCCGCCACCCTCGCCGTGGCGGAACGTGCGCGCGGCGATCGAGAACGATCCGGCGACGATGCGGAGCGACTTGACGATGCCGAAGATGCCAGCCGTGGCAATCGCGCCGACTCCGACGTAGCGCACGTAGTTGCCGAAGATGTCGCCCGCCGTCATCTTGGCAATCGGGTCGGTGGCCGGGTAGACGGCGCCCGGAAGGTGGCTGCCGATCATCCAGATCAGGGGTACGAGCACGAAGTTCGCCAGCACGCCGCCCGCGCACAGAATCATCGAGCTCCGCAGACCCATGACGTATCCGAGGCCCAGGATGAAGGCGATCGCATCGAAGCTGAAGACGACCCTGCCCCGCTCGGTCAGCGCGCGCATGGCGGGAAGGAACTGGAAGTCGACTTTCTCCTTCCAGACCTGGAACGTGGTGACGAAGAAATCGTAAACGCCCGAAATGGCCGTGGCCTGGAGCAGCAGCTTGGCCTGCGAGCCGCCCTTCTCGCCGGTAACCAGGACCTCGGTGATCGCCGTGGCTTCCGGGTAGGGGAACTTTCCGTGCATTTCGCGGACGAAATAGCGGCGCAACGGGATGAGGAACAGGACGCCGAGGCAGCCGCCGGCCACGCAGATGAAGATGGTCTGGAGGGGGTGGGGATCGAGCTTGAGGATGTAGAGCGCGGGCAGCGTGAAGATGGCGCCCGCGGCCACCGCGCCCGCGGCCCCGCCGATGCTGGTGATGATGACGTTCTCCAGCAGGCTCGAGCGGCGGCGGAAGACGCGCGCCAGACCGATGGCCAGGATCGAGATGGGAATGGCCGCCTCCATGACCTGCCCCACCTTGAGGCCGGAATAGGCCGAGGCGACGCTGAAGACGATGCACAGCAGGACGCCCCAGCCCACCGAGCGCCAGGTGAGTTCCGGCAGAGTGGCGCCGGCGGGCACCACAGCCTCGTAGACGGCGCCGGGCGCAAGCGGCGTATAAGCGTCCTCGGGAAGCGATTTGGTTTCGGGCGTCTCGTTGGTCTCCGGCATATGCCTCCTACAGGCGGGCATTATACCGTGACGGGCAAGGGTAAAATGGGGAGCACGTCTCATGCTCATACCTCTGGATTCCGTCGTCGCAGCGCGCCGCAAACTCTACCAGCAGATGGAAGCCGGCACGCTGACCCACGAGCAGGCCTTCCGGCAAGCGCTCGAACTGGATCCCAATGACTGGGTCGCGCTAGCCGGGCTATCGGCAATGAGGCGCGAGTCGGGGGATCTGGAGGAGGCCGAACGGCTCTGCTGGCGCGGCCTTCGGGCGCACCCTTGCGGGAACGAGTTCTATGTTTTTCTGGCTGGTCTGGTAATGAGGCACAAGAAGAGTTCCTCGCTGGCGGAGGGACTGATGGAGCTGGGCTTGCGGAAGATGCTTCGCGACGAAGAGGCGCTGAACGAGTTTCTCAAGTCGGACTCGAAGTTGCAGACCCGCGCGGACGTGGAGGGGGCGGCAGCGGCGTTGACCACACTGAGGACATCCGAGCCGCAGCGGGCGACGGATGTGCTTCGGCCCTACCGGCTCATTCACGAGTTGCAGGTGGCGCCGGGCGGCCGGCTGAACCGGGAACTGGTGGACCTCGTCGTGGAGCACGGCGCGGAATGCGGGCCGTTGCTAATCGGGGTGCTGCGCGGGTGGTGCGAAGAGCGACTGCCCGAGGGCGATGATTTCCCCGCCGAGGCCAGCCTGGCGCTGCTGGGGGAGATCGGCGACCCCGCGGCGCTGCCCGAGTTGCTGGAGTTCTCCACACTGGAAGAAGAAGTGCTCAGCGAAATAGCCCACTGGGCGGTGGCGCGCATCGCCGGCCGGCGGCCGGCCGAGACGCTCCAGGCCTTCCAACGGATCGCTGCCGAGGCCGATCCCATCGCGATGAGCGCCGTCGCCCAATACCTGGCGCTGACGCCGCCCGTGGAAGGCGCCGGCGAACTCCTGATCGGCATGATCGAGCGTTTGAGAAGCCTGCGAAAAACGGAGCGCGACAGTTTGTTCGTGTGCGTGGCGACGGCGCTTCTCGGAGTCGAAAGGGAGCGCGGGCCGGCGATCGTCGAAGCCGCGTTCGACCGGCACTCGCGGGCGCTGACGCAAAAGGGGCGCGCGCGCTGCTATCAGCTTCTGAAGGCCTGGGACTCCCATCCGCACCGCGAAATCGAACCGGACCAGCGAACCGTCTACGACTTTTGCTGCTGGCGGGAGCGCGAGGCGCAGGAAGAACGGAAACCCGAGGAACCCTCGCCTGGGCGCAAGCTTGACAGCGTGGAGGTGGCCCTGCGGGGGAGATTGGCCACATTCCCGGAGGAGGCGTTGCGAACTCGCGACCTAGACCACGCCGTGGCCATGTTTCTTGGGGGATCGCTCGGTACGCCGCCGGACGACACCGAAAAAGCCCCATTCATCGAGTGGCTCATTTACGACTACGTTGCCCCGCGGCTGGGGCGGACGTTGATCGAGGAGTTCCTCGTCCGGAACCGCGCGCGGCTCACGGCGCGCGAGTGCGAGCTGCTGGAGCGCTGGTCGCGCAGCCGCTACAGCCTTTTCGAAGTGCAGCGAGTCGAGCCGGAGAAAGGCATCGAGATCAAAGACCTGCTCACCGGTGAAACGGTTTTTGCGCACGACGTGAGCGCGTCGCGCCAGGCGGCGCGATGGGATTGCGTGCTACTCCGGGTCGAGGAGGCGGACGACGGGATGGAGCTGAGCGGAATGGGGCTCAACGTGCCGCGGCCGCAGTCCGCGGCCTTGCGGGAGTGGATTCTGGCGGACCAGAAGAGCAGCGGCCTGCCCTGGCCCGGCTACCTGCGAGCCAACAGCCATCGCCTGCGGAGGAAGGCGCTCGAGCTGGGCGAGCAAGCGGCAAGCTCGCTGAAGATGGTGAGCGCGGAAGGCGATCCGCTGGTGTTCTCGAAGGCGATCTACAAGGTCCTGGACGAGACGGCGTTGACGCGGGCGCTCGAGTCGTCGGAGGTGCTGGACCGGCGCGATCCGGCCGAGGGCAGCTTCGACTGGTACGAGAAACCGGGGGAGCAGGAAGGGCCGCGGCGGGTGCTGGGGACGCTGCGGGTCGAGGGCGGCCGGCTGGTGCTGGAGGCCAATTCGAGGGAGCGTCTCGGGCGGGGCCGGGAGTTGGTCGAGAGCCTGGCCGGAGCGGCCGTGTCGCACCAGGACGACGAGTTCACCGGGGTGGAGGCCGCGATGCGCAAGGTTAAACGCTCCGGGCCCAAACCGGTGAGCGAGATCCCACCGGAGATCCAGCGGGAGCTCGTTCAGAAAGTCATGGCCGAGCATTACCGCACGTGGCCAGACACTCCGCTGCCCGCGCTGGGCGGCAAGACCCCGCGGCAGGCGGTGGAGACGCCCGAAGGCCGCTCGCAAGTCGCCGAACTGCTGAAATTCATCGAGAACGGCGAGGAGCGCAAGCGCAGGGCGGGCGAGGCCTGGTTCGACGTTTCCGGGTTGAAGGCCGAGTTGCAGATCGACTTCTGAGTGCGGGCCGCTGGCGGTTCGCTCACGGCTGCGGCTCTCTCGGCAGCCTTCCACGCACGAAGTCGATCAAGGGCGGACAGGTGTGTCCCGGCGGGGCCGCGCGAAACACCGGCACTGCTTCCAGCGGAACCAGTTCGGCCCAGGCCGGGCGGGCGCAGCCGCGGTCGATCAGGACAAAGGCGCCGGCGCGGCCCAGATGAAGTCGGGCGGACGCCTTGAAATCCGGCACGGAGAAATCCAGCACGACAAGATACAGGTCCGGCGTGAGGAACTCCAGAATGCGGTTCGACTCCAGGATTGCGTGGGCGCTGGCGGCGAGAACCTCACGAAGCGCGGGCAGCGCATCCCCGAGCCGGCCCTCTGGGGCGCGCAGCCAGAAGGAGCGCGCGGCGCCGGCTGCGAGATAGCGCGAGCTGTCGCCGGCGCCGAGAGCATCGTGTTCCTCGGTGAGCGTGCAGTTACGTTCGCCGTGGCCGTGCTGGGTGATCTTGATCGCCGTCCAGCGGAATTCCGGCAGCGTTCGGATCAGCCCGGCGGCCGCCGAGGTCTTGCCGATTCCGCGGCTATGCCCCCCGACCGCGATCAGCACCTTCGTCCCCCTTTAGCTCCTGGAGGCGGCGGCGCAGCTCCGCGAGTTCCTTGCGCATCTCGGGGAGACGGGCGAGGCTGGCGAGCTGCTCGAGGTGCTCCTTGAGCGGACGCGCGGGCGTGCCCCACACCACCTGGCCGGCGCGCACGATCTTGGAGCTCAGCACCCCGCAGCCGGAGCCCAGCACTGCCCGCGTCTCGATGCGCGCTTTATCGCCGATGCCCACCTGGCCGCCGATCACGGCGTAGTCCTCGACCACTACCCCACCCGAGAATCCGGTCTGCGCGGCCACCACGACGTGCCGGCCGATGCGGCAGTTGTGCGCCACGTGCACCATGTTGTCGAGCTTCGTGCCCTGGCCGATCCAAGTCACCCCGAGCGCGGCGCGGTCCACGCAGGAATTGGCGCCGATCTCGCAATCGTCGCCGATCACCACCCGGCCGATCTGCGGGAATTTCTCGTAGTGATCGCCGGCCATCACGAAGCCAAACCCGTCCGCCCCAATCACGCAGCCGGAGTGCAGAATGGAGCGCGCGCCGATGTCGCAGTCGTCGTAAACGGTGATGTTGGCGTGCAGAGCGCAGTCTTCGCCCAGCGTGACGCGGCGGCCGATGGCGCAGCCCGCCCCGATGCGCGTACGCGCGCCGATTCGCGCCGACTCGCCAATGCTGGCGTGCGGCCCGATGGCGACGCCGGGTCCGAGTTCCGCGGTCTCGGCCACCACGGCCGTGGGATGAACCCCCGGCTCCGGGGCAGCGGTGGGGTGAAGGCGGCTGACGGCACGCGCGAAAGCGGTGCGCGGCTCGGCGGCGCGGATGATGGTGCGGCCGGAGGGATTGGGGAACTCGAGCGGCGCGATCAGGCAGCCCGCGGCCGAGGACAGCGCCTGCCCGGCGCCCTTTCGGCTGCCCACAAAGGCCAGCTCGGCCGCCCCCGCGCTCTCCAGGCTGGCGGCGCGCGCCAGTTCCTTCTCTCCGTCGCCCTCGAAGGTGGCGCCCAACCATTCGGCTAGTTCGCGGACTCGCATAGCAGGGGCGGGCCTTAACTCCTCCCGTGGTCTATCATACAAGGTTATGCCCATTGACTCCTCGGCGGTGGTGGCGCCCACCGCGCGGGTCCATCCGGATGCCTCGATCGGGCCGCAGGCGGTGATCGGCGAATACTGCGTCGTCGAATCCGACGTGGAGATCGGCGCGTTCTGCCGGCTGGAACCGTACGTCTATGTGAAGCGCTGGACCACGCTCGGAGAGCGAAACGAGATCTCGGCCGGGACGGTGCTCGGCACCGACCCTCTGGACAGGGCGTTTACCGGCGAGCGCAGTTACCTGCGCATCGGCGACGGCAACCGTATCCGCGAGCACTACACCATTTCGCGCGGCACGCAGCCGGAGTCGGCCACCGAGATCGGCGACCGGAATTACATCATGACCTCGGGGCACATCGCGCACAACTGCAAGGTGGGCAACGACACCGTCATTTGCAGTTGCGCGCTGGTGGCCGGCTACGTGGAGATCGAAGACCAGGCGTTCATCTCCGGCGGCGTGGCGATCCATCAGTACTCGAAGATCGGCCGGCTGGCGATGATCGGCGGCAGGTCGCGGGTGAACCGCGATGTGCCGCCGTTCTTCCTCTACGAGGGGTCCCGAATCGCGCCGGTGGGCCTGAACCTGATCGGATTGAAGCGGGCCGGCTTCCAGGCGGCGGATATCGCGGCTCTCAAGACGGCCTACCGCATCCTGTTCCGCTCCGGGCTGAAGCTCCGGGAGGCGCTGGCGCGCATCGAGACGCAGATCCCGACCGAGCACACGCTGCACCTGGTGAGTTTCATCCGCCGGAGCGAGCGCGGGATTTGCCGCGAGTAGAATAGATCAGGGAGGCTCCCAGTGAAGCAGACGCTTGGCCTGGTTCTCTTACTGGCAGCAGGGGCTGGCGGCCAGACCTTCAATTTCGATTCCGCGAAACCGGGCGCCCTGCCGCCGGGTTGGACTTCCGCGATGACCCATCCGGGCGGAGCGCCGAAATGGGAAGTTTTGAAGGATGAGACGGGGCCAAGCAAACCGAACGTGCTGGCGCAGACATCCACCGACAAGACCGGGGGACGGTTTCCGCTGGCCATCCTCGACCAGGTGATGAAAGACGGCGGCCTCAGCGTGAAGATCAAGCCCGTTTCCGGAGAAGTGAACCGGGCGGGCGGACTGGTGTGGAGGTACCGCGATTCCAGCAACTACTACGTTGTCCGGGCGAACGCGCTGGAGGACAATGTCGTGCTGTACAGCGTCGCGGCGGGCAAGCGCACGCCGCTGGCGCCGAAAGGCACCCCGCCGGGCACCTACGGCGTCAAGCACAAGGTTCCGGCGCAGGTCTGGAGCACGTTGCGCGTGACTTTTCAGGAGAACCTGTTCACGGTGTACTTCGATGGGCAGAAGTTGTTCGAGGTCGAGGATGCCACTTTCCCGGGGCCAGGCAAGGTGGGTGTGTGGACCAAGGCCGACAGCGTGACCTACTTCGACGACTTTGAGATTGCTCGCCGTTAGTTTCACTGCCCTTCTGCTGTGCGACCGCGCCGGCCACTGGATAGACTTTTCGGCGCGGGCTCGGGGAGAGACGCGACAGCCTGCCGGCTTACACCGACCCGCGCCATCGCGGCCAGGCGGCGTCGAAAGGCCTTCCGCGGAGTTAGCGCCGTCGGCGTTATGCTGGGGTCATGCTGGGTCTGGTTGTCCTTTTACTGTTTGCCGGCGGACTGGCGTGCGCGCAGCCGCTGACGCTCCCTCAGGCGGTCGACGAGGCCGTCAACAAGTATCCGGCCACGCGCGTCTCGCTCGAGCAGGTGTCGGCGGCGGCGGCCACGGTGAACCTGGCGCGCACCGCGTATCTGCCGCGGGCGGATTTCCTCGGCCAAATCAACCGCGCGACGCGCAACAACGTGTTCGGCCTGACGCTGCCGCAGCCGGTAATGCCGTCGATTTCCGGGCCGGTGCTGGGCACTAACAGCCTGACCAACGCCTGGGGCAGCGCCGCGGGCGTGCTGGTGGCTTGGGAGCCGTTCGATTTCGGTTTGCGGCACGCGAACGTCGAGGCGGCGGATTCCGTGCGGCGGCGCGCCGAAGCGGGCGCCGGGCTCACGCGCTTCGAAGTGGCGGCCTCGGCCGCTGATGCGTTTCTGACGCTCGCGGCCTCCGAGCAGGCGGTGCTTGCGGCGCGCGCCGGTGTGGATCGCGCGCGGGTGCTGAACCAGGTGGTGGAGGCTCTCGCCAACGCGGAATTGCGCCCCGGGGCCGACGCTGCGCGAACACGGGCCGAACTGGCCCGCGCCGAAACGCAACTCATCCAGGCGGAACAGGCTGTGTCGGTGGCGCGGGCGTCTCTGGCGCAACTCCTGGGGGTCGAGCCGGCGAGGGTCGGCATCCAGGCGGGTCCGTTGTTGGCGCTGCCGCCCGCCTCGCCGGCGCAGCCCGAGAGCCTGCGAAATCACCCGCTAGCGCAGGAGCAGGACGCGGCCGTGGAGGAAGTGAAGGCGCGGGAGCACGCGCTCGCCCGGTCGTACTTCCCGCGTTTCAACCTGCTGGGAGCGGTCTATGCGCGGGGCACGGGAAACCGCACCGACGGCACGACGGGCGGGGCGTTTTCGGGCATCGGGCCGAACATTCAGAACTGGGTGCTGGGGATGAACGTCACCTTCCCGGCGCTCGACCTGCCCTCGCTACACGCTCGCCGGCAGGCGGAGCTTCACCGCGAGCTGGCGGAAACGGCCCAGTACCACCGGGTTTTGCAGGACCTGGGAGGTCAGCGGGAGCGGGCCCGGGCGCAGTTGGAAGGCGCGCGGCGCGTGGCCGCCAACACGCCTATCCAGCTCGAGGCGGCGCGCGCGGCCGAGCAGCAGGCGCAAGCGCGCTACCGCGCCGGGCTGGGCGCGGTGATCGAAGTGGCGGAGGCGCAGCGGCTGCTTACCCAAGCCGAAATCGAAGATTCTCTGGCGAAACTCGGCGTGTGGCGCGCGCTGCTGGCGGCCGCCGCGGCCGAAGGGGACCTGGATCCGTTCTTGAAACAGGCCGGCAAATAGGGGAGGGCAACTTATGTGGCTGGTACTTGCGGCGATGCGGCGGCCGGTCACCGTCCTGGTCGCGATCCTCGCGATTGCGCTGTGCTCGGTGCTGGCGCTGCGGCGCATGCCGGTAGACATCTTCCCGAAGCTCGGCGCGCCGCAGGTCTTCGTCGCCCAGCCTTACGGCGGCATGGACGCCAGCCAGATGGAAGGGTTCCTCACGTATTACTACGAGTATCACTTCCTGTACATCACCGGGATCGAGCACGTCGAATCGAAGAACATCCAGGGCGCGGCGCTGATGAAGCTGGTGTTCCACCCGGACACGGACATGAGCCAGGCGCTGGCCGAGGTGGTGGGGTACGTGAACCGGGCGCGCTCGTTCATGCCGCCCGGCGCGGTGCCGCCATTCATCGTGCGCTATGACGCAGGGAGCGTGCCGGTGGGCCAACTGGTGTTCTCGAGCCCGAGCCGCGCGCCGGGCGAAATGCAGGATATCGCGCTGAACCGCGTGCGGCCCATCTTCGCAACGCTGCCGGGCGTCTCGGCGCCGCCACCATTCGGGGGCAACCAGCGCACCATCGTCATTCGCGTGGACCCCGACCGGTTGCGCTCCTACGGAATCTCCGCGGAAGAAGTGATCCGGGTGGTGAGCCGGGCGAACACCGTGACGCCAAGCGGCAACGTGCGCACGGACGATTTGATCCGCATCGCCTCGACCAACGCCGGGCTGGGCGCGAACATCCAGGAGTTGCTCGACACGCCGATCCGGCTGGGCGCGGGGCCTAGCGTTTACCTGCGCGACATCGGCTCCATCCAGGACTCGACCGACATCATCGCCGGCTACGCGCACGTCAATGGCCGGCGCACGGTGTACATTCCCGTCACCAAGCGCGCCGACGCTTCGACGCTGGAGGTGATCCGCCGCGTGAAAGCGGCGCTGCCCGCGATGCGCGCGGTGGCGCCCGAGGATGTCCGGATCGAGTTCGTCTTCGACCAGTCGGGCTACGTGGTGGATGCGATCCGCGGCCTGGTCAACGAAGGCTTGCTCGGGGCGGTGCTGACCGGGCTGGTGGTGCTCCTGTTTCTGCGCGACTGGCGCAGCGCGCTGATCGTCGTGCTGACGATTCCCTGCGCGCTGCTGGCGGCGGTGATCTGGCTCTGGGCGGCGGGCCAGACCGTGAACATCATGACGCTGGGGGGACTGGCGCTCGCCGTGGGCGTGCTGGTGGACGAGGCGACTGTCGCGATCGAGAGCATTCACACGCACGTGGATGCGGGCCTGCCGCGAGCGCGCGCCGTGATCGAAGCCTGCCGCAAGACGGCCGGGCCGCGCCTGCTCGCGATGCTGGCGATCCTTTCCGTGTTCGTGCCTTCCTTCTTCATGGTGGGCGTGGGCCGGCAGTTGTTCGTGCCGCTGGCGCTGGCGGTGGGCTTCGCCATGATCTCGTCCTACGTGCTGTCGAGCACGCTGGTGCCGGTGCTCGCGACCTGGGTGATCCGCCGCGGCCGCCACGCGGAAACCGACGGCCGTATGCGGCGGCTGTACCGCGCATACCTGCGGCTGGTGGTGCGGTTGCGCTGGCCTTTGCTGGGCGCTTACGTCGCCGGCTGCGCGGTGTTGATCCTCCTGTTGTTTCCCAGGATCGGGACGGAGATCTTCCCCACCACCGACGCCCGACAGTTTCAGCTCCGCTTGCGCGCGCCCACCGGCACGCGGGTCGAGCGCACGGAATTGATCGCGCTGCGGGCACTCGAGGTGATCCGCCGCGAAGCCGGGCCGGAGAACGTCGCTATCACCACCGGCTACATCGGCGTGCAGCCGGCCAGTTACCCGATCAACACCATCTACCTGTTCACCAGCGGGCAGCACGAGGCGGTGCTGCGGGTGCAGCTCAACGCCGGGGCGCGGCTGCGCGGCGAGCAGTTCCGCGAGCGCGTGCGCAAAGCCCTCGGCGAGGCGCTGCCGGACACCTCGGTTTCCTTCGAGGCCGGCGACATCATCTCGCAGGTCATGAGCTTCGGTTCGCTTACTCCCATCGAAGTGGCGGTACAGGGGCCTAGCCTGGCGGACGACCGCACGCATGCCGCCCGGGTGCGGGCCGAGCTGGCTAAGATCCCCGAGCTGCGCGACCTCGAATACGCCCAGCCGCTGGACTTCCCCTCCGTCGATGTTCAGGTGGACCGCGATCGCGCGGGGCAGTTCGGCCTGACCATGGCGGACGTGGCCCGCTCGATCGTGCCGGCCACCTCCTCGAGCCGCTTCATCGACCTGAACTTCTGGCGCGATCCGCGGAGCGGCAACGCCTTCCAGGTGCAGGTGGAGATTCCGCAGAACCGGATGCGATCGGCTGCGGACGTCGGGGACCTGCCGCTCGCGAGCGCGGGCGGGAACGGCCGCGTCTCCGATGTCGCCAGCGTGCGATACGGGACGACGCTGGGCGAGGTGGATCGCTACAACATGCAGCGCGTGGTTTCGCTGACGGCGAACATTCATGGCCTACCGCTAGGCAAGATCGCGGGCGCGCTCGATGCCGCCATCGCCAGGGCCGGCGAGCCGCCGCGTGGGGTGAAAGTGTTTGTGCGCGGCCAGATTCCGCCGCTCGAGGAGACGCTCGCGGGGCTGGGCGTCGGTCTGCTGCTCTCGGTGGCGGTGATCTTCCTGCTGCTGGCGGCGAACTTCCAGTCGTTCCGACTCGCGGTTGCGGTGGTGTCGGGGGCGCCGGCGGTGGTGTGTGGCGTTCTTCTAATGCTGCTCGCGACGGGCACCACGCTGAACGTGCAGTCGTTCATGGGCGCGATCATGGCGGTGGGCATCTCGGTGGCCAACGCGATTCTGCTGGTGAGCTTCGCCGAAATGAGCCGGCGCGCGGGCTCGCCCGTCATCGAGGCCGCCATCGAGGGCGGCGAGGGCCGCCTGCGCGCCATTCTGATGACGGCGACCGCGATGATCGCCGGCATGATTCCCATGGCGATCGGTCTGGGCGAGGGCGGCCAGGCCGCGGCGCCGCTGGGCCGTGCCGTCGTCGGCGGGCTGCTGGTGGCGACCTTCGCCACACTCACCGTGTTGCCCTCCGTGTACGCCATTGTGCAGCGGCGGGCTCGCGAAGGCTCCCCCTCGCTCGATCCCGATGATCCTTCAGGCAGGTACTATGAAGCTCGCTAGAATTCCTCTGCTTCTGTTCGCGACCGCATTGTACGCGCAGCAACCGGTCGAGGTGGCCACGGTGGTCTTGAAAAGCGTGGAGCGCAAGGTGCGGCTCCCGGGCGAGTTCTTGCCGTATCTCAAAGTCGACCTCGTCGCCCGGGTGAATGGGTTCGTCGAGAAGGTGGAGGTGGACCGCGGCAGCGTGGTGAAGCAGGGGCAACTGCTGGTGCTGCTCTCGGCGCCAGAGCTGGCCGCGCAGCGCGCGGAAGCGGAGGCCAAGGCGCAGGCGATCGAATCGCAACGCGCGGAAGCGCAGGCGCGGCTGGTGGCCGCCGAGAGCACCTTCGAGCGTCTGAAGGCCGCCTCCGCTACGCCGGGCGCGGTGGCGGGCAACGAAGTGATCCAGGCCGAGAAGGCGGTGGAGGCGGCCCGCGCCCTGGTGCTCGCGCAGGCCAGCTCGGCCAAGGCGGCCCAGGCAGCCATCGAAGCGCTGCGCGCGCTCGAGAGCTACCTCAAATTGAACGCACCCTTCGACGGCGTCGTA
Source organism: Bryobacteraceae bacterium (assembly GCA_050008465.1). Taxonomy (GTDB): domain Bacteria; phylum Acidobacteriota; class Terriglobia; order Bryobacterales; family Bryobacteraceae; genus Fen-330. Next base: position 18,338 of record JBEKMO010000001.1, read on the forward strand.
ACGGACCGTTTCGTGCATCCGGGAGCGCTGGCCGGGCCGGCGGCGGGGCCCCTGCTGCGGCTCGAACAGAATACGCGGCTGCGGCTGGTGGTGGCGGTGCCCGAGGCGGATGAGGCGGGCATCGTGCTGGGCGCGCGCGTGGCCTTCCACGTGCCGGCGTTTCCCGGCGAATCGTTCTCGGGCGTGGTGGTGCGCAACGCGCATTCGGTGGACCCGAAGACGCGCAGCATGGCCGTGGAAATGGACGTGGCTAATGCGGACCTGCGCCTGGCGCCCGGGATGTATCCCGACGTCGAGTGGCCGGTGCGCCGGCCGCGCCCGTCGCTGCTGGTTCCGGCTTCGAGCGTCGTCACCACCACCGAGCGCACGTTCGTCATCCGCGTGCGCAACGGGCGGGCCGAGTGGGTGATCGTGTCGCGCGGAGTGGCGCTCGGCGACTCCGTGGAGGTGTTCGGGCCGCTCAGTGCCGGCGACGAAATCGTCCGCCGCGCGAGCGACGAGATCCGCGAGGGAACGCCGCTCCAGGTGCGCGCCGCGGGCCGGTAGATGTGGGGCGGTGGTAGAATCATGGGTCTTCTGTGGGGAATACCGATGTCTCTTAGTAGAGTCGCTTTAGTAGCCGCCCTGGCGGCCGGTGCATTCCAGTTCACGGGAACAGCGCAGAACCGGTCCGCGCCCTACGTCTGGAAGAGCGTGCAAATCGTCGGCGGGGGGTTCGTCGACGGCATCGTCTTCCACCCGACCGTGAAAGGCGTGCGCTACTGCCGCACGGACATCGGCGGCGCGTATCGTTGGAACGACCAGATCAAGCGGTGGGAGCCGATGCTGGACTGGGTGTCCTACGAGGACTTCAACCTGATGGGGGTGGAGAGCATCGCCGTCGATCCCTCGGATGCAAACCGCGTGTACCTGTCCTGCGGCACTTACACGGATCCGGAAACACCTTATGGCGCGGTTCTGCGCTCGAACGACCGCGGCAAGACGTTCCAACGCACCAGCATGCCCTTCAAGATGGGCGGCAACGAGAACGGACGCGGCAACGGCGAACGCATGGCCGTCGACCCGAACGACGGGAACGTCATTTACCTCGGCTCGCGGCTGGCTGGTCTGTGGAGAAGCACGGATCGCGGAGCGAAGTGGAGCAAGGTCGAGAGCTTCCCCGACGTGATCGAACTGCGGCCCGCCAAGGCCCCCTGGTGGGTCCGGCCAAGTGGTGTTGTGTTCGTGGTCTTCGATCCCCGCAGTGGCTCGCGTGGCAAGTGCAGCTCGATAATCTACGCCGGCGCTTCAGTGATGGGGAAGAATAACCTGTTCCGCTCGACCGATGCCGGCAAGACCTGGCAGCCGGTGCCGGGCCAGCCGACGCAGTACCGGCCGAACCACGCCGTGCTGGCCTCCGACGGGATGCTGTACGTGTCCTATGGCACCGATCCCGGTCCTTGGAGGATGTCCAACGGCGGGGTGTGGAAGCTGAACACCGCGACCGGCGCGTGGAGCGAGATCACGCCGGACAAGCCCTCCCCCGAGAGCGGGAAAGCGTTTGGTTATGCCGCGGTCGCCGTCGACGCGCACCACCCTCCAGTGGTCATCGCCAGCTCCTTCGGGCGCCCGGGCAATTCCGGAGGGGAAGACATCTTCCGCAGCACCGATGGCGGCAAGACCTGGAAGCCGGTATTCGGCGGCGGCGGCACATTCGATTTCTCGCTGGCGCCCTACGTGGCCGCCACGCCGATTCATTGGCTGTTCGATATCGAGATCGACCCAGCGAACCCCGATCATGCGATGTTCACGACCGGTTATGGGGGTTATGAGACCTTCAACCTGACCGATGTGGATGCCGGCAGGCCGACCAAGTGGAGCGTGATGAGCACGGGAATCGAGGAGACGGTGGCGCTGGACCTGCTCAGCCCCCCGAGAGGCGCACACCTGCTCACCGCCGTCGGCGATTACGGTGGCGCCGTGCACTGGGACCTGGACAAACCCGCGCCCGAAGGGAGTTACGACCACCCGCACTTCGGCAATACCAATGGCCTGGCGTGCGCCGAGAACCAGCCGGAGATCATCGTGCGCGTGGGCCGGGCTTCGAACCATCGCGGGGGCGGCCACATCGGCTACTCGCTGGATGGCGGCAAATCCTGGCAGCCAACGGCATCTACCCCGAAACCCGGCAGCATTCTGGGGCACATCGCGGTCTGTTCCGACGGAACCACCTGGGTCTGGACGCCGGAACGCAGCCCGGTCAGCTTCACCCGGGATCGCGGCGCAACGTGGGCGCCCTCCCAAGGCATCCCCAGCGATACGCGCGTCATTGCGGACCGCGTCAATCCACGGAAGTTCTATGCGATGGCGTTGTTCGAGGGAAAGCTCTTCGTCAGTACGGACGCAGCCGCGACCTTCGCCGCGCAGCCCATGAATCTGCCCGACGGGCTGCCCAAGCGCGGCGGCAACCGCGGCGACGACCGCGGGGGGCAAGACCGCATCTACGCGGCTCCCGGAAGAGAGGGAGATCTCTGGCTGGCTGCCTTCAACGGGCTCTATCACTCCACGAACACCGGCGCCAGCTTCGCGAGGCTCGGCGGAGTGTCGGAGATTCACGGCTTCGGATTCGGCAAAGCTGCGCCCGGCGCCGACTACCCGGCGTTGTACCTGATTGGTGTGGTGGAGGGCGTCCGCGGAATCTTCCGTTCCGACGACACCGCCCGGAGCTGGGTTCGTATCAACGACGACCAGCACCAGTGGGGACTGCTGCTGCACATCACCGGCGATCCAAAGCAATACGGCCGGGTTTATGTGGGCACGCACGGACGCGGAACGCTTTACGGCGATCCGGTCAAGGCACGGAACTGAGCCCAACCGTTACCAGGTGCTGGCCGCGGGGCAGAGAGAAGGCGAAGCGGTTGGGGCCGTCCTCGAGCAGCTCCAGGTGCGCGGGGGCGCCGTCGATTTCCAGACGCGCGGGGCGCCTGTCCAGAACGGCCAGGGCGCGAGAGGCGCTCGAGTAGGCGAACTCGAGGCCATTCGACCGGGCGGCGGCGGTCTTGAGGTCGCCGTTGAAATCCAGCAGGCGCACGGGCGCCTGACTCGTTGCTTTCTCTACCAGGTGAGTTCCCGGGGGCAGCCACAGAGTCGAGCCGTCGGCTACCGGCCAGGGAGCGCCGTCGACCAGGGCCGGCTTGTCCCAGGCCATTCCCACTCCGAAGCGGGACTCCACCGCCAGTCTGCCGCCGATCGCCTCGACCCGGTTCACCGCCGAGGCCGCCGCGGGTAGCAGGGGCAAGTCCACCGGCGCAATCGAGTTCTCGAAATAGAGGGCCACGCGGTCGAAGGACCGCGCGGCGAGGCTCACCAATTGGTACAGTTCGGCGCCGGTCTGCTGCTTGGTGGGGTAGACGTCCTGATAGCGCTCGACCACGTTGATGTCGATGGCCAGCTTCTCAGAGCGGCGGGCGAGGAGCTGATAGCGCCGGGCGATTTCCGGGTAGCGCTGCGGGCCGAGGTGCCAGACGGTGGCCGGGTCCTCGACCAGGAAGGTGAAATCGTGCTGCTCGAGCAGCGGGAGCAGGCGGGCGGCGTCCGCGCCGATGGAATCGCGCATCCCGGGATCGAAGCGGTCGTCGACGTGGGTAAGGACGAGGTCCAGGCCGGGCCGCTGGCGGCGCACCGTCTCGATCTCGGCGAGCCACTCGGCCTGCATGCGGCGCGCCAGCTCGGCACGGAAGTCGAGGAACTGCCGGAGGCGCTCGGGGCCGGGGGCGGGCGCGCGGAATAGCAGCAAGGGATCGAACCCGCGGGCTTGCTGGAACTCGCGGCGCACGTCGTCGTTCATGGGGGTGAAGCGGGAGGCGTTCGAGGCACCCTCCAGCGACTCGAAGTACAGCTCAGCCAGGTTGACGCCGTCCCAGTCGAAGCGGTCGAGCAGCTCGCGGACGCCGCGGGAGACGGCGCGGAAGCAGTCGCGATTGGCGAGATTCATGAGGCGGCGCCAGTCCAGGCGGGCATCCTGTAGCACGGCGGTTTTTTCCCGCCACTCGGGGTGGTCATCCCAGAACCGCTCGCTGACGTGCGGCAACTCGAGCCAGGCGTAAACCAGGATGGCGTTGCGGTGGCAGACCTTGACCAGTTCGCGGAGCCTGGCGTCGCGTTGCGGGTCGGGCTCGTAGTAGTGCCAGGCGGCCACGTGGAGTGCGGCGATGCCGGCTTTCCGCCAGCGCGGGGCCAGGTACTCGAGATCGGCGCGCGCGCGATATGAGGAGTCGAAGAACGCCCACAGACGGCGGGAGCGGAAGGGTGCGGTCAGGCCCAGGTCGGCAAGCGCGTGGAGCAGGTACGGGAAACGCTCGTAACCGCGCTCGCCCGGGGATGCGGCGACCCACAAAACGCCGCCGGCGCCGTGCCGGAAACCAGCCACGAGCGGCGCGCCCTCCCAGCGCTCGCGAACGAAGACCCGCGCCGCTTGGGGAACCTCGTAAACCGGGAGCTCCACCGCGCGCTCCCAGAGCACCAGCAACTCCGGCCGGCGCAGGTCCTGGACGTTCTGTACCCGTACCCTGCGACTGGAAGGCCGGAATCCGACGGCTTCTCCGACCGGGGATTGACCTTCCAAGATCACGAAAGCGCCGGAGGCGGCACGAGCGAGCCACGGCTCGGCGGGGCCGGCCGCCCCGGCGCGCAACACGCAGACGTCGGCGGGCCCACCGGCGGTCTGCGGCTGGAATCCGACCGAGGAGAGGATCTCCGGCCAGCTCCCCGGCTCCGGGCCCAGGACCTGGAAGAAGAGAGGCCTGGCGGCCGCGGTGGCGGTGAGGGCCAGGAACAGGAGGCTAGTGGCTGAAGGCATACCAGAAGCCGCCCCGCAGGTCGAAGAAGTTCGGCCGGCGCGGATTGTCGACGTTTCGGGTGTAGACGCCGCGCAGCAGATTTACCGAGAAGACCAGCGACGACGGCAGCCCTTCCCACCGGAAGCGCAGCCCGGGGCCGAACTCCACGAAATTGGCCCAGTACTGGCGCTGGGTGTCCAGGGTGATGTTGCCGTTGGCGAACCACTGGGAGCGGAATCTGGCGAGCGTCGGGAGCGTGTAGCCGAAGCGGTTCTGCGAGTAAACCAGGAAGTCGTTCTGAAAGCGGCTGACGAAAACGCCATCGTCGGCGGTTTCGGCGAACCAGCCGGGGGCTTCCGCGCCCAGCAGCCGGCCGGCGCCGCGGCTGAAGGCAAGGCCGCCGCGGTAATCCGGAACCATCCGGCCCACACTGCGGTGCGCGAGGTAGCCGATGGCCTGTCCGGCCTCTCCCCAGAGGGTGACCCCGTGCCAGGACCGGCTGGCGACGCCGAGGCCGAGGATAAGAGCGCTCTCCGACAGGTACTGTGGGAAGGCATCCCGGGTGGTCTGGCGGGTGTCGCCGATGAAGCGCAAGGAGACGTACGGCCGGAAGGGAAGGCGACCCAGGCGAACCTCGGTCTTGACCTGGGCGTAGGAGAAAACGTCGTGCCAGCGCGTCGAGAAGAAGGGGAAGAGCCAGACCGTGGTCCGCAGGCGGGCGAAGGCGGGGCGGAGGTTCTGGTATGCCTTCTTGGCCTCCGCTGAGATTGCCGGGTCCGGGCTCTTCCTTGCCAGGTTGAACCAGCGGATGGCCTGGTCGTCCTGGCGGAGGAGGTTGTAGGTCTCGCCGAGCCGGAGCATGACGGCGAAATCGACCGGGTCGGCCTCTTGGGCAGACTGCAAGTACTTCAAGGCGTCATTGAGGTACCCGGCGCGGTAGCTGCGCTCGCCCATTTCCTTGGCGTCGGGCTCGGGGGCCGGCGCGCGGGGACGGCGGCGAAGGTCCGCGGGGAGACGGAGCGCGGTGCGAACGCGCTCTGCGAGTTCGCTGTCATCGGACTTGAGGACCTTGTCAAACAGCGGCATGGCCGCCACGCGGTCCCCGCGAGCCAGCAGCAACAGGCCCAATTGAGCTGCCGACAACAGATCCCCGGGCGCGAGTCGAGTGATGATCTTGAACTCGCCCTCCGCCTCCTGGGGCCGGTGCATCTCCAGCAGCAGGTAAGCCATCTCGCGGCGCAGCTCGACGTTGCCGTCGTCCAGCGCCAGCGCCTGGCGGAACTCGCTAACATAGGGATAGCGGGAGGGCAGCAGCCCCCGCGCCGTTTCGGCGACCCGCGGCGAGGAACCGCGGGAGGCCGCGAGCAGGGCGGCGTTGGCCTCCGCGCTTCGGCCGAGCGCCTTCCACACCCGGCCCAGATCCACCAGCAAGGAACGCTCGTCGGGGCGCAAGCGCCAGGATTGCCGGTAGTTATCGGCGGCCAGGTCGAGCCGATCGCGTTGCTCGGCCAAGCGGGCAAGCTCCAGCCGGGCGCTATAGTTGTCCGGGGACTCGGCGACGACCTCGGACCAGCGGGCGATGCCTTCCGCCAGCGGGCGGTCGATGTTCTGGAAGGCCTGTTCGGCGGTGGCGTGGATGCCGGGGTCCGAGGAGGCGCGCAGCCGGTCGAAGGTGCAGCGGGCCTCCGCGGTGCGGCCCGTTTCATTACACAGGAAGGCGTACTCGAGGGCCGCGTGGGAGTCGGCGGGATCCAGGCGCAGGACCTCGGCGAACTGGTCCCGGGCGGTTTCCGTCTCCCCAATCTTCAGGTAGGTATAGGCCAGGTCCTTGCGAAGCACGGCCCGCCCAGGGGCCGCCCGGATCGCGTCGGTGAGGTACAAGATGGCCGCGTCGTAGTCCCGCTCGCGGAGCGCTTGATAGGCACGCTGGGCCGGGTCGGGCGTCTGCGCCCCGGCCAGCGTCACCAGACACAGCGCCAGGACCATCGAATTGCGGGCCATCGATAGGTAGTGCGGCGAGCGGGCGGATTCTCGCAGCGCTATCCGCGCGGCATGCCGGCTCCGCCGGAAAAACGGAGTCCGGTGAGGAATGGGGCGTAAGATGAGACCATGGAACCATTCCGGGGCGTGGATTTCCTCTCGATCGACGGCCAGTTCAGCGAGGAAGAGCTGCTGGTGAGGCAGACGGCCCGCCAGTTCGTGGATGACCGGGTCCTGCCGGTGATTCGCGACTGTTACCGGGACGCCCGCTTCCCGGCGGAGCTGGTCCGGGAAATGGGGCGGCTGGGGTTCCTGGGGGCCAACCTGGAAGGCTACGGGTGCGCGGGGATGAACAACGTCGAGTACGGGCTGTTGATGCAGGAGCTCGAGCGCGGCGATTCGGGCATCCGCAGCTTCGTTTCCGTCCAGGGAGCCCTGGTCATGTACCCCATCCTGACCTTCGGCTCCGCCGCGCAGAAGGAAACCTTCCTGCCGCGGCTGGCAACGGGGGAGGCGGTGGGCTGCTTCGGGCTGACCGAGCCGGACTTCGGGTCGAACCCGGCGGGGATGCGGACGCGGGCCCGGCGCAAGGGCAACGCCTGGGTGCTCGACGGGGAGAAGACCTGGATCACCAATGGGACTGCGGCCGACGTGGCCTTGGTCTGGGCGCGGACCGAGGAAGGGATCGGCGGGTTCCTGGTCGAGAAGGGCACGCCCGGCTTCACCAGCTCGGAGATCCATGGGAAGTGGTCCATGCGGGCCTCGGTGACCTCCAGCCTGTCGCTGGCCGACTGCCGCATCCCGGCGGAGAATCAACTGCCCGGCGCGCGGGGGCTGAAGAGCGCGCTCCTGTGCCTGACCCAGGCGCGCTACGGGATCGGCTGGGGAGCGATTGGCGCGGCCATGGACTGCTATGAGACCGCGCGGCAGTATTCGATCCAGCGCAAGCAGTTCAACGACCGGCCCATCGCGTCGCACCAGCTCGTGCAGGAAAAACTGGCCTGGATGATCACCGAGATCAGCAAAGCCCAGTTGCTGGCTCTGCACCTGGGGCGGTTGAAGGATCGTGGAAAGGCCGAGGCGGCGCAGGTGTCGATGCTGAAACGAAACAACGTCTCGGTGGCGCTGGAGTGCGCGCGCCTGAGCCGCGACCTGCTGGGGGCCAACGGAATCACCGACGAGTACCCCATCATGCGGCACCTGGCGAACCTGGAGACGGTGAAGACCTACGAGGGCACGGACCACATCCATGCGCTGATTATCGGGGAGCGCGTGACGGGGATCGCGGCGTATTAAGAGAGCCCGTGAGAACCTTGGGTGCGGAACTCGTAGCGCTCGATCACGATGGCGGCCTTGGTGCTGTCGGTGCGCACCACGCGGCCGCTGGTGACCAGTTTCAACGCACAGCGGTTGTCGAGGTGGGCGGGCCAGTTGACGGACAGCTCGACGCGTTCGCCAGTCGAGAGGGTGCGCTCGGTGGTGAAGAGCACACCACTCGAGCTCATGTTGACGGTTCTTCCGCTCCCGACCTCGATGGTGTTGCGGTTGAAGACCTTGTAACGGACTTCCTGCTCGATTGGGAATCGGACAGCGGCCCGGCGTTCAGCCACGTCCGTGTGCAGTGCCATTCTCGCTGCTTCCATCGCCATAAACTGTTTCCTTACCCATCAAACACCGTTCCGGTGGGCAGAACCATAGTCGAAAGGGTTCATTTTCGAGCTTGGCACCATGGTACGGGTATGAGATGGAAGTACCCTTCGGGAGCTATCCACCTCCCACAATATAACAGAACTCTGCCCAATTGTTTTGGCACTTTTTACGTTTGGGGAGTTGGCGCGCGGGCCTTGCGGATCTCCTCCAGGCGTTCGGCGATGCGTTTTTCCACGCCTCGAGCGGTGGGCAGGTAGAAGCGGCGGCCCGCCAGTGAGGGGGGAAGGCACGTCATATCGGGGAGGGCGTCCTGAAAGTTATGGGCGTGCTGGTAGCCCTCGCCGTACCCCCACTCGCGCATCGAGGAAGTGACCGGATTGCGCAGGTGCAGCGGCACAAGCTCGGCGACGGTCTCCTCCACCGCCTCCTTGACGCGGTTGAGGGCCTGGTAAGCGGCGTCGGACTTGGGCGCGATCGCGAGGTAGATGGCGGCCTGGGCGAGAGCCTGGTCGCCCTCGGGAATCCCCAGGAAGTGCACCGCCTGCATGGCGGCGACGGCCTGCTCGAGGGCGCGCGGGTCGGCAAGGCCGATGTCCTCGATGGCCATGCGGATGAGGCGGCGCGGGCGTCGCCGTTGGCTCCTCTTGATTGCCCGTGCTGCGGAGACGTGCCACTCGTAGATGGACCGGGTTCCGTCCTACGTGCGCTTGTTGGCGATACGGATCCACTGCTTCACGATATTCGGAAGCCGCTCAACGACTTCCGAGCCAAACAAGACCTCATCCACGTAGCCCATGTGAAGCATGTCGAGGATGCGGCACAGATAGGAGCGTCCGCAGTCCCACCAAGTGAAATGGTCATCGACCATCAGGTAGTGCAGCACATTGATGCCTTCGTTCGCGCGCAACTCCTCGAGCTCCATGCCGTCGAGAAGGGTCTCGTACACGCCATCCGCGACCCTGCTGCCGAATGTGGTCGTGTAGTAGTATTCCTTGATCTCCCAGACCGCGATAGGATTCACGGCGCACGGAAACGCTCCGTCGACGCGCCGTGAAAGGGTTCGCAACGGCTCCCCGTCACGTGTGACCGTCGTAAGCGCACGCGGGTCGTAGTCACACTGCATCCCGGGGGCACTTGCCTCTATGAGCATGTTTACAATCGCGGTCAGGTAGGCCGGAGCCTTTTTCTCGCCCTTCTGCTTGTTCATCGGAATCGGGATTCTAGGGTGGAGCTCTGCTCGCAGCTTCGAAAAGAGTTCCCGCGCCGAATCCTTGCTCATGAGTCTCGGCTCGACGAACGTGTTGAGGGTCCTAGCCCGGTACTCGAAGTAGGCATGGAGGACCTCGCCAATTGGCGCGGCCCCGTGGTGACTCGCTGTGAGGCGGCCGCTGTCCAGTCCAATACGGTCCAGGGCGCTAGCCATTTCCTCGATGGAAGGAACCTTGATCTGCCGCGCCCCACGCACCGTGTACTTGACGGTCTGGCTGATCGAGCGGACGTAGGCCCAGAAGCTGGGCAACTGCTTAAGAAAGCGCGGGTTGGGAGTCATTGAAGCGCCTGTTCCAGCCGCCGAACAAATTCAGCCAGAGTCACGCCGATGACCGCGCAGACCTCCCGGAGTTCGAGAATGTCCAGGCGGCGTTCACCGGACTCGTACTTGCTTACGAACGATTGGGGCTGACCCAACCGCTGTGCCACGTCGGTTTGAGTCAGACCCGCATTGATCCGCATCCGCCGCAAGAGTGCCCGCAGCTGCTCTTGAGCGGAGACCGCATGGCCCGTTGGCATGACTCCCTAGGGTATCCATCTCTTGACAAATATTCCAAAATCGGATATCGTGACGGTATACTCAAAAGCAGGGACGATGCCGATTAACGAACCAGGCTCTATGATGCAGTTGGCGATGTTCGACGTGGAGCGCCCCGTCAGGGTCGAGCCGTTCCAGACCGGACTGCTGAAGTGGATCGGCAACAAGCAGAGAACCGCGCACCAGATTGCGTCCTACTTCTCTGCCAACTTCGGCACGTATCACGAGCCGTTCATCGGGAGTGCGGCGGTTCTGGCGACACTCGCCCCGAAGCGGGCAGTGGGCTCGGACAGTTTCCGCCCACTCATCGAGATCTGGCAAACCCTGCACGATTCGCCTGAGACGTTGAAGCGCTGGTATTCCGAGCGGTGGCGCCGGATCGCGAACGGAGACAAGGTTGACGAGTACGAGAAGATCAAGCAGTCGTACAACTCTAACCCGAATCCAGCAGACCTCCTTTTCCTCTGCCGGTCGTGCTATGGGGGCGTAGTGCGCTTCCGCAAGGCTGACGGCTACATGTCAACGCCGTGTGGGATCCACGATCCGATCAGCCCAAGGTCTTTTGCCCACAGGGTTGACGAGTGGCACCGGCGCACTCAGGGCACGACGTTCCTCTGCATGGAGTACGGAGAAGCGATGGAGCGAGCGCGGCCGGGTGATCTCGTTTACTGCGATCCCCCATACAGCCACAGTCAGTCCATTCTCTACGGCGCTCAGTCCTTCAGCCTGTCCGACCTGTTTCGGGTGGTCGAGCGATGCAAGCGCAGGGGCGTGCTCGTTGCGCTGAGCATAGACGGCACGAAGCGGTCCGGGAAGCACCTCTGCGATCTCCCGATCCCGGACGGGCTCTTTGAGCGCGAGTTGCTCATCGACTGCGGGCGTTCGATGCTGAAGCGCTTTCAAATGGACGGCCAGACGCTTGAAGGCGAAGCCGTCGCGGACCGCCTTTTGCTGACCTACTGATCGGTGCTGCCCCCGGAATTTCGCTCTGTCTTGAACCCGGGTGGGGGTCACGCCCCGCGGGCCTTGCGGATCTCCTCCAGCCGTTCGGCGATGCGTTTTTCCACCCCGCGAGCGGTGGGGAGATAGAAGCGGCGGCCCGCCAGTGACGGGGGAAGGCACGGCATATCGGGGAGGGCGTCCTGAAAATCATGGGCGTGCTGGTAGCCCTCGCCGTACCCCCACTCGCGCATCGAGGAAGTGACCGGATTGCGCAGGTGCAGCGGCACGGGCTCGGCGATGGTCTCTTCCACCGCTTGCTTGACGCGACTGAGCGCCTGGTAGGCGGCGTCGGACTTGGGCGCGATCGCCAGGTAGATCGCGGCCTGGGCGAGAGCCTGGTCGCCCTCGGGAATTCCCAGGAAGTGCACCGCCTGCATGGCGGCGACGGCCTGCTCGAGGGCGCGCGGGTCGGCCAGGCCGATATCCTCGATGGCCATGCGCATGAGGCGGCGCGCGATGTACAGGCGGTCCTCGCCGCCTTCGAGCATGCGCCCGAGCCAGTAAAGCGCCGCATCGACGTCGCTCGAGCGCACCGACTTGTGCAGCGCCGAGATGATGTTGTAGTGCTCCTCCCCCGCCTTGTCGTAGAGCAGCACCTTGCGCTGGATGGCGTCCTCGACGGCCTGCTTGACGAGGATCTTGCCGCCGGAAGCGGCGATGGCGGCTTCCAGCGTGTTGTAACCGGCGCGAGCATCGCCATTAGCGAACAGCGCGATCTGTTCGAGCAGCTCGTCGGACGCCTGGATTTCGAGATCGCCGAGGCCATGCTCGCGGTCCTGGAGCGCGCGGCGGAGCAGTGCGGAAACCTCGGGTACGGTGAGCGCGCGCAGGTTGTACACCTTCGAGCGGGAGAGCAGCGCCGAGATGATCTCGAAGGACGGGTTCTCGGTGGTGGCCCCGATGAGCGTAATGTCACCCCGCTCGACGTAGGGCAGAAAGGCGTCCTGCTGGGCCTTGTTGAAGCGGTGGATCTCGTCGATGAAGACCAGCGTGCGGCGGCCGAGGCGGCGGTTGCGCTCGGCCTCGGCCATGACGGTCTTTACCTCCTTAATCCCGCTGAGGACGGCGCTGAAGGGCACGAAGTCGGCGCGGGTGAGGCGGGCGATGAGGCGCGCGAGCGTGGTCTTGCCGGCGCCGGGCGGGCCCCACAGAATGATGGAACCCATCTCGCCGCGCTCGATCTGCGCGCGCAGCGGTTTGCCGGGGCCCACGATGTGCTCCTGGCCCACGAAATCCTCCCAGCGCTCGGGGCGCATGCGCTCGGCTAGCGGCCGGGTTTTGTCAACCGGCGCGGGCGGCACGGGACTGGCGTCAAACAGGCCCATGAGTACAGGGTACAGCGAACGGCTCGACTTGGAGGCGCGGATTGAGATAGGATCGACCAGACGCGAAAGGACAGACCGTGCCCAAGGTGTTCATCTCCTCGACCAAGGAAGACCTCGAGCCGTACCGAAATGCCGCGCGGGACGCGGCGATTCAGGTTGGTTTCCAGCCCGTCATGATGGAGTATTTCACCGCTCAGGGGAAGAGGCCGCCGTACCCGGCTTGTATGGCGAAGGTGGAAGAGTGCGACTTGCTGGTAGCTATCGTGGCGCACCGGTACGGATGGGTTCCGGCGGATCAGCCGCCGCCGGGGGGCAAGAGTATCACCTGGCTAGAGTGCGAGCGGGCCAAGGAGGCGCTGGCGTTTGTCGTGGATGAGAAGTTCGCTTGGCCGCCTGAACTGCGCGAGACTCACCGCCTGTCCAAAGCCATCGAGGACGGCACGGACACGCCCGAACTGGCGGCGGAGGTGAAGCGCAACGTCGCCAAGCTGCGCGAGTTTAAGCAGTGGCTCGATAGCCTGGGTTTTCGAGCCACGTTCACCAACCCCGACGAACTCAAGGCCGCGGTCCTGGCGGCGCTTTACGAGCACAGCCCGAGAGGGGCAGCGCCGCTCAAGTCGGATCCGGCGAAGTATCTCCGGTGGTTGCGCGAGGAGACGGCCTGGATCGACATCCGCGGATTGCAGGTGGGTACCGGGAAGGCGCACCGCTTCCCCATCGAGGACCTGTACATTCCCCTGAAGACGGTTCTCAGCGGCGAGGGGCGCGAGCCTGGCAAGGAGATGCGGAAGCCTGTGCTGCTGGAGGAGGCGCTTAGGCATCCGCGCCTCGTGATCGTGGGCGACCCCGGCTCGGGCAAGACCACGTTTCTGCGCAAGATCGCGTACGGCTCGTGCCGGGACCTTTCCCGAGGTTTCCCGATCCTGGTCCGCATTGCGGAGCTGGTGGAGCACATTGCCAATTGCTGGCCGCGGCGGGAGGCGGGTGCCCCGGCCACCAGGGAGTCGCCGGCCTGGCTGGCTCGCTTCCTCGAAAGTCAGAAGTGGGGCCTGGACTCGGAGTTCTTCGAGCGCAAGCTGGGCCAGCCCTCGACGATGGTGCTACTCGACGGACTAGACGAAGTCCCGGACCGTGTGGCCCGAGAGAACATCGCGCGCCTCTTTGAGAAGGCCGCCAGCGCCTATCGTGAATGCCGATTTGTGGTGACCACGCGGCCGCAGGCCTACACCGGGGAATCCACGCTGAAGGACTTCCATCAGGTCGACATCGATGAGCTTGAACCCGAGGCCATCGAGCGTTTCCTGGGACACTGGGCGGGTTGCCTGCACTCCCGTGAACCGAGCCGGGCGGAAGCGCATCGCAAGGAACTCGCTGAGGCGTTGCACAAGCGAGTCGAGATCCGCCGCATGGCCCGCAACCCGGTGATGCTGACCGCTCTGGCGGTGGTGCACTGGAACGAGCGCCGGCTGCCCGAGCAGCGCGCGGACCTATATGAATCCATCCTGACCTGGCTGGCGCGCTCGCGGGAACAGAGGACGGACCGGGCACCCGCCGACCGCTGCCTCGAGCTGCTGGCCCAGCTTGCTCTCGGAATGCAGAACCAGCCCCAGGGTCGCCTCACCCAGGTGTCAAAGGGGCGCGCGGCGGAGATGCTCGTCCCGGAGTTTCGTCACGTGGAGGAGGAAGAGCGCTTCCAGCGCGCCCAGAGCTTCCTGGATCAGGAAGAGGTGGATAGCGGCATCGTGGTCAGCCGCGGCAGCGAACTGCGCTTCTGGCATCTGACCTTCCAGGAGTACCTGGCGGCGCGGGCGATTGCGGGAAAAGGGGACGTGGCCCAGCATACGCTACTGCTGGCTGGAGACAGGCTCTATCGGCCGGAGTGGCGCGAGGTGCTACTGCTGCTGGCGGGCATCCTGCTCATAAAGCAGGGCCGAGACAAGGTGGACGGCCTGTTCCGGGCGGTGATGGAGGCGCTCAAACCCAAGGCTTCGCTGGCCGAGCGGGCCCGCTGCGCCGGGCTGCTAGGAGCCATGCTGCAAGATCTGCGGCCGCTGGCCTATCAGCCCGCGGATCCGCGCTACCAGGAGGTTCTGGATTCGGTGCTGGGGATTTTCGACCCCGAGAAGTCCCACCGGGCGGATCTTCAGGAACGCCTGGAAGCGGCCGAAGCTCTGGGTCAGGCGGGCGATCCGAGGCTACGCGAGGACAACTGGGTAACGATCCCCGAGGGTACGTTCCGGGTGGGGGCACAGAAGACGAATCCCTCGCGACCGAACTACGATCCCGAGGCGTACGAAGACGAGTCCCCGTTGGAGCTCCAGCTTGGTGCGTTTCAGGTCGGTCGTTACCCGGTCGCGGTGGAAGAATTCCGGCGGTTCATCGAAGACGATAGCTACCAGAACCGGAGGTGGTGGAAGGAAGGTGGGTTCGGGAAGTTCCAGCAGCCAGAGGAGTGGGAAGACCAACTGCTGCACCCGAACCGGCCGGTGGTCAGAGTCAGCTGGTACGAGGCGGCGGCCTACTGCGCCTGGGCCGGAGGGCGGCTACCCGCCGAAGCGGAGTGGGAGCGCGCGGCCCGGGGCGCCGAGGGACGCAGGTATCCGTGGGGAAACGAAGCACCGGATGCGGACCGCGCCAACTACGTCGTGACGAAGGTCGGGCACCCAACCCCTGTGGGCTTGTTCCCGCGGGGTGCGACTCCGGAAGGCATCCACGACATGGTGGGGAACGTCTGGGAGTGGGTGGCGGACCGGTACCGAGAACGCTACGATAGAAGGGCAACTCGGAAGAAGGAAGAATATCGGTTTCGCGTCGTCCGGGGCGGTTCCTGCAGCGTCTTTTGGAGGGGCCTCCGGGCGGCGAGCCGTGTCAAGGGCGTGCCTGGGGGCAGGCTCGTCGATCTTGGGTTTCGTTGCGCGCGGGAAGTTCCTCGATTCCTACAGCCCGGGCGAAGCCCCGGTCGCACGCTGGCGCCGCGCTTCGTAAAGCAGGATGCCGGCGGCCATGGCGGCGTTGAGGGATTCGACGCCGGTGGTGGGGATGCGCAGATCGATGGCGGCGGCGCGCAGGCGCTGGCTCACCCCGCGGCCCTCGCTGCCGATGATGAGGGCGCAGTTGCGGGTCAGATCGGCGCTCGCGAGGTCGCGCTGGCCCGCGGGGACGGCGGCGTAGATGTCCAGGCGGTGCTGTTCCAAAGCGGCGCGCGCCAGCGTATCATCGAGGCCGGCAACTAGCGGCATCCGGAACACCGAGCCGGCCGAGGCGCGCACGGTTTTGGGGCTGTGCGGGCTCACCGTGCCTTTCAGGAAGATGAGGCCGCTGGCGCCGAAGGCCTCGGCGGCGCGGATGATGGCGCCCGCGTTGCCGGGGTCCTGGACTCCGTCCAGCACCACCACCAACGGATGGCCGCGGAAGAGCTGATCCAGGTTCCAGGCGGGGGGTCGAACGAGGGCCAACACGCCTTGCGTGGTCTCGGTTCCGGAGACGGTCTCGAACAGGCGGTCGTCGAGCACGAAGACGCGGGGGCCGGCGAGACCACGGACATGGCTTTCCACCGCCGAGCGGACCGAAGCGGCGGCCAGCACCGTTTTGACTTCGCAATCGCTGCGCAGGGCCTCTTCGAGCAGATGGAAGGTTTCGGCGAGGCAGTAGCCGTCGTGGGTACAGGAGCCGCGGGCGATGGCCCGGCGGACATCTTTGAGCAGGGGGTTGGCGGGGCTGGTGAGAATCTGGGTCCTGGTCATGGTTCCTATTAGCATCGTAAACTGAATCCTAAGGCGCATGAAGCGAATCCTGCGGCTCGCCTGGATCGTGTCGGTGTTGGCGGTGGTGGCCTACATTGTGTGGATCGCCGTCCAGATCCAGCAGCAGTCAACCCGGGACGAGACCCAGCCGACCGATGTGATTGTGATTCTGGGGGCGGCGGAGTACCGTGGGAAGCCCTCTCCGGTCCTCAAGGCCAGGCTGGACCACGGCCTGGAATTGTTCCGGGAAAAGAAGGCGCCGCGGATCCTGACCACCGGCGGGGCGGGCGGCGACCCGCGGTTCACCGAGGGCCAAGTGGGCCGGGACTACCTGATCCGCCAGGGCGTGCCGGCCGAGGCGATCCTGGTGGAGGCCGAGGGGGAGAGCACCATCCAGAGCACGGCGGCGGCGGCGGAGATCATGCGGCGGGCGGGGCTGAGGTCGTGCATCCTGGTCAGCGACGGGTACCACATTTTCCGGGCCAAGAAGATGCTCGAGGCGCAGGGACTGAGCGTGTACGGCTCGCCCCGGCCCGAGGCTCCACGCAACGATTTGCGGCAGTGGTGGCTGTGCCTGCGACAGGCGGTGGGCTACCTTCTATGGACAGTGGGGATCAGGATATAGGCCCGGCCTACTCGTGCCGCAACGCGACCATGGCGTCGACCCGTGCCGCGCGGCGTGCGGGCAGGTAGCTGGCCAGCAGCGCGGAGGCCCCCAGCAGGGCCGTGAAGACCGCGAACGTCGTCGCGTCCAGCGCAACTACGTTATACAGCGCGCTCGACACCACGCGGCTCAGCAGGAAGGCTAGCGGGATGCCTATCGCGAGACCCAGGCCCGCCATGCGCGAGGCCTGCCACGCCACCATCTTCAGGACGTCGCCTTGTCCGGCCCCCAATGCGATCCGGATGCCGATTTCGTGGGTGCGCCGCGCGACGGAGTAGGAGATCACCGCGTAGATGCCAGTGGTCGCCAGCAGCAGGGCGATGACGGCGTAGATGGTCATCGAGGTGGCCGCGGCGCCCACGCCCGCGGTTTGATCGGCGGTGCGTTGCTCCATGCTCTTGACGTCGTAGACGGGCTGGCCCTGGTCCACGGCGCGGACCTGTGCCCGGGCGGCGTTCACCACCCGCAGGGGATCCGCGGCGGTGCGCATGAGCAGTTGCATGGATGCCTGGGGCGCCTGGAAGTAGGGGACATAGGCAGCCGGCATAGGCTCGGCGTTAAACCAGTTCTTGATATCGCCTGAGACGCCGATCACGGTGAGCCACGGGGAGCGCGAGTCCCCCATCCTGACGCGCTGGCCGATCGGATTCGAGCCCGGCCAATAGTGGCTGGCAACGCTCTGGCTGAGCACGACCACTCGCAGGGACTCCGCCCCATCCTGACGGGATATGGGACGTCCGTGCAAGACGGGGAGCTGCATCGCCTGGAAGTAGTGCTCGCTCACGGCCTGGATCTGGGGCTGCGGCTCGCCGGGCCGGGGGTCCGGCTTGCCTTCAATGTACAGCCCGGCGGCTGTGCCCAGGTTGCCTGAAGCCGCGGCGGCTTTCACCTCGGGAATGGTTGCTAGGCCTTGCAGGACGCGGTCGTAGAAGGCGGTGATTTGCGAGCTTTCCGGGTATCTCATGGCCGGGAGAGCGATCTCCATGGCGAGGAGATTTTTCGGATTAAACCCCGGATCGAGCTTGAGCAGGCGCCGGAAAGTCCCGACCATCAAGCCGGCTCCCACCAGCAGCACCAGCGCCAGGGAGACCTCGAAAACCACGAGCGCGCTCCGAAGCCGGTTGCCGGCGGGCGCGGAACTGGAACCGCGACCGCCTTCTTTGAGAGACTGGTTCAAGTCCGCGACCGCTCTGGGGCGCAGCAACTGAAAAATGGCGGGAAGCGCAACCAGGACACCGGCCGCGAGCGACGCCACCAGGGTGAACGCCACGACGCCAGCGTCGATTCGAATGGTCTTCATGCCGGCCACGAACCTGTACACATGGGATGGAAGGTTGGCCTTGTTGAAATCCAGGTTCCAACTCGCCAGGAACAGTCCGACGCCCCCGCCGAGCAGGGCCACCAGCAGGTTCTCGGCGAGCAGTTGTCGCGCCATGGAAAACCGGCCCGCTCCGAGCGCCGCCCGGATCGCCATTTCTTTCTGGCGCGCCGTAGCCCTGGCGAGCTGGAGGTTGGCGATGTTGGCGCAGGCCAGCAGGAGCACGAACCCCGCCGCGCCCAGCAGCGTCAGGACAAACCGGTCCGTGACCTCGTTGGTGAGCTCCCGCAAGGGCAAAACCGCGGCGCTCCGCGCTTCGTTGGTTTGCGGATACTGCTGTTCGATGCGCCGCGCGATGGCTGCCATCTCCGCGCGAGCCTGGGCCACCGAAGTCTGCGGTTTCAGTCGCCCCAGAACCGCCAGGCTATGAATCGCCCGCTGGTTCTTCTCCTGACCCGAGAGGCTTAGGGGCGCCCAGATCTCGGTCGCCAAAGGGTAGTCGAAATCGCTCGGCATCACGCCGACGACGGTGTAGACGCGACCGTCCAGCGAGACGGTCTTGCCCAACGCGTCGCTCGCGGAGCCCAACCGGTTCCGCCAGAAGTCCTGACTGACTACGATGACTCCGTCGCGCGCAGGCTCCGCTTCGTCGCGGGCAAAGGTCCGCCCAGCCGACGGCTTAAGCCCGAGCAGCGCAAAGAATTCGGGAGAAACACGACAGGCCTGGATGCGCTCCGGTTCGCCGATCCCGGTGAGATTGGCGTCCCAAGGCCGGTAGGCGGCGAGCTGCTCGAAGGAGCGGCTCTGCTCTTTCCAGTCCAGGAAGTTGGCGGGGGCCACGGCATCCCGTTCCGCGCGAACCTTGGGGATGGTTTCCCAAAGCGTCATGATGCGTCCCTGGTCCGGATACGGGAGCGGGTGGAGCACGAGGGCGCTCACCCAGACGAAGGAGGAAGTGTTCGTGCCGATGCCCAGCGCCAGCGCCAGCACGGCAACCGTGGTAGCACCGGGGCTCTTCAGTAGTATCCGCAGGCCATGACGGAAGTCGCGCAGTAGATTGTTCACTTGGTCTCCACCCGCTCAAGAGCAATCGGGGTTCCGTTGCGGTCGCGGCTCACAAAGTCAACAACTTGCGCGCTGCTGGCAGGGAACTGAATGTCCGTTATTGGGATGAGACTGTTCGCGGGCGCGAAACCGCCTATAACTTCAGGAGCATCCGCAGGCGCTTGGTCTGTACGCGGCTGACGGGGATTTCCGTCTGTTTCTTGTCATCCATCCGCAGCATGTAGCTGGACTTGAACCAGGGGATGACTTCCTTGATCCGGTTGATGTTGACCAGGTAGGAGCGGTGCACGCGCCAGAAGGTCTCGGGGTCCAGGTTGGACTGGAGCTCCTCGATGGTGCGGTAGTTGGACTGTCCCTCCAAACCCGTGGCGACCACCGTGATCAGGCCGTCGTCGATGGTGGCGTAAATGACCTCGCTCGCGTCCACGATCAGGTTGCGGTTGGCGTTGCGAATCAATAACTTAGTGCGGTGAGAGCCGGGCCGGGGGAGGGGCGACACCTCGGGCGGCTGGCTCTTGGCTTTCTCGGCCACGATGCGCCGGGCGCGGTCGATCGAGAGCGCCAGCCGCTCCTTCTCGACCGGTTTGAGCAGGTAATCGAGGGCTTCCAGGCGAAAGGCCTCGATAGCGTACTGCTCGTAAGCCGTGGCCAGCACGAAATACGGGAGAGGAACGTTATTCTCCTGGAGCTTACGGATAACACCCAAACCGTCCAGACCGGGCATCTGAACGTCCATGAAGACCACGTCGGGCTCCAGGTCCTGGATCAGCTTGAGGGCTTGCAGGCCGTTCTTGGCGGTGGCTATCAGCTCGACGTCCGGGAATTCCTTCAGCAGGTACGCCAGCTCATCGCAGGCGAGCTGTTCGTCCTCCGCGATGAGCGCGGTGATGACGGAAGTCGCACGTTCCGGCATTT
The DNA here is from genome assembly GCA_050008465.1 of Bryobacteraceae bacterium. Lineage (GTDB taxonomy): Bacteria > Acidobacteriota > Terriglobia > Bryobacterales > Bryobacteraceae > Fen-330. The sequence continues at coordinate 38,624 of JBEKMO010000001.1, forward strand.
GAGTGTTAGTATAACATTTCAGGCTTTTTAGCCGAGCCGGGCCGCGCGTTGCCGGCGTGCCTGGATCGCGAAGGAGAGTAGGAATTGCCGCAGAAAGAGAACGTTCGTATTGCGCCGCCGGAAGGCAAGCTCGGCGTGCTGACGCCCGGGATGGGGGCGGTTACGACTACCTTCATTGCCGGGGTTGAAGCCATCCGCCGGGGCCTGGGCCTGCCCATCGGCTCCCTGACCCAACTAGCGACCGTTCGCCTGGGCAAGCGCACTGAGGGGCGCACACCCAAAATCAAGGAATTCGTGCCGCTGGCCGAACCCAACGACCTGGTGTTCGGCGGGTGGGACATTTTCGAGGACAACGCCTACGAGGCGGCGCTGAAGGCTGGAGTCCTCGAGAAGACCCTGCTCGACCAGCTCAAGGAGCCGCTCGCGGCCGTGCGCCCCATGAAGGCCGTCTTCGACCACGAGTACGTGCGCCGCCTGAATGGACCAAACGTGAAGCAGGGCGGCACGAAGATGGACAAGGCCGAGGCGCTCGTGGCGGACATCGAGGAGTTTCGCCGCGCCACCGGCGCCACCCGCCTGGTGATGATCTGGTGCGGTTCCACGGAGGTGTTCCACCGGCCCGCGGCGGTGCACCAGACGCTCAAGGATTTCGAGCGCGGGCTCGCCGGGAACGATCCCGAGATCTCCTCCAGCCAGATCTATGCCTACGCCTCGCTGAAGTCGGGCGTGCCGTACGCCAACGGGGCGCCGCACCTGACCACCGATACCCCGGCGCTGCTCGAGTTGGCGCGGGAGCGCCAGATCCCGGTCGCGGGCAAGGATTTCAAGACCGGCCAGACGTTCATGAAGACGCTGATCGCGCCGGGGCTCAAAGCCCGAATGCTGGGGGTGGCCGGGTGGTTCTCGACCAACATCCTGGGCAACCGCGACGGCGAGGTGCTCGACGACCCCGGCTCCTTCAAGTCCAAGGAGGAGTCGAAGCTTTCGGTCTTGCAGCACATCCTCCAGCCAGAGCTGTACCCGATGCTTTACAAGGACCTGTACCACGCGGTGCGGATCAATTACTACCCGCCGCGCGGCGACGCCAAGGAAGGCTGGGACAATATCGACATTTTCGGGTGGCTGGGCTACCCGATGCAGATCAAGATCGATTTTCTGTGCCGGGACTCCATCCTGGCGGCGCCGATCGTGCTGGACCTGGTACTGTTCCTGGACCTGGCCCAACGGGCCGGGATGAAGGGCATCCAGGAGTGGCTTTCGTTCTACTTCAAGGCGCCGATGACGGCGCCGGGGCTCTATCCCGAACACGACATATTCATCCAGTTGATGAAGCTGAAGAACACGCTCCGTTGGATGCGGGGCGAAGACCTGATCACGCACCTGGGGTTGGAGTATTACGACTGAAGCTCGAACATGAATAACGGAGAGCGGGCATTCGCCGCCCACAGGAAAGTCCTGGTCATCGGCGGAACACTGTTTATCGGGCGGTCTCTGGTATCCGAGTTGTTGAAGGCGGGCCACGAGGTCTGGGTGCTGCACCGGAAACCCGAGCACGACCTCGGCAAGCGGGTCGGCAGCATCGTGGCCGATCGCAACGATCCCGAGGCGATGCGGCGCGTGCTCAGCACGGCGCACTTCGAGGCGGTGTTCGACAACGTCTACGACTGGGAGCGGGGCACCACCGCCGCCCAGGTCGAGGCGGCCGCGCGGGCCTGCGGCAACCACCTGCATCGCTACGTCTTTATGTCCAGCGTGGCGGCTTACGGCGACGGGCTGAACCACCACGAGGGCGACGCGCTGGCCCCCGACGACCATCCCGACCCCTATGTCCGCAACAAGGCCATGAGCGAGCGGGCCTTGTTCCGGCTGCACCAGCGCATCGGCTTTCCGGTGGCCACCATCCGCCCGCCCTTCATCTACGGGCCACGGAACCCCTTCTATCGCGAGGCCTTCTTCTGGGACCGCATGCGCGACAACCGCCCCATCGTCCTGCCCGGCGACGGGCGCCGGCTCATGCAGTTCGTCTACATCAAGGACCTGGTGACGGCGTGCCTGCGGGCCGTCGAGGAGCCAAACGCCAACGGCCACGCGTTCAACATCGCCAATTCGCGCGCCATCACGCAGGCCGAGGCCATCGCGGCCTTCGCGGAGGCGGCCGGCAAGAAACCGCCGGTCATTCGGGTGCCGCGCGAGCGGATCTACCACCTGGGCGGGCATCCGATGGGACCGCAACTGTACTTCGGCTTCTACCTTGATGTCGCGCCGATCACCCAGATCGTCACCAAGGCGCAGCGCGTCCTGGCCTTCAAACCCACCGATTTCGTCGCCGGGCTGAAGGAGACCTACCGCTGGTACCTCCGCCACCACACCAAGCGCGAGACCGACTACACCTACGAAGACCGCCTGCTGGGTTTGGCGCAAGCGCAGGCGGTGCAGGCCCAGACGCAAACGGCGCACTGAGCGATAACTGGATCCGAAGGGCGAATCATTGCACGTTCAGGCCGACCACGTTCGAGGCCACTCCATCCGCAACCAGATACACTCGCACGTTGCCCGCGCCCGCGAGACTTTTCGGAATCAAGATGTTCACTTGATCCAGCCCGGCGTCGGAAGCCACCGGTCCGGCGTAGAGAACCGGCACACTCTGCCCGCCGAGGAAGCATTGAACGGAAGCGGCGCCGCGGATTCCCGTGCCGTAGAGCGCGACGTACAGCTTGTCGGTTGCGCCGCCCAGACTTAGCGGAGCCGCGAGACAACTCCGGACGGCGGGAGGGTTGCAGGCGAACACAGCCGGGGTCGTGACCTGGTTGGATGCGGTAAACAGATAAGCACCGGCTGCCACCACGCCCGCTCCGTCCTGGTTCGCACTATACAGTCCCGGCGCTGAAGACGCGATGGTCACGGACCCGGTGAGCGCCGCCGTGGAGCCGTGCAGCACCGTGACCGTCGCCCGGCCCGCCGCGAGGCCCGCCGGAACCAGAATGTTCGCCTGACCGGAAGTGACCGCGAAGAGCGGTGCAAGCTGGGAGTTGCCCGCGCTGTCCGTAATCCGAACCGAAGTTCCTCCTAAGACCGTAGGAAGCAGGAGCGACGACGCGCTGGCCGTCCCAGAGGCCATCCCCGGTCCGAACAGCGCCACAATCTCCTGCGGCGCCACTGGACCCGAAGCATAGCTCGCGCTGCTGAACACCGCCGCCGTAGCGGGCGAATCCAGATCCACGCGCACCACGCTGTAAGCGGGCACGGCGACCGGGTTTGCCGAGGCCGAGACCTGGATTGAAACGGCATTTGGGTTGGCCGCCGTGTTGACCGCAGCCGGATCGGAACCCGCGATGAACTGGAGCGGCATTGTGCCCGAAACCACCGTTCCATTCAGACGGAGAGTCGTCTGGTGCGCCGTCGCGCTCTTGTTCGCGATCACGACGCTGTGCTGGCCGGTGGCGCTGGTGTAGGCCTGCGCGTACAGCGCGGGAATCTGGCCGAGACCGGTAGCGGGCGCCGTCGCACCACCGGTCACGGTTGTCGCATCCACTTGGGTGGCGTTCCGCAGAACGCCGTTCAGGACCGCCAGGCCCTGTGGCTGCGCCACGATGTAGAAGCCGAAGTTCAGCGTGAGCGTATCGATCGTGGTCCCCTGGTAATAAGCGTTCTGCACATCGAGGTAATGAGTCCTGGCCGCGTAGACACCCCGCGTACCAGTGAGCGCATGCATTCCCACGTGAAGCATGGATGGCACGGTGGACATCCGCATGACGTACTCGGCCGCGTAGATAGCGCCGTAGAGCGTACCATCGGTCAACGAAGTGCCCGACCCCAGCCCGTCATTGGAGGGAAGAAACTCCGAGATGAGGAACTTGGTTCCGGCCGGATTCAGCGGCGCGATATAGCCGGTCACATAGGCCGAGGACCTGGACGCCAGCACGGCGTTTTCGTCCGCCATCCACTGGCTGAAGCCGCCGGTGCTTTGCGCGGGATAGTGATGGTAAGTTACCGCGTCCCAGTATTTGTCCGCGTAGTTCACGATGGATTGGTTCCAGGCCGGATTTGGATTGGTGTTGCCGGCGTCCATGAAAAAGATGGCGACGACGGCGTCGGGATCCGCTGCTTTGATCGCGTCGCGGTACGGTTTCACCTTGGCCACGTAGTCGGCGCCCGATTGAAAGAAACTGGTGTAAAAGTAGGGCTCGTTGGCCAGTTCCCACACGGCGACGGGGATGTGATTGGCTTTTGCGAACGCAGCCATTTGCCCAGCCGATTGGGGCGTATCCGTGTAGGCGTTGACGCAGACAATCAGCTTCGCGTCCAGAAAGTCCGCCCGGTTCGCCGCGTCGACAAAGGAACCGCCTCCTTTTCCGTTGACCCACGAGTCCGCCTCGGTGAGCAGCGTGGCGATGTTCGTGCCCTGAAACTGCGCCGCCCATGAGGGAACCATCAGCCCGGTCTGCCAGTCGAACGCGTCGCTGAAGCTGCCGCTTGGGTATCTCACCCAACCCGGTGAAAGTTGCGCGGCCAGATTGTTCAGCCGGTAGTCGAAAAACTCGGCCGGAAAAACGACCTCGTCATTGAACCCGCTGAAATTCGCGTTGAGCGGCGTGGTGCGGGTGGTATCGATGTCGATGGTGGCAGAGACTTGCGCCAGGGCGCTGAAGCCGGCCGCGACGAACGCAAGCGGGAGCCAGACGGGAAGCATCCTCATACTCTGCAATGAAACAAACCCTTGAATTGACGCGAAGTTGCGAAGGCGCCGGGCCGGCGGGTTGACGAGTTCTTGGCTAATTGGCATAATAGCCAAGGATGGACAGAAAGACCCGATCCCGGCTCGAAGCCCGCGCGCGCATCATCAAAGCACTGGCCCATCCCACACGCTTGTTCATGGTGGAAGAGCTTGCGCGCGGCAAACGCTGCGTCTGCGAGCTCACGGAGATGGTGGGGGCCGACATCTCGACGGTCTCCAAGCACCTCTCGCTGCTAAAGTCCGCCGGCATCGTCCGCGATGAGAAGCGCGGGAACCAGGTCTGGTACGAGTTGCGCTGCTCGTGCGTGCTGGGGTTCTTCGATTGCGTCGAGGCGGTGATGGACTCCCTTGCGGAAGAGGAGCGCGAGGCGGCGAGGGAGAGATAAAGGAGACTCGTGATGAAGAAACTGGAAGTCTTCGATCCGCCGATGTGCTGCTCGACGGGGGTGTGCGGTCCGAGCGTCGACCCGGCTCTGGTCCGATTCGCGACCGATGTGCACTGGCTAGTGAGGCAGGGCGTTGCGGTCGAGAGGTACAACCTGGCCCAGCAGCCGCAGGCCTACGTGGCCCACGAGGTGGTGAAGGCCGCGCTGGCCCAGTACGGCAACGGCTGCCTTCCGCTGATCCTGTTGAACGGCGCGATCGTGAGCAAGGGGCGGTACCCAACGCGCGAGGAATTGGCGGGGTTGGTGGGAGTCGAGTTCGGCAAGGCGGCTGAATTCCCGATCGTGCAGGGACCCTGCTGCGGCTGAGCGGAACGGAGAGGAGGGAGACCCGCGAATTGCTACAGCACGCGACCCGCATCCTGTTCTTCACGGGCAAGGGTGGAGTGGGCAAGACCTCGCTGGCCTGCGCCACGGCAATCGCCCTGGCCGACCGGGGCAAACGGGTTCTGCTGGTGAGCACCGACCCCGCGTCGAACCTGGACGAGGTCTTGGGCGTCCAGCTTTCGGGGGCGCCAACGCCGATCGGCGGAGTGGAAGGGCTGTACGCGCTGAACGTCGATCCCGAAGCGGCGGCGAAGGCGTACCGCGAGCGGGTGGTCGGGCCGTACCGGGGGATTCTGCCCAAGGCCGCGATTGAGAGCATGGAGGAACAGCTTTCCGGCGCGTGCACGGTGGAGATCGCGGCGTTCGACGAGTTCACCAAGCTGCTGGGAGACCCGGCCGCGACCGCGGGCTTCGAGCACATCATCTTCGACACCGCGCCAACCGGCCACACGCTGCGCCTGCTGAAGCTGCCCGGCGCGTGGACCGGATTCATCGCCACGAACACGACCGGCACGTCCTGCCTGGGGCCGCTGGCGGGTCTTCAGGCGCAGAAGTCGCTCTACGAATCCAGCCTGCACGCGCTAGCGGATTCGCGAGCCACGACGCTGGTGCTGGTGAGCCGGCCGGAGCCCTCGGCCCTCACGGAGGCGGACCGCACCCGGGCGGAGTTGGGGGAGATGGGCATGTCCAATCAGTTCCTGTGGCTGAACGGCGTCTTCGTGGCGCGGGATCGGAGCGATCCCGCGGCGGCGGCGCTCGAGGAGCGGGGACGCAGCGCGCTGGAGGAAATGCCAGACGGACTTCGGGGCTTGCTGCGGATTGAGGTCCCGCTACTGGCCTACGCTCCCATGGGCATCCGGAAATTGCGGGCGTTCTTTGGCGCGGGACCGGCGCCGGAAGGTGCTCCGCGAACGGGACCCGCCGCGGATCGCCGCAGCGCGCCGGCGCTTTCGGAACTGATCGACGAGATCGAGAAAAGCGGACGCGGCGTGGCGATGGCGATGGGCAAGGGCGGCGTCGGGAAGACGACCGTGGCCGCAGCCATCGCGGTGGAACTGGCGCACCGGGGGCATCGGGTGCATCTGAGCACGACGGACCCTGCGGCCCACCTGGCCGCCACGCTGGGGACGGCGGCAGCCGGCCTGACCGTCAGCCGCATCGATCCCGCCGTCGAGACGCGAAAGTATTCCGAGCAGGTGCAGGCGAAGGCGGCGCCCGCGCTCGATGAGCAGGGCCAAGCGCTGCTGGCGGAGGATCTGCGCTCGCCGTGCACCGAGGAGATCGCTGTGTTCAGCGCGTTTGCGCAAGTCGTCGCCGGGGGCGAGCACGGCTTTGTCGTGCTGGACACGGCGCCGACCGGCCACACCCTGCTGTTGCTGGACGCCGCCGAAGCGTACCACCGCGAGGTCTCGCGAACGATGAGCGATCTGCCGGAAGCGGTGCGGACGCTGCTGCCACGGTTGCGCGATCCGCAGTTCACCCGCGTGCTGCTGGTGACGCTCGCGGAGGCGACGCCGGTCCACGAGGCCGCGCGGTTGCAGGACGACCTGGTGCGCGCCGGCATCCATCCCTTCGCTTGGGTGATCAACCAGAGTTTCGCGGGCGGCAGTTTCCGGGATCCGGTCCTGGTGGAGCGCGGGGCGCGGGAACTGCCGTTCATCGCGGAGGTGCGCGATCGGCTGAGCGATAGGATCGCGTTGATTCCCTGGCGGGCAGAGGCTCCCGTGGGGCCGGAACGCCTGCGGGAGCTGGCGCGTTCATGATTGGGCTGATATGGATCACGTCGCGAAGAGGCTGAGTCTTTTTGAGCGGTACCTCACGCTGTGGGTGGGGCTCTGCATGGTGGCGGGCGTGCTCGTTGGGAAGCTGCTGCCGGGCGTGGTGGACGCCTTTCGGCGGATGGAGTTCGGCTCGGGGAGCCAGATCAATGTGCCGATCGCGGTGCTGATCTGGCTGATGATCGTCCCGATGATGATCAAAGTGGACTTCACCTCGATCCGCAACGTCGGCAAGCGCCCGCGCGGGCTGATGGTGACGCTGTTCGTGAACTGGCTGGTGAAGCCGTTCTCGATGGCGCTGATCGGCTGGCTGTTCTTCCGGGTGGTGTTTAGGGCCTGGATTCCGGCGGCCGTGGCGGACCAGTACATCGCGGGAGTGATCATCCTGGCGGCCGCGCCGTGCACGGCGATGGTGTTCGTGTGGAGCTACCTGACGGATGGCGATCCGGCCTACACGCTGGTCCAGGTGTCGGTGAACGACCTGATCATGCTGGTGCTGTTCGCCCCGATCGTGCGGTTCCTGGTGAGCGGCGCGTCATCGCTCGCGGTGCCCTTTCTGGTCCTGCTGTACTCGGTCATCGCGTTCATCGTGATTCCGCTCGCGATCGGCGTCCTGCTGCGGAACTCGCTCATCCACCGGCACGGCAAGGAGTGGTTCGAGACCGCCTGCCTGCCGCGCTTCGCGCCGGTGACGATCGCGGCGCTGCTCGCAACCCTGGTGTTCATCTTCGCGTTCCAGGCGGACAACATCACGGGCAAGTTTTTCCACGTGATTCTGATTGCCGTCCCCATCCTGCTTCAGGTTTACTTCAACTCTGCGCTGACGTACGGGCTGATGCGGTTCTTCCGGGTCGAGTACGCGGTGGCGGCGCCGGGCGCCCTGATCGGTGCCAGCAACTTCTTCGAGTTGGCGGTGGCGACCGCGATCGCGCTGTTTGGGCCCGGGTCGGGTGCGGCGCTGGCAACCGTGGTGGGGGTGCTGGTCGAGGTCCCCGTGATGCTCTCGGTGTGCGCCGCCTGCAACCGCACCCGGCACTGGTTCGTGTTCGAGCAGACGGCGCACTGATCGGGCGGCTTAGGACTTGAATTCCACTATCAGCACTTCAAAAGGCTTATCGCCCAGGTTCTCGGGCAGGTGCTGATGCGATTCGGAGTACTGGAAATCTCCAGCTTTCGCCGTGACCGGTTCCACCCTTCCATCTGGATAGGTGAATTGGCCATGCAGATCGTTCAGGAACACTGCCACAACTGGCGGATGGTTGTGCATGGCGGACTTTTCGTGGGGGCCGTAGCGGGCTCGCAGCACCCGCACGCGCGCGTTCTCAAACTCGACCTTGTAGTGTTTTGGGTCAGCAGTGACCGCGTCACGTCCCATTCGTGGATCAATTCTTGGTGCACCCATGTGCCCCTCCTTTTGAGACTAGTCTAGCCTGCGGTAACGAGGAGCGCAAGTGCCGACGGCGCCGGACAAGCCGGAGGCTTATCCTACCCAACCAACGCTGGCAAGGACTTCGCGGGTGGCCTTGGCGGTGTTGACGTGGATGGTGATGGTGTCGTCGAGATCGACCGCGTAGCCGCCGGCCAGCGTGATGGCCACGGGGACCTTGGACATGAGGGCGGTCGCCATCACCAGGCGGTCACGCGCCTTGAGGCCTTCGAGCGACAGGGCTAGCCCGCCGAGCTGGTCCTGGTAGTAAGGGTCCGCGCCCGCCAGGTACACGACAAGCTGGGGCTGGAATTCGCCGAGCGCGGGAACGTACGCATTGCGCAGGCGCTCCAGGTATTCTTCGTCGCCGACCTCGTCGGCGAGGTTGATGTCGATGTCCGAGGCGGGCTTCCTGGCGGGGTAGTTGTTGAGCTGGTGGATGGAGAGGGTGAAGACGGTCTTGTCGCGAGCGAAGATGGTGGCCGTGCCGTTGCCCTGATGCACGTCGCAATCCACGATCATGGCGCGCTCGATGCGGCCCTGCTTCTGGAGGCTGCGGATGGCGACGGCGCAATCGTTGATCGCACAGAACCCCTCCCCATGCTCGGGGAAGGCGTGGTGGAAGCCGCCGCCGATGTTGAGGCCGGCGCCGTCGCTCAGGGCCAGGCGCGCGGCCAGCGTGGTGCCGCCGGCTGCGAGCCAGAACGCCTTCACCATCTGGCGGGAATAGGGCACCTCCAGCATGAGGATGTCGTGGAAGGTTAGCGTGCCGGTACGGAGCCGCTCCACCCAATCCCTGCGGTGGACCAGCAGCAGGTCGGCGTCGGAGGCGGGCTCAGGCTCGATGAAGTCCTCGGGCGCGGCGAAGCCCTCGGCCAGCAGCCGCTCGCGAATCAGGCGGAATTTCTGGGACGGGAAGACGTGCTCGCCGAGGTTGAGGTCGTAGCCCGGATGATAGACCAGCTTGAAGGGCAGCATGCCGGCAGGGCTACGCACCTCCGGCTTGGAGGGCGGTGATTACAGCGGTATTGAAGGCATCCTCGGCGGTGCAGCCACGAGGAATGATGCTGGCGGGCTTCGCGATGCCCTGGAGCAGCACAGCGAGCAAGGCGCCGTTGCCCAGCCGCTCGACCAGCTTGTGGCCGATGTTAGCCGAGTTGAGGTCGGGAAAGATGAGCGTGTTGGCGTGCCCGGCGACGGTCGAGCCAGGCGATTTGGACCGGCCCACGGCGGGTACCAGGGCGGCGTCGGCCTGAAGTTCGCCATCCACGTTCAGCTCGGGCGCGCGCCCGCGGATGTACTGGAGCGCGGTGACCACCCGGTCCACTTCCCTATGCTTCGCGCTGCCCTTGGTGGAAAAGGAAAGCAGCGCCACCAGCGGCTCCGTGTCCAGCACCGCGCGAACGGTGCCGGCGGTCGCGATGGCGATCTCGGCCAGCTCCACAGCCGAGGGCACGACGATGATTGCGGCGTCCGAGAAGGCGAGCAGGCCGCGGTGGCCATACTGCCGGTCCTGGACCGCCATAATGTGCGCGCTCGAAAGGCGGCGGAAGCCGGGGCGCAGGTCGATCGACTGGAGTACCGAGCGCACGAATTCGGCGGTGGTATGGGCGGCGCTTCCCACCACCCCGTCGGCGTCGCCCGCCGTCACCATCAGCGCTGCGAAGTGCAGGCGGCCGCGCGCGATATCGCCGGCCTCCATCTGCGTGAGACCTTTGGCCCGGCGGCGGTCGTAATAGATGACGGCGTACTTCTTCGCCAGCGGCGTTGCAGCCGGATCGATGAAGGTGACGCCGGCGGGGGCGTTGGCGGGCGGCTTCCCGATCAGGACCGGCTCGAGCACCCTCTCCCGCGCCAACCGGCTGGCGGCTTCGAGCACCCGGGCGTCGTCGCCTTCCGGGAAAACGATCTTGCGCTTGTGCGTGAGCTTGCGCAACCGCTCGATCTGGGTTGCTATGAAGGCCGTCGCCGATTCGGGAACGGGCATAGGGGAAACACCTATTGTAACCTCAGTCGGAGCTGGCCCTGGCGGGCGTAGTCGATGGCCTCGGCCAGGATGCGGGCGGCCTCCTGAGGCGCGTGAAAGCCCTTGGATTTGTCCGCGGCCACGAAGGTCACCCGCCATTGGGCCTTGGTTTGGAGAGCGAGCACCGAGGCCGGGACGGCTCGAGCCGAGTGGATATCGTCGATGAGCGCAACCAACGCGTCCTGCGCGCGAGCGAGCAGCGCTTCGGTGCGCTGCTGGATGGTCTTGACCCGCTCTTTCATCTCCTCGGGGGGGAAACGGTGGCAGGGCAGGCAGGAGCGCTCGACGTCCACGAGCGGGCTGCGGGCGTTGTGAGCGGTGATGCGCAGCGCGCCCTGGCGTTGGAACGGCATGTGGCAATCGGCGCAGGCCACTCCGCTGCGCGCATGGACTCCCTGGCTGTGCAGCTCGAATTGCGGATGCTGCGGCAGGAGGACCGCGGCGCCCGTCTCGGCGTGCTCCCAGTCGCGGAATCCGATCGCGGCGTAGTAGGCCTCGATCTCCTCGACGGTGCGCCCTTTGGGGAATTGGGTGCCCGGGGCGAGGTAGTATTCGCGATGGCACTGCGCGCACACCAGCGTGCGCATCTCCTGGGTTGACGCGGGGGTTAGGCCGGGGCGGGTGAGGCGCAGGACGGCGGTCTGCGGATCGTGGCAATCGGGGCAACCGATGGGGCGATCGAGGCGGGCGCGCGCTTGCCAGTACGGCGTCTGCGTGATCCCGTCCGAGGCGTGGCAATCCAAGCAGCCGCCGGGAAACGGCCGCGGCTTGGGACGGCCGGCCAGGATCCGCTGCCAGCGCGGGTCCTCCGAGGGATCGGATTCGTCGCGGTCCTTGAGCGAGAAGGCGTGGCCGCGCTTTTCCTTCCACCGGACGTCCTCGGCGGCGGGGCGCTTGAAGGCCTCGGTCTGGACCGGGAAGCGCGCTTCGAGGCCGCCGGAGCGCGATAGCGGCGCGGGGGGCTCGTGGAGCAGAAGCGGCGCTACCAGGAAAGCAGCGATACCCGCAAGCACCGCGATGAGGACGTACTTCATCGTGACCCGCCCAGGCGTGCCAGGGCGCGGTCAGCCGCGGTCACGCCGCGATACTGCGCCTCCTCGATGATGGAGAAGCCGCTGAGGTCGGAGTGGGCGAACAGCAGCGGGCCGTTCAGCCGCGCCACTCGCAACCTTTCCTCGGAGGAAAGGAAGCCCACCGTGGGGCGCACCATGGCGTGGCCCATGCGCATGATGTCAATGCGCGAGACGCACTGCCGGATATCGCGATGCGCGCGGGCGAGGTCGTCCAGGATGGCCTCCTTCCAGTAGTGCCAGTCGGTTTCGAGCAATAGCTTGCGGTTGCGCGCGGCCGGGCCGTCGGTGAGCGCCCAGTAGAAGGTCCAGACGCTTCGGCCCTGGCGCGTGCTGAGCGACTGGTGCGTGGCAACGACGTAGCCCAGCGTGGGGGAATCGTAGATCACGTTGTCCCAGGCCTGCTCGAGGCCGAATTCGAGCGGCGGCCGCTCGATGACCAGGTTGGCGGTAAGCCACGGTGAGTATTCGAAGCGCGAAACCGGCGGCGCGCCTTCCATCAAGTAGGGCGCGAGGAACGTGGGGGCCGCGAAGATCACGCAATCGGCCACGTATTCGACCGCTTCGGTGAGGACGCGCAACCGGGGGCCCTCCGGCGCGATGCGGTAGACCATCGCGCCGGTGCGCAGGTAGCTTCCGAGGCGCTTCGCGAGCCGGCGCGCGATCCAGCCGTTGCCCTCGGGCCAGGTGAGCGGCCCTTTTTCGTCCGGCTCGCGCGCCGCGAAGTAATGGACGCCGGCCCAGGCGGAGGTGGCGGACGCCGTGGCGCCGTAGTCGTCGCGGCAGGCGTAGTTGACGTACCACGCAAGGTACGGGGAATCGAAACCCTCGCGGCGCAGCCAGTCGGCCATCGAGATCCGATCCAGGAGCCCAGGCTCTTTCCCCGCCCGCTCCATGGGGATGGTGAATGCGCCGGTGGCGCGGAACTCTTGCATGCGCTGTTCGAAGCGCCGATACTGCTCGTGGTCGCGCGCGGTGGCGGCCAGGTTGGGCTCGATGCCATCCTGCCAGCGGCCATGGAGGAACAGCCGCTCCTGCGGGGAGAAGCACAGGTGATGGTCGTCCCACCTGCCGTTGACCAGCACCCCGAGGTCTTCGAGCAGCTCGCGGATGAGCAGCGATTTCGGGCCGGGAACCGGGACGTAGTGCGCGCCCCAGGGGTAGGCCGTGATTTCGTTTTCGCCCCAGCGCGAGACCCCGCCGGGCTGCGCCTCCATCTCGAGCAGGACGAAATCGCGGAAGCCGCGCTTGTCGAGATGCCATGCGGCGGCCAAGCCCGCCATGCCGGCTCCGACGATGACCAGCGGGATGCGAACCCGCCGCGGCGGCGCGGTGAACGGGCCGCGGCCGCGCAGGCGGTGGCCGGCGCGGTCCGATTCGTTGACGAAGCCGCCGGAGATGGGGCGGTCGGTCTTCGGCCAGAGGCCGACGAGAGCGGCGCCGAGGAACCGGCGGCGGCCGGGCTGGCGGCAAGTCCGCTCGCTCACGCTCGCGGTTCCGTTTAGTGAGTGATCTCGCTCCATTCCTGATCGTAGTAGCGGACCAGCACCTGGTCGTTCAACCGGTTTGGCTCGGCTGCCACCGCAGCCATGTCGCTGGGGAAATCGAAGAGTTGCGGCAGCGCGGGAATCGTAAGGAATCTCAGTCCCCGCGGCAGCGCCGCCGGCGGATGGTAGGGAGCCAGGCCCGCCAGCACGAATCCCCATTCCCCGAACGCTGGCACGTAGGCGTGATAGGGATGGACCTCCAGCCCTGCCTGTTTCAGGGTCTCGACGATGCACCAGTAAGTCCGGCGGGCGAACAGCGGCGACGTGCTCTGCACGGCCGCAAGCCCGCGCGCCGTGAGGTGGCGCGCCAGCAGGCGATAGAACGCAGTGGTGTAGAGCTTGCCCAGCGAATAATTCGTAGGGTCCGGGAAATCGACCACGGCGAAATCATAAGAGCCCGTTTCCTGTTCCAGCCATGGGAAGGCATCCGCGTTGATGATCTTGACGCGGGGGTTCTTGAGCGAGCCGCCGTTGAGCGGCGTGAGCAGCGGGTGCGTCGAGAACAGCCGCGTCATCTCCGGGTCCAGGTCCACCAGCGTGATGCTCTGCACGGAGGGGTACTTCAGGATTTCGCGCACCGCGAGGCCATCGCCTCCTCCCAGCACGAGCACGCGGCGCGCCCCCGGGACGGCGGCCAGGCCCGGATGCACCAGCGCCTCGTGGTAGCGGTATTCGTCGCGCGAGGAGAACTGCAAGTGCGAGCTCAGGAACAGGCGGATATCGTCTTTCCACTTGGTGAGGACGATCCGCTGGTAGTGCGTGTCGCGGGCGAAGATCACCTCGTCGGCGTAGATGTTGTTCTCGGCGGCGACGGTGATCTGGTTGGCGAAAACCATGCCGCAGCCCAGCGCCGCGAGCACCGCCACGCTGGCGGCGCGCAGTGTGGCGGTGCGCGCAACCTGGTCGGCGAAAAGGTACGTGGACCACAGCGCCACCACCGCGTTGATGATGCCGAACAGCATCGCCGAGCGCACCAGGCCCAGCTTGGGAACCAGGATGATGGGGAACAGCAGTGAGGCCCCCAGCGCCCCCAGATAATCGAATGTGAGCACGTGCGCCACCAGGTCGCGGAACTGGAAGCGGTCCTTGAGGATGCGCATCAGCAGCGGGATTTCGAGGCCCACCAGGATGCCGATCACTATCACCAGCGCGTACAGTTCGAAGCGGAAGCCGTGCCCGTAAGCGAAGCCCAGGAACAGCAGCGCCGAGGAAAAGCCGCCGACCAGGCCTACCATCAGCTCGATGGCCACGAAGCGGGCCACCAACCCGCGGTTCAGGAACCGCGATAGCCAGCTTCCCACACCCATGGCGAACAGATAGCTGCCGATGATGGTCGAGAACTGGAGCACGCTGTCGCCGAGCAGATAAGACGCCAGCGTCCCGGCGATCAGCTCATAAATGAGCCCGCATGCGGCAATCAGGAATACGGAGAGAAACAGTACGGCGGACAAGTTGACTAGTTTAGCGCGGCACCGAGCTGCGCGGCCGGGCGAGGTCAGGCTGGGAGGCGATAGAGATCAGACTGGCGAACCGCCGTGCGCATGCCAGCACGCTCCAACAACTTCGCGATCACCTCTTTCACCCAGGATTCGGCACGCGGGTCTACCAGAACGTCCTTGATGAGCATGGAGACGTCGACTGGAACTCGCATGCCCGACGGCAGGTCGGGCAGCCTACTGGTGAGAGCGTTCCAGCCGCCATTCGCAGCTCCAGGTCTAAGGAGTACCGAGAGGAGCAAACGCACCTCCCGTTCGTGGGCGAAGCTCCTGTCTTTGATCAAGCTGGGGTCGAACAGGTTCCGAAGCTCCCGGGGCGAGTACCGGTTCGAGTCGACGTAGGTGACTCTGCCGATCATCACCTGATCTGGTGTGCCAGCGAGTGCCTTCCTCAACCTCCCGATTGACGAGCCAATGGCAATCGCGTAACCTGTCGGCGAGTAGAGTCTCCACATCGCCGCGGATTCGCCTTTGCTGGCGTGCCAACAGTTGACAAATATGCTTGAGCGCAGATGCTCGATTGTGTGGATCATCCTCTCTCCGACTCCCGGTACTTCACGCCGGATGAGTTCCTTAGTTCCGCTCGTGAGACGTCCCTCCCGCGGGTCCTCCAGTTTGTCCAGACGCGAGAACCAGAGCACGCGCCGCTCCAAGAGGTCTGCGAACTTGAGGAAATCCATGTAGCGCCACACAGTGGTGCGGTCCGGTGGGGTCTTGAAAGTAGGGTGAGGTTCGTAAGGCATCTGGGTCCGCCTGAACGCGGGTCTTTCCGCCGCACCATGTTCCGGCTTCGAGAATCACCGGCTGAAGCCAGGACTACGTTCCGCCAGCAGGTGGGTCGAATTCAGCCCGTAGGATGAAAGCCACTTGATCCCGCAACTGGGGGGCCTGCTTGCTCGCCGCGAGCCACACCTCGGGCCAATCGATCCCAAAATATGCGTGGACCAGGATGTTCCGGAAGGCCACGATCTTCGGCCAGGGCACTTCCGGATGGCGCGCTTGGAGCTGATCGGAGACGCGGGCGGCCGCCTCTCCGACCACTGCGAGCTTCTGGACAACGGCGCTACGGATGAGTTCCGATTCCTCGAAGCTCGAGAACTCGATCCCGGCGATGAAGGCGCCAATGTGGTCTACCGCCTCGACGATATCGCGCAGGTACAGCTCTTCACGCCGCATACACAGACCGAGCCTCTTGAATGATGGATTCTCGAATCAATGGCTTCAGCGCCCGTTTCGAGACCAGGTCCACTTTGCGACCCAGCAATTCAGCGAGATCCAGCATCAGGCCGGCATGCTCCAGGAGGCCGATCTCGGCGTCCGGAAGAAATTCGACCAGAAGGTCGATGTCGCTGTCCGGGCGCATCTCTCCCCGCGCAGCCGATCCAAACACGGAGAGCTCGCGTACTAGGTAACGCCGGCAAAGCTCGGCGAGCTTCCGCTCGTCGATGGCCACCAGCCCGAACTGAATCATCTGCGTGCCCATATCCGTTCACTCCATTATGCTCCGGGACGGGGCTACATGGCGCACCCGGGGGTGTACGGTGAAGGGATACGAACGTGCGTACCAAGCTCAATAGCATCGGTAACCCGCGAGGCGTCCTCAAGCCGGTCGTCGAGAAGGGTCGCGCCGTGATCCGGCCGAATCGTTCGCGGCGTCAGGGCTGGGCGGCAGCCTCCGCGCCCACGGCGGAGAGCCGCGAGGATCGCATGCTGCTCGGGGAGAGGGTCACGAACGCCTTCGACCGGGACGAGTGGACGTGGTGACCAGCGTGCGCCGCCGCTCCGATCGAGAGGTTCACCCGTGCACGGCGGCGGCGATGATGACGCACATGCCGATCGACATCGCGCCGACCATGATCGCCAGGGCCACGTTCTTGTCCTCGACGATCTCCTTCCACAGGGCGTAAGGAGTCAGCTTGTCCACCAGGGCGAAGGTCCCGATGAAAATCAGGATACCGAGGACGGAATAAACCACCGCATTCAGCAGATAGTCGAAACGGAAATGGAATTCGTTCATGCTATTTTCCTCCAACGTGGCGCGAATAGTAACCGTAGGACGAGCGGTACGCGCCGGGGTTGTCGCGCATCGACTTGGGGATGTTCTTGACCTCGTTCACGCTGAGAAAGCTCCAGCCGCGGTACTCGGCCAGCCCGCACAGCGAAAGCAGCAGCAAACCGTATCCGAGATAGAAGGGGTGTCTCATCAGTCGCTCGACGGTGCGTAATCGCTCTCCGCCCAGCGCCGCGACTCGAAGGTGATCAGGCGGAAGGTCGTAAAGATGGGCGGGATGAGCAGCAGCAGCGCGGCGATCCAGAAGTAACTCATGGCGGGAACGTCCCGCCGCAACTGGATCGAGTATTTCATCGGGGCGGCAGTGGCATCCATCTCCGGCTCGACGAGTATGTAATAATGGCCCGCCGGCACCGTGGGGATAAGAACGTCGTCCGTGGGTCCGCCCTCGCTCCAGGAGCCGTCGCTGTCGCTCCCGAAATAGTAGCTGACTTCCCGGCCGAAATCCGAGGCCTCGCCGGTGTCGGTGTTCATCAGCGTGAAGTGGAAGTAGGCCCAGTTATTGGTCAGGTCGGTGCGGATCGCCAGTTCGACGTTGCAGGGCCGCCCCTTCAGCTCGAACGGCGAGGTGACGACATAAGGCTCGCCGGTGTTGCCGGGCGTGAACGAGTAGCTGCCCTGGAGGACCACGTGCTTGGCGGCAATGGCACTAGTGAACTGGGCCATGACGAACAGAGCCACCAGCAGGATCAGGAAGATCAGCCAGACTTGCTTCGGGCCACCTTTGTAGGGCGAGGGCTGGTTCTCGAAGACGCCCACCGGGCTAGGGGGTTTGTCGGGCAGCTTGAAGGCTTCCCAGACGCGCGCCCCGGGGATGTACTCGCCCAGCGACCAGGTGGTCTCCTCCGCCGTGGTCTCACTCGACAGCATCCGCGGCGGCGACACGAAGTCCATCGCCGTCACCTTCTCGCCGACGCGCACCTGCCAGGGAAACTCGCCCAGCACGAACTTGGTCTCGGCCTCGGCGGTCTGAAAGTGCTTGTAGGTCTCGCCGAGGTACTTGGCCACCGGGCGCGCGCCCAGGGCCGATACCTCGGGCAGCGTGCGCAGCACCGTAACGTCGTTCCAGTGGCCCTGGTACTCGGTGAGGTATCGGAAGCCCTTGTAGGGGTTGAACAGAAGGTACTCGGCCCAGGTGTAGACGGTGCCGTCCACCTCGATGCCGCGAACCTGGAAGCCGATTACCTCGTAAGCGACTCCGCCCACCTTGCCGCGCGTGCCCAGCGGAATCAGGGGCTGGAAGCGCTGCTGGGCCTCGAATTTCTGCAACACCTGGAGGTTCGGATCTTTGGCGTCCAGCACCGAGAGGCAGTTCGGGCAGACCACCGTGAGGGTGTGCGCCATGCCGTGGATGGTGAGCGGCGCGCCGCAACCGGGGCAGTTGAGCGCTTTGACCTGAGGGGGATGCGGAGCGCTCATGACTACCACCCCTCGAACTGGCGCAGGTTCTTCAGGCGCAGCGCGTCGAACTCGGCGGGCTCGCCGAGGAACAGCAGCGGCTCGGGATCACTGTAATCCAGCGTCGCGAAGCCGGCGCCGTGGGTTTCGAGGTCGGCGAACAGCACCTCCTCTTTGTCCCAGTATTCGAAGGGCAGTTCGCCCTCCACCCCGCGGTAGTGCGCGCGAGTCAGGCAGGTGACCTCGTAAAGCGCGTTGTTCCAGCGAAACTCCTGGCCGCGCGAGAGGCTCTCGGAGGGCGGCAGGCCCTGCATCGGAACCAGGAAGGATACGGCGTACTGCAACTGGGCGTCGGAGAGCCAGCCGCTCACCCCGTCGCTGAACACCACGTGCCACTCGTTCCAGCCGCCCTGCTCGTATTCGTACAGGATGCGGCCGATGACCACGAACGGCCGGTTGTGGAAGATACCCTCGGTGGCGATCTGGATGGGCGACGCGTCCTCGGGCAGGTCGGCTACCGTGCCGACTTTCTCGAGGTTGACATCGCGGCGCACCAGGATCGAGTGGCAAAACTCGCAGACGGTCTGGACGGCGCTAGACCAGCGGAAGCGGATCGGGGCGCCGCAGTTCGGGCAATTCGCGACTGTGCTCATCGGTTTGGTATGGCCGCTCCAGCCGGCGGATGCGGACCGAACGGGCGGCGAACTCGCGTTCCAGGTACGCCGTGAAATCCCATTCGGGCCGCGTCTTGCAGCAGAACAGATTCAGACACAAAGAACCGTATTCAGGAAAAGTATGGCAGGCCAGATGGGATTCGGCAAGCAGGCACAGCCCCGTAATCCCGCCGGTGGTGGGAAACTGATGCCAGATCGCCTCGCCCACCGGCCGCAAAGACAGCTCCTCGATCATGCGGGCGAAGAGTGCGCGCAGCTTCCCGAGGTCCGCCAGCGCGGCGGCGTCGCAGCCGTAGGCGTCCACCACCCACTCTTGGCCGCTCATTTCATTACTGGACAGCGCCGCACTCCGGGCAGAACTTCGCCGGCCGGGGAATGGGCTTGCCGCAGCCCATGCAGAACTTGGTTCCGGCAGCCGACGCGCCGCCAACAGGAGGCGGGGCCGCAGCGGCCGGAGCCGGCGCGGGAGGCGCGGGCGCCGGAGCCTGCGGCTGATTCATGGACTGCATCATCTGCTGCGCCATGGTGAGGCCGGCGCCCAGGCCCACCCCGATGCCCGCCACTCCGCCGCCGCCTTCGTTGGCCGCCGCGATCGGCATCGACTGGGCGACCTGGAACTGGGTGTAACGGTTCATGTCGCCGACCATGGTCATGCTGATGCGCTGGTCGAGTATTTTCTGAAGCTCGTCGGGCAGCGACAGGCTCTCCACCACAAAGGTATCCAGCGACAGGCCGAGGTCGTTGAAGATCGGCTGCAACTGCGACGTCATCCGCTGTGCCAGCTCGGTCTGGTTGGCGGCCATGTCCAGGAACGGGACGTTGCTCTGGCCAAACGTGTCGGCCATCCGGCCGATGATGGTGTTGCGGAGCTGGCCCTCGAGGTCCGCCACCTGGTAGATCTCGCGGGTGCCGCTCACCTTGGTGTAGAAGACCTTGGCGTCGCTGATGCGGTAGGCGTAGATGCCGTAAGCGCGCAGGCGAACCGCGCCGAATTCCTTGTCCCGAACCGTCACCGGCGTGGCCGTGCCCCAGCGCTGGTTGGTTTGCAGCCGTGTCGAGAAGAAGTACACGTCGGACTTGAACGGCGACTGGAACGCCTTGTCCCAGTTCTGCAAATAGGTGAGGATCGGCAGCGTGTGGGTGCCCAGCGTGTAAAGACCCGGGCCAAACACGTCGGCGACCCGGCCTTCGTTCACAAAAACGGCCAACTGCGACTCCCGGACAGTGAGTTTGCCGCCGTTCTGTATCTCCATGTCCTGCATGGGGAAGCGGTAGGCGAGGACGCCTTCCTCGGACTCGGTCCAGTGGATGACATCAATGAACTGCTTGGCAAGGAAATCACGAAGTCCCATTCATTCCTCCGACTCTGTGCAATTCTACTCCAAAAAGGGATACGAGTGCTGGGGCGGCGGAGTTCAGCCCAGGATCGGGAAGGGAGTTTGCTCCCGCAGGCCGGCTGCACTGAGCCCCCCGATCTCTATGTCGCAGAGGCGGTTAGGCTTGCGGGGGGCGGCCAGCTCGACCTTCACGTAGTTGTCGCTGAGCGCCACGCCGGGCTGCTCCAGCGTGATCACCGAGAGCCTCCGGCCCAGCATGCGCCGGCGGAACTCGAGGTTTTTCCTGACAGCCAGCTCGCGGAGGATCCGGTTGCGCTGCTTGCGGATCGGCTTGGGGACCCGGCCCGGCGCGGAAGCCGCGGGCGTGCCAGGGCGCTCCGAGTAAGTGAAAACGTGGAGGTACGTGAACGGCAGCCCTTCGATGAACGCCCGGTTCTCTTCGAACTCCTGGTCCGTTTCCCCGGGGAACCCGACCATGACGTCGGCCCCGATGGCGGCCTCCGGCATGGCGGCCCGGACCTTGCGGATCCGGTCCTCGTAGTGCCGCGCACGGTACCACCGGCGCATGCGCCGCAGCACGTTGTCCGAGCCGGTTTGAAGCGGCGCATGAATGTGCCTGGCGATGCGCGGCGAAGCCGCCACGAGCCCCAGCAACTCGTCGGACAGATCCATCGGCTCCACCGAACTCAGCCGCAGGCGCTGGATTTCCGTTTCCTCGAGCAGGCGGCGCAGCAACCCGGCCAGCCGCAGGCGGCCGCCGTCCAGGTCCCGGCCCCAGCGGCCCAGGTTGATGCCGCTCAGCACCACCTCGCGATAGCGCAGGCCGAGGTGGCGGACCTGCTCCACCACCCAGTCGGGTCGCGCGCTGCGGCTCCGCCCGCGGACAAAGGGAATGATGCAGAACGAGCAGCGGTTGCCGCAGCCGTCCTGGATCTTCAGGTTGGGGCGCGTGCGGTCGCCCGCGGCATCCTCGACCACCGCGGCCAGGAATTCCTGCTGGGCGAAGATGTCCCCAACCTGGATTTGGCCGTGACAAGAAGCGCCCTCGGCGACCAGTTCGGGAATCTGCGCCTTGTGGGAATTGCCCACCACCCAATCCACGCCAGGCAGCGCGGCGACTTCCTCGGGGGCGCGCTGGGCGTAGCAGCCGGTGACCAGAATGCGCGCCGAGGGGTTCAGGCGGCGGATACGGCGGACCTCCTGGCGCACGTCCTCATCGGCCGAGGAGGTCACCGTGCAAGTGTTCAGAACCACCAGGCCGGCGCGCTCGCGCCCGGCGGCCTCGAACCCCTTCTCCACCAGGGACGCGGCCAGCGCCGCGCCATCCGCCTGGGTAGCGCGGCACCCGAAGTTCTGGATGAAGAAGGAGGAAGCCACTACTTTGATTATAGGGGGCTTGTGGCTTGTGGCTTGTGGCCTGTGGGTCCAGAGACCGCGCCCCGGCTTCGCCCCGGCGCCCTCTCCCGAGCAAGCGGGCACCATTGGATTCTGGGGCGCCGTTGCGGGATCCACAGGCCACAAGCCACATGCCACAAGCCTTCTAAAGATTCCCCCTCCACCTGCCGATTTCCGAACAGGGAGAGCACCACCCTTGGACCGCTCGCTTTCGCAAGAGGAAATCGACAGCGTATTCAGTACGGTGCAGGGCAAGAAGCCCGATGACGCCGGCAAGAACGCGGCGGCCTACGATTTCCGGCGCCCGGACCGGATCGCCAAGGACCAACTCCGCGCCATCCACCTGCTCCATGATAACTTTGCGCGCAACCTGGCCTCTAGTCTGTCCGCATTCCTGCGGGCCTACGCCGTGGTGAACCTGGTGTCGGTGGAGCAGCTTTCGTTTTCCGAGTTCTCGCAGTGCCTGCCTTCCCCCACCTGCCTGGTGTCGTTGGCGATGAAGCCCTACGAAGGCAACGCGGTGCTGGAGATCAACTCGTCGCTGGTGTTCCCCATCCTGGAGATGCTGCTGGGAGGCAGCGGCAAGGCCAGCGCGAAGATCGCCCGGGAGGTCACCGAAATCGAGCAGGTCGTGCTGGACGGCCTGTACCGCATCATCCTGAACGACCTCAAGCAGGCCTGGCACTCCATCATCCCGATCGATTTCACCATCGAGGCGCGCGAGACCGAACCCCAGTTGTTGCAGATCATGGCGCCGAACGAGGCCGTGGTGGCGATCGGGCTGGAGGTGCGGATCGCGGAATGCTCCGGGATGATCAACATCGGCATGCCGTCGATCATCATCAAGATGCTGCGCCAGAAGTTCGACCAGCAATGGTCGGTGCGCCGCAGCGAGTCCACGCTCGAGGAGCAGGGGCGCATGCTGCGGATCATGCAGCCCTCGATCTTCCTGGTCGACGCCCGCTTGCAGGGGCCGACCGTACTGATGGACGACCTGCTGCGGCTGACGATCGGCGACGTGCTGACGTTCGATTACCCGGTCGAGCGGCCGGTCGATTTCCTGGTGAACGGCAAACTGAAGTATCGCGGCCACGTGGCCACCACCGGCCGCAAGAAAGTCTTCCTCATCGACGAACTGCACAAGGCTGGCTAGGGTCCGGCAGGCGAAACCGCCTGCCTCACTCTCAGTGCAGCACTCTCCTGGGCCGCAGGTAGGCCGGCTTGTCGATATCCTCCAGGTCTTCGGGTTCGGGAAGCGGCGGGGCGCCGTTGCCGGGCCTGACGCCTGGGACGGCTTGAGGCTCCCCGGGAGCCAGCGACTCGGCCGCCGCGGCAGGCTCGCGCCGGGACTCGGAGAGCCACGCCGTCCGCGAGACCGCCGGCTCCCGCTCGACGGCAGGCGCGACGCGCGGCCCCGAAAAGCCCGTGGCGATGACGGTGACTTTGACGGTGTCCTCCATCGCCTCGTTGAGCACGATGCCGAAGTTCAGCTCGACGTCGTCGCACTCGGTGGCGTCGCGGATCAACTGGCAGGCTTCGTTGACCTCGTGCAGGCCGAGGCGGCTGGAGCCGGTGACGTTCAGCAGGACGTTGCGCGCGCCCCGTATGCCGGCGTCCTCGTGCAGCGGCCACCCGATGGCCCGCTGGGCGGCCTCGACGGCGGCGTTCTCGCCCTGGGCGGTGGCGGTGCCCAGCCGCGCGCACCCCATGCCGAACATGGTCGAACGGACGTCGGAGAAATCGCGGTTGATGAAGCCCGGCAGGGTCATGATCTCCACCAGGTCGGCGACCGTCTGGCGCAGAAATTCGTGGCCCATCCGGAACGCGTCGAACACGCCGGTACCGCGCGGCGCCAGAGCCAGCAGCCGGTCGTTGGGGACGACGATCACCGTATCGACGAAGGCGGCGAGTTCCTCGAGCCCCTTCTCGGCCTGCTGCATGCGCCGCGGGCCCTCGAAGGTGAATGGTTTGGTGACGACCGCGACCGTGAGGGCGTTGAGCTCCTTGGCGATCGAGGCGACCACCGGAGCGGCGCCGGTGCCCGTGCCGCAGCCCAGTCCCGCCGCGATGAACACCATGTCGGCCCCTTGCAGGATCTCGCAGATGCGCGCCGTGTCCTCCAGCGCCGCCTGCCGCCCGATCCCCGGATCGGCCCCCGCGCCACGCCCGTGCGTGATCTTTCCGCCGATGGCCAGCTTGTTCGGGACCGGCGACGCCTGGAGCGCCTGCGCGTCGGTATTGAGGACGTAGAACTCGACGCCTTCCAGCCCCCCGGCCAGCATGTGGGCCACCGCGTTGGAGCCGCCTCCGCCGACGCCGATGATCTTGATGTTGGCCGCGGCGCGGACATCCTCCTGCATTTCGTATTTCAAGTGATCGAGGACAGCCATAGCTCAGCCTCCCAAAACCTTCGCGAAGAATCCGCTGCTTAGCCGATCCAGTTCCGCGCGCAGCTTGAGCCGGGCGGAATACATAGCCAGGCCGGCCGCGGTGGTCCAGGCCGGGTCGTCGATTTCCGCCGGCCAATCCTGAATGCCAACCGGCAGGCCCATGCAGGCCTGACACCGGATGACCTTTTCGGCAACGTCGCACAAGGCCGGCAGACGGGCGCCGCCGCCGATCAGCACACAGCTCACCAGCATCTGGTCCATGCCGATGCGTTCCAGTTCGCGTTGCACGAAATCGAACAGCTCGACGGCGCGCGCCTCGAGAATCCGGTTGAGTTCGCGGCGCGACGTCTCGCGCCACGGGCGGCCGGCGGGCGAGGGCAGTTCGACGAAGCTGTTGGCGGCGCTGAGGTCTGCCAGGGCGCATCCGTGCTGCTCCTTGATCCAGGCGGCGTCGTCCTGGCTGACGTTGAGTCCCTGCGCCACGTCGCTGGTGAAATGGTCGCCGCAGACCGGCAGGCTGATGGAAGACAGCAGGGTATCGCCGTAGTACACCGCGACGTCGGTGGAGTGCGCC
Organism: Bryobacteraceae bacterium; assembly: GCA_050008465.1. GTDB lineage: Bacteria > Acidobacteriota > Terriglobia > Bryobacterales > Bryobacteraceae > Fen-330. The sequence goes on from JBEKMO010000001.1 coordinate 63,311, forward strand.
CCGATGTCGGCCACCACGTAGCCATCGCGGCGGTCTTCGGTCCGCAGCGCGGCGTAGGCTGCGGCCAGCGGCTCGAATACGGTCTCTTCCACCACCAGGTGGGCCTCGTTGGCGGCGCCGACCAGCGCCTGGTGCTCTTGCTGAGAGCCGGTGACCAGATGCACGTACACCTCGATCCGGGAGCCGATCATGCCGCGCGGATTGCGGTGGCCGGCGCGGCCGTCGACGGTGAAATCCTGCGGGAACAGGTGCAGGAGCATCTCGTCTTCTTGAAACTGGATGCGGGAGGCGCGCTCCACCACGCGGTTCAGGTCGTTCTGGCCGATCTGGCGGGGGAAGCCGATCTCGTAACCGCCGCGGCCGTGCGCCCCGCACACGCTGTTGCCCCCTACGCCGAACACCGCCGATCCGACTCCCGTCTGGGCGCGCTTCTCGGCCTCCCGGATGGTGCGTAGAATGGACCCCGAGACCGCTTTCTGATCGGCAATGCGGCCCTTGTGCCAGCCCTCCGAGGGCGTTTCGGCATATCCCAGGAAGCGAACCCGGGCCTGCTCGAGGAGCAGGATGGCGCAGCGCGTCCAGTGACTGCCCGCGTCGACCCCAACCGCGAGAACCGGCTTAATCTTAGCGGGCATGCGAACCTCCGAGGAACCAGGGAAGCCTGTCCGAGCCCTTCGTGGCGCACGCACTCTTGCGTGCTGCCTCGACACTCGTGTCGAGGTCGACACCGTGCGTCGAGAAAGTCTCGACGCGGCACGCACGAGTGCGTGCGCCACGGCTGAAGTTAGCGCCGATTGGGGGGGCGGGTTTCTTCACAGTCCCGTTAACGAGCAGTCTACTTGGCATGCGGTGCTCCATCCAGGGCCGTGATGCGGTCGTCCAGGCGCAGGTCAAACGCGCGCGCGCCAGGCAGCCGGCGGCTGATTTCGGCGTAATGGCCGAGGAAGTTCTGCAAGCGCGGCAGGTAGCGCTGGTTGCCGAGCATGAGCCGGACCACCCGTCCCTGGACGCTGTAGGTGATGCCCAGGTTTTCGGGATCGGCGGCGTTGATCTCCGAGATCTGGCCGCTATAGGCTTCGACTTCCCGGATCACGTCCAGCGCCTCCCGGACGCGGTTGCGCCTTCCCGCGGCGGGCTGCTCCCGGGAGAGGCCGTAGAGTACGGGCACGGCAATGCTGGCGCGCGGCGGGGGTTCCAGGATCACCCCATCCTCGTCGATCAGCGCGACCTCGTAGTAAGCCACCCCAGCCTGCGGCAGCATTGCGAAGGCCACCGGGACGCGCTCGGTAATCCGGACCTCGACGCGGTTCGGCCAGCGGCGCGAGACGGCCGCCTCGCGGACCCAGTCGATGCCCAGCAACGCGCGGCGCCGCTCGGCCAACGGCAGCAGATAGACGCTGCGGCCGAAGTCCTGCGCGAAGACGCCCGCCACCCGGGCGACGGAGGCGTGTTCGAGGCCCCGGATCGACAGGTTGGGATGCGCGTCCGGGCTGCCGGAGAGGATGAAGCGCGCGTTGCCGGCCAGGAACTGGTCCAGCCGATAGACCGCCGCGATCGCGCTGAGCGCCAGCAGGACCGCCAGGCCCGCGAGCAGCCACGGACGGGCCCGATCGCGCCAGCGCGGCCGGGCATCCGACTTGCCCCGCGGGCGGCGCAGCGACGCGGGGGGTTGCGGCGGCTCCATGGGAGGGTCCTCAGCGAGTTCCAGGTCGAGTTGGGCAGTCTGCCGGCGAGCCATGGTCAACCTCCTCGGAGACGCTCCAGGATGCGGTCTCCGGCCTGCCAGACGTTGCCGGCGCCCAGAGTCAGGACCGCGTCCCCATCCTCGGCCACACCAAGCGCGGCATCCACGGCGCGGTCGATCGTCCCCACGTATTCCACACTGCGGTGCCCGAAATCGCGGATCCGCTCGGTTAGTGCCTGGGCGGTGATGCCCTCGATTGGCTTTTCGGAGGCGGCGTAGATGTCCAGCACGAAGACCGAGTCGGCTTGGTAGAAGCAGCGGGCGAAATCGTCCATCAGGTGGAAGGTGCGCGTATAGCGGTGAGGCTGGAAGACGACGTGGATGCGGCGGTAATGGCACTGCCGGGCCGCGGCCAACGTCGAGCGGATCTCGGTGGGGTGATGGCCGTAGTCGTCGATAACCGTCACGCCGCGCTCGATGCCCCGGACCTGAAACCGCCGGTCCACTCCGCTGTACGATGCCAGCCCCTCACGGATGGCGTCCACCGGGAGTTCCAGCTCCAGACCTACCGCCACTGCCGCCGTTGCGTTCAGAACGTGGTGCCCGCCGGGAACCTGGAGCCGGAATTCGCCCAGGTCCGTCCCGCGGGCACGCAGCCGGAACACGCTCGAAAAGTGGGCGCCGGAGCATTCGCTCACCACCAGGTCCGCCTGAGCCCGCGTGCCGTAGGTGATGGTGCGGCGTCTCACTTCCGGCAGGATGCGCTGGACATTCTCGTCGTCGAGACAGAGGATGGCCGCGCCGTAGAACGGCACCTTGTTGACGAACTCGACGAAGGCCGCGCGGATTCGCTCGATCGAGGCGTAGTGGTCCAGGTGCTCGCGGTCGATGTTGGTGACGATCGCCAGGATCGGAGAGAGCTTGAGAAACGAGCCGTCGCTTTCGTCCGACTCCACCACCAGGAACTCGCTCTGCCCCAGCCGGGCGTTCGAGCCGCCGATGGATTGCAGGCGGCCGCCCACCACCACGGTGGGGTCCTGGCCCGCGTGGCTCAGGATCGTGGCCAGCATCGAGGTCGTTGAGGTCTTGCCGTGGCTGCCGGCCACGGCGATGCCGAATTTCAGCCGCATCAGCTCGGCCAGCAGTTCTCCGCGGGGGATGACCGGGATCTGAAGACGGTGCGCTTCCTGCACCTCGGGGTTGTCCTCCGAGACCGCCGAGCTGACCACCACGGCGCGGGCCGAGCCGACCTGCGACGCGGAGTGCCCCTCGTAGATGGTTGCGCCCAGGCGGGCCAGGCGCTCGGTGATGGGGGTGAGCTTGAGGTCCGAGCCGCTGATCGGGAAGCCCAGGTCCAGCAGCACCTCGGCGATGCCGCTCATGCCGATGCCGCCGATGCCGGTGAAGTGCAGGTGCTGTGGCTTAAGGAACATTTTGGTTACGCCCGCGGCGGCGCGCGGGACGGAGCCGGAAGGCACGCCACCAGCGCCGCTGCCTCCGCCGCCAGCGCTTTCCCGATCCGCGGCAAAAGAACATTTCTCTAGGCTATTGTTTCGGCTTCCGCTCCCCATGTCAATCAAAATCTTGCTCCCGCCGCCGCTTGTTCCAGCAATTCCGCGGCGCGCTCGGCGGCCCGCGGCTGCGCGAAGCGGCGGGCGGCCTCGCCCATGCGCTCCAGGAGGCCAGCCTCTTTCGCGATCGACCGCACCTCCTCGAGTAACCTTTGGCCCGTGAATTCGCGGTCCGGGACCAGGCGGGCCGCTCCGGCGGAGGCCAGCGCCTCGGCGTTGCGCCGCTGATGGTCGTCGGCGGCGAATGGAAACGGCACAAGAATTGCCGGTCTCCCCGAGGCGGCCAGTTCGGCTACCGCGCCCGCGCCCGAACGGCAGACCACCAGGTCGGCCGAGGCGAACGCCGCCGGCATGTCGTCGATAAAGGAAACCACCTCGCCGGCCAGGCCGGTGGCGGCGAAGTCCCGGGCCAGCTCGGCGTGGGCCTCGCGCCCCGCCTGGAGCGTGAGCCGGATGGGGAGGCCCGCCTCGCGGAACAGCGGCCAGCTCTGGCGGGCGGCTCGGTTCAGCGTGCGCGAGCCTTGGCTGCCCCCGGTGATGAGCACGTTGAGGACCTGTTCGCGCGGCTTCGAAGGCAGCGCAAAGAACTCGGCGCGGACGGGCAGACCCGTCAGCTCCGCCTTCCCTTTCGGGAAATGCCGCGCGGTCTCCGGAAAACTGATCAGAGTGCGCGCCGCCACCCGTCCCATCCAGCGGTTGGTCATTCCGGGCGCCGCATTAGGTTCCATCAAGACCATCGGGATCCGGCGCAGCGCCGCCGCGAGCACGACCGGACCCGCAACGTAACCGCCCATGCTGAACACCGCCGCCGGCCGCCAGCGGCCCAGCGCCCGGGTCAGCTTCAGCGTGCCGAGGGCGAGCTGTCCGAGTGTGCGCACCCTTCGCGCCACACCGACCCGCTTCAGCCCGCCGATCTCAATCCACTCGATGGGGAACCCGGCCGCCGGAACCAGCCGCGCCTCGATGCCCTCCCGCGTCCCGACGAAAAATGCCTCGTGACCGCGGCGCTGGAGTTCCCGCGCGACCGCCAGCGCGGGGATGACGTGCCCTCCGGTGCCGCCGCCCGCCATAAGAAACCTCATCCTGACTGCTCGCTCACGCTCAGCAGCATGCCGAGCGAGATCATCGTGCTGAGCAGCGAACTCCCGCCGTAGCTGACCAGCGGAAGCGGGATGCCCTTGGTGGGCGCCAGGTCCAGCACCACGCTCATGTTCATGAGCGCCTGCACCACCAGCATGGTGGTGACGCCCAGCGCCAGGTAGCGCCCGAAATCGTCGGGGGTGGAGCGCACCAGCCGCAGGCCGCGCCAGAGCAGCACCAGAAACGCCGCCAGCACCGCGACGCAACCCAGCAGGCCCAGTTCCTCGCCCACCACCGCATAGATGAAATCCGTGTGCGCCTCGGGCAGGTAGAACAGCTTCTGCTTGCCCTCCATGAGCCCCTGGCCGATCAGGCCGCCGCTCGCCACCGCGATCTTGGATTGGCGCACGTGATAGCCGGGATCGCGGTTGAACTCGGAGCGCCGCATGTACTCCTTGAGCTTGTTCCCCCAGGAGAACCGGTCGAGCACTTTGTACTCCGGGTCGAAGAAGCCGAACACGCGAACCAGGCGGTACGGCTTGGCGGCTACGGCGATTCCCACCGCAACCAGGCCCGCGACGATCGCGATCCGGATGTACCTGGAATTCAGGCCCGCGACATAGAACACCACCGCCGCCGAAATCACCAGGACCAGAGCGGTGCCCAGGTCGGCGAGCACGACCGCGATCGCCAGCAGCCCCACCGTGATCAGGGCCGGAAGCAGCGTGTAGCGGTTGTTGATGGCCTTGGCGCGCAGCGTGACGAAGTAAGCCAGGAACAGGATGAGCGCGGGCTTGGCGAACTCCGAAGGCTGGATGCCCAGCGGGCCGATCCGCAGCCAGCGGTGCGAGCGCGCATCCACGAAATACACGATCACCAGCAGCACGATCACCACCGCCAGCGCCGCGAAAGCCCATCCCGCCGAGTTCAGCTTGCGGTAGTCGGTGCGTTTGAGCAGCATCATCACGCCCACCGCGCAGGCTGCCCAGGCGAACTGGCGCACGATGTAATAGCCCGAGTAGCCGAACTTCAGCCGCGCCACCACCGACGAGGCGCTGTAGACCATGACCAGACCGAAGCACACCATTCCCAAGATGAACCAGAACAACACCCAGTCGGTCTTGACGCGTTGGGCCATGGCTCAGTGCCCCTCCTCCAGAGCGGCCACGACCGACTTGAAGACGCGGCCACGGTGCTCGTAGTCGTCGAACTGATCGAAGCTGGCGCAGGCCGGAGCCAGCAGCACAGTGTCGCCGGGCTGGGCCTCGCGGAAGGCCGCGCGCACTGCGGCATCGAGCGTGCCGGCGTGGACGAGGCGCACGCAGTCGCCGAGCTGTGCGGCGATCTTGGGCGCGGCGGCGCCGATCAGCAGGGCGGCGCGCGCCCTCCGGCCGAGCGGCTCTCGCAGCACGGTGTAGTCGCTGCCCTTGTCTTTGCCGCCCAGGATAATCCACAGCCGGCCCGGAAACGCCTCGATCGATTTCAGCGTGGCGTCGACGTTGGTGGCCTTCGAGTCGTTGTAGAAATCGACGCCCCCGAGCCGGCGCACGAACTCGATGCGGTGCTCGACGCCGGGAAACGTCCCGACAGCCGTCGCGATAGCCCCGAGCGATGCACCCGCCAGGTGAGCGGCTCCGGCCGCGGCCAGCGTGTTCTCGACGTTGTGGCGGCCGCGCAGCGGGATCCCGGCAATCTCCAGGAAGGGCGCGCCGTCGTAATAGAGGCGCGCATGGTCCGCGTACAGGCCCGGCGAGACGGCACTCGCGGTCGAGAACCAGACCGTGCGCGCGCTGGTGCGGCGGCCGTACTCCGCGCAACTGGCGTCGCCGGCGTTCAGCACGGCGTAGTCCACCGCCGCCTGGGTTTCGAACAGGCGGGCCTTGGCGTTGGCGTAGTTCTCGAAGCTGTGGTGGCGGTCCAGGTGGTCCGGCGTGACGTTCAGGCACACCGCGATGTGCGCGCGGAACGCGGCGATGGTCTCGAGCTGGAAGCTGGAGAGCTCCAGGACGTTCCACTGCTCCGGGCGCGAGGCGGCGATCATCCCGGTCACCGGCGCGCCGATGTTGCCGCCCACCTGCGCCGGGATGCCGCAGGCGCGCAGGATGTGGCCGACCAGCGCGGTCGTGGTGGTCTTTCCGTTCGCTCCGGTGATGCCGATGATGGGGCCTTTGAGGTACGCGGAGGCGAGCTCGACTTCACCGAGGACCGGCACGCCCCGCTGGCGGGCCGCCTCCAGTTCGGCCAGATCCGCCGGGACGCCGGGCGAGAGGACGATGGAATCCACGCCCTCGAACGCGCCGGGGGATTGCAGCTCGAAGGGCACGCCAAGGCTCTCCAGCGTCCGCCCCGCCTCCTTGAGTTCCTCGAGCGGCCTGCAGTCGATGGCCCGGACGCGCGCTCCCTGGGCGAGCAGAAACTCGACCACCGCCAGCCCCGACTGGCCCATCCCCGCCACCGCGATTCTCTTACCCGCGATCTCCACCGCGCTCTACCTCAACTTCAACGTCGTCAGCGCAAACAGCGCCATTACCAGGCCGGTGATCCAGAAGCGCACGATGATCTTGGATTCGGACCAGCCTAGCGCCTCGAAGTGATGGTGTAACGGCGCCATCTTGAAAATCCGTTTGCCGCCGCGCAACTTAAAGCTACCCACTTGCAGAATCACCGAGAGCGTCTCGAGTACGAACACGCCCCCGATGAATACCAGCAAGATCTCCTGCTTGACCAGGATGGCGGCCACCGCCAGGCTGCCCCCCAGCGAGAGCGACCCGACGTCGCCCATGAAGATCTCCGCCGGATGGCAGTTGTACCACAGGAAGCCCAGGCAGGCCCCGGTCATCGCGCCGCAGAAAATGGTCAGCTCGCCGGCGGGCGGCAGCCGGACCAGGTCCAGATACTTGGCGAATTCGGCGTGCCCGGTGGTGTAAGTAAGCGCGGTCATGGCGGCTGAGGCGATTAGCACCAGGCCGATGGCCAGGCCGTCCAGGCCGTCCGCGAGGTTCACCCCGTTGGAGGTGCCCACGATCACCACCATCAGGAACAGGAAGAAGAAGACGAAAGCGAACAGGTAAGTGAACGGGTTGTGGAGCAGCGGCTCGATCACCAGGCCGGGCTTGAACGCCTTGAAGAAGGGGACGTTCATCGCGGTCGAGTAGCTCCCGTGGGCGCGCAGAACCAGCAGCAATCCGCCGATGACCAGCGCTACTATGCACTGCGCGCCGAACTTGCGCCACGCGGTGAGGCCCAAATTCTGCTTCCTGCGGATCTTGGCGTAATCGTCCCAGAACCCGATGGCGCCGAAGCTCAGGATCCCGAACAGCGCGATCCAAATGTACGGATTGGCGAGGTTGGCCCATAGCAGCGTGGGCACAACGATCGAGATCACGATCAGCACACCGCCCATCGTCGGTGTGCCGGCCTTCTTCTGGTGGGACGTGGGGCCGTCCTCGCGGATGTGCTGCCCGATCTGGAACTGGCGCAGCTTGCCGATCAGCCACGGGCCCAGCACCAGGCACAGGAACAGCGCCGTCATGCTGGCGAAGGCGGTGCGAGAAGTGATGTAGCGGAACAGTTCGAAGCGGATGACGTGCGGATGAAGCTGTTCGTAAAGAAGCCAGTAGAACATTAGAAAAGCCTCGGCTTGTGGCTTGTGGCCTGTGGCCTGTGGATTCCGCGACCGCGCGCGCCGCGCCGCGACAGGCGGCAGCCATAGGTGCGCCGTAGTTGGATCCACATGCCACAAGCCACATGCCACAAGCCAATCATCCGAGGAACCTTTCCAAGGCCGTCTCGACGTGGGTGCCGCGGGAGCCTTTGAACAGGACCGCATCGCCGTCGGCGAGCAGGGTGCGGAGGAAATCGCCGGCGGGCGCGGGGTCGTCGAAAAAGAACGCGGCGACGGCCGGCAACCCTGATCGAACAGCTTCGTCGATCATTTGGCAGGCCGCGCCGCGAATCCCGACGAGCACATCAACCCCGCACGCGACAGCGTAGTTGCCTACGTCCCGGTGCAAAGGCTCGGTCCAACGGCCGAGTTCGAGCATCTCCCCCAGCACGGCGACCCGGCGCCGTGCTGGCGTACCCCGGAGCACGTCCAGCATCGCGCGGACCGCCTCCGGGTTGGAGTTGTAGCAGTCGTTCAGAATCGTGATCCCGGCATGGGTGAAGCGCTCGCCCCTCATTTTCCCGGGCGCGAGTGACCGGACCGCTTCGCGCAGCCGTTCGGGCGCGATCCCGAAAACTCCGGCCACGGCGATTCCGGCCAACACGTTCAGCAGGCCATGCCGGCCCACGAGACTACATTCGAAATCCGTTTTCCCCAGGCGGAACCTGACGCCGGCGGGCGAGTACTCCACCTCCGCCGGTCGCACATCCGCCTCGGGGGAAGTGCCGAAGCATATCACAGGTCCAGGGTGGACGTCCCGGAAGCTCGCCACGCGCGGGTCGTCGGCATTCAGCACGGCGACGCCGCCGGCCGGAAGCGCCTCGATCAGTTCCCGCTTGGCCAGCGCTACTTCATCCACCGACTCGAAGAACTCCGCGTGCGCGAAGCCGACATTGGTGACCACCCCGACGTCCGGGCGAGCAATTGAGGCGAGCCTCCGGATCTCGCCGGGGTGGTTCATCCCGATCTCCAGAACCGCGGTGCGGACCTCTGGCGGCAAGCGGAGAATGGACAGCGGCAGGCCCACGTGATTGTTCAAGTTCCCGATGGTCTTGCCGACGCGCATCTCGACCGCCAACAAATCGGCGATGATATCCTTGGTGGTGGTCTTGCCCGCGCTGCCCGTCACCCCGATCACCCGGCCTCCCCATCGAGCGCGCGCCCACCCGGCGATTTGTTCCAGTGCCGCCAGGCTGTCGGGGACCGGAAGCAACCGCTCCCCGTTGTTCTGGCCCGCGCTTCCGACGGCTGCCACGGCGCCTTTCCGGAAGGCCTCGTCGAGGAAATCGTGGCCGTCGTGGAGGGGGCCGCGCAGGGCGAAGAACAGGTCCCCGCGCTCCAGCGTGCGCGTATCCACGCTCCAGCCCGTGATGACTGCCGCGGGAGCCGCCTGGCCAAGTACGCCGGCCACCTGCTGGAGATCGAAGGTCATGCCCGATACCCCAGTTCTCCGAGCACTCTGCGTGCCACTTCGCGGTCGTCCAGCGGGATCGTCCGGTCCCTGAGGATCTGGTAGGTTTCGTGCCCCTTGCCGGCCAGGATGACGATGTCGCCGGGCTCCGCGCGCTCGAGCATCAGCCGGATGGCTTTCTCGCGATCCGGTTCGGCCAGGTACGGCGTGTCATGGCGGCCCAGCCCGACCATCGCGTCGTTAATGATGGCCAGCGGGTCCTCCGAGCGCGGATTGTCCGAGGTCAGCACCACGAAATCGCTCAGCTCGGCGGCGGCTTCCCCCATCAGCGGCCGCTTGATGCGGTCGCGATCCCCGCCGCAGCCGAACAAAGTGAGCACCCGTTTGGGGTGCAGGCCGCGCGCGACCGAGATCGCGTTGCGCAACGCATCGTCCGTGTGCGCGTAGTCCACCACTACCAGGAAGGGCTGGCCGGCTTCGACTTTCTCGAACCGGCCCGGCACCGCGCGGCACTCGGCGATCCCCCGCACCACGGTCTCCACCGGAATGCCGTAGTTCGACGCCGCGCACCACGCCGCCAGGATGTTGTACACGTTCATCCGGCCGGGCAGCGGCGATGCGACCGCCACGCGCTCCTCGCCGTGCTGCACCTCGAACCGCAGCCCGTCGAAACCGGATTGGACGTTCACCGCGCGCACCGTCGCTCCGTTGCGCAGGCCATAGTGGAGGACTTCGGTTTGTGTCCCCACCTGGATCTCGCGCCCGTAGGGGTCGTCGTAGTTCAGGACGGCGAACCGCGGCGGCGGTGCGCCCGCGCCTTCAAACAGCATGCGCTTGGCGGCCAAGTACTCCTCCATGGTGTGGTGGAAATCCAGGTGATCGCGGGTCAGGTTTGTGAATACCGCGGTGTGAAACCGGATGCCGTGCACCCGCGCCAGCGCCAGCGCGTGGGAGGAGACCTCCATGGTGGCGTGGCTGCCGCCGGCGGTCTCCAACTCCGCGAACAGCCGGAACAGGTCGAGGGATTCCGGGGTCGTGTTGACAGCGGCCTCCGCGGTGCCACCCAGGCGGTATTCGATGGTGCCGACTAGCAGCGTCGTCTTGCCCGCCGCGCGCAGCACCGAATCCAGAATGTAGGAGCTGGTGGTCTTGCCATTCGTCCCGGTGATGCCGGTGATACCCAGGCGTTCATCCGGGCGGCCGTAGAAGGCGCGCGCGGCGAGCGCCAGCGCGCGGCGGCCGTGTTCCACCTGAATCCAGACGCCTGGGAAGCCCTCCGGCCGCGCCGATTCGCTTACCACGGCCACGGCACCGCGTTCGACGGCCTGGGCGGCGAAAGCGCGCCCGTCGGCTCTCTGGCCCGGAAACGCGAAGAACAGAAAGCCCGGAGCGACCTTGCGCGAGTCGCAGGCGATGCCGCGGACCTCCTCGGTGCTGGCGGCTTGTGGCAGCAGGTCGCGGACGTTCATTGGAATTGCACTCGCACTCGCTCTCCGGGATGCAGGAATTCGCCGGCCGCGGGCGCCTGGCCGCGGGCCACGCCGCTTCCCAACACGTCCACCGGCACGCCGGCGGCCAGCGATTCTTCGAGTACCGCCCGCACCGTTTTGCCCTGGAAGCTGGGCACTCGGGGACCGGCGGCGACCACCACCATGGCGGCCGGCGGCGCCGTTGCTTCGGCTGAGGTTACGGCCGGAACTGCGGATGGGTCCGCGGGCGGTGTAGAGAGGTCCTCGGGCGGCGTCGAGAGTTCCGCGATCGCGACGTCGTTGGTCTCGGCGGGCTCGATCGCGGGCTCGGGCGCGGTCTCCGGCAGGTCCCGCGGGACGTCCAGCAGTCGCAGGACATCCACCGCTACCGACTTGAACACCGGTCCCGCCACGACGGCGCCGAACTGCTTGGTGCCGTTCAGCGTCACCGCGATCACCACCGCCGGGTTGGTCACCGGGGCGAACCCCACGAATGAGCCGTTGTAGAAGTGCGTGTAGTGCTTGGTGGCCTGGTCGAAGATCTGCGCCGAGCCGGTCTTGCCGCCGGACGTGTATCCGGGCAGGCGCGCCCCTTTCCCCGTACCGTGCAGCACCACTCCTTCCATCAACTGGCGCATGGTGATGGCCGTCTCCGGCTTGAGAATGCGACGAGGGGGCTCGGCGGGCTCGTTCTGCGGCTTGCCGCCGGGCCGCTGTCGCTTCAGAATGAGCCGCGGCCTCACCAGCATCCCGCCGTTGGCGATCACCGAGCAGGCCTGCGCCAGTTGCAGCGCCGTGGTGCTGATTTCGTGCCCCATCGCCACCGACCCGATCGAGCTCTTGCCCCAGAACTTCAGATCTCTGACCGTCCCCGAGGATTCGGCCGGCAGTGGAATCCCAGTGCGCTTCCCGAAGCCGAACCTGCGCACGTACTCCAGCAGGTTTTTCTCCCCAACCTTCAATCCTATCTGGATTGCGCCGATGTTGCTGGACTTGGCCAGCACGTCGGCGAACGACAGCGTCCCATAGCCGTGCTTGGCCTCGTGGATCACCCGGCCGAACAGGTTCAGCGTTCCGCCCCCGCAGTTGATCGGGCTGTCCGGGCGGAGGCTGGTGGTCTCCAACGCCGCCGAGAGCGTGATGATCTTGAACACCGAGCCGGGCTCGAAGGGCACCGACACCGGGTGATTAAAGCGCGCGGCCCGTTCCTCCGCGCTTTGCGGAGGCCGGTTGGGATCGAAGGAGGGGTAAGAGGCCAGAGCCAGGATCTCGCCCGTGTAAGGGTTCATGACCACCGCGCTGCCGCTGGCGGCGTTACGCAACTCGCAGGCCGCCTTGATCTCGCGCTCGACGAGGAACTGGATCCGCTCGTCGATCGAAAGGGTGATGTTGGCCCCCGGCTCGGCGGCGCTGGTGGCCAGTGCCTCGACGCCCCGCTGCTGAACGTCGGTGAGCATCTTGACGCTGCCCGGGCGCCCCACCAGCTCTTTGTCCAGGCTCTGCTCCAGCCCCAGGTTCCCCCGCTCCTGGAAATCCACCGTGCCGACCACGTGGCTGGCCAGCGAACCGTCCGGATAGTGCCGCTGGCTCTCTGCGCGAAACTCCACGAACTCCAGCTTCAAGCTGTGCAGCCGCTCCGCTTCCTCGGGGGTGATCTTGCGCTTGACCCATAGGAAGCCGGCGTCGTCGGCTTTGGCTCGATCGAGCCGGGCGAGGAACTCCTGGCGGTCCACGCGCAGAACGCCGGCCAGGATCTCGGCGGCCAGCGACGCGTCGGGCACGCGCAAGGGGTTGATGCAAACGGAATCGACGGGCAGGCTTAGCGCCAGCGGGCGGCCGCAGCGGTCCAGAATGGCGCCGCGCGCGGCCTCGATCTTGAAGATCCTGTGCTGCTGGCGGTCGGCGATCTCCTGGTAGGCCTTATGGCAGACGATCTGGAGGTACACCAGGCGGCAAAGGATCGCCAGCGCCCAGATCAGGGCTACCAGCGCAAGACCCACCATGCGACCCGTGGCCCGTCCGGTGCCGCGCGCCCGCTCGGATTCCTCGCCCCGCCGCCAACCCCACACCGGCTTCTCCTCCGCGTGTCACAATAGGCGTCCGCCCGTCCTCTTACTTACTGGGTGCGTTCAGAGCCAGCGCGCCGCCGCTGCTGTTGGGATTGAGGTACACGACGTGCGCCGAGTCCGGGTCGACCAGGCGCAGATCGCGCGCCATCTCTTGCAGCCGCTGCGGGCTGAGCAGGGCGGCCTCTTCCAGCTCCAATCGCGCCCGGTCCTGCACCAGTCTCTCGTGTTCCCGCTCCAGCGAGTGGATCTGGTAGCCGGCGATCATTCCCAGTGCGTCGGGCAGTATCAGGATCATGATGAACAGCGCGGCGGCGAACGACATGGTCGCCGCGCGCCAGCATTTGCGCCGCGCCGCCGGATCAGCCTCCCGGACCACCCGGCTGTTGTCGACCTTCTTGCAGTAGAAGTACACGTCCTCGGAAGGCAGCGGACGCAGTTGGTAAGGGTCGGACTCCCGGTCCCAGCTCACCCGCGGCGCCTCCGCCGCTATCGCATTCGCTTCCGGACGTCTGAAAATCGCTGCCAGTGTCGCCATTGCTTTACCCTCTCTGACCCGCTACTGAGCCGCGACCGTAAGGGAGCGGCCTCACTTCATCTCCACGGCCCGCAGCTTGGCGCTGCGCGAGGCCGGGTTGGTTGCCACCTCTTCTTCGCCCGGCCTGACCACGTGCTTGGTCAGCAGCCGTGCCCTGCCCTGCCGGGCCAGTTCGCGGAAGGCCTCCTTGACTTGGCGGTCTTCCAGAGACATAAACGCGATCACCACGATGCGGCCGCCGCTGGCCACCAGCTCGGGAGCGGCGCGTAGCAGAGCATCCAGTTCTTCGGCTTCGCGATTGACGGCGCGGCGCAGAGCCATGAACGTCTGAGTTGCCGGGTGCAGGCGACCCGTCCGCGGCACGGCCTGTTCGACGACACGCGCAAGGTGCAGCGTGTCGCGAATCGGCCGTGCCCGGACGATTGCTCTGGCTATTCTCCGCGCCCTCCTCTCTTCGCCGAGGTGATACAGCAGGTCGGCGAGCTCTCTTTCGCTCGTGGTGTTGGCCATGCCGGCCGCCGTCATGCCCTGACTTCTGTCCATGCGCATGTCCAGCGGGCCGGTCGCCGTCAAAGAAAACCCTCGTTCCGGCTCGGTCAACTGATAGCGGCTCACACCCAGGTCCGCCACCAGCCCGTCGATCTTCTCGGTCCCCAAGGAGGCCAGCGCGCTCCGCAGCTCCGAGAACCTCGCCTGGCGGTAGCGGATCCGCTCCGCCCAGGCGGCCGTCGAGCGCCGCGCCAACTCCAGCGACTCGCCGTCGCAATCCAGCGCGATCACAAGCCCCGTCGTCAACCGTTGCGCGATCGCGGCGGTGTGGCCGCCCAGCCCGGCGGTCGCATCCGCGAAGATCCCGTCCGGGCGCACCGCCAGATATTCGAGCGCTTCGTTCAGCATCACGGGGTAGTGCATACATTGCTACTTCAATCCCCGCTTTCTGAGCGCCCGCAGGTTGGTGGGGGCCGCCTCGGTGGCGCGCTGGAGCCGTCTCTCGGACGCCGCCTCGCTGTACAGATCGATGGCGCCGTTATAAAACCGCAGGTTGACCTTCTGATCCTCGATCTCGAGTTTTCGCCGCAGCCCGGGCGGTACCAGGATGCGCGCCTGCCCGTCGATGCCCGACACCGAGCCCCAGTAGTGTGCCAGGAAGGCCTCGTCCTCCGCTCCCTCGGGGTCATCCGTGTCTTCGGCGAAAATCTTTTCGTTTTCCATCCACACCTGGATGGGGTATATTCTTCCTATGTGGCCGTCCAGGGTGGTGACGAAGAATTGCTGCTCCGGGAAGGTCTTGACAAACTCCTCAAACTCTTTGGGAAGGCGGACGCGGCCCTTGTCGTCGCAGCGCGACGAGTATATGCCCAGCGGAGGCCGCGCCGAACCGGGTTGGGAGAGGGACTCTTCCACCTTCCACCACTTTCTAGCCAGTTTCTACCACTAGCCGATTCTAGCCCTGCTGCCCAGCGTTTTCAATACTGCATTCCGGGTTTTTCAGTCCGGAACTGAAGATTCTTGCGAACAAAAAGCGAAGATGGCCCCGCCGCAGCCGCCACCGCCTTCCAGGCCCGCCCGTTTCTCCCCTGGACCGGAGCGCGCCGCGCCTGCGGCCCTCAGTCACCGAAGCCGAGCTGTCGCGGCAAGGTAGAGAGTTCCGCTTGTGGCACAGTGGAAGGTTCTCGACGCCGACTGGAAGGGCGGGTCTGCGGTCACCATCGCGAGGTTTTGCGCTTGCTTGGGGAGAACAACTCGGCTACGCCGTCACACTCGAGCAGGCGGCTTGACCGCGGAGTCAGCCACCGTATTTTGCGAAGCTCATTAGCGGAGTGTTTCCGCGCGAAAGACGGCACGGTGGACGGGGACCGCGCGCACGGCATCGATCCGGGCGATCTCCTCTCCCGTGAAACTCGGCCGAGCCTCGAGGAACATTGTGGCGCTCTTTTTCAGAGGTGTGATCTCGAGCAGCGCGCCCTGGGCAAGAATGGTTGGCGCGAAGCGCCTCAGCCCGATCCGCCACGCCGGCCCGCTGTAGAACCGGTCGCCGAGCAGGCGGCTGCCATCCGCGGACCAAAGGCGCGCCCGCTCGCCAGTGAACTGGACGTCGACAAATATGTCCACCAGTCCATCCAGCGCGCCCTTGGGCAGCTTCAGTCTCCATTTTCCGCGGCTCTCGGGCTCCGCGGCGACCTCGATGGTCTTTGGTGGGACCGGAAGTTCATAGCGAAGGAAAATGCCGTCGGCCGTTTTCACCAGGGGGGTCGGGCCGGACTCGTTCAGGAGCGGAACCGCGGGATACACCGCCAGGCTGACCGGCCGGGAGCCGACGGAATCCGCGGTAACGCGGCCGGAGCCAAATTGAAGGTCGTCGGCCGAGAGGAACACGTGGTCTTTGCCCGCCAGATTGGCCTTCCAATACTGGCGGGATTGCTCGTTGGTGAGCGTGAGTATCCGAACCCTCTTGCCGGCGGCCGTTCGGACTCGGATGAGACAGCCGGTCCCGGGGCTCAGAGACAATGCCCGAGTGGAGTTGCCCCGCGATGAGACGTCGCCGCACTCCGTCTCGACGCGGCGGACCGTCCGCGAGTCAAAGACGAACTCGGGAGCAACGCCCTCGGAAGCGAAGAAGAAGAAGGTGGGGATGCCGTCCTCGCCGGCCAGGATGCCCAGCGGCTGGGCGGTCGAGTAGCGCAGCAGGGCGTCGGCCAGGGAAAGATTGATGGGCCAGATCCCGAACGTGTCCTTCTTCAACGTCACAGGCTCCGCGGGAACCAGCACCTGCTCGTCTTTGAGTTTGAGCTCGAATTGCAGAGGTCCGAGGTCCGTCATGCGGACGCCGCGATGATAGTTGCTCCAGAACAGGAAACCCTTCCCGTCCGCAGCCCGGACGATTGACCGGAGCGTGCCGGCGTCGGTCGGCTGGGAGGGCATCTCCGGTGGCAGCACCGGCACGGTAAGTGTCATCTGGGCACTGAAGTCCTCGAGGAACAGGTGGAGCGCTCGCAGGCGGTGGTAGGATTCACTGGCGTCCCCAAACTCCCCGAGCGGTGCCTGGAAGTCGTAGGAGACGGCGGGGCAGCCGGGCTCTTCCATGCCCGTGAGCTTGCCGGGCGGCTGTGAGCCGCCTTGAAACATGTAGTACCCCAAGAGGTTCGCGCCCTTGCCGAGCGCGGTGTAGGAGAGCGCGGCGATGTCCTTCGCCGACAGGACTGGGCGCCGCCACTCAGTGATCTGAATGCCGCCGCCCAACTCCGCCATGGCGTAAGGGAACCCTTTCGGAAGCCAAACAGCCTTGTCCAGAAGTTTCTCGGACCTGAGCCGGGCGAGGTCGAGGCCTGCTCCCGGAGCGTCCATCATGTTCACTGGGAAGAGGTCCAGGCCGCCCGTGAACAGGTAATGCTTTCGCGGGGGGATTGGCGCCGGCTCGTTCCGCTCCCAGGGCATGTCGGGATAGGCGGCCCATACCGGGAGCAATTCGCCCTCTGGCAGGAGCACCGACATCCAGCCCGTCGCGGTGTAGAACGGCACGTCGAATCCAATCTCGCGGGCCATCGCCTTCAGGGTCCGGAGGTGCTCGGCGTCGGAGGTCAGTTCATTCTCAATCTGGATGCCGATGACCGGACCGCCGTCCTTGAACAAGAGGCCCCGGCATTGCCCGTAGATCTGCTCGTAGAGCTTTCGCGCGTAGGCGAGATACCGGGGATCATTGGTGCGGGGCGTGAAACCTTTGGTCAGAAGCCAGTCGGGAAAGCCGCCGTTGCGCGCCTCTCCGTGCGCCCACGGGCCGATGCGGACAAACGCCTTCAGACCGTGCCTGGCGCATAGTTGAAGGAAGTCGCGGAGCGACTTTCCATCCGCCCAGTCCCATTGGCCTTCCACCTCCTCGTGATGGATCCAGAAGACGTACGTGGCAACGGTTCCGACACCACCCGCCTTCATCTTCAGCAGCGCTTCCTCCCAGTACTGCCGGGGGTATCGGCTGAAATGGAGCTCTCCCATGATGGGGAACCACGGCTTGCCGTCTTTCAAGAAATGGCGCCCATTCAAACCGAACTCCTGGCCGTCCGGACTTCGGTTCGCGCCCAGCTTCAGGGCGGCAGGAATGATCGGCTCGGGCTTCCCGCTCAAGTCGAAGTGGTACACAGCCGTCGGAGTGAGTCTCCCGGGAGTTGCCGGCGAGCCCGCGGTAAGGGCGGTTGCCAGAACCGCGAACAAGGGCAGACAAGAGGTTCTCATCCATATGTCCCTTTTGAGCATGTACTAGTCTCCCAATGGGGTCAAGGCGCTCGGAACCGCGTCCCAACCGTTGTGTTCGTGGAACCCCTTTCAACCACGGACGGCCCCTCCCGACTCGGAGACGATGGGTTGACGACAGGCGCATACTGACCGCCGGCGTGTACCGTACGGATCGCCTGAAGGAGGTCACAGTGCGCCGTGCCCTTGAGAACGCACCCTTCCGCTCCCGCCCGCAGCGCGCGCTGGACGCTCTCCTCCGCCTCGTACATCGCGTACACGAGAAAACGGCATCTCGGGTGCTGCCGGCGCAGCCGCGCCAGCGCCTCGGCCACCCCATCATCCACCAGGGAAGCTTCGATCAAGGTGAGGTCCGGAAGATGCGCGAACAGCAACTGCATCGCTTCCGGGACGCTGCCGGTCTGGGCGATCACCTCCATGTCCGGCTGGCTGTCGATGATGATCGTCAAACCAAGCCGGTCCGCGGCCTGGGTGCTCGCCACCATGATCCGGATGCTGTCTCGTTTGCACATTGACGAGGTCCTCTGGTGCTGGAGTGTATAGACGTGGAATCCCTTCACCGCCGAAGTATCCGGGGTGAGCCGCGATCCCCCGCGCGGAGCGGACTCGCGCGGGGGCGACTGAATCAATTGTAAGTGCCTGCGAAGAGCGAGGAATCCGCCGAAAGTTGGAGGCACAAGATTAAACTATATTAGTCTTCGCCCCATTTCACCGCTGGCGCGGTTCCTCCACCTTGAGGAACTGATCGGCGGCGACGTTCTCGAGTCGCTGGACCGCCCCGCGCGGCCAGCGAATTTCGAGGGAACGGACCTGCTTCTCGGAGCCGAGCCCGAAATGAACGCGCTTGTCGCTGGAGGACATGAATCCGACACTCACGGACACGTGGTTGTAGAGCGTCCGGCCGGAAGCGGTGGTCAGCTTGATCTTCGCGCCGATCCCGTCGCGGTTACTCGAGGTGCCGATCAGTTCGAGCATCAGCCAGTGGTTGCCGTTGTCAGCCGAATTGACGAGTATGCGAGGCCGCTCCATCAGCGACGTGACCACCAGGTCCTGGAAGCCGTCGTTATTCAGATCGCCGAACGCCGATCCGCGCTGGTACCCCACGCGGAGGAAATCCCGCCCCATTTCCTGGGATACGTCGGAGAACTTCCCGCCCACGTTCCGGAACATGGTGTCGTGCTGGCGCGCGTTTTCCTTCACGTTGTCGACATCACCGTTGGCGGAGTACAGGTCCTTCCAGCCGTCGTTGTCGTAGTCGATGAAGCCGGTGCTCCAGCCGGAATAGCGTTCGCTGAGTTCTCGCACTTTGACCTGCTCGGGAACGTAACGGAAGAAGCCGCCCCGGTTCTGGAAGACCTGCCAGATCTGTCCCATCAGGTTGTTGGAGAAAATGTCGACGCGGCCGTCGTTGTCATAGTCTTTCGCATCGCTGCCCATCGAGGAGACGGCTTTGGCTTCGTTGTTGTAAGCCACGCCGAGTTCCAGGCCCTTGTCTTCGAACGTGCCGTTTCCTTTGTTCATGAATAGCGAATTCGGCTCCGTGTCGTTGGCGATGAAGACGTCCTGGTAGCCGTCGTCGTTGAAATCGGCGATCGAGATCCCCATGCCTTTGCCCGGGGCGGCCGCGAATCCCGACGTCTCCGTCACATCCTCGAACTTGCCGTGGCCGAGGTTGTGATAGAGCCGGTGCGGGACGCGCTTGTAGAACGCGGGCCCGCAGTAGTACTCCACCCCGGCCACACTGCAACGGATGTCGGTTTGGGGAGTCCAGAGGGTGTAATTGGCGACCACGAGATCCAGCAGGCCGTCGTTGTCGTAATCGAACCACGCGGCCACGATGCTGGCAGTGGTCGGAGGCTTGCGGCCGAGGCCGGATGGTTCGGTAACGTCCGTGAACGTTCCATTGCCGTTGTTGTGATACAGCGCGTTCCGTCCGGCGCCGCAGATGAAGAGGTCTTCGAACCCGTCGTTGTCGTAGTCGCCCACCGCGACGCCGAAGTTATAGTCGAGCTCTTCGCCGAGGAGTCCGGCCTTCTTGGTGACGTCCTCAAACGTGCCGTCTCCTTTGTTGCGCAGCAGGCAGTTGTAGAAGGAAGGGCCGGTCTTCTTCAGCTCCGGCAGCTTCGCGCCGTTGGTGAAGAAGATATCCATCTTGCCGTCGTTGTCGTAGTCGAAGATGGCCACGCCGCCGGCCATCGGCTGTATGAAGTACTTCCGCGGCGACAAATCGTTGTTGGTGATGTAGGAAAAGTCCGATCGTGGGGCGATGTCGGTGAAGTGGGGCTGTCTTGGCGGAGGCGCCGGCTGCTCTGCCTGGGATGCGAATTCGGCCACGGCGCACAAGGCGACAGCGACCACGGCAAGGACCCTCAATCGTGCTGCCGGGAAAGATCTCACTTCAGACTGACCTCAAGGATTTCGGCACTCCGGGAAGAACGGCTCGTAGATCCCCGGCTGGCAGGAGCACCGAGGCTCCGGCGGCGCCGCCGCCATGCGCGCGAGCGCGCAGCGCGCGGCGGGTTCCTGTGCGCCCAGAGCAAGAGCAATTTGGATTCTCTGCCGCGCACCCTCAACCCGCGATTCGCGCTCCATCAGCAGGCCTTCCACCAGATAGGGGCGATACCATTCCGGCCACCGCTTTTCGATTTCTTTCACGGCCTTCTCCGCTTCGTTGTTCCGGCCCATGGAACCGAGCACCACCACTCTGGTGAGCATGATGCTGGCATCGTCCGGCGCGGCTTTCAGGGCCCGGCCGATCAGTTCCAGCGCCTTCGCGGGATGGTTGTGACGGACCAATAGCAGCGCAGCCTCCTGGGCAAGCCGCGGCCGGGAAATGGAGCGGTCCAGGCTCCTCTCGAGGACTCTTTCCGCTTCCGCGATCTGGCCGGCGGCATCCAGAATCGTAGCCTTCATGAGCAGATAGTCTCCGGCCTCCTGGCCCTCGGGAACTTGCTCGAGGACCTTCAATGCGCGCTCCGGCCCGTCGGTGAAGAAGAGCGCCATGGCAAGGTCCAGGCGCGCCGCGGGCATTTCCGTCGCGGCACGCTGAAGAAAGTCCCGAGCCAGGGCGTACTGTTCGAAGCGCAGCAGCGTCGTTCCCGCACGGTGTGAGATGGCACTTCCGGGATTCAAGGCCAGCAGCTCGCGGAACGTTGCGGCGGCTTCCTCGATCCTGCCCTCGGCGAGCAGCGCGCTGCCGAGATTCATCTTCAAAGAAGGGTCGCCCGGTTTCTCGCGAGCGAATTGCTGGAGTTGGGCGACGATCCGCCGCGAGCGCTCAGCGGGCGTCAGACTGGCCGCTTCGATGATGCCGGGTTCCTCCCGGGGCACGCTGGTCCCGGCCCGGTCCTTCCGGAGCTTCTGGAACCGGTCCAAGAACTGTTGAGCTTCCGCCCCGCGCCCTAGTTCCATCAGACTCCGGCCCAGGTGGAACAGGACATCCGGTTCGTCTGGCGCCAGCGCGACCGCCCGGCCCAGTGCCTTCTCGGCTTCGGCGGGCTTGTCGAGATCCAGGTAATTGAGCCCCAGCAGATCCAGAGCGCGAAAGTTGCGGGGGTTCAATCGCAAGACGGCCTGGAGATCCGCGATGGACTCCTCATTGCGCCCCAGCTTTTCGAGCAGCGTGGCGCGAAAATGGCGGGCTGGCTCCAGTTCCGGGTTCAGACGCACGGCCGTCGACACCTGGGCGAGAGCCCTCGGGCGATCGACGCGATCCAGGAGTTGCGCCAAGTCATAGAATCCCACGGCATCATCCGGGTGCTTTCCGACGTACCGGGTCAGGTCTCTCAGCCCCTCCTCCAGGCCGGCACGAGTGAAGCCGTAAACGAGAGCCCGATCGCGCCGAACCATGTCGTCTTCGGGCTGGAGCCGGAGATAGTCGTCATACGCCAGGATACAATCGCCGTAGTAACCCGCCATTTGCGCCGCGCGCGCGAGCGCCAGGATCACATCGGGGCGTTGCGGCGCCCGTTTCCGGGCTTGAGCCAGCAGGTAGACCGCCCGGGGGTAGTCCTCCAATTCCGTCTGCACGCGTCCAAGCTGATAGAGCGAGTCCAGGTCCTGGGGCCGCACCTTGAGCGCGACTTCGAAGGCGCGCCGGGCGCGGTCGTAGTGCTCGGCGCGAGCGGCGGACAGGCCCAGGTTGTATAGCACATCAAAGTCGTCCGGAGAGCGCGCCAGCACCGCGGCGAACGCCATCTCGGCCTGCTCGTAGAGGCCCATCCGGCCGCAGGTAATGCCGAGCCCGAACAGCAGGCTCGGGTCCCCTCCGGCCGACTTGGCGAGTCCGTCGATCACGGCAATCGCCGCCTCCCGCTTGCCGGTCTGGTGCAACGCTTCGGCGCGCACGAGAAGAACCTCCGGGGCCTTGTTGTCGAGCCGGGACAGGTACTCCAAGGCCTTGGCCCCTTCCTTCCGCTCGGTCGCGAGCCGGGCCAGTTGCAGGTTGGCATTGGGGTGCGCGGAATTGATCTTCAGGACGCGTTCGAATGATGCACGGGCCTTCTCCGGCGCGCCGCAAGTGAGATAGTGGTTGCCCAGATTGTTCCAGACCGCGAGGGACTCCGGCGCAGTTGCCAGGGCCTTCCGATAGTACCCTTCCGCTTCGTTGCACCTCTGCTCGGCATCCAACCGGGCCGCCTCGCGAAGCTCCCGCTCCTGCGCGCCTATCTGAAAAACCAGGACCGCTCCCAGCTCCACCAATCGGAAGGCGGATCTAACAGCCATGCAGTCTTCTCATTCTACTCCCACATAAAGAAACCCCGTGGCCGTCGGAAATGGCGGCCACGGGGCGGTCCAGCAGGTCGGGTGGCTGGGCTAGAACGACGCTCTGACTCCGAGCTGAAGCTTCCGGCCAAACGTGTTGTTCAGTTGTCCGAAACTCCTCCCGCTGGTGGAGGGGTCTCCGAAGTTGACAACCGGAGCAGCCCAGTTGATGTTGTTCAGGAAGTTGAAGGCATCCATCCGCAGCGAGACCTTGACTCGCTCGGTGGCGTGGAAGTCCTTCACGATCGAGGCGTCCAGGTTGAAGTAGTGAGGTCCATTGATGCCCGAGTAGTACCACGGATTGGACCGCGCCGTGTATCCGGGCAGGGGCGAGAACACCGCTGGATTGAAGTATGCGCCCGCGGGGATGTTGTTTGTGGGGTCGCCATTTACCTGGGCGCCGCCGAACCGGATCGGAGTGCCGGACTGGTAGGTGGCCAGGCCTGTCAAGCTCCAACCGCCTACAATCGCATCCGCCGCCCGGTTCATCTTGCTCGCGTACTGGCGGCCCCGGCCGATTGGAACGTCCCAGGTGCCCGATATCGTAAGACGATGCCGGGCCAGCCCGGAATCCAACCAGGTGAACTGCCGAAGATACTGCGCAATGTTGTCGTAAAACACCTGGTTCTGGCCGCGGTGGTAGTTGTATGCCCCGAGGAACGAGTATCCGTGGCTGAAACGCTTCTGCAACTTGATCTGCAGCGACTCGTAATGCATGTTGCCGCCGTTGATCGCGTCGGTCTCATTGATACTCCCGTACTGCGGGTACGGTTTCATCAACGAGGAAATGGAGACCTGTTGCTGAAGCGCCAGCGGACCGGGCATATTCAAACCGTAAAACGGATTCGCTATCGACTGGTCGAGCGCACCTTTATACTGATTCACGAGGCGCGGATCGATCGCGTTGAGGTCAATCGTCGAGTAACAAAGGTTCGAGTAATCGTAGTCGCACATCTGGTTGGTGAGGTTCAGGAAGAACGTGACGTCGGCGATGATGTTGCCCGGCAATTCGGTCTGGACGCCGACGTTCAACCGGTCGCTGTGCTGCAAAGGCCGGTTCGGGTTCACGAAGCTCACGCTATCGCCCAAGCCCGTGTTGCCGCCGAGGCCCTTTCCAGTCGCTTGAGTCATGGGGTAAGAGGACGGGAACGGGTTTGACAACGTCATCTGGGGCACGCCCCCGACCAGCGGAGGAGCGCCTGAGTTGACGGAGAAGCCATAGTAGTTGGCCCCTTCCATCCCGTATTGCTGCTCTCCTTCCCAGGGGGTGTAGTACCGCGCGAATCCCGCGCGCAAGGACGTCTTGTCGTTCAGCCGGTAGGCGAAACCCACGCGCGGCGAGATCGATCCCCAATGGTTGTTCCAGGCTGGCTGATCGCTCGTAAACTTATATGCCCCGTTGAGAATCCAGCTCCCGGAGTAGAACTGCTTCACGGCCGCCGGCATCTGCACGCCCTTTACGATCTGGTTCGGGGCCTGAAGGTCCAGCGGAGCGGTCATCCGGCCTTGGGCCTCGTAGAACGGCCCCATGTGCTCGTACCGCAACCCGAGATTGAGGGTCAGCTTGCGGCTGATCTTCCAATCGTCGTTTACGAAAGCCGCGTAATACTTCGCCTGGGTGTTGGGCACGATCTGGATCGGCATGTCGGTCGAGCCACAGGCCCAGCAGTACTGGTTTCCGCTGTTGACCGCGGCAATCGCGCCCAGCAGGAAGGTGGCGTACCCATCGCCCGAAACACTGGTCGGGCCGCTGTAGGGGCTGTTGTAGGTGCTGGACGTCGGCGCCGCGTCGAAACCGAACCCGGGAGTCTCGTTCATGAGCGCACTGATGACATTGCTGAGCCGAAGCTCGGCCCCGGCCTTCAGGAAGTGAGCGGCCTGTTGGTGGGAGACCTGGCCGGAAAACGTTTTTCCGTTGGGAGTCTGGTTCCACCAGCCGTTCTGCGCACCCATCTGCACGGTCTGATTGCTTCCGGAGGCATCCAGGATCGACATGCGGGGCACCAGCTTGGGGATCCCCGGGTCGGCGTAGATCGGGGTGTAGAAGTTCAGGTTCGGCCAGACGCTGGCGAAAGTAGGTGCGTCGGAGGCCTGAACGAAGTTCGAGGCGTCCACGAAGCTGTGATAATCCCCGCGAATATTGATCACGGTGGTCGGATTCAGCGTGTAGGTCACGCTGCCCGTGTACTGGGTCGCATTGCGAAGGCTGCCGCGGTCGTTCTGGAAGATCGACGAGCCCGTCGGGTTGGTGGTCGTGGCCGGCGTGCGGATAATCCCCACTCGCCCGTTCAGACGGAGCTTGTCGTTGACGTTATAGTCCACCTTGTCGGAGAAGTTCTTGTAGGGATAGTTCACGGGGAGCGTGATCGAGTAATTGTTCAGGTGGTACGGGCCGGTCCCCGGGGAAGTCGATTTCCAGAGCAACGAGCTGAACTTCGCCGCAATCGGATCGATCTTGGAGGGGGGAATAATGTTACCCGAGAACGGCGTGCGGGTTACAACGCCCGCGCTGCTAGTGACCGTGCTCCAGGGATCGTAGATCGTGCGCAGGCCGCCGGCCCCGTTGAGCGACTGGGAGAAGTTCCCCGCGCGCTCCAGGTCGGTTGGAACGGTTTCGACGAAGGTGCTGGCGTTCGCGGCGCCGGAGGCGGTGTACTTCCAACCCTCGTACGCCACGAAGTTGAAGAGCTTGTTTCTCAGGATGGGATGGCCCAGGTTACCCCCGTAGATATGCCTGCGATCCAGATTGAGGGCGCGGTAGACGCGATCGTCCAGCGCGTTGGCCCACGGATACCGTCCCTGGTAGTAACCCAGCCCATGCCAGGCGTTGGTGCCCGACTTGGTGGTCATGGTGATGGCCGAGCCGGAGCTGTGCCCATACTCGGCGTCCACCGAATTCTGCTGGATGTTCACCTCCTCCACCGAATCGGCGATCGGCTGATAGCTGTTCTTCACGCCCACGCCGGTGGGACTGCCATCCACCTGGAGATCGGACGTGGAGGATCCGCCGCCGCCCACGCTCTGCCGGACCGGCCCCCAACTGTTGTACGGGGCCCAGTCGCCGTTGCCAGTCATCGCGATCACCGCGGGGTCCATCTGCGCCAGCAGGAACGGGCTTTGGTTATACTGCGGCATTCTCTGTGTAAGCACGCTGTCGACGGTGGTCTCCAGCTTGCTCGTGTTGAACTGTACCGCTACCGCCTCGCCCGATACCGTGATTGCCTCCTGTAGGGTCCCGGGTTTGAGCGTGACATCCACCGTGAGATCGCCGCGGCTCGGCAAATCGACATTCCCCTGCACAACCTTGGCGAAGCCGCTGGCTTCCATGGTGAGCCTGTAGATGCCAGGGTCCACCAGATCGAACAGGTAGTGGCCGGCTTCGTTGGACGTGCGAACGGTGGTGATGCCAGTCTTCACGTTGGCCAGGGTCACCGTTGCGCCGACCACGGCGGCCTGGCTGGTATCCATCACCGTCCCCTGGATTCGGCCACGGTATTCTTGAGCAAGCAAGACGCTCGAGAGCAGGGCGAGCACGAGAGCCACGACCGCCATCGAGAGAATCCTTCTAGACGCCATACCTTAAATCTCCCTTTCTCAGATTTCCTGAGCGCTTCGGAGCGGTTCGCGCGAGACACTAGACGCCCCAATATCATCCTCCGGAGCGCGCTCGGACGGGGATGATGATTAATCTTATGGTGTCTGCTGAGAACGAAGAATCCGCCGAAAGTTGGACGGAGTCAGTTAAAATCCATTAATTTCCATGTACTATGCGGTTTCGGAGAGGCATTGCCTATGCCGCTCCCTCAGAAGCTGTGAAAAAAGGCCCGCACAGGCTGAATGCCTGTGCCACGGGGGTTGCTGGGTGAGCCGGTGGTGGATCAGGCGAGGTTAGTCGTCAATGTGCGCAATGCCCCGTTGCAGGGCCGCCACCACCGCTTGAGTACGGTCATTGACGCCCAGCCGGTTCAAGATCACGCTGACATGACACTTGACGGTAGCTTCGGTGATCCCCAGCGACGCGGCAATCTCCTTGTTGCTCTGGCCATGGACGATCAGCGCCAGCACCTCGCGCTCCCGGACGGTGAGCTCGGAGTTGGGGGTGCGCGCCGCCAGGCTGCGCGCCACCGGGGGCGGAAGGAACCGGCTTCCGGCATGGACCTTCCGAAGGGCGTCCACCAGCGCTTCGTGCGACATGCCCTTCACCAGGTAGCCTTGCGCGCCGGCGGCCAGGGCCTGGTGGATGTCCTCATCGCCCTCATAGGTCGTGAGCACTACGAAACGGGCGCGCGGATGCGCCTCACGAATCGACCGGATCGCGTCCACCCCGCTCATCCCCGGCAGCCGGAGATCCATGAGCGTCACATCGGGTTTGTGCTGCCCAAACAGCTCGATGGCCTCCTGACCCGTGCCCGCCTGCCCGACGACCTGCATGTCGGGCTGGGCGTTGATGATAGCGGCGACGCCCAGGCGCATGATGGGATGATCGTCGACCACCAGCACCCTGATCTTCTCAGGCTTGTTCATGCGTACTCTCCGGACGCGCCGCCGCCTTCCTCGAGGGAATGGAGACTTCGATACGCGTTCCTTTTCCAGGGGCGCTCTGCAGGATGAACTCCCCTCCCAAATGCTCGATACGCTCGCGCATGCCGACCAGTCCGTAGTGATCGCCGGAAGGCAAGCCCAGGGCGGCCGGCGCGAATCCGCCGCCATCGTCGATCACGTACATACGAACCTTACGCCGCTCGAAGCAGAGGCGGAGGCGCAGGTTGCGCGGATGCGCGTGCCGCACGGCGTTATGGAGAGCCTCGCGGGCAACCATGAGCAGGTCGCGCTCTACCTGCTGATCCAGCTCGACGGGTTTTCCGGTAGTCTCAAACAGGGTGGGGATCCGGGATTCCAGGCCAACCTCCTGAGCGATCTGCGACAAGGTCGAACAGATGCCGCCGGCGGTGGTCGGCTCCTGCCGCAGGTTCCAAACCGCCCGCCTGGCTTCGTCGATGGTGGCGCGCGCCTGGGTCCGGGCGCAATCCAGCAGCTCCCGCTGCACCTCCGGCGCCGAGTCTCCGAGCGTGGACGAGGCCTCCAGGAGCGCGGAGACTCCCCCGCATCCCTGGATCAGAGTGTCGTGCATTTCCCGAGCTACCCGGCTGCGCTCTTCGAGCACCCCCTCGAACCGCGCATGGATCTGCCGCAGGTGGGACCGGTAAGCGCCCCAAGCCCCCGCCACCAGCAGCACCACGCACAGACCGAAGAACCAGGCCGTGCGATAGAAATGCGGTTGCCAGTCGATTGCGACTGCCGTCTCAGACGCATTCTGGGGCTCGCTCATCTCGAACGCCGCTACTCGGAACCGGTATTCACCCGGCGGCAGATTGGTGTAGTAGGCCACGCGACGACCGAAGGCGTCCGTCCAATCACCATCAAAACCCTCCAGAATGTACTTGAACCGGATTCGTTCCTGCGATCGCAGGCGGATCGCACTGTACTGGATCTCCAGCTTCCCATACCCCGGTGGCAGCACCAACTTGCCGCTGAGCGGCACCTGCCGCCCGTCCGCGACCACGCGCTCGATCACGGCGGATGGCAGCTCGCCGGGAGTGGCCAGGTCCGGCATGATCCGGACGGGTCCCTTGTTGCTCGGGAACCAGACTTCCCCCTGGGCCGTCAGGCAGCCGGCGGGCTGAACGCCGCCGTGCATCTGCGTTGTCTCCAGGCCGTCCGAGATCCCGTACAGCGTCACCGCGGGGCGGTAGGAAGGTGTTTCCGCCATCCGGTCCAGATCCCGGCGGCCCACCGAGGAGATGCCGTTGGGGCCGCTCATCCAAAACCGGCCGCTGTGGTCCTCGAGGATGTGGTAGATGCTGTTGCTCGCCAGGCCCTGCGCGCTGGTGTAAGCGGTGAGTTTCCCGAACTTCCATCGGAACAGGCCGCCGCCGCGCGTGCCAAACCACAGCCCGCCCTCCGGATCCTCGTGGATCGCCCAGATCTTCTCGCTTCGCAGACGCTCAATCACGGCGTCGTGGACAAAGGCGCCCGCATGAAGCCGGCTCACGCCCTTCTCGGTTCCGATCCACAGGTCTCCGGTGCGATCTTCCAGAAGCGCCCGGACGCTGAAGTAGGAGAGTCCTTCGCGGACGCCATAGCTGGTGAGGCCCTCCGGCCGCCAGCGACTCAATCCCTCGTCGGTGCCGATCCAGATGCTGCCGTCCCGGCCTTGCAGGAACACGCGAACGAAGTCGTTGATCAGCCCCTGCCTTTTCGTGTATTGCGCCGACTGCGACCCGCTGAGACGGAACGCGCCGTGTCCCTCCGTTCCAATCCACAGCACCCCGGAGCGGTCGCGGAATATGTTGCGGGTCCTGATGCCGGCCAGAAGCCCGGGAAACCGGTATGGAACCGCCTCTTCGCCCGCGAACCGGTACAAACGCGTGCTGGCGACCCAGAGGGCGCCGTCGCGGTCCTGATAGATCGTGCCGAAGTCCGAATCGGCCGCATCGGCGAGCGGGAACATGCTCACTGCCGTCCGGCTCAATCGCAGCAGTCCCGTCTGCGTGCCCACCCAGACATTCCGCTCCATGTCCTCGAACAGCGACAGTACGGTGTCGCTGGGGAGGGACTCCGGCGCGGTGAGCTTGGAATACTTGCCCTCACGGTGCAGGATGATCCCTTCTCCGATGGTGCCGATCCACAGCGTCCCGTCCCGGCCTTCCCGGAGGACCCGAACGGTATTGGAGACTTCCGGCACTCGGACGAAGCCGCTGCCGTGACGCTCCATCCGTTGCAGGCCGGACACCGTGCCCACCCAGAGTGCTCCATCCTTTGTCGCGAGGATGGACTTGATCCTGTTCTCGCTGAACCCGCCCTTGAAGCGGTGCTCGACCGCTGAGTTTCCCTCCAGCATCAGGAGCGAGGATCCGCCCACCCAGAGCCGGTGGTCACTGTCCTCACGGATGGCGTGCACGGCTACCGTGGGTATGCCCGAGCGGCCGTCCACTCGCGCCAGCCCATTTCCGGCCATCCGGAACAGCCCGTCGTCGGTTCCCACCCAGACCTCTCCGCCGTGGTCCTGATAGACGGTGCGGACAAAGCCGTTGCTCAAGCCCTCTTTTTCGGAATAGGACCGAAAGACCCCGCTCTGGTAGCGCACCACCCCGCCGCCGTCGGTGCCGATCCAAAGGGCGCCGTCTTTCGACACCATCAGGCAGAAGATGCTGTTCTCATGGAGGGCCGGGGTATTCTCACGATCGAAAACCACCAATTGGGCGCCATCGAAGCGCACCAGGCCGCCGCTGGTGCCAATCCACAAATACCGGTCCGGGGTTTGCGCGACCGCCTGAACGGTCTCTTCCGGGAGGCCATCCTGCGTCTGCCACACGCGCCGGGAATAGCCCTCCAGCCCGCGCCGCGGTGGCGCCGCCGGCATCTGCAACGCCAGCGCACCTACCGCAACACACGCGAGCCCCATGCGAGCCACGCTCTTCACCCCGTGGAAGTATTGTACCCGATGCCAGACCACGTTGGGCTGCCAGTGAGACGTCAACAAGAGTGGTTCAATGGGTGGGCGGCTCAGGGCGCAGCCCGCAGCGGGTCGGAAATCTCAGGCGATGGTGCTGGAGGTGGGGGTCGAACCCACATGCCCAGTGAAGGGCGCGGGATTTTGAGTCCAAGAAGGCCAGTTCGGGTGAAATCGGGCGAGGCCTGCAGAGTGCGCTAAGTCTCTGGCGAGTAACCGTTTCCAATCCACAAGCCTTCGTTCCAGTCAGGCGCAGAACGGCCGAAATTGGCGGAGTTCGCACACCATGCGCACACAAGCTGTGGCTTGGGTTTCTGTTGACGATCGCCGAAGAGACCGAAAGCGCCCGAGGGGACCACAACGGGCGTGGTGGCGGGCTGCGCCGGTGGTGAGACGCTCGTGGTCGGCTCAGCGTCTGCCCTCTTGCATCGACGGGGGCCAGTCAGTTGTTGGCCCGCAGCTCCGTCTCAACAGCAGCGCCTCCAAATGGGGGACCGAGCCGATCTCATCGCGGATGAAGCGGTAGAAATCCAGGACGCCGATGCCGTCTGGTCTCACGTGGGAATTGCTAACTTCAGGCAGGCCCCGCCGCCGGGCGGGGCTTCACCCAGCCACACGCGTCCGCCGTGGCGCTCGATAATTCTCTTCGCGATCATCAGTCCTATGCCGGCGCCGGGATACTTCTCGCCCCACAGGCGTTTGAACGGCCTGAAGATCTGGTCGTGTTCCCGCGGGTATGGAATGATCCGTCCGTCGAACCTCGCGAGCGGAAGCGCATTCTCCGCCTGCTCGTCGAGGATGTGACGTTAATCAACGGAGAGACGATCCAGGTCCATGTTCGCCTCCGCGGTGGCGCCACCCGAAGCCTCACTCTGGCCAAACCGTTGCCGATCGCTCAGATTCGGAAGACCAAGCCGGAAGTCGTCGCCGAGATCGATGCGCTGCTGGACCATTACTGTGATCGCGAGGTAGCGGAGATCCTGAACCGGCAAGGGCGGCGGACCTGGCAGGATGAACCGTTCAACCTCAAAAAGATCGCGCACATCCGGCAGGCCTTCAATCTGAAGTGCCGCTATAGACGGCTGCGAGCAAGAGGACTGCTGACCGCCAAAGAGATGAGCGCGCGGCACGGTGTGACGACCACTACAATCAATCTCTGGGGAAGAGAGGGACGGCTCAAGAAACACCGCTACGACAATGTCCGGCGATGCCTATACGAACCGGTGGACGACAGCGCCGTCATCAAGGGCCGCGGAGGCCGACAGCCCAAGCAGCCACGTTTCACCTTTGCGCAAGCGGGATGACGTGCAGTGTGAAACATAAGCCTTCCGATCCGGATCTCTCACGCGGCATGGCATGGCCACCGCACCGTAGTGCGCCAGCACGTCGCGGTAGAGCGGATTGAGAGCAGGATCGTAAATGTCTGGGGCGAGCACGCCTTCACCCAAGTTATCGAGGACCACCACGCGCACCGCGCCGCCCAGGCGGCGAAAGGCCTTCTCATGCAGTTCGGCCCAGGTCTGCGAGCTGGAATGAAAGACCAGCAAGCGGACCGACTTGCGGCTGTAGCCGAGCGTCATCACGAACAGCCGCATGCGCCGGTACTTGCCGCTGGCCGGGTCGCGGACCATCGGGCCAGTTCCGTAATCGACCTGCGCCTCTTCCCCAGGGGCGGTCTCGATCACCACGCGGGCCTCGGGCGACTGGGATCCGCGGAGCTTGCCGACGAAGCGCTTGACGCTCTCATAGCTGCGAGCGAAGCCGTAGTCGGAAACCAAGTCCTGCCAGATCGCCATGGCGTTGCGGCCTCGACCGAGCCCGATCTCGATCGCTTCCCGGTAGGCTTCGCAGGCGCTCGCAGTTGGGTTGCGCTTGGGGCGCGGCAGCCCTGGTTCTGCCGCTTGGTCGCTCGAAGCTGGCAGGGCGGAGTCGGCGGTCACCGCCGCTCCGTTGGCCGGTTTTGCGGCCCCAGAGTCGGTGGTCACCTCAATGGCCGGTTTTGCCGCGCCAAAGTCGGTGGTCACCTGGGTGGCCGGTTTTGCCGGTGCCGGCGCAGGCCGCCCCCGAACCCCCTGCGGCCGCGGCTCAATTCCGGCGGCTCGCAGATACCCGGCCGCGGTCTCTCGACGCACACCGATGGCCCGCTGGATGCGCCGCAGCGACCAGCCCAGCCGTCCCAGTGCTATAACTTGCTGTTTCTTTTCTTCGCTCAAGACATTGCTCATGCCGACCGAGAGGTTAAACTCTCGTCGGTGTCAATGTCCTGGGTGATGATCTCACTGGCCGGTTTTCAGGTGACCATCAGTGGCCGGTTTCGGGTGACCCCCGAGGGGTGTTTCTCGCTGGCACTTGCCAGCGTATCGTGGAGCAGCCCGGGCGCTCCCGACAGCTACGTTCTTGTTTACAATGCCGAGCATCGCATGCTCACGCTCTTCGCCTGCCTGCGCGCGTTCCTTCGCCCACGTCACGGCCTTGGTCACGAGATTCTCGCCCTGCACCAGCAGGTCGCCGTGCTCAAGTCCAAACATCCACGGCCGCGTTTCAGTACCCTCGATCGCCTGTTCTGGGTGGCGCTGCGAACCGTTTGGCCGCGATGGATGGAGGCGCTCAACCTGGGCAAGCCCGAGACCGTCGTTGGATGGCATCGCGCCGGCTTCCGGCTCTACTGGCGCCTGCGCTCGCGTGGCGGCGGACGCAAGATCGGCGGCGACGTGTTCGAGATCGTCCGGCGCATGGCGCACGAGAACCCTTCCTGGGGCGCTCCGAGAATCCACGGCGAACTGCTCAAGCTGGGCTTCGTTATTTCCGAACGCACGGTGTCGCGGTACCTGGTTCGCAGGCTGCCGCGACCCGGCGACGCCGCCAAGAACTGGCTCGCGTTTCTGGGGAACCACCGCGAGGCGATCGCGGCGCTGGATTTCTTCACCGTTCCGGCCATGGCCTTCCGCCTGCTCTACTGCTTCTTTGTGATCGATCACGGACGGCGCAAGATCCTGCACTTCAACGTGACCGCTCACCCAACGGCCGACTGGGTGGTTCAACAGCTTCGAGAGACGTCCTCGGACTCCGATCATCACCGCTACTTCGTCCTGGACCGGGATGCCAAGTTCAGCCGGGAAGTGCTCGACTTCCTCGACTCGTCCGGCATCGAGGCTGTCCGAACGAGCGTGCGCAGTCCTTGGCAAAACGGCGTGGCGGAACGCTGGGTTGGCAGCGCGCGCCGGAATTGCTTCGATCACGTGATCGCGCTGGACGAAGCGCATGTCCGGCGTCGGGCCCGCGAGCACATGGCCTACTACCACGCGGACCGCACCCACGATGGGTTGGGCAAGGATACTCCGAGCGGCCGGGCAGTGGAGCCGAAGCCGGCGGGAGCGGCGCTGATTTCGCTGCCGCGCGTTGGCGGTCTTCACCATCGATACGCGTGGAAGGCCGCGGGCTAACCCGAGGGCGACACAGTCGCGGGCCGGCCGCGACGAGCAGCGGACGTGTCGCCTGGGATGTGAACTTGCGCCCTTCACGCACCGTTGGACCTGGCCGAACACGCCCCGAGCGCCCCTTGTGCCCGGCGAGGCGACCACATCTCCTCCGACTCCCGCCCGCTTAACATGCCCCTGAACCTCCCGGACTCCTCCGGATTCGATTGTGGCGACCGACAGGGAATCTGGAACTCCGGATTTGCCCTGGCGGTGACGCCGATTTTATTCTGTATGAAGACGAAGGCGTGAACTATGCCTACGAGCGCGGAGCGCGTTCGACGATCCCGTTCCATTGGGACGACCGGACGCGCACCTTGTCGATCGGGGAGCGCAAGGGAACTTACCCCGGCATGATTGCCAATCGCGAGTTCACGGTCCACCTGGCAGGGACCGGTGCATCGGGCGACAAGCGCGTGCAGTACGCGGGACGTAAACTGAGTCTCATGCTCAAGTAGATCATGAGCCGGACTCTGAAGTACCAGCTAAGGAAGGGCCCAAGGAGAATATTGTGAAGCGCAGAGATTTTCTCACGAAAGGCACGGTGGCCGCGGGACTGGCCGGTTCCACGAATCTGCTCGAACCGCTCGAGGCGGCCCAAAGCACCGCGCCCAAAACGGCGCCGGCCGCCGCGAAGGCACCTCCGGCACAGGAGGAGATTCGCTCCGCCGGATACCTCGAGCGCGCGAAGCAGGACAAGTTTCTGCCGAAGCCGCCGGTGTTGGCCGAACCAGTGCGGCCGGGCGACGTGCCGATCTCGCCGATGCCGCTCGCGGAGCGGGTCCGGCGCAAGGTCGTGCCGCGCCGGGGCATTTGCAGCATCACGGCTGCCAGCGATGCGCTTCTCACCTCCGGCAATGGGGCGATGAGCATCGAGACGGCGTGCCATCCATACTCGGAGCAGATCGTTTTCCGTCACGAAAGCCTGTTCACGCCGCGCAGACGGCCCTTCGAGGCGCCCAAGATCGCCGGTGTTTTTTCGCAGGTGCGGCAAATGGTGCTGGACGGGAAGTACCGCGAAGCCGCCCGGCTCGGCTACGAGGAGTGGCGCAAGACTCCCATGCCCCCCGGAATGGGCGGGTTCGGTGGAATGGCGTTCGCAATGCGCCTGGAGTCTCCCAGGACCGAGTCCGTCAAGAACTACCTGCGCACGGCCGATTTCGAAAGCACCGAGTTGAAAGTTCACTGGACGGACGAGCGCGGCGAATGGGTTCGCCGGACCTTCGCGTCACGGCCCGACAACGTCGTGGTTCAGTGGCTGACCGCGCCGGAAGGACAGCCGCTGAACGTCCGGGTCACGATGCAGAGGTCGACGGCGGCAAGGGGCCGCGGTGCGGGCGGAGGAATGGCCAGCCCGGTCGCGCGCCCAGGAGCCGCCCCCCAGGGCGGCGGACAAACCAATGTCCAGCAGGACTTCAACGAGCAGCGGCTGATCCTCAAGGGCGTGTTGGACGCCTCGGTGAACAACAGCGGCTTCGCCAGCGTGACCCGCGTGGTGCGCAACGGCGGCTCGTCCCGCATGGAGGGCGACACGCTGGTGATCGAGAACGCGTCGTCCCTGATGCTGCTCACGCGCATCGAGCACTTGCCCGACTACAGCGAGGAGCGCGTGGATGCGGTCCGGCAGTCGCTGGAACGGCTCACCCCGGATTACGAGGCGCTGCTCGATCGCGCCCGCAAGGTGCAGTCGGAGATGATCAACCGGGTCACCGTCGATTTCGGCGGCGCCTCGCAATACGGTCTCTCTTCCGAGGAGCTTCTCTCCGAACAGCGGTCGAGCCCGGGCTATTGCGGCGCTTTCCTCGAGAAGCTGTTCGAAATGTGCCGCTACTGGTTCATCCTGACCAGCGGGAAGTATTGCACAATGTCGGCCGAGACGAACGCCAACATCAACCTGCAGATCGCGCCTGGCGTGCAGGGAGATCACCGGGAAGGCATGGATGCCTACTTCAACTGGATGGAGAGCCTGTACCCGGACTACCGCACCAACGCCAAGAACATTTACGGCATGCGCGGCGCCCACTATTCCCTCACGCCGACCAAGGACGAGGGCGTCGACAAGATGTACGACTACGCCGGCTCAACCAGCGAGATGTGGCCGCATCCCTACTGGCTTTCCGCCGGAGGCTGGTGCGTGCGCCCGTTCTGGGACCGCTACCTGGCAACGGGGGACCTGGATTTCCTCCGCAATCGCGTGGTTCCGGCCTACAAGGACCTGGCGCTGTTCTACGAGGACTTTCTCACGGTCACCGACAAGAACGGGAACTACATCTTCGTCCCATCCTTCTCGCCGGAGAACCATCCCAACAACCTGACCGCTTCGTGCATGCTGGTGATCAACTCCAGCATGGACATCTCCGTGTGCCGGGAAGTGCTGGTCAATTTGATCACGGCCTGCGAACTGCTGGGCATTGAGGCCGGCAGCGTCCCGAAGTGGAAGGACATGCTGGCCAAGCTGCCGCCCTACCTGCTGGAACCGGACGGCGCCATGAAGGAATGGTCGTGGCCCTCGCTGGCCGAGCGCTACAACCAGCGCCACATCTCTCATCTCTACGGCGCCTGGCCGGGCGACGAAATCGACCCGGACCGCACGCCGCAACTGGCCAAGTCCGTGGTGATCGCCAACCGGCATCGCGTTCCGGAGCGGCTGGCCGCGCATGGCCGCTGCCACCGCGCGCTGGTGGGGGCGCGCCTCAAAGACAGCTACATGGTGGATAGCGAACTGCGGCAGATGATTGAAGAAGGCTACGTCGGCCCGACGCTGCGGTGTTCGCACGACCCCTACGCCTGGCCCATGCCGGACGCGCAGGGCGGCCTTCAACTGATCCTGATCGAAATGCTGGCCTACTCGCGTCCCGGCGTCATCGAGGTGCTCCCGGCCCTTCCGCCGACGCTGGGGAAAGGCGCGATCAACGGAATGCTGCTGCGCACGTTCGCGCGGCTCGACAAACTGGCCTGGGACATGGACGCCCGGACCGTAGACCTCACAGTTACGTCGGCGCGAAAGCAGGATGTCACGCTGATTGCCCGGCACGGCATCGAAGCGGTTTCGGCCCCCGCCGGAGTTCTGGCGGTGAAGCCGCAGCCCGGAAAGGCCGCCTGCGACCTGCATTTGCCGCAAGGAAAACCGGTAGAGATCCATTTGAAGATCGGGCAGCGCAATCCGATGGATTGGATCCATTGGGTGGCTTAATGCTCCCAGAACGAGAGGTCAGGAGAAGACACATGAAGCGCAGAGATTTTCTGAGGACAAGCGGGGCCGCTGCCGGTCTGGTGGGGTCGCTGAACGCATCGCCGGCGCTCGCCGCGGCCGAAGGTGATCCCCAAAAGACATCGGAACGGACCGGAGCGCCGCCAGTGGATAATCGCCCGGCTGAATATGTTCGCCGCGCGCAGAAGGATCCGTTCCTGCCCAAGCTGCCGGCGCCCGGGAGATCGTATCCGATCACGCCCATGCCCCTGGCGGAGCGGATCAGGCGGAAGATTGTGCCGCAGCGGGGCTTTTGCAGCATCGCGCCCGCCGAAGCGGTCAACGAGAGCCTCATCTCCGGCAACGGAGCGATGAACATCGAACTGATGGGCGATCCCTATTCGGAGCAGATCCTCTTCCACCACGAAAGCCTGCTCATGCCGTGGAAGAAGCCCGTGGCGGCGCCGAACATCGCGGACATTTTCCCGCAGGTGCGGCAGTTGGTGCTGGAGGGGAAGCACACCGAAGCCATGTCTCTTGCCCTCCAGCGTATGAATGAAAGCCCGATCAAGCCGGACACAGATCCGCACCCCACGGTTCCGGCGTTCCTGATGCGGCTTGAGTCTCCCAAAAGCGCGCCGGCCAAGGACTATCTCCGCACCGTGGATTTCGAGAGCGCTGAATTGAAGGTCCACTGGAGCGACGATCGCGGCGAGTGGGTTCGTCACGCGTTCGCATCCCGGCCTGATAACGTCATCGTTCAGTGGCTCACCGCGCCGGCCGGTCAGCCGGTGAATGTACGAATCTCCTTGCATCGGTCCGCCCGGTGGGAGATGCGTTCCGGGTTGGATTGGGGCAGCCATGCAGGAATCGGCGCCACGTCGCCCGACCGCGAGACGTTCAATCTGGGAGCGAACGGAGCGCCTCCCAAAATAGCGCCTCCGAAGGGCGTCGAAGCCTGCGAGGTCCGGCAGGACTCGAACGAGCAGCGGCTGATCTACAGGTGCCGCCTGGATCCCTCCGTCGACAACAGCGGCTACGCCGGCGTGGTTCGCGTGGTGCGCAAGGGCGGTTCGGCGCGGATGGATGGCGACACGCTGGTGATCGAGAACGCATCGTCCGTGATGCTGCTCACGCGCATTGAATACTTCTCCGATTACGGCGAGGACCGCGTGGAAGCGCTGCGCCAGGCGGTCGAAGGGCTGGTCCCGGACTACGCGGCGCTGCTCGGGCGGGCCCGCAAGGTCCAGTCGGAGATGCTCAACCGCGTCACCGTGGATTTCGGCGGAGCCCAGCAATACGGCGTGTCCGCGGAGGAACTTCTGACCGATCAGCGCTCGAGGCCGGACTACTCGGCCGCGCTGCTGCGCAGAGTCTTCGAAATGGGACGCTACTGGTTCATCCTCACCAGCGGCAAGTACCCCAGCATCGCGGCCGAGACCAACGCCACCATCGACCTGCAAATGGCGGGCGCCGTGCAAGGCGGCTTGCGGGAAGGCATGGAAGCCTACTTCAAGTGGATGGAGAGCCTGGCCCCGGATTTCCAGGCCAACGCCAAGAACATCTTCGGTCTTCGCGGCGCCTCGTATCCGCTCTTTCCGGACAAGGGAATCGGCGCCAGTTTCTACTACACTGGCAACTCCGCATTCGGAGTCTGGCCCTACTGGATTTCCGCCGGAGGCTGGCGTCTGCGCCAGTTCTGGGACCGTTACCTGGTCACCGGAGACGTGGACTTCCTGCGCAACCGCGTGGTTCCGGCTTTGAAGGAACTGGCGCTGTTTTACGAGGATTTCCTGACGGCCACCGACAAGAATGGGAACTACATGTTCGTCCCCTCCATCTCGCCGGAGAACGTGCCCGCCAGCATAAACCCCTCCGGACCGGTGCTGATCAACGCCACCATGGATATCGCGGTGTGCCGGGAAGTCCTGACCAACTTGATCCAGGCCTCCGAGATTCTCGGCTCCGACGCCGGCAGCGTATCGAAATGGAAGGACATGCTGGCCAAGATGCCGCCCTATCTGCTCGAACTGGACGGCACGCTGAAGGAATGGGCGTGGCCCAGGCTGCAGGAGCGGTACGCCCACCGGCACGTGTCTCATCTCTACGGCGCCTGGCCGGGCGACGAAATCGATCCCGACCGCACTCCGCAACTGGCTCGAGCCGCGGAGATCGCCGGCCGAAGGCGCACCTTCGATGTGATGGCCACTGCGGTCGCCGGTCAGACGATGGCTGCTTTTGCCCGCTGCTATCGCGCTTTGGTTGGGGCGCGGCTCAAGGACAACATCATCGTGGACGTCCATCTGCGGCAATTGCTCGAGCAGGGCTACGTCAGCTCTTCGCTCCGGTGTTCGCGCGAGCCTTACGGCCAGCTCCTGCCGGATGCGCACGGCGGCATCCCGGCGATCGTGATGGAGATGCTGCTCTACTCGCGCCCCGGCGTGATTGAGGTCCTTCCGGCGCTTCCGGAGACTCTGGCAAAGGGTTCGATCAGCGGCATGCTGGCCCGGACCTTCGCCAGGATCGACAAGTTCGCTTGGGACATGGGCGCCAGGACCGTGGAGTTGACCGTCACCTCGTTCCGCAAGCAGGATGTCACCCTGATGGCGCGTTACGGGATCGAAGCGATCACCGCGCCGGCGGGTGTC
Source organism: Bryobacteraceae bacterium (assembly GCA_050008465.1). GTDB lineage: Bacteria > Acidobacteriota > Terriglobia > Bryobacterales > Bryobacteraceae > Fen-330. Next base: position 102,630 of record JBEKMO010000001.1, read on the forward strand.
CTGGCGGCGCCGCTCCAGGCCGGCAGGGCCAACATCGATGTTCATTTGCCGGAGAACAAGCCGGTGACCTTCCATCTAAGACTGGGACGTCACAAGCCGCTCGATTGGGTCGCGCAGGCTGCTCGCGCCTGACGCATGAGGTAAGACCGGCCGGACAAGCGGGCGCGCATGGCAGTGATGGCCTTCGACGCGCCCCAGTCTGGCCGGCATTGCGGGCCGAGACTTGAGCAGTGTGGCGCGCCCATCCACAGCGCGGCAGCCCCTCGGTCCGTTTCGACGGGAATCGAGACGGTTGGTAGCCCTTGGTGTCGGCGCGAAACCTGTCTCTCCAAGATCAGTTCGTGACAGGGTTCGTCTCGGGGATTTGGGGAGGGGCGGGTCTTAATTACGAAATCACCGCGCCCGCTGGGCTTGTAAGCGCTCGAAACAAAGAACATGGCGACATCGGCCAATCCGCAACCTCGCAGCCGGGGCCCGGCTATTCTGGCCTCCTGGCCATCAGCGATTATGCGTCTCGTACCAGCGCCGCCGGTTGCATCGTGTGGCCCGGCCGCTCGCGCCGGAGCTGGCCTCCGACGAATCTGCGCAGTCGGCGGCGCGCAGCCTGCGAGAGGGCATGAAAGAGATGTTCACGCTACAGCGGCTGCAGATTCCGTCCTCGCTGCACAAGTGTCTGGCGACCACAAACATCATCGAAAGCCCGCAGAGCGGGGTCCAGAGACGGACAGATAACGTCGCGCGCTGGCGCGACGCTGATATGGTCGAGCGTTGGGTGGCATCGGCCTGGCTGCTTTGCGTTCCGGCCGCCGCCGTGAACGCACGCCACACGATGACGCGCGCGGCGCAACAGATCCCTCCGGAAGCTTTTGTGAATCCGCGCGGCCCGGTATCCATTCGGACCGCCCGGATTTGCCGGCGGGTAACAGGTACGAACTGTCACCACGCGGTCGTCACCGGCCGCACCCGCAGCTGGTTCACGTTTCTTGATGTCGTGAGCAGCGCGGACCACGTTCTGGCTACGCGCAACAGTCCTCAAATTTCGGTCCGGAGTTCCCCGCTGTCGCGCAAATCGGATTCAGCGGCGCGGGGCGAACAGCATCGCGGCCGTTTCGTTGAGGTTGTTGCGCCACACGCTCCAGACGTGGGAGCCCTCAGTCTCTTTGTACGTTACAGTCAGCCCCTTGGCCTTTAGCATGTCAACGAACTGCCGGTTTGCCCGATAGAGGAAATCCTGCTTTCCGCACGACACCCACAGAAGCCGCAGCTTCTTGTTGGCGACGGCCGGCTCGGCCAGGACCTTCTGGAACGCCTGTTCCGTGTTCATGAACTGGCCTCCCACGGCCGCGCTGAAGCCGAGGACCCAATGGAAGACGTCGGAGTGGTTGAGGCCGATGCTCAGCGCCTGGCCGCCTCCCATCGAAAGCCCCGCGATGGCGCGGTGATCCGCATCGGTGTGAACCCGGTAGTTTCGCTCCACCAGCGGGATCACATCTTCGAGCAGGTCCTTCGGAAATCGCTCGGAGAACATGCCCGTCTCCCCGGGGATGCGGAACAGCGGTCCCACATTGGCGCCCTGAAGCGCGTGGCCTTGGGGCATCACGACAATCATGGGCTGCGCCTTGCGGTCGGCGATGAGGTTGTCGAGAATGATGTTGGCGCGACCGTCCATCACCCACCCGTTCTGCGCCTCGCCGTTTCCGTGGAGGAGATAGAGCGCCGGATACTTCGCTGAGCTCTTGTCATAGCCGGGCGGCGTGTAGATCCACAGCCAGCGGGTGACCCCCATCGCCTTCGACTCGTAGAGCACCATGCGCACTTCGCCGTGAGGGACGGGCCGGGAATCGTAGTAAGCCGGCTCGTCGCCAGGGACCTCGACGAAACTGGACATGGCCAGGCCCGGCGCCGTGGGCTTGATGGCGGGGTTCGATGGGTCCACCACATCCACACCTTGCACCCGGAAGTTGTAGATCCAGATCTCCGGCGGAAGCGGACCCACGGTTGTCGACCAGATCCCGTCCTCGTCCCTGGTCATTGCTTGCGGGCCCCGCCCCTGCAGGATCTCCCCCACCAACTCCACCTTGGCGGCCTCGGGGGCGCGGAACCGGAGCGTGACAGTCTTGTCGGGATTGACTTCGGGAGACCGCAGCGCGTTCACCGGCGTGGAGAACCCACTGCCCCGCCGTGGCGCGCTTCCCGAGGAGGGTGGCTGCGCGGCCAGGGTGGCCAGCGCCGCTAACCCACAAATGACGGCCTTCGCATGAGTTGTCATGGCTTCTGTCATTTCCTGAATAGACCGAGGTCGAAAGCGTCGGCCATCGCCTGGTTCGCCGCGTCGTTGGGATGAATATGGTCGCCGGGGTCGAACTCGGGCTTGATGCGGGCGGGGCGCTGTGGATCCCGAACCACTGCGTCAAAGTCCACCATCGCATCGAAATTGCCCTTGGCTCGAATCCATTGGTTCACTGCCTGCCGGATCGCTTCCCCACGTTCCGACGCGAGGAACACGCCCTCCTCCGGCATGATGGTTGCGCCCACTACTTTGATGCCGTGCAAGTGGCAGCGCGCGATGATCTGCCGGTATCCCCAAATCAGCTCGTCCGCGGTCAGCGCATTCGGTCCATCCGTCCGGCCGCGGAGATTGATGTCGTTGATTCCTTCGAGCAGAATCACCCACCTCACGCCGGGACGGCTCAAAACATCGCGATCGAAGCGCGCCAGCGCGCTCAACCCGGCGCCGTCTCGCAGCACCTGGTTGCCGGAAATGCCTTGATTGACGACGGCGGCACGCCGGGTCTTCCCGGTTGCCTGCAACCGCCGCGCAAGCAGCGCAGGCCAGGCGCGCTCGGCGTCGCGGGTGGTGGAAAATCCGTCCGTGATCGAGTCGCCCAAGGCGACTATTGTGAACGCATCCGCGGGTGCGGCGACCTCCACGCTGGAAAGCCAAACGTAGGAGGCCATGATGGCGGGTTCGGGCATGATGGCGGAACCAGCCACGTCCCCTTTGGAGATATAGGCCGTGCGCAGTCCCAGCATATGGGTCGTAGGCGCTCCTGTATCGCGGGGAAGGTACAGCGAAACAGCCAGATCGGAGAGCGGAGCGACATCCAAATCCGCCGGGTCGCTCACCGCCAACACGCCGGGCTGAATGGTGAAGGACGACCTCCCGCCGAAAGTCAGAACACGATCGGTCCCATCCACGATAGCGCCGCCTGCCTTGTGGACGGCGATGTGAGCGGCCCCGATTTCCAGCGGCTGCGCGTTGAGCATGTTCGACAACGCGATCCGCACTCGACTGCCGCCGAGACTCGCGCGTGCGATCATTCGAACTGTCTGGTCCGCGAATGTCTGGGGCACAGGGAATGCCATCGGTCCGCCGCGCCCCCCCTGAGGCGGACGTGCGTCTCTCCGCTCAGCCACAGGCTTGGGCTCTTGGGCTTCCGGAGCTGGAGCGCTCGGGGCTGCCACAGCCGGGGCCGGGCCTCCTCGACCACTGCCCCGCGGGCCGAATGTCATTGGCATCAGTTGCTGGGCGGTGGCCCAAGTGGTCACCCAACGCTCACCACCCGGGCGCCGCCGCGACTCTGGGCCAGCCCAGGCCACGACAAGAGACAAAGCGCGGCGGCGAGAAATGTCGAGAGGCAAGTCCTGATCCAGCTCATTGGTAGTTCCTCCGTCTCACTACACGCCGGCAGCTACGGGCGGCATTCGAAATTGGCCGCATCCTGGGGGTCGCCCGCACCCTTGTAGTGCGCGTGGAGCGGATACCCGCACAAAGGCCGGCTGCGTCCTGGAAGTGCGCGCCCGGTCGCCACGAGCCGCTCGGGCGCGACGCCCTGTTCCACCCAACTTACGATCGCCGACAACGCATCGAAAGTATCGAGCGCCGCCGCGCCCCCACCGCAGTGTCCCATCCCTGGCGAAAGAAACAATCGGCTCCAACTCCGGACCTGCTCAGGTCCCCCGTTCGCCTTGGTCATGCGCTCGTAGTAGTCGACAGTGTCTAGCGGCGAGAACCAAGGGTCGCTGAGGCCGTGCCAGAAGATGAGTTTCCCTCCATGGCCCGAGAAGGTGTTCAAGTTGGTCCACTTCGAAGTCCCCGTGAGGGCCTGGGCCGGGTCCGATTCCGCCCTCTCGACGGCGGCATCCACGTCCATTCCAGTCTCGGTGAACGGACGGCCTACGGGATTCATGCCGCCGAGAAGCAGCCCGGGAATCCCCTGCGTCGCCGCGATGCCCGTATCGAAGGGAAATCCCGGATAGACCTGCCGCCCTTTCGAGTCCTTGGGGCCCGCGAAGGCTTTCTTGAGAACCTCCGCCTGCTTCATCGAGAGACAGCCTTCGGCCTTGGATCCGGCGCAAACGATCATCTTGGGATCGAACTGGCACTGCGTGTTAAACACCATACCGTCTTTCAGGCCGTCAGCGGCGTCACATGCATTCAGCAGGCCGTCGATGACGGCCTGCTTTTCGCCATCCGACAGCGCACTACGCGTGATGGGAAGCCCCTGCTCGTTCTTCGGCGCAGCCTCGTTCAGGGTGACAGCAACCCAGCGATCGCCGATGCCCGAGAAGGCGGTGCGCATCGCCGGCGCTCCGGCCACGATCCCGTCGAAATACGTCGGGTAGCGCTGGGCCATCAGCATTGCCTCGCGTCCACCGGTCGAGCACCCGGCGAAGTACGAATGGTCCGGCGGCTTGCCGTAGTACTGCGCGATGATGCGCTTGGCGACCTCTGTGAAGCGGCCGATGGCCGCATACGCGAAGTCGAGGCTCGCCTGTTGGTCCTGCAAGAAGCTCGCGTCGAAACCGCGGCGCCCCTGGTGACCGGTGTCGGTGCTGCCCACGGCAAATCCCCGGGCCAGCCCGGGTTCGGCGCCTGCGGCGGAGGCGCCCACGGGAGGCAGGACAGCTCCGTTGAGTCCCCCGCCTCCCTGCAACAGGAAACGGCCATTCCAGTTCTCGGGCAGCGCGAGAGCGAACCCGATCCCGTACGTCACGCCCGCGGCGCCGGTTCGCCGGTCGATGACTCCATCGAGACGGCAGTAGGCAGGCAACTTCGTCGCGGATGGGCCGGCCCCCGGAAAAGCCGGAGGCGCCGCGCCCGCGGGAATCCACTCGCTCCCAGTGACTGTGAGCGCCACGCCGGGCACTTGCAATTGCTTCAGCGTAGCGCAAGCCGCGGCCATAGGTGCGGAGCCTTGGGTTCCGCCGGGCTGCGCCGCGAGATTCAGGATCAGCAGAGGAGCCAGCGCAAGTGCTCGAAATGCAAATGGAATTGACATGCGGTTCTCTCCTGTCGTGCCGCGCGGGCGTCAACCGCCGCCGTCGCACTCATTGCTCATCGTACCCTGTGACCTTGCGGACCCAAATGCTCCGGAAGAACGGGTTGAAGCGCTCCCCGTGATTCTGGAGCGCGAGCGGGCCTTCCGCATCGTGAGGTGCGTAGACGGCGACCCGCCCGTGGACCGGAACGCCGATCAAGGCCTGACGGTTCTGCACGATCACACCATTATGGATCAGCGTGACGTAAGCAGGCCTCAAGCGGTCAGAGTCCGGCGGCTCCCAAATGATGTCATAGGTCTGCCACTCTCCAGGCCGGCGCGAAGCGTTCACAAGCGGCGGGAACTGTCCGTATATCGATCCGGCGGAGCCGTCCGCGTACGTCTGGTTCTGATAGGAATCGAGAACCTGAATCTCGTAGCGCCCCATGAGGAAGATGCCGCTGTTGCTTCGCATCTGGCTCTTGCTGACGATGACCGGGTTGCTGGCCCATTCAATATGGGTTTGGAGCGGCCCGCGGAAAACGGCCTTGCTCTGAATTCCTCCGGCGCCCTGCACCGCCGTGACATAGCCGTTCTCGAACTTCCACTGCGGGGGACCCGGCGGTGAAGGGGCCGCGGCGGCGCGCCCGAATCCACGCGGGCTGCTCACCCAGTTCTGACGGTAGGCGGCCTCCGTTCCGTCAAGAAGCACCAGGGCGTCGGAGGGCGCCTTACCGATCCGCTCCGGCGGGCTTTCCGTCCCCGGCGTGACAACTCGCGGGTCGGGACGGGCAATGTCGTGGACGCGCCACTTCTGGCCGGGCAACAAAGGCGTGTTGCAGTAGCCAGGGCCGCCGTCGTACTCGGCTCGCTCCCAGGGTTGTCCCTGGGGGTTGAGCGGTTCCGCTGTGGACTGGCGGGCTCCCGGGCAGTCTTTCGGGGGCGCCGCCGGAGGTTGCTGCTGCGGCCACGTGTAACTCGCCGGCATGGCCGCGAGGAGAACGCCCGCGCACAACGTGCGCCGATGCATCTTCCGTTGGTCCCCATCCTTCACGCCAGGATCTCCTTTGTTCGTCCGGTTACTGGGGCCGCGGCGCGGCGTTGGCCGTGCGTCTCCACTCGAAGTAGGCGTCGAGACCCTTCAGCCCGTCCTCGCTCACCACGGGGCCAGCGTGTGCGGTTCCCTTGAAGTGCATCATTTGCGGCCTGGCCTCGCTGAACGCCGGCCACTTGGGCAAGCCCTTTCCGTTTGGGTCGCCACGCTTGGCGAAGTTGGTCCAATACGTGGCCATTGTCTCAGAAATCGCACGATCCTCCGCTGTCGGGGCCGGCTGGTTAGGTCCTTGCCCGAGGTGCTGAAAGACGTACGAGAGCTCCCCGCCGTGCATCGCGCCGAAGCCAGCCCGAGGAGAACCGGCAGGGTAGTCCGGGTGCTGGTCGAAGTAGAACAGGAACGCTTTCGATTTGCCGGTTTTTGTTTGCAGACGGGCCCAGGTCCAGGTGTGCCAGCCGAACGCAGCGTCCCGCGTCAGGTCGCGCGCCGTCTTGGCAATGACTCCGTCTCCAGCCGGGTAGAGGGCGATAAGCTTTTCGGCAAAGGGGCCATAGCGCTCGCGCACGCTCTTGACATAGGCGTCGGGCGTGCGAGCAGGCGAGAAGAGGGCGCCCTCGTCGGAGTTGTAACCCACCAGGATGGGCGTACCGTTTTGACGCCCCGCCTGATAGGTCTTGTATTGGTCGCCCGCGATGACCCAACCGTCGACAACGGGCCATGCCATGCCGCGCTGAGCCCGGCTCGTGGCCAGCACTTTGTCGGCCGACAGTTGGCGCATCTCCGCGACAGTGGAGGCACCTGCCGCCGCGGCCCAGGCTTCGCCCGCACGCTCAGCAGCAGCGAGAAGCCCCATGTTCTCACCAGGCCCCCCGCCTCCGCTGCGTACCGGTCCAAAAGAACCGCCACTCTGAGAAATGGCGCCTTGGAACAGGCCCTTGGCAAGCGGCGAGGCGCAGAGCATGCTCACCGCCACACCGCCGGCCGACTCGCCGAAGATGGTCACCCGCTTGGGATCGCCGCCGAACGCGGAGATGTTCTTCTGAACCCACTGGAGGGCTGAAATCACGTCCAGCAGTCCGTAGTTGCCCGATACATGCGTGGCGTTCTCGGCGCTGAGACCGGGGTGCGCCAGGAAACCGAGCGTTCCAAGGCGGTAGCCGGTCGACACCACGACCACTCCCTTCTTCGCCAGTTGCTCGCCGCTGTAGAACCGCTCCGCAGTCGCTCCCGCCGTGAATCCGCCGCCATGGATCCAGAAGAGGACCGCCGACCGCTCTTTGGATGTCTTGGCCGGCGTCCAGACGTTGAGGTACAGGCAGTCTTCGCTGGGCGCCGGCAGGTTCACGATCGCCGGATTCGATTGAATGCAGGCAGGCCCGAACTTGTCGGCGGTCCGCACCCCCTGCCACTTCGGGGCCGGCCCTGGGGGGCGCCAGCGGAGATCGCCGACTGGCGGAGCCGCGAACGGGATGCCCCGGTAGACGGTAAGCCCCTCTTCGACGGTCCCTGAAACAAGGCCGCCTTCGGTCTTGACAGGCGCAGCGAACGCAACGGCCGCAGACAGCATCAGAACGGGAATCGAGATCGCCTTCATCGGTAAACGGCCTCCTTCCGAGCGTATTGGACGAATCAATAGGATGTAGAGCCCGGCGGCGGACCGTTTGCACGACCGCTACGGGAGCGCCTTCTGAATTGCAGCGGCGGCGATGGGGACCATTACTTTGTACCCTTCCGCGTTAGGGTGCAGACCGTCGTTGGAGTATGCATCCTTGAGCCAGCCCTTCTCGTCAACGAGGGCCGAGAAGTAATCCACGTAGATCGCGTTCACCCGCCCCGCATAGTCTCTCATCCACGCGTTCAGCTTGAGGATGTCTCCCGGTGGATGCCCCTCAGTCATCTTCATCGCCCTCATCGGACCGCGACCCGGGACGGGCGCCGGCGGCTGATCGCCTTGTCCGCTCTGCCTCAGAAATGGGTAGTCGCTCACCGGCAAGATCGAGCACAGGATGACCTTGATACCATGCTGTTGCGCCAATTCCGTCATGGCCATGATGTTCTGCTGGATCATCTCCGCGGTCGTCGGGCCCGTGTTGCCGGCGATGTCGTTAGTGCCGGCCAATAGGATCATCGCGACCGGCTTGAGCTCGATGACGTCGGGATACATGCGAACGAGCATCTGCGGAGTGGTCTGGCCGCCGATACCGCGATTCACATAAGGCTTGTCTGTGAAGTACTCGCCGAGCTTCCAGAGGTCAGTGATCGAGTCGCCCATGAAGACGACCCGCTTCGGATCCGCCGGTAGCTTCTTCAGCTCCTGGTTGGCCTTGTGGTACCGGCCAAGCTGGTTCCAGTCCCGCAGTTGATCGGCGAGGCCCCGCGCAGTCAAAGCCAGGCAGCAATTGGATCGCGGCGGATTGAACTCATCCACCAGTTGGGCGCATGCGTATCCGCCAGTCAACAGAGCACCGAGTATCAGAGAGAACGGTTGTCGCAGCATGGGGCCTCCTGCCTTCAGGAAACAACTATACCGCGAAGCCTACTCACGGCTTCGCGGGCTCCGCGATCAGATCCAGGATTCCGTTGACAATCGACGTCTCCGCGCATCCTGGCTGTAGTCTCGAAGAGAGCACCTCGAAGGTGTACATGCCATATGCAGCGTCGTTCGGTATGTATCCTGAACGCGCCGATCCGTTGGTGAGCGTAGCCATCATGGTCATGGCGTAAGGCGACTCCTGCTTCAGCCGCTGGGCGATCAGATTGAAGACTTCCCCGTTGACTCCGCCGATTGCGACGTCGCCCACCTTCAGCAGACTGAGCCGGATGTCCACCGGCGGGCCGTCCTTGTAGGTGCCCACGAATCCGGCTCGCCCCGTATTCGTGCGCTCGCGTCCAGGACAACTGATCGTCTTCTGGCCTCCGAATACCTTCACATTGGATTCGGTGCGTTCGATGCTTCGCATCACGTGAAGCACTTCCTCACCGAGGAGCTGGCCCATGGACAAGATCATCTGCTTCTGCTGGTTCATGAGCTTGGCCACGGCGGGATTGTTTCTATCCAGCCCTTGTCCGCCGGGAGGCATCGAATTGCTGATGTCGATCCCGCGCTTGGCGTATTCCTTGATCCGGATTTCCCGAAGGTCGTAGGTCTGCTGGAAATAGACCGGGTTCTGATCGCCGCAGGCTCCGGTCGACCACACCGCAACCACCTTGTCGTCCAAGGAGTCCTCAATGTATTTTGAGGCGGCCCCTGGGGCGTCGGCGCTTACCATATCCAGTTGGCCGACGGTTACGGCGTGCATGGCATAGTTGTAGTACACGGCGATGGGCTCGCCGCTAAGGGTCTCGAATTTGACGACCGCGACCGTCTTGTCGGACGGCCCTTCGTAGTTGGGCCCTTCCCACCAGCGCCTCGTCTTGGGATCGATGATGTTGCGGTTTACGTTGATGTAGGAAACGCCCGCGCCGTAGCCCATCCTGGCAGGCACCAGCCGCTGTTTCGCCGTCTTGACGGATTCGACGATCTTCTGCGTGAGATCCGGCCCACCGCGCAGCATCGCGCTGTGGGTGTGGGTAGCTGTCAGCAATACGTTCGAGGCGGGTATTCCCAGGTCGCGCTCGAGCTGCTCGGCAACCGCGCGCCAGACCGGGTCGGGGAGGACGCCGGTATCCACCGTGATCAACGCCGCACTGCTGTTCCCGCTTTCCAGGACGATGGATCTCGCGTAGAGCCGGTCCAAGATGCCGAGGCTGTTCTTCGGCAGATCCGCCGCTGCCGGCGTCACGTCCACCTTGGCGGCTCCTACTCGCAGCGCAGCGCCCTGAGAGGCCTGCGCGGCCCCAACGTGCGAAGCCCCGGCTATCAGCATGGTAAGGAAGATCGTGAAATTCGCTCTCATCAATTCTCTCCTACTTCAATTGCCGAACGAGGGTCGTCTTGGCAGCCTCGATCGACCCTCGGCCCGGCGTACATCGCCTAGCTTACTATTGTCTTCTGGTCAGTTAGAACCTGAGCGTGCCATTGACCTGCATCGTACGGCCGTCCGAGGCCGACGTCACTTTGCCGAATGCGGGTGAGAGCAGGTTCGCACTGGGCGCGCCCCAACGCACGAAGTTGAACGGATTCGTGGCGTCTACGCTGAAATCGAAGTCCAAGCGCTCTTTGAGCTTGAAGACCCTGCCCACAGTCAGCGCCTCCTGCTTGCCCCAGAATCCACGGACCCAACTGAGGGTTGGCGCAAGATTGCCAAAATTGAATCCGGTGGCCGTCGTGAATGCGGCGGCGTTCAGGTACTTGCTGGTCGCAGGGTCAAACGCGTCAGGGTTGGTCGTCAAGTAGGGTGACACGCCGGAGACGGCGTTGTTCCGCTGGCTGTAGCCTACCGACCCCAGGGCGCCCGCAACGCCTGAGAGGCTGAGCGGAGCTCCGGAGTTGTACTTGACGAAACCGTTCACCTTCCAACCTGAGACGATGCCGTTGATGATACGGGAGTCCGTGCTCAGGAGCGCCTTGCCCTTTCCGAAGGGAAGGCTGTAGGCCCAACTGAAGCTGAAGGTGAGCGCCGGTTGCGCATCCAACTGCATGAGCCTGGCACCGGGATACTGGTCCGCAACCATGGTGAAGCCCTTGCTCCAGGTAAACGGGCTCGCGAAGGCGACAACGCGTAGGTGATTGAAAAGGTTGGCCGGGGCGAGTGGATTCGAACCACCGACCTCCTGGTCCCGAACCAGGATGACGAAGAAAATGAATGACTTAGCTGTAGGCATAGCGGTTGTCAGCGGTTGCGACACGTTCTTTCTCGCTAGCCGCTTGCTGCCGATCTCGGCAGCAGACGTAGCAAGCCGTCACACCCTCTCCATGCACAGGGTGGGCATAGTATTGGGCATAGTTGGCAGCGCGCTAGACACTTCTGCCGCACCGGTCCTCGGGGAGCGCTGTCTCGTCTGGTGGCAGCGCCTAATCGCAGGCTCAGCCGCGAGGCCGGCTACGCCTGACGAGACCGGCGGGCGCCGAGTGGAGTGCGCTGCCGCGAGCGGGCGGCCTCCATCATCGGTATGCCTGGAAAGCCGCGGCGTAAGCACGGAGCGACACAGTGGTAAGCCGGTCGCTGCGAGCAGTGGACGTGTCCCTCGCGACGCATCTGCGCGCCCTTCATGCGTTCTCGCGGCGCGCCGAGTCTTCTCTACGGCGTCCTGCCGCCAGGCGGTGCGGCCGGATCGATCTCGGAGGCCCTGCCCTTAACATGGTGCATAGCCTCCCGGACGGCTCCGGACTCGAGCATGGCGACCGGCGGGACTCCGGAGGACAATCGTTTAATGACCGCCAGCCTGTCGGGATCGATGCCGATGCCTTTGTCGCGGACTGAAAAGCAGAGCGTGACGCTGCCTCTCTCGCCCGGCGCTGCCTCCGCAGGCCTGTGACACTCCACATGAATGGCGACGCTTCCGGTCTCGGTGAACTTGATCGCGTTTCCAGCCAGGTTCAACAGCACCTGGTTCAGGCGGCCGCTGTCACACACTAATCCGTCCGGAACCGATGAGTCGACACTCATCGAGAAGTCCAGACCCTTCTTGCGGGCGGTGACCGTGAGAACGGCCGCGACGCGGTTCAGAAACTCGCGGAGTTGGAAGGGGGCCGGATCGAGTTTCATGCGGCCGGCCTCGATTCTTGAAAGGTCGAGGATATCGTTGATCACGGTCAGCAGCGACCAGCCGCACTGCTTGACCAGGTCCAGATAGTGGCGCCGCTCGTGCTCCTGTCCGGCTTCCATCGCCAGGTCAGCCATGCCGAGAATTCCGTGCAGGGGCGTGGGAATCTCGTGACTCATGTTGGCGAGGAAGTCGGATTTCGCGCGGTTCGCGGCTTCCGCCGCCTCTTTGAGTGCCGCCGCTTCGTCGAGTTGCCGCCGGATAGTCTGTGTCTGCCGCTTGAGGCGTGCGCGCAGGACGGCCACCCAGCACAGGGCGGCCAGCGTCGCCGTAGACACGACCGCAAGCACCAGCAGCGCATGAGCGGCGGTCCACCATGAGGGGGCCCTCAGCAAGACCACATCCTGGGGCGACCGAAGCAGGATGCGGAACGATTTCGGACGCTCGCCGCCCGTACCCGCCGTCTGTTCCTGGGCCTCGAATTGCACCGAGCAGATTCCTGTGACCCTGAGAACCGAACCCGGCTCCCAAGGGGTCTCATCGTTCGGGAAATCCCGAGGCAGAACGGCCACGAAAATGGAATTTGCCGACGACAGCACCAGATCCTGATCGTCGGCGGAACGGTCCTGCCCGATCAGACGCCCGTCGATCCGGAGGAGCGTGTTATCGTGCTCCGCTCCGAATGCCTGCGCGGAAGTGATACTGCGAGGTGCGGGCGGGTGGCCGCGGCCCGCCCGCCGGAAAGTCGCGTCATACAGCGACAGCGAGTCCCCATTCGAACGGGAACCCCACCACGTCGACCACATCGCCCGTTTCGAGCTTCGACGACTGAGCGGCCTGAACGCATAACCCACCGCTCTGATCCTCGATGCACAGTGTTTGGCCGGGCCAGTAGAGCGTAACGTGACCGCGCACGTGGACCCGGTGAAGATATGTGAGACCGGGCGTGAACCGCAACACGCCAGCCGTTGGAACCGTGGCCAATGCGAACGGATCCGCCGGCCCGGCCTCCACGATTCCCACCTGGGCAAGGGTCTGGAAGAAGACACGCCCTCCGACGGTCATGCGGTTCCCGATATACCGCGGCGCGGCGTTGCCACGGATGCGGACCTGCGCGTCCAGAAGGCGCCCGTAGTCGGCGCCTGGCTCTCGCACGGTGGTCGCGCTCACTAGGCTGCCACCGGCATCGATGTCGAGCGTGACGTTTTGGCCGATCTTGCGCACGCGGCGAACCAGCCCCTCGATCTCCACCCACGCGCAGTCGTAGGTCCCGGTGTGCAATTGAGAAGGACCGACGCGACGGGCCTCGGGCAGCCTCAGATACGAGCCGGTCAGACGGACGAGAAGCCGGTCGACAATCGGCGCGAATCTTCCGGGACCGCTGACGCCCTCGATGTCGATCTCCGATCCTGCGCGGATCGGAAGCAGCGGCCGCGCCGGCAGCGCGACGAAAACACAGCCGGTTGCATCGCACACGAACAGCACTCCCCCACTGGGCTTCGGCGCTCGCCAGAAATGACCCACCCCTGCTCCCCAGAAGTGACCCACCCGTTCGGTAGCTGACCATCATTCGGGCCTTGCAGTGCGGTGCGGAAATCATGGAACGATCCCCATGCCTGATGCCCGCAAGCGCCCCTGCTCGATCTGCCGCCGTTGGTTCCGACCCGATCCGCGAGTGGGGGCGCGACAGCGCGCGTGCTCGAGGCCGGAGTGCCAGGCGGCGCGGCGGAAACAGACGCAGGCGCGGTGGCGGACGGCGGAGGCCAACCGCGGCTACGCGAGAGCCAACCGGATCGAGAAGCGCAACGCAGCCGAGTCGCCGCCGGAGCCGGTGCGGGTGCCCGCCCCGCTCAACCAACTTCCCTGGGATCTGGCGAAAGACCAGTTCGGGGCCAAAGGCACTGATTTCATTGGAGTTCTGAGCACACTTCTGTTGCGCACGGCGAAAGACCAGTTCCGGGCACATCTCATTGATCCGACTAGGGTTCCCAGCCTACTTCCCCTTCCGGCCGCGAAAGACCAGAGGCCCGCTGCCCCATACTGAACCGGGCGGCAGGAGAACCCGGTGCAACTGGAGTTTCACCAACTGGATCGGCGGTGGGAGCACCTGCGGGTCCGGCATCCGGACCGCGAGCGGCGTCTGTTGGCGTCGCTGGCGGCCACGGGCCAGCAGACTCCGATCATCGTGGTGGTCACGGGCGAGCCCAACCGCTACTTGGTCATCGACGGCTACCAACGCGTCGCGGCGCTGGAGCAACTGGGCCGGGACACGGTCGAAGCGGTCCTCTGGCCGCTGAGCGAGGCCGAAGCGCTGGTGCTGGCGCGGTCGCTGCGGATGGGCGAGCGCGAGACGGCGCTGGAAGAAGGGTGGCTGCTGACGGAGTTGGAGCGGCGCTTCGGCTACGGGCTGGAAGAGCTGGCGCGGCGGTTTGATCGCAGCGTGAGCTGGGTGTCGCGGCGGCTGGCGCTGGTGGAACTGCTGCCGGAGGCGGTGCAACAGCAGGTTCGGGCGGGCGCCATCGCGGCGCACGTGGCGATGAAGTACCTGGTGCCGATGGCGCGCGCCAACGCGGAGGACTGCCAGCGAATGGCGGCGGCGCTGGCGGCACAGCGTTTCACGAGCCGCGAAGCCGGCCAGTTATACGCGGCCTGGCGCGGAGCGGCGCCGCCGGCGCGGCAGCGGATTCTGGCGGAGCCGCGGTTGTTTCTGAAAGCGCAGCGGCAGGCGGAACGGCAGCCGCCGCCGGTCTCCGCCGAGCTGCTGCGCGACCTGGAGATGGTGGCGGCGATCGCCAGCCGGGCCAGCCGGCGGCTGGCCGGCGCCGCTCCGGTCATGGATCGCGGCGAATGCGAGAGCGCGCGGCGAAGCATTCAACGCGCCGAGGAGCAACTCCGCCGCCTGGCCGCGAAGATCCCGCGGGGGCAAGAGCATGTTGAGTCACAGTCAACGAACCACGATTCTGGAACTGGCCGGCCAGGGAGTGAGCCGGCGCGAGATCGCGCGGGTGCTGGGAGTGTCGCGGCTGTCGGTGCGCCGCGTGCTGCGGTCCAGCTCGGCCCAGGTGCCGGAGCTGGAGCGGGCCGAGAAAGCCGAGCCCTACCGCCAGCAGATCCTGGAGCTTTTGCACGAGTGCAAGGGCAACCTGGTCCGGGTCCATGAAGAGCTGACGGCAAGCGGAGCGGCACTGTCTTACCAGGCGCTGACGGCCTTCTGCCGCCGGCACGGAATCGGACAGGAGCCGGTGCTGGCCGCCGGCCGCTACGAGTTCTCCCCGGGCGAGGAGCTGCAGCACGACACCTCGCCGCACGAGGTCGAGCTGGGCGGCAGGAAACGCAAGGTGCAGACGGCCTCGGCGGTGCTGTGTTACTCGCGGATGCTGTTCTTTCAGTGCTACCCCACGTTCCAGCGTTTCGACTGCAAGGTGTTTCTGACCGACGCGCTGCGCTACTTTTCGGGCGCCGCCGGCCGGGTCATGATCGACAACACGCACGTGGTGGTGCTGCGCGGCACCGGGCGGGAGATGGTTCCGGTGCCCGAGATGGCCGCTTTCGCCGAGCGCTTCGGCTTCCGTTTCGCGGCGCACGAGCTGGGCGACGCCAACCGCTCGGGGCGGGTCGAGCGGCCGTTCAGCTTCATCGAGGGAAACTTCCTGGCCGGACGAACCTTCTCCAGTTGGGAGGACTTGAACCAGCAAGCGCGCCAGTGGTGCGACAAGGTCAACTCGACTTACAAGAAACATCTCCGCGCGGTTCCGCGCGAGTTATTCGCCCTGGAGCGGCTGCAACTGAGGCCCCTGCCGGCCTGGATTCCCGAGGTCTACCGGCTCCATCAGCGGCTGGTGGATGTGGAAGGTTACATCGCCCTGCACACCAACCGCTACTCGGTCCCGGTGGACTGGATCGGCCGCCGCGTGGAAGTGCGCGAGACCAAGGACAAGATCGAGATTCAGCTCGACGCCCGCCGTCTGGTGACGCACCGCCGCGTGGCCGAGGCCGAGCACCAGCGGATCATGCTGGCCGGGCACCGGCCGCCCCGCGGCCAGGGGGCGCCGCGCCCCGATCCCCATCCCGAAGAGCAGGCCATCGTGACGGCCGCGCCCGAGCTGGCCGACTATGTCGCGGGGCTGAAGCAACGCAGCCGCAAGCTGGTCACGCTGGTCCTGCGGCAACTGCTGCGCCTGGTGCGGGAGTATCCGCGGGAAGCGCTGCTGGGCGCGGTGCGGGAAGCCGCCCGTTACGGCCTCTACGACCTGGACCGGCTGGAGCGCATGATCCTGCGCCGCGTGGCGCGCGAATTCTTTCTGCTGGAGGAAGGTCCACCGGATGACTGAAGAACTCGAACAACTGCTGAAGAATCTCAAGCTGCGGCGCATCCTGGAGATCTATGACGAACAGTTGCGCTCGGCCGATCAGGACGATATCAGTTACTCGGAGTTTGTGACGCGCCTGGTGCGCGCGCAGTGGCAGGCCAAGCAGGAGGGCGCGCTGGAGTGGCGCATCCGGCGCGCCAACCTTCCCGAGCGTTGGACGCTGGAGACGTTTCCCTATGCCCGGCAGCCGGGCGTGAACCGCAAACAGATCCGCGGCTTCGCCGAGCTGGAGTTCATCGCCAAGGCGGAGAACATCGTGCTGGTCGGCGAAACCGGGAGGGGGAAAACCGGGCTGGCGTGCGGTCTGCTGCTGAAGGCGTTGGAGAACGGCTATCGCTGCCAGTTCGTCCGCGCCCAGGATCTGTTCGATGAGATGTATGCGTCGCTGGCCGACCGCTCCACGCGCCACCTGCTGAAGCGCCTGGCCCGCCTGGACGTCCTGCTGATCGACGAGCTCGGGTACTTAAACCTGAAACCCGAGCAGAGCAACATCTTCTTCAAGTTGATGGAAGAGCGCTACCGCCACCACTCCACAATCATCACCACAAACCTGGTCTATGACGAGTGGCCGAACTTCCTGGGCAATCGGCCCATGGTGGAGGCGTTGCTGAGCCGGCTGCGGCACTACTGCCACACCGTGCACCTGAAAGGTCCGTCGCTGCGCGATCCGCAGGGCTGAACGACATGGGCGAGGCTCAAATCGGCCAGGAAGAATACGTGCGCCGGGTGCTGAGCGCTTACCGCCAGACGCCCGGGACGACAGCAGCGATCCGCCGTCCGGACCGCCTGCTGGCGGCGCAACTGTTTGCCCGTGGCGTGCCGCTCGTGGCCGTGGAAAACGCCCTGGTGCTGGCCGCGTCGCGCCGTCTGCTGCGCCCCGCCGAGCTTCCGCCGCTGGGCGCCATTCGTTCGCTGGCCTACTTCTCGCCGGTGATCGACGAAGTGCTCCAACTCCGCGTCAGCCCGGATTACTTCCAGTATCTCCGCCAGAAGATCCAGCGCTTCCTCGAAACCCCAACCAGCCGCTGAGCCCGCCACGCCTGCGGCGTGGATGATGATGCTTGTCTGTTCTTAACGCTGTTCCCAGAATGGATCACTTTAGCCGAGCGCTACTGGATCACTCTTGCCGGGCACCGAAGCACTGGGGGTGATGTAGGGATCGTAGTAGGTGACCGTGGCGCGAAAGCGCACGGGCAAACCGCGTTTCGACTGCTCGACTGTAAGGCTGCGGGCTTGGTGCGCGCTGGTGATGACGCGTGGCCGGTCCGGTAGCGGCTGCGCGGCTGCGATCCCGAACGGCATCATTGACAATGCGACCACGCAGAACCGCACGCACGGGACTCTGGCTTCGAGTCGCACAATGGACTCATCGGCACTAGCCTCGATTTCCACAGTACTTTGTCGACATAGCGGCAATACCGTTGGCTGAACAATCTCGATCCGCCTGGGGATGTCGATCCGACATGTGCGCTGCCGCCTCCGTGGACGCAAGGGATAGTTGCCCATTTTGCGTTTCACTCCGCGCGGGTTGATGCGGCTGCGGCTGGAAGTGACCCGCTACTGAAGGATCTCTTCCAACACCGCCTTATGAGAGATTTCCCTCTGCCGAGGGGGGATAGCGGCGAAACGGGCCATCGGCCGTTGGACCACGCGCACGGAGTGCAGAAAGGAAAGCCGGTCGGGATCTTCGTCGACGCGCAACGCTGCTTCATGCATCAACCCGCGAATGGCGAAATGGGCCATGAGCAGACCGTAGAACTCCCGACGAACCAAGTCCGGGGTCTTGCTGCGAAGGACAATCCGCGAACCACGCAGGTGAGTCTTCAACTCATCCAGCGCGGTCTCGATCTCCCATCGTTCGTGATACAGTGCCGCCAGTTCCCTGGCTGGCGCCAGCGCAGGATCCAGGATCGTGGTGATCAGCCGGTAGATGGGTTCAGCACCCGGCACGTCTTTCAATCGGTATTCGATCACGCGCACCCCAACCGCCTTGCGGTGGTTGCGGCGATCCGACGTGGAACCGTAGATGCGGCTGAGATACGAGCCGTCCGGTAACCGCTGGTCAAGCTCCAGACGCGCGTTCTGGCATACTCGCTACAGCAGATCCGCCCCGGTTTTCGCAGCCGTCTGCAAAAGGGAGTAGCCAGGAAAGAAACGGCCCGCCAGGCACAGCATGCGCTTCCGCAGCGCCGGCACAACATCCTGAGCCAGGGTGAGTTCGTCGGTGGCGTAGCCAGCCACGCGTGCATTCCAGAGAACACGAGTCCCATTCTCCAACAAGGCCACGAAGCGGATCTTGGGAACAGCGCTGGCGCCGCGGCTGACGCCAGGCCTTCCGAAAGCATCCCGGCTTCGTGCTTGGGAGATCCCCGATTTGCCGGCCACCTTCAGCGTTGCTGACGGATTCAGCAGCCATTACACTCCTTCCAGCAAACAACGCAGCACTTCACGATAGGATGACCGGATGTACAACGCCAGCGCGATCACGTAATAGACCACCACGTGGGCGGCGAGGTCACGTTCACGCACACTGGCGCGCTCTGCCTGGGTCAGCACTTCACGCACTCTCTGGAGTGGGAAAAACTTCGTGATCACGACGAGGCTGATGTAGTCGGTGATCCGGCTCCCGGCGGGCGGGGATGCAGTCGTACGCGCCATTCCGGGGGTCTCCGGCCCCAAACGGAATGGCACAGAAATGTTAAGTGAACAGTATTGGGGCCAGTCCAGATTCAGAACTGGAACTCATGAGTCAAGAGTGCCATCAAAACACGAAGCGCTGGGAACCGCCACGGACTGAGCGGCGTCGGCCGACAGCAAAGAAAAGCGATCAAGAATGTTTCAGAACCTGAAACCGCTGACGGAACGCGATGCCGGCAAAGCGAATGGCGCAGCATACCCAAGAACAACCCTGGAGCACTGAACGGCTGAATCACGCGTGGAAATCGAGGCTAGCAACGCGTACGGCGCCGCGTTGTCGTCAGTTCGGCACCGCTCCCGGCGTCGCCGCTGGCCTGGCGCATAACATCTTAAACAGAGCGGGGTCGTACTCCTCCAGTCCCGTTATTCCGTAGAGGTGGTTCGCCGAAATCCACGGCAGCCAGAACCGGTGACCCCCGACGCCGCGACCGGACCCGCCCGGACCCATGCGCCAGCCCTCCTGCTGCCATCCAATGCCTTTTAGGTCGTACTGGCGTCCCGGAAAAGCGACCATGGACTTGGTGTCGTGCAGCAGAATGCGCGCCACATCGAGGTAGTGCGGGTCCTTCGTGTAGTTGTACAGCTTCGCGTAGGAGGGCACGGCCCAATCCAGGTACTCATCGACGCTGCCGGCGACGCGGGCCGTTATGCCCTGAAGCCCGACGGTCGGCACGCCTTTCTTCCAGTGGAGTTGCGCGTCGTCCGCATCCAGCGGCATCGGCAGGTTCCAGATCCAGATCCAGCTTTCCGCGAAGTCCGCGGCGGCTTTGGCTCGTTCCAGCCACTTGGGTTCCTTGGTCGAGTCATAGAGACTCAGGAATGCCTCCATGCTAAGCATCCCGGCCTCTTTATCGGTGATATTCGGATTGTCGCTTGCGCCTCCGATGAAGATGCCCCGGGTTCCCCAGTTCGCCCAAACGTATTCGGCCGCGCGGATTGCCGCCTGCTTATACTTCGGGTCGCCCGTCTCTTCGGTCATCATGATGAGCAGCGGCACGGGATTGTAGCTTGCCGTCCCCGTTGGCTCCGCGACCTCGTTGCTTCCGGCTTTCCACCGCCGGGGGAACGATCCATCCTCTCGCTGCTGCAGGATCAGCCAGTCTACGTAGGACTTCACCCAGTCGAACCATTCCGGATGCTGGCGTCCGAGGGCGCGCTCGCGCCGGTATGCCCGCATCAACACGCGCATGTCTTCGGTGGCATTCCGCAGCCAGGGAGCGAGCCAGATGTGGTCCCACGGCTTTCCGGTTGCAAGGTCGTAGCCGGTTGTTTGGAGCGGCACTGTCGGAAGGGCCCGGATCATGGACGAGATGACGGCCAGGCCGATCCGGCGCATCTTTTGCCCACGCTCGGTATTGTCGCGATCGCCTTCGCGCAACAACTGGTCCGCGCACTCGATGTTCTTGCCCACAAAGCCCATCGCCGCCATCGTCCAATTCCATTGAAGCTGGTCCGATACGGTGGAGAGGACGAAGGGAATTGCGGTACGCCCGCCGATGGTGGCGGCCTGAGCAGCGAGGTGGTCCGTCAGAACCCGGCGCACAAGCTCGACGTCAATGTACGTGACGGCGGGGTTCAGAGTCTTCCATGCCCATCGCCACGCGTTTCGCGTCACGTCTCTGAACGACTCGTTCCGCCCGAAGCGAAAATTCACCTGGTAGCTGTGGGCCACGCCGTGCGCGATCGGGTGATAGCGCCGCGCCCATTTCGGTTTTGCATCCGGGCCGCGCGGATAAGCGCTCGCCGTACCGGGAAGCCAAAAGCCGAACTCGATGGGGCCGTCGTCCGCCTGCCAGGCCCCGAGCGCGCCGAACTGAAACCGCGCATCGGTCATCACAGCCTCTGAAAGCTTCGACTCCTCCACGGTCGTGTCGCCGCGCGGCGAAGGATCCAGCACAGCCACGGAGGCGCCGTTGTCGAAGGAGAGCGCGAACAAGGGCGCCGGGAGGAGATCCTCGCGCATGAGGAAGCGACGGGCCGTGTAGTTCAGCGTGCCGCCGGGCGAGCGGTCGCCATTGTAGGTGGGGTCACCGTACAACGCCCCGGGAGCCAGGTAGCTCACATCGCGCCAGCCTACGGAAGGATCGACGGTGAAAACGATGGACGAGTCGAAGCCGCCCGGCGCGTTCCCCCCTACTTCCACTTTCCTGCGCACCGAGACAACCGCTCCGCTGAGGCTCCACCGGTCGTGCACGCGAAAGACGACGTTTTCGCCGTATGCGATTTCGGCGCGCGCATCAATTCCAGCCGCTGACTTCTGGACCGTCTTGTATCCGGCTGCAAGCCGGCGTATGTCATCTTCCGTGCGATAGACTTCAAGTCTCGCGGGTCTCAGCTGCAGGATGCGCGGAGCCGATGCACCCGCGATCTCGATCCCCCACTCGCCCGCCGCGGAGCGGGCGAACGAGACCGTTGCGCCGGTCTGCAAGCGCCCGAGGTCTACCCGAGCGCCTTGTTGCGCGAGTAACGCCGATCCTGCCAGACATAGCGCAGGTAGTACATACTTGCCGAACATCGGTTTGCACCTCTCTCCGTGGCGGCCTGTGCTGTGACCTACCGCAGGCCTCCGGTAGGCTCTGCCACTGTCAACGCTTGCAGAATCATGGCAGGTAACCATAGCGCGCTGCGGGGTTGAACGCTTCACACTTTTTGGATCGTGCAAGTTGCGCATCCTTCGTGTACACGTCACGTTCAGCGCCGCCGCGATCTCCCTATCTATATTGCCCTCGGCCATGAGCTGCAGGGCCTCGCGCTCACAGCTGGAGAGCAGATCGAGGGAACCTCGGCACACTGAAACGACGAATCGCAGAACCCTCCTGTGCTCTATCGGTATCACCGCTCTGGGAGCTCTGTTGCCTGGAACCGCTGGTGCCAGTGATCCCGAAGCCCGCGGACAGCGACCGTTCGAAGCACGGTGAGCCGGCGGCCCCGCCGCCTGCGCCCAGATCAGACGACCGTAAGCTCCAGACGCGTTACGGAAGCCGGAGCAAACGCGTAGACCAACTCCTTTCCGCCGCCGGCAACGGGGGCCGCGACCGGTTCGACGGCTTTGGAGTCCTCAAAGGTATTGTGAGCGCGGATGTCGGCGGACTTGAGGACCGTCGCCCGGACATCGGCTATGCGTGCTCCGCGAACCCAGATCTCCACTTCGATTGGGTCCCGGTGATCCGCATTGGTGACGGTCAGGACGGCCCGGCCGCCTTGTAGCGAGCACGAGCCGGCGAGAGCGGGCAGGCCCTTGGCCGCTTCGTCTTTCAAACGGGGAGAGGAGATCTCGGTGCGCACCGCCGTGCCCCCTTGATGCGCCGCATACATCTGAAAGACGTGCGCGATCGGGGTTGCCACGAACTTGTCGCCGGAAGCCAGGAACGAAGAATGAATGTTGTTGATCAACTGTGCCGCGTTCGCCATTGCCACCTTGTCGGCGTGCCTGTTGAATATATCCAGAGTCAGCCCCGACACCAGCGCGTCACGCATGCTGGGGAAGTAACCGAACAGGAAATTCGCGGCTACGTCGGCGGTCCGGTGCCAAGCTCCCCACTCGTCCACGATGAGCTTCACCTGGTGCCTCGGATCGACCTCGCCCATCACCTGCCAATGGCTGCTGATCAGCTGCTCCATGCGAACGGCTTTGACCATCATTGCGTACCAGTCCTCGGCGGTGAAATCGGTGGCGCTGCCCTTGCCGGTCGTGCCCGCGTAATAGTGCAACGCCAAGCCGTAGACATGCCGCAACGCGTCTGGGCCTTTCTCGGTCAGTTTGGTCAGAAAGCTGCGGGTCCACGCATAATCGGCGACATTAGGCCCGGAGGCAATGAAGTAAAGCGGCGTCTTGAAGCGCGGCACCCACTCGGCGTATCGCCGGTACTCGATCGCATACTCGTCGCCGGTGAAGGCTCCGCCACAGCCCCAGCTTTCATTGCCGACGCCCCAGTACTGAACGTTCAGCGGTTCGCGCTCGCCGCCGGCGGCGCGCACATCCGCCAGCGTGGTGGTTCCCGCGGGGGAGTTGCAGTATTCGATCCACTCGTAGAAATCGCGCGCAGGCGCACTCCGGACGTTGCCGGCGAGATAGGGCTGGGCTCCAACCAACCTGCAAAAGCGCACGAACTCGTTCGTGCCGAACTGATTGGGGTCGTACTTCTGCGGGCCGTCCGGTCCTTTTGCCAGGTATTCGCTGGCTGCCCAGAAGTTGGTGCGGCGAGGCCGCTGCGCCATAGGACCGACGCCGTCGAGCCAGTTGTAGCTGTCGGCGAAGCAGCCGCCGGGCCAGCGGATGACCGGCGGCTTGAGAGGCTTGAGCGCGTCGACCAGAGCCTTGCGGATGCCTCCGACGTTCGGCACTGGCGAGTTCTCGCCCACCCAGATGCCGTCATAGATGCAACCGCCCAAATGCTCCGTGAAATGGCCGCATATGTTCGGTGAAATGACTCCTTTCTTGTCCTCGGGAACGATCTCGATCCGATTCGTGGCGGCCCGCGAAGGCCTAGCGGCGACCAACGCGAGACCGGAGGCTATGAAATGCCTGCGATTCATTGCCATTTCGACTCCTTTCTGAACTACTTTTTTACTCTGTCAATCCGCTCTTCCTGGCCTTCAGGCGGTTTCGCTGCTGCGCCTTCCGGACTGCGCCTCCAGGCGAAGTAGCTGTCCAACACCCGCAGCGACTCCGCGCTGGGAACAGGCCCGGTATGCGGCGTACCTGCTAAGTACATGACCACTGTATTCTCGTCGCTAAACGCCGGCCATGACGGAACGCCCTTGCCATTGGGATCTCCGTACTTGGCGAAGTTGGTCCAATACGCTGCCATCGCATCGGAAATCCGCTGGTCTTCGGAAGTCACGGGATGGTGCGTGTCGTCCAGGTGCTCGAACACATAGGCGACATCGGCGCCGTGCGGGGAGCCATATCCTGCCTGGGGAGATCCCGGCCGGTGTTCCGGGTGCTGATCGAAGTAGTAGTAGTAAGCCTTCCCCTTGCCATGCTTGGACTGCAGGCGCGACCACACCCAGGTGTGCCAGCCAAACGCCGAATCGCGCGCCAGGTCGCGGGCGGTTTTGGGAACGGTATCCGTGGCGGTGGGGTAGGCCTGCAGCAGGCGATCGGCGAACGGCCCATAGCGCTTTCGCACACCGGCGATGTAGTCGGCCGGAGTGCGACCCGGTGAGAAACTGGCGCCTTCGTCCGAGTTGTATCCCACGAGGATGGGCGTGTCGTTGAAGCGCTCGGCTTCGTAAAGCTTGTACTGATCGTCCGGGATCACCCAGCCATCCACAATCGGCCAGGCCATGCCGCGCTGACGCCGGCCGACCTCCAGCAGCTTTTCGGGCGGCAGAGCACGCAGCTCGCGCAGCGATGGGGCGCCCGCGGCCTTGGCGAACTCGGCGCCTGAAGCTTCCGCGTCCGCCAGAGGGCGCATGTTCTCCCCAGGCGACGGCGTGTGGCCGGTGGGCCCGAAGGAGCCGCCGCTCTGCGAGATCGCGCCGTGAAAAAGTCCGTTGGCAAGGGGAGACGCGCAGAGCATGCTGACCGCAATGCCGCCGGCGGATTCTCCGAAGATCGTGACCCGCTTCGGGTCGCCTCCGAATGCGGCAATATTGCGCTGGATCCACTGGAGGCCCGCGATCATGTCGAGCAAGCCGTAGTTTCCGGAGACATGGCGGGGGGACTCGGCGCTCAGTTCCGGATGCGCGTAGAACCCGAAAACACCCACGCGATATGCGATGCTGACCAGCACGACGCCGCGTTTGGCCAGCTTTTCACCGCTATGGACCGGGATCGAGGTGGCGCCTCCATTGAAACCACCGCCGTAGATCCAGACCAGGACCGGCACGCGTTCCTTGGGAGATTTCGCCGGCGTCCAGACGTTCAAGTACAGGCAGTCCTCGCTCGCGCCGCTGGGAGGCGGACCGCCCATCGACTGCATGCATCCGGGCGCGAATTGATCGGCCTTGCGCACCCCCTGCCATTTCGGGGCCGGCTGCGGCGCGCGCCACCGCAGATCGCCGATCGGCGGCGCCGCGAACGGAATGCCTTTGTACACGGTCAGATTGTCTGCGACCGTTCCTTCGACAAGACCACCTTCGACCTTGACGGGCGCCGCCATCGCCATCTCCAGGCAGACGGCGGCGGCAGCGAGCCAGAGCATCTTCATAATGTGTTCTCCTGTCCGCCCTTAGCGGAACAACCTCGGTGCGAAGTCGTTCAGGTCCCGGCGCCACGTCAGCCACTCATGCGCCGTACCGGGCGATTCGAAATAGACGTACTTCACGCCGGTCTGGTCGAGCATCTTCCGGAAGGCGCCGATCGCGCCGGGGAACGGATCGGGTTCGTCGGTCCCCATCCCGATCCACAGCAGTTTCACTTTCGCGTTGAAGGCGCTTCCATCCGCGAAGACACCTCCCATGAACGTCTTCGGATCGAGGGGCGCGGTGCTGAGACCGTTGCCGGTGCCGCTGAACGCGCCGATCCATGCGAACTTGTCCAGGTGCCGCACGGTGAGCTGGCAGGTCTGATTGCCTCCCATCGACAGGCCGGCCATGGCGCGATGCTCGCGATCCGCGATGGTGCGGCAGGTGCCATCGATCATCGGGATCACGTCGTTCAGCATCAGCTCTTCGAATCCGCCGATGTCCGGCCGAGGCCCGCCGGTCTTGGGCGGCTGCGGGTCGCCGGCCTTCCTCGCGTAGCCGTTTTCCATAACCACGATCATCGGCTTCGCCTTGCCGGCAGCGATCAGGTTGTCGAGGATGAAACTCGCGCGGCCCTGGAAGATCCAGCCGGTTTCGTCTTCGCCCATGCCGTGTTGCAGATACAACACCGGATAGCGGGCGCGCGGGTTTGCGTCGTAGTCCGGCGGCGTGTACACAAAACAGCGGCGCCACGCGCCGGTGACCTTCGAGAGATACCAACGGATGCGGACTTCGCCGTGCGGCACGTCTTTGGGTTCATAGAAATCGACGCTTTTTTCCGGCACTTCGATTCCGCTGGAATCGCGGCCGGTGCCGTAGTAGGCGTGGCTCGATGGATCCGAGACATTCGCGCCATCCACGTTGAATGAGTAGTAGTGGAATCCGGGTACGAGCGGCGGCGTTGTTACATACCACAGGCCGTCGGCGGCGCGGGTCATGTCGTACTTGCCGTGGGCGATCAACACCTGCACCTTGTTGGCATCGGGCGCGTCCAAACGAAACGTGGCCCGCAGGTCGGGATGAATGCGCGGATATTCCGCATTCATGACGTTCGATGCCGCGGGCTGCGAATCGTCGGTCGGCTGCGTCCAGGCCAGCCCGCATGCAAGGGAAACGAGGAGAGTCGCTGCTTTGATCATGTGTCTGTCTCCGGATTGCGGTTACCGGAACAGCCTCGGCGCGAATTCGTACAGGCTCCGCCGCCAAGTCAGCCATTCATGCGATGTCCCGGGCGATTCGTAGTAGACATGCTGGATGCCGGCTTGGGTCAGCGCTTCGTGGAAATTGTGGACGCTCGCGTACATGCGTTCCGGCTCCTTCGTCCCAATGCCGATCCAGACCAGTTTCACCCGCTTGTTGAACGCCGCCGCGTCGGCGAGAACACCGTTGAAGGCGGTCTTCGAGTCGAATTGCCCGCCCATGCCGGCGCCGCTTCCGCTGAAGCCGCCGATCCAGGCGAACTTATCCAGGTTGTTCATGGTGATCTGGAATGCCTGCATGCCGCCCATCGAAAGGCCGGCCATCGCGCGATGGTCCCGGTCCGGCAGCGTTCGGAAACTGCTGTCCACCGCCGGAATCAAGTCGTTGATGACCACTTCTTCGAAGGTGCGCGAGAAGAACGGGCGCCGAGGCTGGCCGGCGGCCGGAGGCTGCGGAAGCGCCTCACCCGGTTTCAACGCATAGCCTCTGTCCATGACAATTATCATGGGCACGGCCTTCTTCTCCGCGATCAGATTGTCGAGGATGATGTCGACCCGGCCTTGCTTCGGCCAGCCCGTTTCGTCCTCACCACCGCCGTGCTGGAGGTAGAAGACGGGATAGCGGGCTTTCAGGTTGGTGTCATAGTCGGGGGGCGTGTAGACGAACGCTCGCCGCCACGCGGCCACCGTTTTCGAGTAATAGCGGAAATTGCGCACCTGGCCCTGTGGGACATCCTTGATCTGGTAGTACTCCGCACCGACTTCCGGAATCTCGATGCCGCTCGATTCCCGGCCCACGCCGTAGAAATTCTCGCTGGCCGGATCGCTCACGCGCACACCGTCGATATTCAAGTAGTAGTAGTGAAAGCCCGGGACCTGGGGCGGGATGGTGACGCTCCAGACCCCTTCGCTGTCCCGCTCCATATCCCACAACTTGCCGAGATCCACCTGGACCTTCTTGGCATCCGGCGCTTTGACGCGAAATGTCACGCTGAGGTCAGCGTGAACCTTGGGGTATTCCGCGCCCATCACATTCGTGGTCGCGGGTTTGCCTTCATCGGCGGGCTGCCCCGGACAGAGGCCGGCCGCCAGTATGACTAAGAACAGTACTCGCATGTCTCTCTCCTATCTCCTCTCAAACTCGTACAACTCAACACTGATGGGCGCTACTTCGAGCCTCTTGGGCACCTCTCCCAACGGCATCTCCACTACCTGAACCTCGTGCCGGCTCAAACCCGTTACGGCGTTGATTCCAGAACCCGTCAGACGCCAGAACCGCCCCTGGCCCCGGAGATCCACCCCATTTATGGTCAGATCGAGTTTCTGAACCGATTCGGTCGGATTGACCACGGCGACGGTCAAGAACTTCCCATCGCTCGTCAGCGAGGCACTCACGTCCAGCGGGTATGTGGGGCTGCTGGCGTTCACCTTCGGCTGATCGCCGCCAACCGGGTACTTCGGCGGCGGTGGAGGCGAGTTGCCGTCGACTTCCACGGGCACGGTTCCGAAATGATCGCGGTAGAGTTGGAACAGCAGGCCCGTGGTATTCAGAGCGGCTTCCGTGGCGTTGAACTCGATCGAGGACGTGCCCATTGTGTGGCCGGCCATCTGGATCAAGTCTGTGTGGCGGAACATCTCGTGGAACACCACGGCATTGGCCAGTGTCTGCTTCAAATTGGCAGGCAGGCGGGTCAGCGCCCACTCATCGATCGCGATGGTCAGGTGCTTTTTCTGAAGGCCCGGAATCCGTCGCGCATACTCTTCGTACGCCTCCACCTTGTCTCGCACGCGGTTTGCCGCCCGGTAAGCCGCTTCCGGCAGCGGCTCCTCAATCGGGACTCTCTTGTTCTGCTCGAGGTCGAATCGCTCGCGGTCATAGCTGTAGAAGTGCTCCGACATCACGTCGATACTGTCCAGGCAGTTGGCCAGCAATAGACCGGTGAAATCGGCGTCGGAGCCATAATCGGGCGCCACCTTGCCCGTGAGACCCACCGAGAGCCGGTTCACCGTCATCTCATCCGGCGTGGCGCCCGTGGCGAGTAAGGTGATGGTCGGGTCCACCGCGTGCATCGCCTTGGCGAACATGTTGTGCTTGATCACGTACTGCTGGGGCGCCATGTAGCCGAACTGCCAGGTTCCGTACATTTCATTGCCGATACCCCACCACTTCACGTTGTAAGGCGCGGGGTGGCCGTTAGCGGCGCGCAACTTCCCCATCGGTGTATCGGCGGCGCCGTTCACGTATTCCACCAGTTGGGCGGCCGAATGAGCATCTCCGAAACCCGCATTGACGCTGATGAACGCGTCGACTCCGAGCAGATCGCAAAGCGTAAGGAACTCATCGGTGCCGACGTCGTTCGGCTGCAAGGCCGACCACACGTAGTCCCAACGCGGCGGCCTCCGATCCGGATCGCCGATGGCATCGCGCCATTCATGCGCGGAGAGGAAATTGCCGCCGGGGAACCGGTACATTCCCGAGCGGAGTTGCTTCAACAGAGCGATCACATCCGGGCGGAAACCGCGGATGTTATCGGCCGGCATGAGTGACACGGCTCCGACGTGAAAGGACCCGGTGCCCGTGGCGGCAATCTCGATGCGCCCGTTGTCGGTATCGCCTCCGGCGGTGAACTGCAAGGGGAACTTGGCGTAGTCGCTTCGCAGATCGGTCATAGGGATGGTCTGCCGCTCTCTCGGGCCCGATCCCCAGACCAGGCTGACGCCGACCGCTGCGCCCGGTTCGCCAGCCAGCACCACCCGCCCCGAGTAGACCTTGGATTTGCGCAGCACGAGTCCGGCCTGCTGAATCCCGCACGGGTCGTTGCCGGAGAGTTTAATCAGTGGCGTGTGCTCCCCTACATAGGGACGGTCGCGATCCATAACCACGGCCGAATCGGGGCCGATCGGTCGCCAGCGGTTTGCCCGGCGGCCTCGAAGCGGGCCTGGCCGCGTTGGGCTCGGCGGAGCGGTTTCGGAGTTGACGGCGTAGTAGAACTTCCGGTCGTCCAGCATCTCGGTCCACACGCTCCGGTTGACCAGGTCGCCGATGTGCTCGATGAACTGGCCATAGAGGTAGGGCGAAATGGGGGCGCGCGTCTTGCCCGCATCGACGGTGACGGCGATGCGCTGTTCGGGTGAGTTGCTGGTCTGCGTGCCGGTTCCGGCGGCCGCAAGTGCGGCGAATAAGACCAGCGGGAGTGCTTTCCTAGGCATCAATTCTTTCTCCAGGTTGTTGGCGATCGACGCCGCTTATTTGAAGAGCCGGGGAGCGAAGTCGTTCAGACACCGGCGCCACGTCAGCCACTCGTGGGCCGTGCCGGCCGACTCGAAGTAGACGTTCTTGATGCCGGCCTTGGTCAACTGCTCGCTGAAGTCCTTCGTGCGGGGACCTTCCACGGAGCCGATTCCCAGGAACAGGACCTTGACCTTCTTATTGAACGCGTTGGCGTCGGCGAACACGCCGTTGTTCGAGGTCTTGGGATCAAACGGACCCCCAAAACCGCCGGTGCTACCGCTGAAGCCGCCGATGTAGGCGAACTTGTCCAGGTTGGCCAGAGTCGTCAGGAACGTCTGCATGCCTCCCATAGACAGGCCGGCCATGGCGCGATTCTCGCGCCCGGGAAGCACCCGGTACGTCCTCTCGATCATGGGAATCAGATCGGTCAACATCATCTCAGTGAATGTCGCTCCGGTAAAGCTGGCCAAGCCTCCGCGTGGCTTTGCTGGGGCGGCCGGCCTCGCTCCCTCGGCGGGTGGGGTGGCTGGTCTTGGCGGGGGCCGGAGTCCCCGGGACGTGAATATCGTCCCATCCTCGCCCGGCTTGACGGCGTTGAGGTTGTCCATGACGATGATCATCGGCTTGGCCTTCTTCGCCGCAATCAGGTTGTCCAGGATGAAATCCGCATGCCCCTGGGTGTGCCAGCCCTGCTCGTTCTCCCCCCAGCCGTGGAGCAGATACAGAACGGGATAGCGCGCCTTCCCGGTGTCGTAGTCCGGCGGCGTGTAAACGTAGCAGCGCCGCCACTTGCCGGTGACTTTGGAGTAGTACCAGCGCTGGCTCACCTGGCCGTGCGGCACGTCTTTGGGGAGGTAGTAGTCTACCTCCGCCGCCTCGGGAATCTCGATCCCGCTGTTGTCCCAGCCGGAGCCGAAAAATGTCCGGGTTGCCGGATCAGCCATTGTGGCGCCATCCACGACCACTGAGTAGTAGTGGAACCCCACCACCAGCGGCGTCGTGGTTACGGTCCACGCTCCGTCGTCCCCCTTGACCATATCGAAGCCCTTCCCAATCCTGACCTGCACCTTTTGAGCGTCGGGCGCCACCACGCGGAACGTCGCGCGATGGTCGGGATAAACACAGGGGTACTCCGCGCCTGGGATGTTCAGTGTTGAAGGCTTGCATTCGTCTGTTGCCTGTCCCCAGCACAGCCCGCAACCGAGCAGCGCCAGCGTGAAGATTCTCATAAGTCCTCCTTGAGTAGTGCGTGTCGTCTCGCTCATTGCTAGTTACGGCGATCATGTCGCCGAAAATGTAACTATCGGAACTGTTTCTCTCCTGATTTCACGGCGGAATCGACTGCGGCAATCCCGGCCTACCCCAGCGCAGCGACTCCTCAAACCGTGTAGGATCCCGGGCGCCTCGAGTCCGTTCCTCTCTCCCGAACCGTCCGGCGTCATGTAGGAAACCAAGTGCTCCCCGGCCGCACCATCGTCCGAAGTGCCTCGTCGTCTATGGTGAGACCGATTCCGGGACGGTCCGGCACCGTGATGTAGCCCCTCTGGATGATGTCGCCCTCTTTGACGTACTGCTTCCACCGTGCGGTGCGCTCGGGCGGATGACCCCAGTGCCATTCCTGAACCAGGAAGTTGGGCACTGTCGCCATGGCGTGGCACGCGGCCATCATCCCTATGGGCGAGGCCTGGCAGTGCGGAGCGATGGGAATGTAGTAGGTGTGAGCCAGATCCGCGATCTTCTTCGACTCCGCCAGACCGCCGCACTTCTGCACATCGGGCATGATAATGTCCACCGCCTGTTTCTCGAACAGTTCCCGGAAGCCCCACCGCAGGTAGATGTTCTCACCGCAGCAAATGGGCGTGTGGGTTGATTGGCGCACGTCACGCATCGCGTCGATGTTTTCCGGAGGCACGGGCTCTTCCAGCCAGACGAGCTTGAACGGCTCGACCTCTTTGGCGAAGCGCTTGGCCGTGGGCAGGTCGTAGCGGCCGTGCATATCCACGGCGAGCTCGATCGTCTTCGGCAGCGACTCCCGCATGAA
>JBEKMO010000010.1:0-86667 GCA_050008465.1 Bryobacteraceae bacterium
GCTCGGAACAGAAAGCGGGCTTCGCCCGGCGCTCGACCGAGGACGCTGAAGCGTACCAGGAGTACCTGCGAGGGCGCTACTTCTGGAACAAGCGCACGGGCGAGGCGCTGGAAACGGCGATCTCGCATTTTGACCAGGCAATCGCGCGCGACCCCGGTTTCGCGCTCGCGTATTCCGGGATGGCGGACTGTTATATGTTGCTGCCCTACATCACCGGGACGCCGGGAAGCGTGGCCTACCCGAGAGCCAAGGCGGCCGCCCTGAAGGCGCTGGAACTGGACCCTGGATTGGCGGAAGCCTACCCCGTTCTGGGCGTCGAGCAACGAGACTACGAATGGAAGTGGAGCGAGGCGGAAGCGAGCTTCCGGAAAGCGCTCGAGCTCAACCCCGAGTACCCGACCGCGCATCAGTGGTATGGCGAGTATTTGTTTTTCATGGGCCGCTTCGAGGAGGCGCTCGCCGAGATGAAACGCGCTCAGCAATTGGATCCGCTCTCACTGATCATCAACAAACAGGTCGGCGATGTGTACGACGCGTGGCGCCATTACGACGAGGCGATCGCCCAGTACAAGGCCACGCTCGAGATGGACCCCAGTTTCGTGTACGCCCTCGAAGCCCTCGCGGGCTCGTACTTGAGGAAGCACATGTACGCCGAGGCGATTGGGGCGGCCAAGAAGGCGCTGGAGTTGGATCCGAAGCGCCCTCTGCTGTTCGCCATACTGTTGATCGCGTATACGAAATCGGGGCAGCGGGCCGAAGCGCAGCGGGCGTTCGCTGCGATCCAGGAACAGCAGAAGACAGGCGGATTCCCGGCGATCTTCATGGCGCTGGTGCGCGTCGAGACCGGTGACAGGGACGGTGCGCTCCAGTGGCTCGAGAAAGCGATGGACCAGCGAAACGTCTATCTGCTCCACCTGAAGAGCTATGAGGTGTGGGACCCGCTCCGCGCCGATCCGCGCTTTGTCGCGCTGCTCCGGCGGATGAAGTTTCCCGAAAACCCGTAAAAACCCATCCCGGGTTTTCAGCCCTCGTGGTACTCCGCGTCCTGGTTGACTTTCCAGAGGTCGTAGAGCTCTCTGCCGGCCAGGATGTTGCGTGCAGCCAGCAGCGCCGTCATCATGGCATGGTCCTGGTTGTTGTACTTGTGCATGCCGTTGCGGCCCACCAGGTGGAGGTTGGGGAAGCGCTGGCGGATCTCGGCCCGCACCAGCGCCACGTTCTCGAGGTAGTCGCCATCGTAAACCGGATAGGCTTTGGGCTGCCGGACGGCACAGCCGTCGACGATGTCGGCCCGGCTGGCCAGGCCGATCTTCTGCAACTCGCTGGTGGCCAGCTCGATCAGCTCGGCGTCGGGCGCCGACCACAGGCCGTCCCCTTCGAAGCAGAAATACTCCAGGCCGTAGCAGCAGTAAGCCGGGTCGGGAACCATCTCGGGCGACCAGGACTTGAAATTCTGGACGCGGCCGACCTTGACGTTGGGATCATGAATGTAGATCCAGTTGTCGGAGAACCGCTCGCGGTCCTTGAGGATCAGGGCGACGGTCACGAAGTCGCGGTACTTGAGGGCTCGGGCCGCCTCCAGCGCTTCCGGGGACGTGGCCGGCGCCAGCATCGCAACCAGCTCGCGAATGGGGGCGGAAGAAATGACGTGCGCGGCGGCGACGGTCTCGCGCCCGCCTCCAGCGAGAGAGCATTCCACGGTCCACGAAGACGAGGCCTGGTCAAAGGCACAGCCCACCACGCGGCGGCCCAGGCGGACCTCCCCTCCCATCTGGCGCACCTTCGCGGCGCAGGTCTCCCACATCATCCCCGGGCCCTTCCGGGGATAGCGGAAGGTGTCGATGAGGGTCTTAATCAGCTTGCTGCGGTCCCTGGACTTGTGAGGAAATAGTGCGTTCCTGACGGCCGAGGCCAGCGACAGGCCCTTGATGCGTTGCGCGGCCCAATCCGCGGAGATCCGGTTGCAGCTCATGCCCCACACCTTTTCCGTGTAGGTCTTGAAGAAGATCCGATACAGGCGGCTGCCGAACTGGTTGGTGACCCAGTCCTCGAGCGACTTGGGGTGACGCACCGGAAACAGGCGGGCCTTCAGGTAGGACAGCACGCACAGCGCGGACTCCAGCACGCCCAGGTTGCGCAGGGCTTCGAAGGCCTTGAGCGGATAGGAGTAGAACTTTCCGTCGTAGAGGATTCGGGAGGAGCGCGGGCGCTGCAGCAGGTCGTCGGGCAGGATCTCGGTCCACAGATCCTCGATCTCCTGCGACTTGGAGAAGAAGCGGTGGCCGCCGATGTCGAAATGGAACCCCTTGTAGCGGACGGTCCGCGAAATGCCTCCCACGTACTCGGGATCGGACTCCAGCACGGTGACCGGGATCCCGCTCTTCGCCAGCGAGTAAGCAGCGGTCAGGCCGGCTGGGCCCGCCCCGATTATCGCGACCCGTCCTGTACTCATTCCGCTACTGCTTGGGTGCGGCGGCGCGGGTCAGGGTAGCGGCCCGCTGGGGGTTCTTGATGAGCTTCTTGACGGTCTCGGAGACCTCGCGCTGGTCGCCCGGCACGGTGGTGTAGGACATGCGGACGAACCGCTCGACCTTCGGCGAAAAGCTCTGGTCGAACCGCTTGAGCCAGGTCTGAAGACGGTACTGCTCGGCGTGCTCTTTGTTCTTCTTGAGGGCCGCTTCGTACTGCTGGCGCGCCTGCGGGTCGGCGATGAGCTTCGGATCCGCCCCGGGGGGATAGGCGACGTTGCCGGACCGCGGCGGAATCACGCCGGTGCTGGGCAGGTCCTGGGGATTGAAGTTGGGGTCGAGGTTCTTGTCGATCAGCGCCACCAGCGCGAGCCAAGTCTCCAGGGTTTCGCGGCGCAGCACCAGCCGCTTCATGGCGTCGGCTTCCTTGGCCAGGTCGATTCCCTCCAGCAGGTCGGCTGCTTCCTGGAGGCAGAACGGTTCTTTCTTCTGCTCGAACTCGGCGAGTTGCGCCGCCGCGCGCGCTGTGATTTCCGACATATGCTTCCCGTTGATAACCTTGTCCAAATACGTCTTTTTCGCGGTTGCCTGCCCGGCGCAGGCGGCCGCAATCGCCAGCCCCAGGACCGCCGCGCCCGAGAGCCGCCTGCCCGTCGCTGGATACCAGGTAGCTGTCAACGCAAAATCGAAATGTCCGCTTTTCTGCATCTTCGCACACAGAGGACAATATCACTCTGCGGAGAGATCGATGCCGGGTAGCCACAGGACGCCTTCATATGTCGAGCCCTTGTCGCTCGGGACCGTGTATTCCCTCGCACCGTCCTTGGTTTTGATGCAAGTTCCCGCCGTATCCGTTGTGGAGTTGGATTCGAAATGCGGCAGCGCGCAGGCCGGACCGCCCCACACCCGGTACTCCCAGTCGATTGGGAAGGTCATGTTTCCCACGGTCCAGGGAGGCCCGCCTCCCGGATCGCCGGAATAGCTTTCGTCCTGCATGTTCGCGGGCGTGCCCTTTCCCGGAATGCAGTCGGCCATGGTGGCCCAGCGGCTCCCGGTCTCCGTCTCTGGATAATGCGTGGAGTTGTTGAACGGCAGATAGAAACCGTCGGCCGTACAACGCGAATTCTTCTCCCGGACTTCGCAGTTGATGAAGGACACGGTTTGGGGCTTGAGAAAGAACTGGAGCAGGATCCCGCAATCCGGCCGGCCGTGTTTGTGCCTCAAAGGGGTGCCCGGCCATCGTCTCATTAATAGGCCGCTCGGCTCGATGACGGTGAAGGTGATCGAGCAGTAACACCCCGGGCCGATCGCGGTGACCGTAACCGAACCGGCGTTGCGGCCCGCCCGGAGGGTGAGGCTGCCGCCGCTGGCGCTGATGGGTTTGCCCTCACCCAAGACGATCCAGGTGACGCCCCCTTCCGAGCAGGTGAGGTAGACCTCCTCGCCCACCCCGATGGTGGTTCGCGTGCGGTCCGCCGGCACGGTGACCCGCGTCTGGGAGGTGATGGTGCAGGTGGTGCAGTTCCGGGTGCCGCCGCCGGTGGAACCAGAGGGATCGGAACCGCCAGTGGGATTGCTGGTATTGCTATCGCAGCCCGACATGTGAGATCAACCCTTGCTCCTGTTTTCGAGTGCCTGCCGCATGTAGCCCTGGGTCCGCGCGATCAGCCGCTCCAGGCGAGCTTTCGGCTCCGCCCCGGCCTCCGGCGCCACGCTCGCGGCAACCCAGGGATAGAGCGGGTCCGACATCACGCCGGACCCGAACGCAAACATCAGCCCCAGCACCAGCGGGGGGCCTTCCGGTTCGGGCAAATTCAACCGCGTGGCGCCCTGCCGGGCCTCCTGTAAGAGATTGGTGAGTGCAGGACCGCCGGCATAGACGCATTTGCGCGGATGCAGCGCCTGCAACCAGGGGATGGCCTTGGAATCGTAAGCTTTGCCCACCGCAACCAGTTCCTCGGGCGGGGCCTTGGCGATGTGCTCCAGGCCCTTGGCCACGTGCTCGCCCTTGGGCCCGTACACCAGCGCCAGATAGGTCGAGACGTGCAGGTGCAGGCGGCTGGCCTGCGCCATCTCGTCGAGGCCCTCCCGGTCGCGAAGGATGTCGCGGGTCCAGAACAGCAGCGGGTCCTGGTCGAACTCGTGGCCGAGAATGACCATGAACTCGGTGTACATTCGCACCGGGCCGCGCGTCTGGAATCCGTACTCGCGGGCGCGCTCGGCGCCCTTCGAGATGAGCTGCTGGATGCGGGCGTCGTCGACTCCCTCCACCGAGCGGGGGTAGTTCTGCTTGAGATGCTCGAGCAGACCGGTTTCGAAGCGGGCCTGCCCGGCGGCATCGAAGGCCTGTATCTGTTCCTGGCGGATGATCATTGGAACCCCGCTCCATCCCGGTTGCGCCCCGGACGAGTGAATTCTACACTGGATTTTATCACCAACACAGCCATTCTACTCATCGATTGCCCCGACCGGAAGGGGATCGTGGCCGCTATCGCGGACTTTCTGTACGCCCACGGCGCCAACATCCTGCATGCCGATCAACACCAGGATAACAACTTGGGGTTGTTCTTCATGCGGATCGAGTGGGACTTGGACGGCTTCGACCTGTCCCGGGAAGACCTGCCGCGCCAGTTCCAGCCGATCGCCGAGCGCTTCTCTATGCGCTGGCGGGTGGAGTACGCGGCGGCGCGTCCGGCGGTGGCGATCTTCGTATCGGGCTACCTGCATTGCCTGGTGGACCTGCTGCACCGCCACCAGAGCGGCGAGTTCGCC
Organism: Bryobacteraceae bacterium; assembly: GCA_050008465.1. Taxonomy (GTDB): domain Bacteria; phylum Acidobacteriota; class Terriglobia; order Bryobacterales; family Bryobacteraceae; genus Fen-330. The sequence goes on from JBEKMO010000010.1 coordinate 5,241, forward strand.
TGCGCCATCCCCCTGGTGGTGAGCAACCACACGGCGGCGCGCCCGCTCGCGGAGTTCTACGGCATCCCGTTCCACCACGTTCCCGTGGAGAAAAGCAACAAGACCGGGGCCGAGCGGGTCCAGTTCGAGCTGCTCGATCGCCATGGGGTGGATTTGGTGGTTCTGGCGCGCTACATGCAGATCCTCTCGCCCGAGTTCGTGGCGCGCTACCCGCAGCGCATCATCAACGTCCACCACTCCTTCCTGCCGGCCTTCAGCGGGGCGCGGCCACACCGCGCCGCCTTCGAGCGCGGCGTGAAACTGATCGGGGCCACCAGCCACTACGTCACCGAGGTGCTCGACGACGGCCCGATCATCGAACAGGACGTGGCGCGGGTCTCGCACCGCGACCAGCTCGAGGACCTGATCCAGAAGGGCCGCGACCTGGAACGGGTGGTGCTTTCCCGCGCCGTCCGCTGGCACCTGGACCACCGCATCCTGGTCTACGGCAAGAAGACCGTAGTCTTCGACTGAAGTGGGCGCCCGCAACCGAGGGACTGCCTCGGCCGCCGGTAGGATAGGGCTCCAGCCCTGTCCCGGAGGTTGCGCACTGCGCCATGGCGCCCCAGGCCGGGCCCGGGTCCGAATCCACATTCTTGGTCAACCTGTAAGATAATAAGACTCTGTACCCGGTTTCGAAGCCGGTCCGCCAGTCGAGTGTGGTCCCCGCGGCACAGTGGCAAGCCAGCTTGGGGAGTTCAACAACGGAGAAGAATGGTCAGAAATGTTATGCAGCTAAGCCATCCCTTTGCACGGCCGCGATTCATTCTATTCCTCGCGCCTGTCCCAATCTTTCTCGCGAGCTGCCGCCAAAGTGAGCCCGTGCGCGCGACGGCCGCGCCGGTGGATGTCCAGGTGGCGGAAGTCACAGCGCGGGACGTTCCGGTGGTCAAAGAATGGATCGGCACGCTGGACGGCCGGGTCAATGCCGAAATCCGCGGACAGGTCACCGGGTACCTGCTCCGCCAGGCTTACCGGGAAGGCTCCTTTGTCCGCAAGGGCGAGTTGTTGTTCGAGATCGACCCCAGGCCGTTCCAGGCGGCTCTCAACGAAGCCCGGGCCAAGCTCGCGCAGGCCGAGAGTAGCGTCCAGCAGGCCCTCGGGAACCTCGCGCAGAGCAATGCCCGGCTCGGCAAAACCGAGCTCGATGTCAAGCGCTATGCCCCTCTGGCTGCCACCAAAGCCATCAGCCAGGAGGAAATGGACAACGCCATCCAAAGCCAGCTCGAGGCCAAAGCGGCGGTAGAAGCTTCGCAGGCCGCGATCGAGACCGCCAGGGCCGCCGTGGTTGCGGCGAAGGCGGCGGTCTACGACATGGAAGTGACGCTCAGCTTCACCAAGATCGCGTCGCCGATCGACGGAGTCGCCGGGCTGGCCAGGATACAGGTCGGCGATCTCGTCACGCCATCCGGGCTCCCGCTGACGACGGTATCCACCGTCGATCCCATCAAGGCCTACTTCAGCGTCAGCGAACAGGAGTATCTGGCCCAACAGCGCGGCGGTGGCCCGAGTGGCTGGGCAAAAGACCTGGAACTGGTCCTGGCGGACGGATCCGTGTACCCCCTCAAGGGCACGTTTTTCATGGCCGATCGTCAGGTGGACGTCGGCACCGGCACGCTGAGAGTCGCGGTGCTCTTTCCCAACCCCGGCAACGTCCTGCGGCCAGGCCAGTACGGCCGTGTGCGGGCTATGGTTGGCCTGCGCAAAGGCGCGGCGCTGGTTCCGCAACGCGCCGTGACTGAGTTGCAGGGCTCCTATCAGGTTGCCGTGGTGGGCGCCGGCAACAAGGTCGCCATCCGCCCGGTCCGCTTGGGTGAGCGCTCCGGCCCTCTGTGGGTCGTTGAAGACGGAGTCCAGCCCGGCGAACGGGTGATCGTGGAAGGCCTTCAGAAGGTGCGTAGCGGCGTCACCGTCAATCCCAGGCCGGCCGCCGCGCAGACGGGCGCGAAGTAGGCGGCATGTCCAAATTCTTCATCGACCGGCCGATTGTGGCGATGGTGATCGCCATCCTCACGGTCATCCTGGGCGTGATCTCCCTGCTGACGCTGCCTGTGGCTCAGTACCCGGACATCGTCCCGCCCGAAGTCACCATCGGCGCCACCTATCTGGGCGCGGATGCGCAAACCATCGAGCAGTCCGTCGCCGCTCCCATCGAGCAGCAGATGAGCGGCGTCGACAACATGCAATACATGTTCTCCACCAACGCCAACAATGGCGGGATGAACATGCGCGTGACCTTCGACATCAAGACGCAGCCCAACATCAACCTCATCCTGACCCAGATGCGCGAGGCGCTGGCGGCCACCCAACTGCCCGCCGACGTCAACAACTACGGCGTGATCGTGCGGAAGGCCATGAGCTCGCCTCTGTTGATGCTCTCGCTGTACTCGCCCAAGGGCACGCGCGACCGCAACTTCCTGGCCAATTACGCCTACATCAACCTGGTCGATGAAATCGCGCGGGCTCCCGGCGTCGGCGATGTTCTGGTGTACGGCGGCCGTTACGCGATGCAGATCTGGGTGAAGCCGGACCGCTTGGCCAAGCTCCAGGTCACGGTGCCGGAGATCGTCCGCGCCGTTCAACAGCAGAACACCGTCAATCCGGCCGGGCAGATCGGCGGTGAGCCTGTTCCCGACGGCCAGGAATTCACCTATGCGGTGCGCGCCCAGGGACGCCTGATTACTCCCGAGGAGTTCGGCCAGATTGTGATCCGGGCGAACCGCGACGGCTCGGTCCTGCGCGTCCAAGACGTGGCCCGCGTGGAACTGGGGGCCGAGAGCTACAACGTCAGAGGCCGCGTCAATGGCGAACCCGCGGCCATTATCCCGGTCTTCCAACTGCCCGGGTCCAATGCTCTCGATGCCGCCCAGAACGTCAGGAACACGATGGCGCGGTTGAAGCCGGGCTTTCCGGATGATGTCGACTACCTGGTTTCTCTCGACACCACGCTGCCCGTGAAGGAGGGCATCGCGGAGATCGTCTTGACCCTGCTGGAAGCGCTCCTACTGGTGGCCCTGGTCACGTACCTCTTTCTGCAAGACTGGCGTGCGACTCTGATCCCGCTCCTGGCCGTGCCGGTTTCCCTCGTCGGCACATTCATCTTTTTCCCGCTGTTCGGCTTTTCCATCAACACGCTTTCGCTGTTTGGGCTGGTGCTTGCGATCGGCCTGGTGGTGGACGACGCCATCGTGGTCGTCGAAGCCGTGCAGCGCCATATCGAAGAAAGGCTCTCCCCGAAAGACGCCTCGATCAGGGCCATGCAGGAGGTCTCGGCGCCTGTCATCGGCATTGCCCTCATCCTCGCCGCCGTGTTCGTTCCGACGATTTTCGTTCCCGGCATCACCGGACGTCTCTACCAGCAGTTCGCGGTCACCGTAGCCACCTCGGTCCTCATTTCCGCTTTCAACGCGCTCACCCTCAGCCCCGCGCTCTCGGCCATGTTTCTCCGGCCCAAGAAACATACCCGGGGACCGCTAGCAGCTTTCTTCCGCCTCTTCAACAAGACCTTCGAACGTGGAAGGAACACTTACGTCGCTACTTGCCGATCGCTGATCCGCAAGTCCGCCCTGGCCCTGCTTCTGCTGGCCGGTTGCGCGTTTGTGTCGGGCTGGTTCGGCACCCGACTTCCCACCGGCTTCCTGCCGGAGGAAGACCTGGGCTATGTGCTGCTCACGGTCCAGCTCCCCAACGCCGCATCGTTGCAGCGCACCGACGCCGCGCTGAGGAAGATCGAGGAGATCATCCGGCCGATTCCCGCCGTCGAGACCTACGCCAGCGTGGTTGGCTACAACTTCCTGAGCGGGGTGCCAAACACTTACTCCGGCTCCTTCTTCATCAAGCTGAAGCCTTGGGGAGAACGCAAGTCCAAAGAGGACCAGGCGTCCGCGGTGGTTCGGTATTTGAACCGGCGGCTCAGCGCACTCCCCGAGGGCATTGCCTTCTCGATCACGCCGCCGGCCATCCCCGGTGTGGGGGCTTTTGGCGGGTTCACCTTCATTCTGGAAGACCGCTCCGGCAAGGACATCGCGTTCCTGGATTCCAACCTGCAACAGTTCATGCAGGCCGCGCGAAAGCGCCCGGAGCTGACCAGCCTGACCACCACCTTCCTGCCCACCGTCCCGCAGGTGTTTGTCGAGGTCGACCGCGACAAAACGATTTCGCAAGGCGTCGCTATGAGCGATCTCTATCAGACCTTGCAGGCCTTCATGGGCGGCTCCTTCGTCAACTACTTCAACCGCTTCGGCCGCCAATGGCGCGTGTTCATCGAGGCGGAGGGCGAGCAGCGCACGCGCGCCGAAAATGTCAGCCAGTTCTACATCCGCAACAGCCGGGGCGACATGGTTCCGCTCTCCGCGCTGACTAGCATCCGGCGTATCGTGGGCCCTGAGTTCACGCAGCGCTACAACCTCTACCGTTGCGCCCAGATCTTCGGCAGCGCCGCGCCGGGCTACAGCTCCGGTCAGGCCATGAAGGCGCTGGAAGACACCTTTGCGCGAACCATGCCGCGCGAGATGGGCTTCGATTACGCGGGCATGTCCTTCCAGGAGCAGGTGGCTCAGAAGGGTTTGTCGCCCCTGGTGATCTTTGGCATGTCGCTGGTCTTTGTGTTCCTGATCCTCGCCGCCCTCTATGAGAGCTGGACCCTGCCGGTGAGCGTCCTGCTCGGAACCCCCGTGGCGGTGGCCGGCGCGCTGTCCACGTTGTACATCCGGCAGATCACCAACGATGTCTATGCCCAGATCGGTTTGGTCATGCTCATCGGTCTGGCGGCCAAGAACGCCATCCTCATCGTCGAGTTCGCCAAGGTGCGCTATGCCGGCGGCATGCCGCTGGTCGATGCGGCCCTGGAGGCGGCCAGGCTTCGCCTGCGCCCGATTCTGATGACTTCCTTCGCCTTCATCCTGGGCTGTGTTCCCCTGTGGATGGCGAGCGGAGCCGGGGCCGTCGCGCGGAGGGTCGTGGGCAGTTGCGTGATCGGCGGCATGACCGCCGCCACCTGCATCGCCGTGCTTCTCATCCCGGTTACCTTCTACCTGATGGAGAGGCTCGGCGGCGGGCGCCGCAAACCCGCGCCGGAGGGAGGAGGCCACTAAGATGCCTAGAATCCGGCTGGGTGTGGTGTTGGCCTCGGTTTGCCTTCTCAGCGGCTGCCTGGTTGGACCCCGCTACCAGCGCCCGGTGGTGACGGCGCCTCCGGTCTTCCGGGGGCAGGAGGGCGAGGCGCAGAAGGCTTCCATAGCCGATCTGCCTTGGTGGGAGATCTTCCAGGACGAGGCGCTGCGCGGCCTTATCAAAACTGCCATCGCCAACAACAACGATTTGCGCATTGCCGCGGCGCGTGTCGAGCAGGCGCGCCAATTCGCCAGGCAGGCGCGTTCGGACTACTTCCCTGGAGTCGGGTACGAGGTCGGCGCGAGCGGCGGCAAGAATGAATCCCTCGGCGCTCCCGCGCTTTCCGGCGGCAAGACCCAGGGCACGGTTGCCGCGGTCCTCGGAGCCAGTTGGGAGGCGGACGTCTGGGGACGGATCCGCCGGTCGAACGAATATGCGTTAGCCAGGTACCTGGGGACCGAGCAAGGGCGCCGCGGCGTGCTGCTGTCGTTGGTGAGCGGCGTCGCCCAGGCCTACCTCGAGCTGCTCGAACTGGATCTGCGGCTGGAGATCGCTCATCGAAACGTAAACTCGTTCCAGGGGAGTCTGAAGATCTTCGAGGAGCGCTTGAATGCCGGCACCGCTTCCCGGCTCGAGACCGCCCGGGCGCAAGCTGCGCTCGCCACCACGGCCGCCGCTATCCCTGAGCTGGAGCGCCGCATCGCCATCCAGGAGAACCAGATCCGCATCCTGCTCGGATCGGCGCCGGGCCCCATACCCCGCCAGCGGACTCTGCTGGAGCAAACGCTCCCTCCCGAGGTTCCGGCCGGTTTGCCCTCCAGCCTCCTCGAGCGGCGGCCGGACGTGCTCGAAGCCGAAGCGGCTGTCCACGCGGCCAACGCTCAAGTCGGAATCGCCGCGGCGGCCGTGTTTCCGAAGATCGGCTTGACCGCGCTGTTCGGCCGGATCAGCAGCCCACTAGCGGATCTCACGGCCGGACGGATGTCGCTCTGGAGCGTGGCTGCGACCGCCGCCGGGCCGATCTGGGAGGGCGGCGGGATTCGCGCCCAGAAACGCCAGGCGGTCGCCGTTTGGGAGCAGGCCCGCATCGGCTACGAGCAGACGGTGCTGGGCGCATTTCGGGACGTGTCGAACGCTCTCATCACCCGCGAGAAGCTGGAAGGGGTCCGCGCCCGGCAAGTCGAGGCCGTCAAAGCGTACCAGGATGCCGTGGAAGTCTCCCTCAAGCGCTACGCCGCCGGCAAGTCGGGCTATTTCGAAGTCCTCGAGGTGCAACAACAACTTGTCCCCGCCGAAAACGCCCTGGCGCAAACCGAACTGGACCGCCGCTTGGTAATCGTTCAGCTCTACCAAGCCCTCGGCGGTGGCTGGAATCTGAGTAATCCCGGCTGGAGTGGGCCGCCCGCGGCTCCCCAGCCTCCGCCGCCCAACCCAAATCCCTGAGGTGGCGCACGCTCTCCAGCGTGCGGGGCGCCCTCTGGGCCCGGCACTCCTGCCGACGCCTGGTCTTTCGCCGGTTCTTCCTGGCCAGAGCCCACACCAACCAGCCGACTGAATATATGTACATATGCTATAGTCTGTATATATGAAGTCTGTGCTGGTTCAGCTCGACCAGGAAACCTACCGCGCCTTGTCGCAACTGGCGCCTCCCGCGAGTCGCCGGCGCGCGCAGTTCATCCGTGAGGCGATTCGCAGGGCGGTCCGTGAGGCGGAGTACCGGAAGATGCGCGACGCATACGCGGCGCAGCCGGATTCGGAGTCCGAGGCGGACGACTGGGCGAACGCCGAGGAGTTCCAGCCTTGACCCAATACGAGATCTGGTGGGCCGAGTTGCCCGCTCCGGCTGGGAAGAGGCCGGTATTGCTGCTCAGTCGCCCGGACTCCTACGAATACCTGAACAAGTTCGTCGCCGCCGAGATCACCACCACCATCAGGCACATTCCCGTTGAAGTCTCGCTGGGACCCGCCGAAGGCCTCGCCAAGAAATGCGCAGCCAACTGCGACAACCTTCGAACCGTCTCCCGTTCTTCGCTGTTCAAGCGCGCAGGCGTGCTCGCCCGCGCGCGCGAGGCCGAAGTCAAACGCGCAGTGGGGTACGCGTTGGCTTGGGATGAGCTGATCGACGCGAAGCCATAGAGCGAGTTCCGACGTGGCGCACGCTCTCCAGCGTGCGGGGTGCCCTCTGGGCCCGGCACTCCTGCCGACGCAAGGTCTCGCCACAAACACGCAAACGTCCGCGCGCGTGTCGCCAGGTTTCTTCACGGCTTCGCAGGGAGCGGTCCGCTCCACACGGGAGCAATGCGGTAGCTGCCAACCCTACAAGTCTTCCAGCGCGGTCCACGCTTTGCTCTTCGCCGCCCGGTCGAAAAGTCCCCAGAATCTTGGACTGACCGACAGCAGAAGACTCTCGATGTCCGTGGACTCGTCCACCGGCAACAGGATCGCGCGGCTCTTTCCATTCTTGGTTATGACCACCGGACCAGTCTCGGTCAACTGCTCGATGACGCGGCTGAAGTTGTTCTTCACCTCGCGCAGACTCTCGATCTTCATAGCTCGAACTCCTCGCTCCGGATCAGCAGGCGGTTGCCTCGCTTCTCCCCAATCAGGACTACTTCGACGGCTTCCTCGCGGATCCTGTAGAAAACCCCGACATCGCCGAGCCGCAATTCGCAATCGGCAGGCCGCCGTGCCGGAATCAAAGGGAAGGTGGCAACCGGCTCCAAATCAGTGGGAGGGAGAACGGCCCTTGCTCACCGATTGCTGGCCAATGGAGTCAACCATCTTCACCGCGATCTGCAGGTCTTTGTATGATGCGCCTGCCTGGAGCCTGGCAACCAGGTCCTGGAGAGCCTGAGGGATTGGAACGCCTTCGCCCCGCAGCCAGTTGCGGATCCCAATTATGTCGTCGCCGTGAAGCTGGGCACAATAAGATGCTGCCTCCGCCTGCGCGTCTTCCGGCCTGATCACGCGTTGATAGAGCTTGAGCTGTTCGACGAGACAAATTGAGACCTGGGCGGACAGGTCTTCCACTCTCTGGCCGAACTGTACGAGTTCGCGCCTGTCGATCTTGAATTCCTTCGGCCAGTGAAGCGTGGCATCCTCCGGCGTTGGTGCCTGGGATTCCGTCGTGCTAGGGCGAGCGGGTACCGTGCCCCCGGGAGATGGCGTCGTTTTTTCGGGAGGCAGCCTTCGGACGTTTTCAGCTTGCGAACCTTTAGCTCCCCTCACAAGCGTGTATTCAACCAGCTCGCCCTCATCAAGCACACGATTGCCGCTTTGAATGGCAGAGAAATGCAAGTAGACGTCGTTCCCGTCCTCTCCGGTGATGAATCCGTACCCTTTGGCCGCGTTGAACCACTTAACCGTGCCCCGGGCGCGTCGCGCCATAAGGGGCGGCTCACTTTTACGCTGTTCGGAAGCGACCTTCTGATCTGTGCTGGGCTTGCCAGATGCTGCCTGGGAGTCTGTGTCCTGAGCCGGCACGGCCGGCGAAGGCAATTGCTCCGCCGCCATGAGGTCGTCGGCGAGACTCCGTAAGATGACGGCCGAACGTTTGAGTACCTCAATGGTCGGTCGCGACTCCAGTTGTCGGACGACTGCATCCAGGTCTGAGGCGTCGACTCTGTGGTTGTGTAACCTATCTCTTATGGAGACCACGCCGGTGCCGTGAATGTCGGCGCAGAAGGTTGCATCATACTTTGGGTTGGTGGCTATGCAATTGAGAATTTTCGCAGCCTCAGTCTGAGCGCTGGAGGCTATCTCTTTCCTCTCTGCAGCGCTGAGTTTTCCCTGATCACTAACACGATGTACCGCGCGAGTATCAACGGTCGACTTATCGGTACGGGTTACTCGCGGAGCCAACTCCTTTTGGATCGGCGCGACGCCCACCCGCCGCGCGCTAGTGGACCCTTGCGACGGCGCGGACAATGCTGGCGGGTGTAACGGGTCCGCAACAGGGTTTGGCGCCGGACTGACGGGCGGCACTGGCCACACGGCAAGCCCTACAAGCGCGAGTGCGGCTCCAAGGACGAAGAGCGCTGCTATCCTACGTCCCAGCGACCTGTCAATCCACCAGAAGTTCCACACTGGGTGAAGGAGCAAGAGGAACAACACCACTAGAGCCACAACAATCACTGCTGGCGTCTTCGGCAGCAAAAACAAGAGGATTCCTGCGACGACACTTCCAAGCGCAAGCCAAACACCCTTCAACCGATTTTGCTGCGTGCTAAAAGCGCCGCCGCTTGAATCCTGCATGGGTCCCGAGACACCAACACCGAAGCCCAGAACCGGCGGACACGACTGGTCGACGGGCGGTAGCTCTGCGCCAGCGAGCTCTCGCGCGGCGATGCTTCGATCTCTATGGAGGGCCTCCACCGCCTGCTTTATGCCAACCGTAATCGCGCGGTACGCCTCATCCCGGTCCGGATAGCTCGTTACGGGTTTGCCGTCTGGCGGCAGAGCCTGCAGGTCGCCGATGGGGCTGTCGGTCCAATCCACGGCTCTGAGAATCAAGGGAATGACGACAGCTTCCCCCTTCCGATGTCGCTCCATCGCCCTTTTCATCTCGAGATCGTAGCAGTAGTCGGATGCCAAGAAGTCCGCGCTAATCAACAGGAGAATGACATCCGCGTGCTCCAAGTGAGAATCGATCTGCTCTCTCCAGTCCTTGCCAGCACCGATCCTGCGGTCATGCCAGGTTCGAATCAAGTGCTGGCGTTCCATAAGCCTAAGGTGCGCCGCCAGTTCGTCCCGAAGCTTCTCATCTTCATGGGCATAGCTAAAGAAGACATCGGATGCTTGTGGCTCTGTCGACATGCGTTTCCTCTCGGTGTTGAGAACTATACACCGGTGATATTCGTTACGCAACCGGATCGTCGGAACGTGATCGTCGGGAACGGAAGATCACACAACCCACGCAAGTGGGTGCCCCGGACGTCCGATGGTAAGCGGCAGAACACACGAGACTGTCTTGCGGGGGATTTGCGGAGGATTCGGAACGCTAGACACCCTTTCCTCCCCCCACATTCCCCCCCGTTCCCCCTCTCCCCCCTCCTCTTTCTCCCGCCCCCTGAGCCACTTGCCCCTTCCGTGCCCTCGGCGCCCGCCCCGCTCGGGCTTACCCTGGAGCCGTGCCTTCCCAGCGCCAGATCGAGGCCGACCACCTCTCACGACCATCTTTGTCCCGTCCCCTGAGCGGACCGGCATCACGGCGTTTGATATGGAATCCGACGGACGCCACGAAGGCTGTAGGCGAGGATGCGCCCTATGTCTCCTCAAGTGGACTTGCCCTCGTGACGGTCATCAGTCGAAGAGCGGCATAGGGCGCTGGCTGGTTCGCGGCGGACAGAAAACCCCGAGCACAATCCAGGTGCCGAACTGGGCGACGGTCCCGACGAAGAAGTGGACGTCTTTGTCGGAGCTGCAGAGCTCGCCGAGGAACTTGTCCCTGACGACACTGGCCGCCCTCTGGGCATCTCCACGAATTCGCCGCTGTTTGAGAAATAGCACACCCGCCTCCCAATCCCCGAGGGACATCGTGTGGCCGTTGCACCGCTCGTCATAGCATCGAAACCTGTACCGGAACTTGAATGGAATCTTCTCGAGCGGCAGACGCTGCGGGCCGATGTCAAGCCGGAACTGGTCCAAGTCCGCCTTCCATTCGGGTTTCCAGTCTTCCTCGTCGGGCACGATCAACAGGTCCTCGACAACTCGTGGCCGAACCAGGCCAAGGCTGATGTTCTGCCCCTCCTGGAGATCATAGAGCTCTTCCATCGATCTAACGGGTTGCTTGAAAACGATTCGCTTCCTTGCAGCCCAGGCGTGCTTCGTTGAGATGGGTGGGCCGTCGAGGCGAATACTGTCAACGTCGGGTCGATAGCTCTCCGGGCGGCGGTCCTGCCCGCAGTGCTTCTCGACGTCAACCTGAATCCACTGGTACTTCGCGTAGCTTTGCCATTTCGGCAGATAGCGAAAAGGCACAGGGTAGAGGCGGATGAACGCCCCGTCTTCCAGCATGCCGGCCGTGCAGACGCGTTCCAGGTCGGCGGGATCCGGATGGGGGTAGGTCTTGACCGTGATCAGAATCCGTTTCCGCTCAATCATGTGTGAATCAGGTGCACCGCAGACAATCCGGTAGCCTTCGCCAGGCGTGCAGCCAGCCGACCGCGGTGGCAGCAGCCCACGTCGGCCTCATAGCAGAGCAACGCGGAGGCCTTTTCCTTCACGAGCCTTGTGGCACGATTTAACGCGGGCTCCTGCTCGGGCAGAAGTTCCGTCTCGTATCGATCAAGCAGCCGTCGATAGGAGTCCGCTCCGTTCAGGTCGGCTCGGAACTCAGAAGCTATTCCCAACTCCGGAAGGTGGACGTACTCGATATCGATCTTCTGGCAGAACTCCGAGAGCCTGGTTTTCGAAAACCCAAAGCGGCGTGATATCGGATTACGCCGGACATCCATCAGGCGCCGAACACCTGCCTGGACCAGCGTGTTCAGAAAGCGGTCGATCGACACACCCTCGTAGCCGACGGAGAAAACCACGTCCCGGGCGGTGGTCCGGCTCCGGCGCGGCCCCCGATTGCTCATCACCGTGAATGCGGGGAACCGCTCATACACCAAGTTGAGGACATCACGGTCCGACCGATCAGCCATCCGCTCAAGGAGTTGACCAATCCCGTTCCGGACCGTCAGGGGAATCGTGGAGTAATCTCTGGAAGCCTGCACCCGGTTCAGAACGGTAGGTTCTGCGCCAGCCACTGAACCGTCCCGATAAAGCGAGTCGAGCGTCCGCTGGGCGAGCCATGAATACGGTCCGTAGCGGTACGGGAAGAAATCGAAGACCGGCACCCCGACATCCTCCCGAAGCAGAAACAGCAACTTCATCAGCCGGGTTCGAGAGACCGGCCCCCCAGACTCAAGTAGAACTCCCAGGAGAGTCAGTCGCCTCAGATTGGTCATGACGCCTTCTTCTTCAGTGCAAGGGACCGCATCACTACCTACGACTTGGCGTGCCTCCTCCTCCGCGCCACTCGCTCTTCCGCCGTCGTGATTTCCAACTACCGCTTCCGCCCGATGTTACCACCTTCGCGGCCCCGTTTGAGGTGCAGCTTGTGCGGGCACTGTCTGTTCCGAGTTGACCAACCAGATCCCCCAGGCTCACTACCTCATGAACAGCCTTCCTGAGGAACTGCTACCTCCAGTCATGATCGACACCGCAAATGCTTCTTCCCCTCCCCCCATTCCCCCCTCTCCCCCCACCTTTTTCTCCCGCCCCCTGAGCCACTTGCCTCTTCCGTGCCCTCGGCATCCGCCCCGCTCGGGTTTACCCTGGAGCCGAGGCGTACTGTGCCTTCCCAGCGCCAGATCGAGGCCAACCGCCGCAACGCCCGGCTCTCGACCGGCCCCAAAACCCCCGAGGGCAAGGCCAGAGCCGCCCGGAACCGCTCTCTCCACGGCCTGCGCTCCCGCAACCTGCTCCTCCCCACCGAAGACCCCAACGAGTTCGCCGCCTCGCTGGCCGCATTGCGGTCCGAGTTCCAGCCCGCCAACCCCTACGAGGATTTGCTCGTCTGCCAGTTGGCCGCCGCCCATTGGCGCCTCCGCCGCGTCCCGCGCCTCGAAACCGGCGTCTTCACCGCCGGCCTCAGCAACCAGCCCGGCGCCCTCGACAAGTGGGGCCACAACTTCTTCGGCACCCTCATCCGCTGCCAAAACTCCGCCCTGCGCGCCTTTTACAAGGCCCTCCACGCCCTTACCTCGCAAAAATACAAAAATGAACGTTCGAACCCAATCCCGAAAATGGGACGAGGCCACACAACTCCCTACCCAGCAATATGATCAACTGTGGAAATCCAGCGGAACCGCCCGATCGGATGGAACGCGGTCGCGCGCAAATCACCTGCCAATTGGCCGCCAACCGGCGACATTTCCTACTTGACGACGGGCAGCCACATCGCACTGGCTTGGTCGCCCGAGCGATAGACGGACTGGGTTGCCTTCACATAGTCCGCCGGCTTGGCGAAGAAAATGTTCGGGACGTAAGTCTGCGGGTTGCGATCGTAGAGCGGGAACCAACTCGACTGGATCTGCACCATGATGCGGTGGCCTGGCAGGAACACATGATCGATCGTCGGAAGCGCGAAGCGATAGCGCTGCGGCTTGCCGGCCGGGATGGCCGAGGGGCGCTCGAAGCTCTCGCGGTAGCGGCCTCGGAAAATGTCCATCGACACCGCCAACTGATAGCCGCCCAGCTCGGCTTGGCTCGGAACCTCGTCGGGATAGACGTCGATCAGCTTCACCACCCAGTCGGAGTCCGTGCCGCTGCTGGCCGCGAACAGCTCCGCGATCGGCGCGCCGCTCGCGCGCACCGGAGCGGCGAGCACCGCCGTCTGGTAAGTCAGCACATCGGTTCGGTCGGCCACCGCCCGCTGATCGCTCACCAGCCACCGCTTCCACTGGTCGTAGTCGGAGAAGCGCACCGGCCGCGGCAGGTACGGCACGGGCTTCGCCGGATCGGAGACGTAAGTGTCCGCGACGGCGCCCGCGGCTTGCGGCTTGTCGAATCCCAATCCGAATTCAGCCTGCAAATAGAGCGGCTTCATCGGCGCGGCGCATCCCTTCTCGCAGGCCAACGGCCAGCTCTTCAGACGATCCCAGTGGTTCTCGCCGGTGTTGTAGATGAGCACGGGCGGCGTCTCGGCTTTGGGCGCTCCCTCCTTCAGATACTGATCGAAAAACGGTTTCAGCACGTCGCGGCGGAACTGGAACGCGGTGTCTCCGTCCCACCGCAACGGCCCCAGGTTGTAGCCGTCGTAGTTCACCTGGCTGTGCCCCCACGGACCCATCACCAGGTAGTTGTGATCGGCCTGCCCCTGGGCTTTCAGAGCCAGGTAGCAATGAACCGCGCCCCACATGTCCTCCTGGTCCCACAGCCCCTGAATCCACATGGTGGGCACGCGCGACGGGCGCTGGGCCAGCAACTTGTCCAGCGCCTGCCCCTGCCAGAAGGCGTCGTAGGCGGGATGTTCCATCACCCGGCGCGCCCACGGCAGTTGAAGGACGCCGTGCGCCCGCGCGTAGTCCCCGGCCGAACCGGCCCGGCGGAAAACCTCGTAGTCGTCGTAGGCGTCGCGCGCCACGGCCTCGCCTCCCTCCCGCTTGGTCGTCTGGAAGGAGAAGTAGTCGAAGTTGATCTGGCGGAACGCGCCGTAGTGGAACCAGTCATCGCCCATCCAGCCATCGACCATCGGGCTCTCGGGCGCGGCAACCTTGAGAGCCGGGTGCGGGTCCAGCAGCGCCATGGCCACGGTGAAGCCCTCGTACGACGAGCCGATCATGCCTACCCGCCCGTTCGACTCCGGCGTGTTCTTCACCAGCCAGTCGATGGTGTCGTATGCGTCGGTCGCGTGGTCGGTCGCGGTGCGGTTCAGCGGGCCGCGCGGCGGGCGCGTCATGATGTAATCTCCCTCCGACTTGTATTTGCCGCGCACGTCCTGGAACACGCAGATGTAGCCGTCCCTGGCGAACACCTCGTCTCCCTGCGGCACCGCCGCGAGCATGTGCGGGCTGTTGTTGCGCGTGGCGCGCTTGGAGGCGTCATAGGGTGTGCGGGTCAGCAGAATCGGCGCGTTGCTCGCGCCCTTGGGCGCCATGATCACGGTGTGCAGCTTCACCCCGTCCCGCATGGGGATCATCACCTCGCGCCTCACGTAGTCGTAGCCCGCGAGGGGGACCGCGAAGGTTTTTGGGATGTCGCCGCCATTCTCAACCTGCTGAGGAGCGGCCAACACGCCGAGAGCCGCCAGCGCGCCTACGATCAGAACATTCCGATGCCTCTTAACAAGCGCCATGTACCGATTCTAGCCTGCTTCTGGACCCGAGGCGTTGCGTGGTGTTCCGCCGAGTTTCCGCGCTTGTTTCTGGGCCAGGCGGCTCCAGCGGGCGGTTTCGCGCTTGCGGAAAGGTGGCGCGGTGCGCGCGGCCTCCACGGCGTGTGCATACATTTCGCGGGCCTCCGCGGCCCGGCCCAACCCCTCCAATGCCTGGCCGTAATAGAACAGCCCTTCCGGGTCGTACGGCCGCCGGTCTGCGTATGCCGCGAGCTCCCGGCGCGCGTGCTTGTACTGGCGGGCAGCCAGGTACATCGCGCCGATCTCGCGCAGAATCTCGTTCTGGCTGTGCTTGTCGTCCTGGTCCAGGACGGTCTGGAAATGCGCCAGGGCGTCGTTGAGGCGCCCCTGCTCGCGCGCGATACGGCCCAATTGGAAGTGGGCGTCGGTCTCCCTCGGGTCGATGGCCACGGCGTTCTGGAACCGCTCGATGGCTTCGCTGTACTGGCGGCGCTGCTGGTAAATCAGCCCGAGCTGATACTGCGCCCCGGCGTCGTGCGGATTGAGCGCGGAGGCTTCCAGCATACGGCGGAAGTTCTGGCGGCTTCTCAACCCGGCGCCGAGGTTGCTGAGCTCGCTGCCGAGATAGTAGAAGACGAACAGCAGAAAGAACGGCGAGGCCAGCCAGCCCATGATGAACTCGAGCGGCTGCCGGAAAACAACAACCGCGGCCAACGGAATCCAGGACAGCGCAACCGTGCCGGTCGCGACCCCATTCGTCGTGCCCAGTACGGTCCGTACGGCGAAGAACATCAGGACCGCGAAGTAGAGGCAGGCCAATGCGGCCAGCCCGAGGAGCACCGGCAGGGGAACCACCCGCACCGTGAGGGACAGCGGCACGACGACAGCGGTCCAGGCCATCGCAGTGCAGGTGAGCAAGGGGGAATAGTCGCGCGCGAAGACGGTGCGGAAACCGCCCAGGCGGCCAACCAGGCTGGCCACCAACAGCGTGCCCGGAACGTAGACGGCAGCCAACACCAGCAGTGGGCTGTAGAAACTGAACGGGAGCGGCCTCAGGTTGAAGTGCAAGAGAAGAGAGGCGGCCAGCACGGCCAGACTGGCGAACAGCAGGCTGCCCCGATCCAGGATCCCGCTCATCGCGGCTGCCGGGCGCCACCACAGCCGCAGCAGCAGCCGCGCGTTCTCGGACATTCCAATAAGATATCAACTCCGGGAGGTGGGGCAGACGATCGGTTTGGGTCGTCTGCCAAACCTGCCCGGCTACTACCCATTGCCGGAGAGTGGGGCCTCGAACTCCCTTCCTTCCAGGCTCGCGATCGCTTTCCGGATGTCCTCCGGGACGGGAACGGATTTCATGCGGCCGTAATCGAGCACGACTATGGTGGAATCCACCTCGGCGACCACCTCGTTGAGAGCCAGGCTGGTGATTCGATGCTCCATCCGGATGCTGCTGTTGCCGATTCGCGTGACCCGCGCCCCCACCAGGACCGTGTCCGGGTAAGTCACGGGGCGCTTGAAGTCGCAAGAGATGGAGACCAAAATCGGGGCGACTCCATCGGGCGGGGGCGAAACCCCCAAACCGATGCGAACCAGATACTCGACGCGGGCGGTCTCGGCCCACGACATGTAGCGGAGGTTGTTTACGTGCCCAAAGGCGTCCTGATCGCCCCACAGCACGGGCACGGCGATCACAACGGGGAAGCCGGTCAGAGATTCGTGGCGGTGTTCCATGTCGAAGCGTCGATGATCACGCGAGAGCGCCGCGTCTGTCAAGCGCAGCAAGTTTGCGCGCCGGCGACAACCGGCTGCGCTCCCGGATGCGACAATGGTTTACATGGGCAAATTGAGAGCGGGATTGGGGATTTGGGCCGTTCTGGCGGCCGCAACGCTTTGCAGCCATGCACAAGAAACCCCATCAAGCGCCGGCGCGATCAAGATGACGGCCGTGAAGTATCGGTTCACGCCGGACGTCATCAAAGTGAAGAAGGGCGATCGCGTCAGGCTGGTCGTCACAGCCTTGGATCGCGATCACGGATTCAAGCTCGAAGCTTTCCAAATCGACAAGAAGCTGCCGAAGGGCGAGCCCGTCGCGGTGGAATTCACAGCCGATCGTGCCGGGACATTTCCATTTCAGTGCTCGCAGTTCTGCGGTTTGGGACACAAGAAGATGAAGGGCCAGTTGGTTGTAGAGCCGTAGCGCGGGAATTTGCGGATCGATTCCGCCTCCCCTGCGTATTCCCTATGGAGGGGAGGTGCCGCTTGTCCATGCTCCAGGACGCGCGCTACGCGGTGCGCAGCATGTTGAAAAGCCCCGGCTTCACGGCCGTGGCCGTTCTGACCCTGGCCCTGGGGATCGGGGCCAATACCGCGATCTTCACGGTGGTCAACGCGATCCTGCTCCGCCCGTTGCCGTACCGGGACGCCGAGCGGCTGGTTTTCCTCGCGCGTACCTTCCAGGGCGGGTACGGGGGGGGCGTCTCCATCCCCAAGTTCTTCTCCTGGAAGCGGGACTCGAGCGATGTTCTCACCAGCGTTGCCGCCTACGACTTCATGGGTCCGGGCGTTAGCCTCAGCGGCGAAGGCGACCCCGAACAGGTCAAGGCGATTCACGCCTCGGTGGACTACTTCCGGTTGTTCGGCGCCACGCCCGCCCTGGGCCGGACCTTCAGCGCGGAAGAAGACCGTCCCGGCGGCCCGCGCGTGGCCGTCCTCAGCTACGGGTTGTGGAAACGCCGCTTCGGTGCGGACCCGCGGCTGGTCGGCCGGAGCGTGGTGCTGAGCGGGGAACCGCACACGGTGGTCGGCATCGCGCCGCCCGGTTTCGAGCCTAATCCTCCCGCCGACGTCTGGCTGCTGCTCCAAGCTGACCCCAACAGCAATAACCAAGCGCACTATCTGAACTGCGGCGGGCGGCTCAAGCCCGGTGTGAGCAGCGGCGCCGCCAATGCGCGGATGAAAATCGCCGCGGAGCAGTTTCGCCGCCAGTACCCGAACGCGATGGCGAAGCAGGAAAGTGCGGGCGTGTTCTCCATGCGCGAGCAAGTGGTGGGCGACATCCGGCCCATGCTTTTGATCACGCTGGGCGCGGTGGCTTTCGTGCTGCTGATCGCCTGCGCCAACGTTGCCAACCTGCTGCTGGCGCGCGCGGCGGCCCGCGAAAAGGAGATCGCCATCCGGACCGCGATGGGCGCCGGCCGCTGGCGGCTGGTTCGCCAACTGCTCACCGAGAGCGGTCTGCTGGCTCTGGCCGGCGGCGCCATCGGCCTGCTGCTCGGGCATTGGGGTCTCAGGCTTCTGCTGGCCTTCACGCCCGCGGAGCTTCCGCGCCTCTCGGAAATGACTACCCACTCCGGGCTCGACGTCCGCGTGCTCCTGTTCACACTGCTGCTTTCGCTCGCAACTGGCGTTGTGTTCGGCCTGGCGCCCGCGTTCAAGATCTCGCGGCCCGACCTGAACTCCACCCTGAAGGAGGGCGCCGTCCGCACCACCTCGAGCGTGCGGCATCTGCGCGCGCGTGGTCTGTTGGTGGTGAGCGAGATGGCGCTTGGCCTGGTGCTGTTGATCGCCGCCGGCCTGCTGATTCGCAGCGCCGTGCTGCTGCGCGGCGTTCAACCCGGCGTCGACGCGCGCAACGTGCTCACCTTCAAGACCGCGCTCACCGGCGCCAGGTACGCCAACACCGCCGCCGTGACGCAGTTCAGCCGTCTCCTGATCGAGCGCCTGGAACGCCTGCCGGGAGTGCGGGCAGCCGCCAATATCATCAGCCTTCCCACCGAACCTGGCCCCGACCTGCCGTTCTGGATCGAAGGCCGGCCCGCCTCGGGCGCCGATCCGACCGGTGAGGAACAGTGGCGCTATGCCTCGCCCCGCGCATTCCGAGCCACGGGCGTCTCCCTGCTGCGCGGCCGGGAGTTCGCCGACACGGATACCGCCAAATCGCCCGCGGTGGCGATCGTCAACGAAGCCATGAAGCGCAAATACTGGCCGAAGGAGGACCCGCTCGGCCAGCGCATCACCATCGGCAAGGGCCTGGCCCCGGAGTTCGACGATCACACGCGCGAAATCGTCGGTGTGGTCGGCAATGTGCGCGAATTCGGCCTGAACAACGAGCCGCCGCCCATGATGTACGTCCCGCAGGCGCAGGTTAACGATGCGTTGACGGCGCTGGTCAACAAGATTCTGCCCATCGCCTGGGTGGTACGCACATCCATGGATCCCATGACGCTCGCCACCACCGTGCGCCGCGAAGTGGTCTCGGTCGATCCCCAACAGGCGGTGTTCGACTTCCGCTCGATGGACCAGGTGTTCGAGAAATCGATGGCGGACCGCGGTTTCATCCTGCTGCTGCTGAGCGTCTTCGCCGGAACGGCGCTGCTGCTGGCGGCGATCGGCATCTACGGCGTGATGGCGTACTCGGTGGAGCAGCGCGCCCACGAGATTGGCATCCGCATCGCGCTCGGCGCCGGTCGGGGCGACGTGTTGGGCCTGGTGGTGCGCCACGGCATGACGCTAGCCGGGATCGGCGTGGCCATCGGTCTGGCCGCTGCCTTCGGCCTGACCCGCGTGCTCACCGCGCTGCTCTATGGCGTCAAAGCCACCGACCCGCTCACCTTCGCGGGCGTGGCCATCGTGCTTGCCGCCGTGGCCCTGCTCGCCACCTGGATTCCGGCCCGCCGGGCCACCCGCGTCGACCCCGTCACCGCCCTGCGCTGCGAATAGCGCGCCGAGGACTGCGGCCGGCCTGTTCGAGATGGCGGGGCGGACGTCCTGGTGATGGGACACATCCTCCACGACTGGGACCTGGACACGAAACGAGCGCTGCTCAAGAAGGCGCATGAGGCGCTGCCCAAGGGCGGATCGCTCATCGTGCATCGGTCACCGGTGTGACCAGGGCACGCGTTGGTGAATGTAGCGGCCGTGGGCAGAGGGGCACGGCTTGCCACTTCTTACGCCAATCTGCTCTCCCCCATCAGGTAGCGGTCGATGGCGCGGGCGGCTCTGCGGCCTTCGGCGATGGCCCAGACGATGAGGGATTGGCCGCGGCGCATGTCGCCGGCGGCGAAGATGCCGGGGACGGAGCTCATGTGGTTCTCGTTGGTGGCGACGTTGCCGCGGGGGTCGAGGTTCACCCCGAGCTGTTCGAGCATTCCGTTTTTCACCGGGCCGGTGAAGCCCAGGGCCAGCAGCACCAGGTCGACTTCGAGCGTCAACTCGGCGCCGGGGATTGGCGCGAAGCTCGGCGCGGGGCCAACGCGCACAGCGTGAAGTTGCGCCACGTTGCCGCGGTCGTCGCCGGTGAACTTGGTGGTGGCGACGGCCCATTCGCGGATGCCGCCCTCTTCGTGCGAGCTTTCGACGCGCAGTTGCAGCGGCCAGAGCGGCCAGGGCGTCTCGGGCGCGCGGTTGGCGGGCGGCATCGGCAAGATCTCGAACTGGTGAACGGAGGCGGCGTTCTGGCGGTGGCAGGTCCCCAGGCAGTCGGCGCCGGTGTCGCCGCCGCCGATGATGACCACGCGCCTGCCGGTGGCCAGGATGCCTCCCTTGGAGTTGATGCGCTCGCCGGCGGTGCGGCGGTTCTGCTGCGGCAGGAACTCCATGGCGAAGTGAATGCCCTTGAGGTCGCGCCCCGGCACGTGCAAGTCGCGCGGGTGTTCGGCGCCGCCCGCCAGCAGGACGGCATCGAACTCTTGTTGCAGGCTCTCCACCGGCACGTTGCCGCCGACGTGGGAATTGGCGCGGAAGACGACGCCCTCGGCCGTCAGTTGGTCGAGGCGGCGATCCAGGATGCGCTTCTCCATCTTGAAATCGGGGATGCCGTAGCGCAGCAGGCCGCCGATGCGGTCCGCCTTCTCGAACACGGCGACATTGTGGCCGGCGCGGTTCAACTGCTGCGCGGCGGCCAGGCCTGCCGGCCCCGACCCGACCACCGCGACGCGCTTGCCGGTGCGGGCCGGCGGCGGCTCGGGCACGATCCAGCCCTCGCGAAAGGCGCGGTCGACGATGGACTTTTCGATCTGCTTGATGGTGACCGGCGGCTCGCTGATGCCGAGCACGCAGGAGGTCTCGCACGGGGCGGGGCAGAGCCGGCCCGTGAATTCCGGAAAATTGTTGGTGGCGTGCAGGGCCCGGATGGCATCCTTCCAGCGGTCGCGATAGACCAAGTCGTTCCAATCGGGGATGAGGTTGTTCAGCGGGCAGCCGGTGTGGCAGAAGGGCACGCCGCAATCCATGCAGCGCGCGCCCTGCACCTGGACCTTGGCCTCGGGGAACTCTTCGTAGACCTCGAAGAAGTCGTTGAGGCGCTCGCTGATGGGACGCCGCTGGGCCGCCTCGCGGGGGTATTCGAGAAAGCCGGTGACTTTACCCATGGACCACCTCCGCCGCGCGCGGAACGCCGAGCACGCGCTTGTACTCGTGTGGGAAGACCTTGACGAACTTGCTCATCATGGAAGCCCAGTTGTCCAGAATCCAGCCGGCGCGCGGACTGCCGGTGGTATCGAGGTGGCGCTCGATCAGGCCGTGCAGCAACTGGATGTCGGCGGTATCGTCCAGCGGCTCGAGGTCCACCCCGGCGCGGTTGCAGCGCGAGGCGAAGTCGCGGGCCTCATCCAGCACGTAGGCGATGCCGCCGGTCATGCCGGCCGCGAAGTTCCTTCCGGTGCGCCCGAGCACCACCACGATGCCGTTGGTCATGTACTCGCAGCCGTGGTCGCCAACCGCCTCGACCACCGCCGTGGCGCCCGAATTCCGCACCGCGAATCGCTCGCCGGCCATTCCGTTGAAGAACGCCTCGCCGCTCGTGGCGCCGTAGAGCACGACGTTGCCGACCAGCATGTTCTCCTCGGGCTGGAAGGTCGATTTCTTCGGCGGAAAGATGATGAGCTTGCCGCCCGAGAGACCCTTGCCCACGTAATCGTTGGCGTCGCCCTCGAGCGCGAGCGTGACGCCCTTGGCCAGGAACGCGCCAAAACTCTGGCCCGCCGACCCGGTGAAGTGGAACCTGATGGTGTCCTCGGGCAGGCCCTCGGAGCCGTAGCGGCGCGCCACTTCGCCCGAGAGCATGGCGCCCACGGTGCGGTGGATGTTGCGGATGGGCAGGCGGAACTCGACCGGCGTGCCGCTCTCCAGTGCGTCGCGCGCGTGGTCGATGAGCTTGTAGTCGAGCGCCTGCTGCAAGCCGTGGTCCTGGCTGGTGGTGCAGCGGCGCGAGACGCGGCCGGGCACTGGCGGGCTGTAAAGAATCGACGAGTAGTCCAGCCCGCGCGCCTTCCAGTGATCCAGAGCGTCGGCCATCTCCAGCCGGTCCACGCGGCCGATGGCTTCGTCCAAAGTGCGGAAGCCGAGCTGCGCCAGCCACTCGCGCACCTCCTCAGCCACGAAGAAGAAGTAGTTGATGAGGTGCTCGGGCTGGCCCTGGAACCTGGCGCGCAGCGCCGGGTTCTGCGTGGCGATGCCCACGGGGCAGGTGTTCAGGTGGCACTTACGCATCATGACGCAGCCGAGCGAAACCAGCGGCACGGTAGCGAAGCCGAACTCCTCGGCGCCCAGCAGCGCGGCGATCATGACGTCGCGGCCGGTTTGCAGTTTACCGTCGGTCTGCACGCGGACGCGGCTGCGCAGGTCGTTCATCACCAGGACCTGCTGCGTTTCGGCCAGGCCCAGCTCCCAGGGGGCGCCGGAGTGCTTGATGGCGGTGAGCGGGGAGGCGCCGGTGCCGCCGTCGTGCCCGCTGATCAACACCAGGTCGGCGTGCGCCTTGGCCACGCCCGCCGCCACGATGCCCACGCCCACCTCGGCCACCAGCTTCACCGAGATGCGGGCGCGCGGGTTGACGTTCTTCAGGTCGTAGATGAGCTGCGCCAGGTCCTCGATCGAGTAGATGTCGTGGTGCGGCGGCGGGGAGATCAACTGCACGCCGGGGATGGAGTGGCGGATGCGCGCGATGACTGCGTCCACCTTGTGGCCGGGAAGCTGGCCGCCCTCGCCGGGCTTGGCGCCCTGCGCGATCTTGATCTGCAACTCGTCGGCGTTCACCAGGTAGTTGGTGGTGACGCCGAAGCGGCCCGAGGCCACCTGCTTGATGGCGCTGCGGCGGGAGTCGCCGTTGGCGTCGGGGCGGAAGCGCGCCTCGTCTTCGCCGCCCTCGCCGGTGTTGGAGCGCCCGCCGATCCGGTTCATGGCGATGGCTAGCGTCTCGTGCGCTTCCTTGGAGATCGAGCCGAACGACATCGCGCCGGTGGAGAAGCGCTTGACGATTTCGCTGGCGAGCTCGACTTCCTCGAGCGGAATCGGGCGCGGGTTCCTGCGGATCTCGATCAGCCCGCGCAGCGTGCACAGGTTCCGGCTCTGGTTGTTGGCCAGCTCGGAGTATTCCTTGAAGGTCTGGTAGCTGGACTGCCGCACCGCGTGCTGAAGCTTGGCGATGGTCTGCGGATTCAGGAGGTGATACTCGCCGCGCACGCGGTAATGGTAGCTGCCGCCCACCGCCAGCTCGGTTTCCGATTCGGTGGGCGGCTGGAAGGCGTAGTCGTGCTTGAGTTTGGCCTCGCGCGAGAGCACGTCCAGGCCCACGCCCTCGATGCGCGAGGCCGTGCCGGTGAAGTACTTGTCCACCACCGATTTGTTGAGTCCGATGGCCTCGAAGGCCTGCGCGCCGCGATAGCTTTGCAGCGTCGAGATGCCCATCTTCGAGAACACCTTCAGCAGGCCCTTGTTGATGGATTTCTTGTAGTTCCGCAGCGCCTCACGGAAGGTCAGCTCGGGCGGGAACAGACCGCGCCGGTGCATGTCCTCGAGCGTCTCGATGGCCAGGTACGGATTTACGGCGCTCGCGCCGTAGCCGACCAGCAGGGCGAAGTGCATCACCTCGCGCGGCTCCCCGGATTCGACGATGAGCGCTACCTGCGTACGCGTCTCCTCGCGCACCAGGTGATGGTGAACCGCGGTCAGCGCCAGCAGGCTGGGGATCGCGGCGTAATCCTTCTCGATGCCCCGGTCGGAGAGGATCAGCACGTTGTAGCCGCTCTTGATGGCCAGCGAGGCCTGGCGGCAGAGGTCCTCGAGCGCGCGCTCGAGTTCCTTCTCCCCGCCGTCCACGCGGTAGAGCGCCGGCAGAGTGGTGGCGAGAAAATCGCCCAACGAGACGCGGCGCAGCTTCTCGAGATCGTAGTTGGTCAGCAGTGGATGCCTGAGCTTGAGCGTGTGACAGTGCTGCGGAGTCTCATCCAGGAGGTTGCGCTCCTTGCCGATGAAGCTTTCGAGCGACATCACCAGCTCCTCGCGGATCGGGTCGATGGGCGGGTTGGTGACCTGCGCGAACAGTTGCTTGAAGTAGTTGAACAGCGGCTGCGGCCGGTCCGACAGGCAGGCCAGCGGAGTATCCACGCCCATCGAGCCGACCGGCTCCATGCCGTTCACGGCCATGGGAGTGAGGATCATTCGCAGGTCCTCGTCCGTGTAGCCGAACGCACGCTGGCGCTGGAGAATCGAATCGTACTCGGTGGGGTGCCAGCGGCTCGGCTCCGGCAACTGGTCGAGGGTGACCTGGTTCTGCTGGATCCACTCCCCGTAAGGTTGCCGGGAGGCCAGCCTGCGCTTGAGCTCCTCGTCCGGGATGATGCGGCCTTCTCCGGTATCCACCAGGAACATGCGGCCGGGCTGGAGGCGGCCCTTGAAACGCACCTCTTCGGGCTTTACGGGGAGCACGCCGGTCTCCGAC
Organism: Bryobacteraceae bacterium; assembly: GCA_050008465.1. GTDB lineage: Bacteria > Acidobacteriota > Terriglobia > Bryobacterales > Bryobacteraceae > Fen-330. The sequence goes on from JBEKMO010000010.1 coordinate 29,954, forward strand.
GCCAGGATCACCAGGTCGTTGTGCGTCACCAGGTAGCGCGCGGGGCGCAGGCCGTTGCGATCCAGCGTGGCGCCGATCACGCGGCCGTCGGTGAAGGCGATGGCCGCGGGGCCGTCCCAAGGCTCGATCAGCGAGGCGTGGTACTCGTAGAATGCCTTTTTCTCGTCCGCCATCGCGCTGTCGCCCGCCCAGGCCTCCGGGATCAACATGGCCATGGCGTGCGGCAGGGTGCGTCCGGCCAGCGCCAGCAGTTCCACCGTGTTGTCCAGTTGGGCGGAGTCGCTGCCGCCGGGCGCGCAGATGGGGAACAGTTTCTTGATGTCGTCGCCGAACAGCGGCGAGGCCAGCACGGATTGGCGCGCGTGCATCCAGTTGACGTTTCCACGCAGCGTGTTGATCTCGCCGTTGTGGCACAGGTAGCGGTACGGGTGCGCCAGTTGCCAGGTCGGGAAGGTGTTGGTGGAGAAGCGCTGGTGCACCAGGCACAGCGCGCTCACCAGCTCGGGATTGGAGAGCTCGCGGTAGAAGCTGGCGATCTGGGGCGCGAGCAGCAGGCCCTTATAGACGATGGTGCGCGAGGAGAGGGAAGGGAGGTAGAAATAGCTCTTGTCGCGGAGGTCGGAGGCGGCGATCTCCGTTTCGGCGCGCTTGCGGATCACGTAGAGCTTGCGCTCGAGCGCGTCCTGGTCCATGCCCGCCGCATGGTGGATGAACACCTGCTCGATGTAGGGGCGCGAGGCGCGCGCGATCCGGCCGATCGCCTCATCGTTGATGGGCGTGTCGCGCCAGCCCAGCACGCTCAGGCCCTCTTCGCGTACAATGCGCTCCAGGATGCCTTCGCAGATCAGCCGCTCGTGCCTCTCGATCGGCAAGAAGACCATCCCGACACCGTACTCGCCGGGATTGGGAAGCGAGAAACCGATTTTGGCGCACGCGTGTGCGAAGAACTCGTGGGGGACCTGGATGAGGACGCCGGCGCCGTCGCCGGTCTCGGGATCGCAGCCGCAGGCTCCGCGGTGCGCCAGGTTGAGCAGGATCTGGACGCCCTTCAGGATGATGTCGTGGGACTTTTCGCCCTTGATGCTGGCCACGAAGCCGATGCCACAGGCGTCGTGTTCATTGCGGGGGTCGTACAGGCCTTGCGGGCCGGGTAGACCGGCAGGTGCTGTCTGGTCGCTCATGGCATTCGCTCCCCGGAGAAGAAGGGCTGTTAAGGTCAGGATAGCGGAAAGCGGAACATTAGTCAATCGGGAATTGTTCCTATTGAAAATAAGACCGTCTTATGATATTCTGAGGTGGTTGTGAGCTTCGACCATCTGCGTCTTTACCGTGACATCGTGCAGGCGAGGAGCCTGAGCCGGGGCGCGGCCATGAACGGCGTCAGCCAGTCCGCCGCCAGCCAGCACCTCCACGAACTGGAGACCCGCCTTGGGGTTACGCTGCTGGACCGCTCGACCCGGCCGTTCACTCTGACCTCCGCGGGGCGGCTCTATGCGGCGCTCTGCCGGGACGTGCTGCGGAGGCACGACGAGTTTGAGATCGCGCTCGAAGCGCTGAAGAAGGAGGTCGAGGGTACGGTGCGCGTGGCCTCGATCTATTCGGTGGGGCTTTCGGAGATGTCGCACCTGAAGGAAGAGTTCGGGCGGCGATTCCCGAACGCGCGGCTGGAGGTGGAGTACCTCAGGCCGGACAAGGTCTACGAAGCGGTGCTGACCGATTGCGCGGACCTGGGTCTCGTCAGCTACCCGGAAGCCACCAAGGAGCTGGCGGTGCTGCCCTGGCGGCAGGAGCAGATGGTGGTGGCCACCTCCCCGTCGCACCCGCTGGCGCGGAAGTCGGTGGCGGGGATGACGGACCTGGATGGCCAGGATTTCGTGGGCTTCGACGAAGATCTTCCCATCTGGCAGCGCATCGAGCGCTTCCTGAGGGAGCGGGGCGTGGAAGTCAACCGCACCATGCACTTCGACAACATCCAGATGATCGAGGAGGCGGTGGCGTTGGGGGCGGGCATCAGCATTCTGCCGGCGCGGGCGCTGCGGGCCGAGATCGCGCGGGGCCGGCTGGTGGGCATTCCCATGGAGGCGGAACTGGTGCGGCCGCTGGGCATTGTGTACCAGCGGCGGAAGAAGTTCCACCGGGCCGCGCAATTGTTTCTGGATCTGCTGGAGGAGCAGCCGGCGCCCGAGATGCAGGCGGTGTGAGGCGGGGCGGAGGGCTGGGGCGCGAGTGCCCGCCGTACGCAGCAAGAGACTAGCGGTTTGCGACGACGCGGATTTGGCGCCGCAACCGGCCAGTGCGGCGTGGGCGCGTGATCGTGGGGAATGGGAATGGGACGGGGTTTGGCAGGATCGATCCAGATCCTTGGCGGGAAGGGGCTGGCTCAACACGTATGGCTCCGCCTTGCCGGTCGATCTCCCTCAACCGGACTTCGCGGGCGTCAGCTGGTGCGAAGGGGATTTATCAACAGGAACCAACTAGGCGGGCTCTGCCGTCCCCACCACGCGGGGCACAGCCAACCCGCGACGACCAGCTTGGGAATGTGAGTGCAGATTGACTTCACGGTACTCACGCCTCACGCCGATTCCACGTTTTCATGCCATGCCCACCGGTCGCCTACAAGGCCCCGAAGGCGCCACGCTGTCGTCTTCGGAACCGAGTCCAACTCATGGCCTAGTCTCGATAGTGTGGTGGTGATGGCTTGCCGATCTTCAGGTGTTGAGATGACAGTCTGACACCCGCTCGCTAGTTGACTTAGCGCGCTCTTCCACACTCGCCACCACCGCCAATGGCCTGCTGCCAGCCAGAGGATGTAGCCAAGGTCGAAGCCGCCACGCGTTCCGAGTTCATGTTCGAGAAGCAGGACGCAGATATCGATCAGATCCTTCTGCTCGAATCGAACCTTCTGAACGCGACTTAGGAGGAGGTCAGTTAGGCAAATCGTGGGGTAGTCTAGGGACAGCCGGCCGCGAAGAGGAATCGATTGAGACAAGCAAAGATTGTCCACAAAGACCTCGAAAGTGATGTTCTCGCGCGAATAGAAGACACGGCGTTGATGCCCACGGAGCATCCGCCAGTTCTCATTCTCTTCGCAGCCCCTCTCCACCAAGAGGCGCGCAACCTCCTCTGAGGATTCGCTTGTAGTGGCGAAATCAATATCAGAAAACGGGGCCCGATCCGAGTCCAGAAACGATCGCCTTCGAGGGCATTTGAGGTAAACAGCAACGCTGCCAAGGACCCGCAGAGGGATCCCGCTCTTTTCACTTTGTGCCACCAAATCGACCGCGAGATCGGAAAAGACCCGGTTTTGTTCGGCGTGAGCGCTCACTGAACCATCAGCCTTCGATCGGATGACAACTTGTCAGGCTACCATCCTCGTCGAGATCAACCAGATAGGCGTGCAATACACCGTTCCAGTATTCAGATCCGGGATTCAGGCAGACCGTACGTCCAAGAGACTCTTCACCGGCAGCCTCGTGAACGTGGCCGTGCAGACCCAACACCGGCTGGAATTCCTCGATGGCCGTTCGAACCGCTTCGCTGCCGACATGAATACGGTTCTGTCCGTCTACACTCAACACAGGACGCAGGTTGTCATCGAGTTCTGGTGCTAGGTCGATCATCGTCCTGGCCGGCGGACAGTGAAAGTTGAAAATTCCATGCCCCGGATCTGGCAGTCTCGACACCTTAGCCCGTATCATCCTGGCGAGCACGCTCTCCTCAGCCTCACGCGGGGTGTGCCATGGAGTCGGAGGCGTGTAGTCCAGCGTGATGATAGAATTCCTGCCCAATCGACAGTATCCATCGAGATTGCACAGGATACCCGCACCTTCGAATGACTTCAGTGTCTCATTAATCTCGATCGGATCGTCATTGCCAGGAGTGATGAAAACAGCGACTCTCTTCAGATCAAGCTCCGAGGCAATTGTTTCCTTCCAGCTCTCAAGCCGGTCGACGATCTTCGAAACGAACATCTGGCTTATGTTATCGGCGTTCGCCCTAAGGCCTTCTATCTCACTCTCTTGGCAGCGGAAGCAGTACTGCCCGAATTCCTGAGCATCCCTCTCGACGACCTCTATGCCTAAAGCTGAAAAGTCCCTCCGTCTGCCGCGAAAGCTTGTGTAATAAGTGCCATCGGCTTTCTTGACGATTGCCAGCATCTCCTTCCCGCACAGGTCCCCAGCTATGACTAAGACGTTGGCGGCATGCTGCTTCACGGCTCTTAGACTCTTTCGCAGCACTGCGAGAGAGCCATGGACGTCCGCTAAAAACAGCAGCCGCATAGGTCATTCCGGAGGCAGTTCGCGACAGATTCTCTCAACATCGATTCCAATCTTGTGGCTCGCAGACAGGCGCCATGCGTAGAGGGACATGCACAGGCCCATCAGCACCGACAGAAAGACGACAATAGTCATGCTCAGTTGACGAATCGCGACGAACACCACAAACCAGCCAACGGCGAAGGCTAGGAGGCCGATGATCGAGATGACCGGCAACCCACCAATCGTCCTCTGCTCAGGCAGGCGCTCGTAGAGGTCGGGACGCCGATACGGGAGAAGCATTGCGCTCAACCCGTATAGCCAGTACACAAAAAGCGCGCAGAACAAGATCGTCCCCAGAACGACCCCGACGTTCAGGAGATTGAGAAGTACACCCGCAAGGGCAACGACAAGCGTGAGGTGAGATGCAGTCGTCGGTGCGCCGGTCTTTGCGTTGACATTTGTGAGAGCGCGGGGAACGGTCCGGTCCATCGCGAGTGCGAACACGAGTCGAGATGGGGAGAAGAAGTAAGGAACCATCGTGTTTAGCAGCCAAACACAGAGAGCCAACGAGACCAGAATGCTGACCCAAGGATTCGGCATGATGGACGTGAAGTAGAACGGAATTGATGGCGCAACAGCCGGGACCGCCTGCCCAAGTTCCTGACTGTATTGTTGAAACATAAAGCCATAGGCGTTGATAAAATCCCCGAAGGCGAAGGTGACTGAAAACGATATGATGATGTAGAGGCAAGCAAGACAGACCCAGCCGGCAATATAACCACGAAAGCTCCTCCGATCAGAGTGCGACACCTCTCCGCTGGCATAGCTGATCAACTCCAAACCGCCATACGAGAAGAGCACAACCAAGAGCAGGTCGAGTGTCGCCCCCCAGGAGAAGGGGGGTGCTTTCCATCCATGCTGAGCTGCGATTCCGAGTACCTTCTCATATGAGCCGGCACCCCACACCCCGTTGAAGAAGCGTGGCACCCCCCCGAAGAATCGAACGGCGAAAAAGAACCCGACGGTCGTGACCACCGCCGCAACGGCGAACACAAACATCACTCGCATGGCTCTCCGGAAAGCCCTGACACCCCTTAGAACCAAGAGCCACGTCAGAATCACCAGGATCGCGCCGCCTATGGCGCTGTTTCCAGGACGCTCCAACGCCACCCCAAAGTCCTGTAAATAGCGAAGACCACCCGCCTTACCAGTTTGGACGAAGATCCCACCTGCGATGCTTGTCGTTACAAACGCCACAACCCCGACACTCAGAGTGTATCCCAAGAAGAAAAGTACGGCCGCCAGAAAACCCAGCGATGGGCTCAGCACCCGACTGATGAGAACGTACAGACTACCCGATCGAGGAATCAACCCAGACGTGGATGCCGCCACATAGATCACGGGGAAAACGAGCAACATCCCTATCAGGAAGCTGAGCGCTATGTTGCCGCCGGGAAACGTGGCGCTCGTAGAAACAGAGTAGTAGATAATTCCCGAGCCCGCTGGCGCCGAAACCACGGCGACGAACACATCCCACCACGTCAGCGCCTTGACGAGGCCTGATGCCTTTCTGACGAAAACAAGCCTGCTGTCATGTTGTGCCATAGTCTCCATTCCTGACCGGCGTTGCCGCTATTTTCTCAGCCTCTCGATCCCCCCAATAGCGAGCCTGTAGTGCTGCAAGAGGTGGCGCTTTCGCCACCAGTCGATTCCAATCCACGGAAGCCGTCCTACCAGTGGCAGGTTGCCCTTCTGAATGGTTCTGCCCGCAAAGTCGAAAAACGCATACAACTTCATGAGGTTCGAGTCGATAATCGCTAAGTTTCGCTCATTGGCATGCCAAGTCTGCGTTTGTGCATGGCGATCCCTAGAATCAACCGAATCCCCTCCCGCGCAGAGATAGAATCCAAGAAATGCGCCGTGCAGTTGGCTTCTCATTGCAGGCGCGTCCTCCTTCGCCCACACCACCTCGTCCATCTCATTGGAGTCGCAACGAGCAACTGGACTGGTCGAGACCCGGCTAATTCTAGCATCCAACAGCGTCGAAAAGTACCTCTCTTCTGATTGAAGCTTCTTTGCCCCTATCTTCTGTTGTAAATATCCATAAAGAAGCGAGACTGCAGCGAGAGCCTCATATGCATTCTTAAGATCTTCCTCCGTAACCACCGGTCGGATAGCGCTCAGCGCGCGGTATTCACTTATAAGATCGCGCACCTGAAGAATACGGCGCTGGATCAATTCGATACCGCTTTCAACAAGTTTTCTATCACGATCCTTCCTCAACTGGAGAGTCAAAACCCAAAATGCTCCGATCACTCCTAATACGCCTGCTAGCACCTGGGCTCCAGCTTGGAGCCAAGCGTTCTTGTCAGGGGCAGAGAGTATCCAAACAAAGGATTCCCAAAGTCGCCTCAATACCTCATCCACTGGTTATCCTTTCCACTACCTCGGCGATACTAGAGGTGGCCTCTACACTCGAAAAACACACTTCGGCAATCTCCTGAGCGGCGGCGTTAAGTATCTTTCTATTTTCTGCTGACAGGTCTGCGTTCTGGAAATCGCGAATTGCGGCCAGGCTTGTATTGAGACCATCCACTTTCTCTCGGAACGCTGTTGTCTGGGCAGTCGCTTGGTCAAGATCAACCAGAGTGACCTGCTTCATGGTCTTATCTTGCCACTGCCAAGCAAATCCCGCCTTATGAACAACTGGAATGTAGTCGCACGCAAGGGTGAAATACGCCTCGTCGATGTAGTGTTCTAGGGGCACTACAACGGCACGTAGAAGCTGCCAAACAGGATGTTTACGAAACACGGATCTCAGCGCGTCGTGTATCGTGCCGGATTCCTTCTGTAGCTGTTCGAGTACTCCTTGAATCTTCAATAAGCGCTTTAGCAGCGTCACTCCATAGATGGCAGTGGCGTAGTCGTCCAGTAGAGTAGCTGAGAGACGTTGTGGGGTCGCCTCCTGGCGAACAGAAGCACGGTTCCAGCAAGTGTCCATCAGGCTGAACAGGAGGTCATCCTCGATGTCGAATCGCTGGGGTCGCGCAACTGTGCAGGTCAGCGTCCGAGCTGCTCCCGCGCTTTGAACGACGTGATAGGTTCGAGAGAGCAGTACGCGGTCGGAGCCTTGAGCTGCGGCAGTAGAGGTAACAGTCAACCGGGCGCCGCTAGGCATTTCCTTGGCGGTCTTCTCAAGGAGGAGCGCAGTCTCGTGTGGGCCGATGGAGTCGATTGACAGCGTCGATTTGACAGGTCCGGAGGAGGGAGAGGCGCGCCGAACACGAAGCTCAGTCAGGCAGTCGGACGGAAGGCCAGTTGTGAGCATGTGTGCTGCGATTAGGCGTGCAATTGAGTCGTTGTCGAACAGACTCAATTTGCTGGAGCGAATATTGCCGACGAGCTCGTAGAGAATCCCGCGATCCGTTGGCGGTAATTCGGACATCCCATAGTCTTTCTCGCACCGCTTGCGTAAAGGCTCAATGAGGCGAAGATCAACGTTGAGAAGCCCAAGGGGTTTGACCAGTCTGATCAACTCACCGTGTTTGTCTCGAAAGTTGGCGGCGAGTGCGATAATCTCTTCTTCGCGGTTCTTAAATGTGACTCGGAGTAGATGGGAGTCGTCGTAAAAGGTTAAGGTCGCAAAGGAACAGTGCTCGAGATGCGGGGTGTCTGGCACTTCGAGAAGAAACCACTCGGGAGACTGTGGGTCAGGTTGAGGCGGCTTGCACTCGTCGCACGTGACGTCACGAAAACAACCCCACTCTTCGGGTTGATGCACATCGACAGAGTGACGGAGGTGGAGCGGTGTCTGAAGTGACGTAAGGGTCTCCGGCTCCAAGACCAGGCCGGCGAAGAGAAGATCTCCGAGAAGCCCTGCGACGGTGATGAAGGAGTAGTCGCGCGGTTGTGGCGGCCCAGCAGCAGATGGTTCAGGAGCAGATGAAGACAGCAAGTTCAGCAGGAAGAGATCATGCTCGTCGACGTTCTGCTCGCCGAGGACACTGAGCAGATGGCTGCGCTCTCTGACGTCTTTGACAACCGCCTTGATTTTAACGTGTAGTTCCAACAGCTCCGTGACGAGAACATCACGCTGGCTGCGATTCGTCGCTTTGGACCGTAGCCCGTTTATTCGTTCGATCGCATGTTCGAGCACCGCCTTCACGGTCTTCTTGGCGTTCTTCTCTTCCCGGTTCGTGGATGTCCACGACTTTGATAGGACGATCAAGCAGGCGGCTGCCGCATCCAGCGGGTTGTTTTGACGTGCCTTGGAATCCGTCTGCGTTGTAGTTCGGAGGGACGCGCTCTGTTCTTGGAGTTCCCGCCCAAGGGGGGCAGGGATTCGAACGAGGAGGCGGGCCGGTTCGCCGTGGTTGGAAGTCCCCATGTCTATGGAGGAGCAATGCAGAACGTTGATCTCCAGACGGTTAAGGGCTTCAAGCACTGGCACGAACGCACTGGGAGTACTCTTCATCCGGATCACGACAGAGAAGATCTGTTCGTGGACTTGCGTGTCGTCGTGCCCGAAAGGGCTGAGATACAGCGTCAGGGCATCTGTCCGTTCCTGCCGTTTGGAGGTCCGATCGCCATCGAAATCGTGCGGAACAAGTCGCTGTCTCAAAGACCGTCGGTTAGCGTAGTCGGCTCGGTCGTAGATCTCGGCCGGAATCCGCAAGTATCGCTTCCCGTCTCTGCGCTCCAGTCTGGACGTGAAGTAGTTCTCCATCGCCTCAACCTATACTGGACCGGACTCGCGGCCCGAATCTTGGGCCAACGAGGGCATGCCTGTGACAAACGAGTACCGCACGAAGGCTGATTCTATGGCATTTAGAATGCCTACGCCCAGTAAGGGCTGGAGTACGTTCCGCCGCCACTGCCCCCCAGCCGCGTCTACATGTGCATTCGACTTCGGTGCGTGCAAGTTTGGCCAAGGCCGTTTTCCACAAAGGTGGAGATTATCACAATGATTGTAGTGATCCGCAGCCGGATGCGCAACCACTTTGGGAGTTGCAACTGAGTTGCAACCCGTTCAAATATCAGGACATTGCGCCGACGGACCGCGCCCCGCCAGAAGAACCCCAGCGCCTCTTCGTCAATTCCCGCGGTTGGTGGGCATCCCAGGTGTATGGGGTGGCTGATCCACCCTAGCTCCCCGGAGTGCAACCGCCGCGACTGCCGATGCGTCGGTTTACTGTGAGCCGCCTAGACGAGAGCAAACCGCGAAAGCCAGAGAGGCGGTTGGGATTGACGGCGGGCGCGGCGAGAGGCATGATAGAGGGGTGGATTTCGCCTGCAACCCTCTGGAAAGCAAAGTGATGAGCTATGGACAACGCCGCACGATCTAGTCTGCAGCCACCTGAGCGGTGGGAGCCGCCGATGATCCGACCTCTTTCCCGGCTCGGAGAACGAACCGCGCCCACGACGGTAAGCGCCAGTTCGCCCGAGTTGCACGCCTCAGATCTGACCGACCTCGAAGCCCTTCTGAAAAGCCTGGAGTCGAATCGCGAGTGATCCCGGATTCTCCTCTGCGCGTTGCCAAGATCAGGGAGGGCGTAAGAATCAAGGTCCTCTCCCAGGGGACGGTCGTGCTTTCATTCCGAACCGGGCAAGCCTTCGAGGTCAACGGCAGCGGCGCCGAGATTCTCCAGCACCTTTCCAAACCATTGCCGCTTCGTGAACTTGTTGTCCGGGTATCGATGAAGTATGAGATGGATGCCGACGAGATCGTCTCGCAGATCGTAAGGTTTCTGGAGGAATGTTCGCAACTGGATTTGGTAGAGGTGTCACCGGAACTGGCACATCCAGGGCCATCGGGGTCAGGCTAGACGTTTGACTCTCTGAGCTGCGCTTGCACGAACACGTAACTTACCTTTGCGTCCAGGAGAACCTCGCTAACGGGTGGAAGGTGACGTTTGCGTTCGACGAATCGGGTGCGCCCCGACACTGCTGGAGCACGGACTCCCTGCCCGACCACTGGCAAGGCGACAGGGCATGGCATCAATCAGGTGTTTCGTTGTTGTGGCTGTCTGAGGGGCGCCCGTCCGACCCGCTCTCGGGCGTCCTGCGGCCAGGGCCGCAACGGGAAATGGCTGCCTGGCTTGCCAAGACATACCGATACCTCCGCCCAATCCTCGCGGACGACAGCACTCTTCTTTCCAGAGCCGAGCTGTTCGAGGATAAGCTCGCTGGAATCCTCGCTCAGGCTCCCTCGCAGGGCCTCCTGTTGGAAATAGGCGGGCGCAGTTCGGCCCATGGATACCTTGCTCATGGAAAGCACCGGACGCTCTACCTGGATCCTTCGGCATCTCGGGCCGCGCCCCGTAAACCCGGAATCGCTGGCCCCTCCGATAGTGTGATCGAAGGGATCGTGGAGATGCTCCCGCTACCAGATTCGAGCGTTCAGTGTATCATCTGTCTCTTCGTGCTTGAACATCTAGTAGAGCCGCGAGTTGCCCTTTGCGAGATGTCGCGCGTTCTGAAGCCGGGCGGGCACCTCTTGCTTGGGCTACCCGTAGACGTGCACTCGGAGGGCTCACCACCAATGTTCCACCGGTGGCGCTTCACATCTGGCGAGCGGTCGGCCTGTGGACGGACTCTAGTGCTTCGCGAAATTCTTCTGGGGGAGTACGGACTCATCAACGTCATGGCTCAAGAGTGGAGCGCCGCAGCCGAAGCCGACGATGCTCGCTTGTACTGGTTTATTCGAGCGCCAAAGTCATAATGAAAACCCTCGCCGAAATTCCAGTCCGAGTAGTCTGGAGGGAGCATGTTCTCGCCGCAGTTCGTTGGCGCGACCTTGAGACGGGCGCCAGATGGTCTGATCGAGAGGCTGTGGCCCTTTACCTGGACCTGTTCACCGGTGGGGCTCTTGAGCACGATGTTGTGGAAAGCTGGCTGGTTTGCCATCGCTGCCCGTACGCGGTAAAGGACTCTCAACCCGCCTGCGAGATGCACTTGGGAGTGATCGAAGCTTTCCATCAGGGGATGTTGGGAACCCGGCACAGCGCAAGGCGTATAGTTGATAAGGGGGAATGTCGAATTGCGTGTGACGAAACAATCCGGTAAGAATTGCGTTGTCGTCTTCCCTCCAGTGTGGGAGGTCGCCGCTCCATATCTTGCCGGTCCGTCTCTCGCAGCTTGGCTGCGCTCTCGCGGTCTTGACGCATTCCTATTGGACGCCAATCTGCTTTTCTGGAGCCACTTCAAAAATAGGGGGAATGCGGAGGCGATCCACGAGATATGCCGGGAGCAGAGTTCCTCAATCGACTTGGCTCTAGAGGACGCGTTGGTGGGGAGTTCGGTAGCGCGAATGGAGTTCGGCGAGTTCGCTTCCTGGCTCGACAGGTCGTCTTTGACCAGCCCGGCTTACAAGCTTCTCGTCAGGCGCTTCGGAGGGTTCTGGAAGCCAGCACCTCAAGATCGTTTCGACACGCTGGACTACCATGACGGCCTTTTTTCCGACGTCTCCCACAGTGCGGCTGCTCTGAATTCGGGGAGTCTTCGAGATAGTCTTCTCGATAACCGGTTAAATCCCTGGCTCGGCTTTGCGGAGCGGCACGTGATGCCCAAGGTCGAAGAGGCTGAGCCTTCATTGCTCGGGATCTCCATAGTCGCCGTGAATCAGGTCGTGCCGGCCTTTTCGATCGGGGTAATCGCACGAAAGATGTGCCCGACCCTTCCGATCTTTTTCGGGGGGGCTTGGGTAACCCAACTCCGTGAGCGACTAAAGACCGTTGAGTGGTTCAGAGAACTGGGGTTCGTCTTCGTGCCGTTTCAGGGCGAGGCGGCACTGAGCGATGCCATGTCCTCGATCCTGTCCGGAGCGGACACCATGGATGGGTTCAGTGGCGAGCACGTTCGAGAGGTGGGGCGACAGGTTCCCATGAACGACCTTCCGTCTCCGGACTTCAGCGATCTTCATCTTGGAGCCTACGGTGAGCCCGGGCACTTGCCCTTGATGGCCTCTCGGGGATGCTACTGGGGCAAATGCAAGTTCTGCAGCTATCCGATTCTCGAGCCGGAATTTGAAGTGCGAAACCAGAAACGCCTGAGCAAAGACATCGACCGATTGGTGAAAGCTCACGGTGCTCGGCATATCGCGTTTGTCGACCCATCCATTTCTGCTCCTCTGGCTCGCCGGATTGCGGATACGATCTTCGCGACCGGCGCTGACGTCTCGTGGGGCGGGCTGGCTCGGCTCGAACATCGGTTCACGCGGGATCTACTCCGACATATCAGTTTTGGCGGTTGCCGCGTAATGCATTGGGGGCTGGAGTCCGGCAGTCGGCGAGTGCAAGATAGCATCTGCAAAGGCATCGAACTCGACACTGTGCGGGGCGTACTTGAGGATGCTGCCGCGGCGGGAATCCATAACAGGGTCTTGATGATGTATGGGCTACCCGGCGAAACTGACGCCGACCTGGAAGCGTCACTGAGCTTCATCGAGAAGAACCTTGCAGCCATGCACTCGATTTGTTGGAGCCACTACGCCGCGGAAGAGGGGACCCCGTTTGGAAATGATCTCATCACGCTGGACCCCTCCGCCCGCTCAACCACCGACCTATCCGTAGGGGTTCGACTGACGAGCTCCTTGTCGCCCTCTTTCTTGCGTGATGCGAAGGCGCAGATGAATCTGCTGTCAGCGCGGATCGCCGTCAACAGCCGACAAGTTCTCAAGCGCCCTGCCTTGGACACGATAGTTGGCCCCCTAGCCGTTCAGGGAACCGATTTGTGCTCGATTTCTTCCCCGCCATCGGGCGGCTAGTCTTGCTGCTGGTGTGTCAGTCGGTTGCTGCCCTTTCGGATCTCTGCGGCACGGTCAATCTGGCGATTCCGCGGATTTCATCGGATTCCCTCAGCTTGTACAGGCTCGTGGGTGGTTGAACGGATTGGAGACGGGACTCGAACCCGCGACGTCCTCCTCGAGCTTGGAAAGGCGGCCTTCGAGTAAGGGCAACGGATGTCCCGATAGCTGTCGAGAACAGCCTTTCCCATCAACGATGAGGCTCGGAGCCGGAAACTCGCCGCAGCAGACCACTCTCGTGAAGTGTTCATCATGAAAGGATCGCTTGACCGCTCGACCCGGCCGTTCACTCTGACCTCCGCGGGGCGGCTCTATGCGGCGCTGTGCCGGGACGTGCTGCGGAGGCACGACGAGTTCGAGATCGCGCTGGAGGCGCTGAAGAAGGAGGTCGAGGGCACGGTGCGCGTGGCTTCGATCTATTCGGTGGGGCTTTCCGAGATGTCGCACCTGAAGGAGGAGTTCGGGCGGCGATTCCCGAGCGCGCGGCTGGAGGTGGAGTACCTCAGGCCGGACAAGGTCTACGAAGCGGTGCTGACGGATTGCGCGGACCTGGGCCTGGTCAGTTACCCGGAAGCCACCAAGGAGCTGGCGGTGCTGCCCTGGCGGCAGGAGCAGATGGTGGTGGCCGCATCCCCGGCGCACCCGCTGGCGCGAAAGTCGGTGGTGGGGATGACCGACCTGGATGGCCAGGATTTCGTGGGTTTCGACGAGGATCTTCCCATCTGGCAGCGCATTGAGCGCTTCCTGCGGGAGCGAGGCGTGGAAGTCAACCGCACCATGCACTTCGACAACATCCAGATGATCGAGGAAGCGGTGGCGCTGGGGGCGGGCATCAGCATCCTGCCGGCGCGGGCGTTGCGGGCCGAGATTGCGCGGGGCCGGCTGGTGGGCATCCCCATGGAGGCGGAACTGGTGCGGCCGCTGGGCATTGTGTACCAGCGGCGGAAGAAGTTCCACCGGGCCGCGCAATTGTTTCTGGAGTTGCTGGAGGAGCAGCCCGCGCCGGAGATGCAGGCGGTGTGAGCCGCAGGCCACGCCTACCCCCGCCCTCTAGTTTGACGTGTGAACCCATTATGGGTATGATAATACCTGTTATGGGTTCGATGAGCCATCCGCCTTCAGACCCCATCGGGACGGCGCTCTTTGGCGCTACGCGCCAGGCCGTGCTGCGCCTCGTGTTAGGGCACACCGATCAGCGCTTCTACCAACGCCAAATCATCCGCTCGATCCGGCTTGGCTCAGGGACCGTTCAGAGGGAACTGGAGCGGCTAGTCGGTGCAGGGATTCTGACCCGGACGCTAGAAGGCCGGCAGACGTACTTTCAGGCCAATCGAGATTGCCCGGTGTTCCATGAACTGCACGGACTCATCCGAAAGACCTTCGGTGTCGCCCAGGTGCTACAAGGCGGTCTCACTGCTCTCGCCGCCAAGGTTCAGCTCGCGTTCATTTACGGCTCGATCGCAACCGGCGCTGAAACCACGGGCAGCGACGTGGACGTCATGGTTGTCGGAGAGCGGGTTTCGATGGATGATGTTGTCTCGGCCCTCGCTGGGGCGCAACGGGACCTTGGAAGAGAGGTGAACCCCTCCGTTTATCGAACCGAGGAGTTTTGTCGTAGACTTGCACAAGGCCAGCACTTCCTATCCAGTGTCGTGTCTGGCCCGAAGATTTTTCTGATCGGTGATGAGAATGAGCTTGCAAGACTGGCTCAAATTCGGATGGCTCAAGGAGCACAAGACAAGCCGGCAAGAAATCGCCGACCTCTTCCTCGTCGCCGATAGAGATCTGAAGGCCTGCCTAACGCCGGACCTGGTTCCCGATTGGCAGTTCAACATTGCGTATAACGCGGCTCTCCAGCTTGCCTCCGCTGCCTTGGCCGCGGCCGGGTACGAAGCCGAGCGCGCCAACCATCACTACCGCGTGATTCACTCTCTGGAATTCACCCTCGGCGTTGAGGCGACTTTGATTGGGAAGTTCGACGTGTTTCGCAAGAAACGCAATATCACCGACTACGAGAGGGCCGACACCGTATCGGAGACGGAGGCGGAGGAGATGCGACAGCTTGCTGAAACACTTCGCAGCCACGTCGAGGCGTGGGTTCGCAAGAATCACCCACAGGTCGCCCCGTAGCTGCCATTTGGGACCTCGCTGCCTTCAAGCGGGTGCTGGCAGGTTTTCCCTGTCACCGCCAAATCCGATCCGTCACCACGACCACGGTACCAGCGGCGGAAGAAGTTCCACCGCGCCGCGCAATTGTGTCTGGAGTTGCTGGAGGAGCAGCCCGCGCCGGAGATGCAGGTGGTGTGAAGAGGGGCGGAATGCCGGGGCCGCAGGGCCTGCCGTACGCAGCAAGAGATAAGCGCTTTGCGACGACCTGGATTTGGCGCCGCAACCAGCCAGCGCGGCGCAGGCGCGTGGTTGTCGGGGATGGGACGGCCTTCGCGTGATTTATCGACTTCGAGGTGCCGTGCTTCCATGTTTCCTAGAACCGGACTTCCGGACGAACCAGGCCGCTGAAGGATTGAACTCCAGCGATTCGAGCCCAACTTCCGGATTCGCCAGGCGTTCACACAGCCGGCCCATCCGGCGTCTGCCCGGTTGTGTGGAGGCGATTCTGGGGCTTCGCTTTAGCTTGCGGAGGACGGAGGCATCGTTCATACTCCGAGCATGACAGTCAAAAATGCGGCATTGCTGGCTCTGATCGGAACGATTCTCGTAACGGCGCTTCTGGCCTTCGATTTGATTCGCACCGTGCTGAACGTCGTGCGGGGGCTGGTTCCTGCGGTGACGCTGTTCTCATCGCTCATCTATGCGTTTGGCGCCTTTAGCGTGGCTGTGTTCTTCTTCGTTTTCCACAAAGCGCAAAGTTGAGGCTGTCGGCTCCAGACGCATGTGCGATGGAGTGCCGGGTTCCCTTCATCCCTCGTGACGATCAGCGGCGCGCCACGTTATTGGGAGAGTGGTAGTCTTTGACTTTGAGAGGAGCGCAGCCATGGTCATGAGCGGGCACCGATTGTCAGGCGCCGGTTTGCCATCTTTTGTCATCGCCCTGTTATTGGCAGTCTCGTCCGTGGGCGCGGCTGGCGCTGAACCAGACGATTCTTCGTATCGAGAACTCGTGAAGCGGGCAACGAGCGGCGATCTCTCGATCGACTTTCGTGCGCTTCGATTCGCATGCTTGAAGGCCAGTAGTTGCGATCCCACGGGGGATAGCAAGGACATGATTGCGATGCGCCGGGCCGCCCAGGAGAAACAATACGACAAGGCCGTGAAAACGGCTGAGGAGTTGATCCAGAAGGGCTTTGTGAACATAGAGGCGCATGCGATCTGTTCTGAGGCATACGCGGCATTGGAGAATCACGAGAAGGCCAAGTTCCATCACGAGGTCACCTCGGCCCTGATTCGCTCGATCCTGAGCACAGGCGACGGCAAAACGAAGGAAACCGCATTCGAGGTGGTCGACGTTCACGAGGAATACATCGTCGTTTCCGTCCTAGGACTGCCTCGTCCCGCCTCCCAAGCGCTGATCCATGACAAGCGGCACAGCTACGATCTCCTTGAAGTGGCACAACCGGGCACAGGACAGAAGATCGCCATCTACTTCAACATCGATGCGTTCTACCCGATGAAGGGGCTCTAGCCCGCCCTTCTCACACAAGATCTACTGCGGCGCGCGATGAGCCCATGTCTACTTCGTTGGGCTCGGGAGACGTCCTCGACGTACTGTGGAGTACGCCTCCGGGCGTCGCCTCTCGCCCGCCTCGTATCCACGGGCTCCTCACGCGCCTCGTCACGATCCTGCGTGAGAAGGGCGAGCTAAGAACGCAGGCGGAACCGCCTGCGCCACAACGACAATCAATGACCTGGTCCAGTGGATGAGCGTGAAACTCACAGCCCGCTGAATTGGATGCCGGTGAAATGCAGGGTCGGGATGCGCCAGCCGCCGTATGGGAACGGATCGTTTCCCGTGGCTGCGAGCTGCTTCCAGAGGTCCTTGAGATTCCCGGAGATGTTCATCTCGTTGACGGGCTGGCGGAGCGCGCCGTTTTCGATGTAGAACCCCATGATGCCGAAGGAAAAGTCTCCGGTAGTCCCGTTGGAATTGCCCCCGATGAAATTGGAAACCAGGATCCCTTTGGAAATCCCCTGGACCATGGCCGCGAGGTCTTTGTCCCCGAGGTCGAAGACCAGATTGGAGGGCCGGCCCGTGGTGGGCTCCACGCCTAACTTGCGGCCGTAGTAGCTGTCGATGTAGTAGGTCTTGAGGACGCCCTGGTCGATGACAGCGCGCTTCCGGGCGGCGATGCCTTCTGCGTCGAACAGGCGAGAACCTTGGCCCGCGGGGACAAACGGATCCTCGCTCACGGTCAGTTTCTCCGACGCGACGGCCTGGCCCAGCATCCCGTCCAGGAACGAGCTCTTCTGCTGCAGGGCGCGCCCGGTCATCGCGCCGACGAGCGCGCCGAACACTCGAGAGGCGCTGCGATTCTCCACCAACAAGTCGTAGCGTCCCGAGGCGATCTTGCGCTGGCCGATTTTCTTGAGCGCCCGCTGGGCCGACTCCCTGCCTATCGAGGCGACCTCCGGCAGATCCTTCAGATGACGCGTGTAGGCGTAGGCGTAGTCCTCAGGGTGGCCACCTTGATCGTCCTTGACGGTCACTTCGGCGGAAATCGAGAACGAGGTTCCGGTCTCCTCTCCCTCGAAACCGTTGCTGTGGACCTTCACGTTCTGGCTGAAGCTGTCGCCGTATCCGGCGGTGACGGAAATGATCTTGTCGCTCTGCGCCAGGGCCGCTGCTTTGATCGCCTTGGCCAGCCGCACGCGCTCGGCCGTGTCGATCTTCTCGTAGCCCGGATCCACCAGGTTCAGGTCCCGTTTCTCCTGACCCGCGTAGTACTTGGGGTCGGGAAGAGAGCGGAAGGAATCCTGCGCCAGATAGCGGGTCATGGCCACGGCTTCCCCGATGAACCGCGCCAGGGAATCGTGCCGCAGGTCGTTGGTGCTGTGCGAAGAATAGCGTTGTTCAAGATAAATCGCGAGCGACAGTCCGTGCCGGGCGGATTCCTGGAGCTTCTCCAGCTTTCCAGCCCGCACCTCGGCCTCGATCGAGCGTTCGGAGAAAACGTTGGCGGCGACCTGGTTGGCGCCCTGCTTGCGGGCCTGATCCACCGCCGAGCGGGCCAGTTCCAGACTTTCTTTGGATGTCATAGTGTCTCTCTTCCAGAGCCTCGCAAAATGCGGTGACAGACGGAGTCATGGTGTGCGCGGTACCGCTGCGGATGAGAATCGGCGTGAGGGGCAACCGGGGACAGCCCGGGCAGTCCCTCGGTTGCGGGCGCCCGCTTCAGTCGGCCACCGTATTTTGCGAGGCTCATTAACCGTTCACTCCGCCCACCGTGATGGCCGATACCTTGACCGTGGGCAGCCCCATCTGCACCGGCATGGACTGCCCGTTCTTGCCGCAGGTGCCGCCGCCCTCGGAGAATCGCAGGTCGTCGGCCACCATGGTGATCCGCCGGAGAACCTGCGGTCCGTTCCCGATGATGTTGACATCCTTCACCGGCCGGGTGATTTTGCCGTCCTCAATCAGGTGGCCCAGCTTCACGTAGAAGGTGAAGTCGCCCGCCCCGATAAAGACCTGGCCATTGGTGAACTCCTCGGCGTACAGCCCCTTCTTGACGCTGGCAATGACCTCTTCCCGCGTGTGCGGGCCGGGAAGCATGTAGGTGTTGCGCATCCGGGGCATGGGGGCAAATCGAAACGACTCGCGACGGCCGTTTCCGGTGGAGGCCACCTTGTAAAACTCGGCGCTGATGTGGTCGTGCAAATAGCTCCGCAGGATGCCATTCTCGACCAGCATGGTGCGCTGGGTCTCGTTGCCCTCGTCGTCGACGTTGATGGTGCCACGCAGATTGGGGTTGGTGCCGTCGTCCACGATAGAAACGAACTTCTTGGCGACCTGCTGGCCGATCTTGTCGGAGAAGATCGAGATCTTCTTGCGGTTGAAATCGGCCTCCATGCCGTGACCGATGGCCTCGTGCAGCAGGATGCCGGACATGCCCGGCGCGAGCACCACCTCCATCTCGCCGGCTGAGGGCTTGACCGCCTCGAACATCACCGCCACGCGGCTCACCGCCTCCCGGGCGAGCCGGTCCAGCGTCTCCGGCTTGTAGAACTCCAAGCCCCAGCGGCCGCTCAGACCGAAGAAGGCGTCTTCGCGCCGGCCATTCTGTTCCGCGACGCAGGTCACGTAGGTGCTGGTCATGGGCTGGAAGTCGGCCACCATGCGGCCGTCGGAGCGGGCCACCAGGATGTGGCGAGTCTCGTCGGTGAAGTGCACGCCGCACTTGACCACCCGCTTGTCGAGCGCGAAGACCTTGTCGTTGATGGCGGCCAGCAAAGGCACCTTGCGGTCGGCCTTCACCGTTTCCCAGGAGACCTCGATGGGGTAGTAGCGCGGGGTCTCGCGGGGCTTGTACTGGACCGGCGCCTTCCGGCCCGCGGCATCCGCAATGTTCGCGGCGGTCTTGGCCGCCTGCTCCATGGCCTGGGGGGTGATCTCCTCGGTGAAAGAGTAGCCCGTCTGGTCTCCCTTGAGCACCCGGATTCCGACGCCGAAATCCACGCCGGTGTAGGCGCGATTCACGGCCTTGTCCTCCACGCCTATGTAGTTAAAGACCTTGTGCTCGAAGTAGAGGTCGCAATAGTCGCCGCCACGACTGAGCGCCGCGTCCATGACCCGGCGCACCAGAGCCGGATCGACCCCGAAATGGCGCAAGTACTGGCTGGGCGGCGAGGAGGCCCCCAACGGCGCCTCCAGCGCCAGCGCCGTCTGGTCCCGCAGGGCAAAGGGGATCGCTGCGGTGGCCACTCCCCTGCAAAAAGCACGTCGATTCAGGACTTTCATCAAGGCTCCTTCAGCGGGAAGCGCATTCCTGGCGCCCCGCAAGAAGACACAAGACCCTTAGACGGCGCCGGGCGCAAAAAGTTCTCGCCAAGTCGGAAAAAAAGACCAGGGACGGAGACTCTGGCCGGGATGAACGTGGGAGGGGTGGCGGGCGGTAGAATTCTGACTATGAGAGCACTTGCTTGCTTGTTGCTGCTGGGATTTGCGCTTTACGGCCAACTGAAGCGCCCCGTGGAGGAGTTCCAAACCTCGGGCGGCGCGGTCAGGATTACGCCCATCCGCCACGCCAGCCTGCTCATCCAGGCCGCCGGCCAGGCCCTCTACGTCGACCCGACCAAGGAAGGCAACTACGACGGGCTTCCGCCCGCCGACCTGATCGTAATCACGGACATTCACTTCGACCACATGGACCTCACGAAGGTCGCTGAACTCCGCAAGCCGGGCACGGTCATCATCGCGCCACAGGCGGTGGCGAAAAGCGTTCCCGAGGCCGCGGTGATCCGCATCGGCGAGACCATCGAGTTCGCGAAATGGAAGATTGAGGCTGTCGCGGCCTACAACATCCCGCGCGAGCCCGGCGCCCAGGTGTTCCACGAGAAGGGACGCGGGGTGGGCTACGTGCTGAGTTACGGCGGGAAGCGCTTTTACTTTTCCGGCGACACGCAGAACATCCCGGAGATGCGCGCGCTCAAGAACATCGACGTGGCCTTCGTGTGCATGAACCTGCCCTACACGATGGCGCCGGCCGAGGCCGCCGAGGCGGTGCGCGCCTTCAAGCCGGCCATCGTTTACCCGTACCACTACAAGGGCTCCGACCTTACGCTGTTCGCCAAGGCGCTGGCGGGCAGCGGAATCGAGGTCCGGATCCGCGACTGGTATTACTGAGGCGCCACGCGCCGGATGCGGATGCCGCCGCTGAAGCCGCTCGGGAACTTCAACTCGAGGATTCCCCCGGGATCGGTCCGCGCCTCGTGCATCTCTTCCGCGTCCGGCTCGACGTGGTAGGTTTCGAGGGGAGCGAGCCCGACTACATAGACCGCGGTGGCCTCCTGCTTGATTACGAACCGGCTGACGGCTACCACCGCCGTATCGCCGAACTGTATCGGCTCGGCGGCGCCGCCGAGCGGGAGAATCTTCGGCTCGCCGTCCGAGAACGTCTGGAGTTGGCCATCGAAGTAGCCGAGCCAGGCGGCATCGTCGTCCCACCGGGAGCGCAGGAAAACGCGACCGAGAATCTGGTCGTGGACGACCAGCGGGAGGTTGTAGTAGCTCAATCCCGGCTGATACGGGTTGGCCCACAGGAACTCATAGGGAATGCCGAGCGGGCCGCGCAGCAGGAAACGGTCATGCATCGCCCAGCCTTGCAGGTACTGGCTCTCGATGGCGTTGTTGTCGTAAGCCACCATGGCCAGGTCGGCGGCCCGCGACATGGCCGCCATCGCGAGGTCGGGCTCGGCCCCTTTCACGGCAGGGACGCGGAATTCGTTCTCCGCAGCCGGATAGGAGGCGGGGTAGTAGCTGAGCAGGTGGCAGAGAGGCAGTCGCACGAAGAACGCTGGGAGCGATTCGCGCAGGTCGATGTTCAGGTTGTCGCGAACGGCATGGAGCATCTCGAACAGGGCGTAGGTTTCGGACCGGGGGAGGGCATTTCGCCCGTTCTTGACCGCAGGTACGATCTCGCCGCGCCACCACTTCTGAACCAGGCTCTCGAGTTCCCGCTGGGAGACCGCGGGAGCGCGGCCGGCGAGAACCGTTGCGGCCAATGCGCGCGAGCGGGCCTCGGAGATCGTCAACGCACGCGGGCGCTGGCGGAGAGCGCGCTCGAGCTTGGCGGCGAGCGCAGCCGCCTGCGACTCGCTGAGCAGGGGCTGGCACCAGTCGAAGACCAGCGCAAGCTGGCGCAGATCGCCTCCGGAAGTGAGCGCCCACTCGATGGCGCGGCGTCCCGCGCCGGCGTCGCCGGCCACCTGATAGTAAAGGGCCAGGGCGAAACCCTGCTCGGGCATGGCGGCGTGGCCGGCCATCAGCGCCTCAAACTGCTGCCAGCGCGCCGAGCGGCGCTCGCGCTCCCGCCGCAGGAGACGGATGCGCTGCGGGCGCAGGAACAGCAGGGGGTGCTCGCCGGAGACCAGAAAGCTCTCCTCGACAGGCGACGACGCCCGATCGCCGCCCGAGGGCACGGACTGCTCCTCGCGGCCGGAGGCCGCAAGCCGGCGCGGGCCGCGCTGGGTCTGGAGTGGAAGCAACGCGCCTGCGGTCAGAAGGCCGGCCAAACACGCTCCGAGAACGGCCATTGGGTTCGATTGTGTCATAGTGACACACCGGCTGCACCTCCGCGCCACGCGGCGGGGACGCCGGTCGATTCCCGCCTCCTTGTTTTCAATCATTTCCACACTCTCGTCTCTGGTGTCTCGCGTGCTCCAAACATGCCGAATTGATGGAGTAGCTCTTTGAACCTGCCCTCTGCTGCAACAGGCAAGAGGCAGTGAGGCGGTTTAAGATTGGACAGCGTGCTTGCGGGAGCCGATGTTTAAATTGATGTGCCCCTCACTTTCCGATTGCAGGTTGCAACAGAGGGTTTTTTTGTAGATTCGCGGAACGGCCCAGTTCTGTCGTTATTTGCACTATTCTGTCGATATTTGCACTCTCACCCGGGATCCTCGGGTTGCGGTGACTGTCTGGCATTCATGGGAGGAACCTTGGACGCGGGCCTCACCAGGAATGCAACGCGAAGCGGGTAATGGAATCCCAGACAGCCCGACGCCAGGTCCCAGCCCAGCCAAGGGCGAACCGCATCGGGCACCCTCAAACCCGGTGCGGTTTTTTTTACGCTAACCGCGCGGCGGGCCGCCTCCGGCGGGCGCTAACCGCGCGGCGGGCCGCCTCCGGCGGAGGGGCGCTCGTGGTCGGATGTAAACGCTAGCCGCGCGGCGGGCCGTCACCAGCAGAGCGTGCCCGAGCGGGGCTGCTCCTGGGGATTGGGCAGGTACAGCGTCTTGCAGCGCTCACAGCGGTAGATTTCGGCATCGTCGCCGAACCGCTTCTGGATCTCGTTTCCGAAGAAATACCAGCGCTTCAAGTGGCCGGCGCAGAGCTTGCCCTTGGCGTCCTTCTCGTTGCAGGCGCGCATGCGGAGGAGGCGCCGCTTGACCTTGGTTCCATCGCTCAGGGTGGCGACCAGTTCGGCAAGCGGCGGCGAATCCGAGGTGGTCATAGAATCCAGCTTACCAGCTCACGGGCGGCGGCTTCTTCTGTGCTACCCTGAAGATTCCGCGTGTGCCGGCTCGTATCAGCGAGGCTCTCGTTCTCAGAACCTACCCGCTCAAGGAAGCGGACCTGGTTGTCAGCTTTGTGGCGCGGGACCAGGGGAAGTTGCGGGGCGTGGCCAAGCGGGCGCGGAGGCCGAAGAGCCCTTTCGGCAGCGGTTTGGAGCGGCTCTCACACGTCAGGATGTACTATTTCCAGCGCGAGACCAGGGAACTGGTCAGCCTGGATTCCTGCGAGCTGATTACCTCGCAGTTCACGCTGGCTTCCGATTATTCGGCGGGCGTTGCCCTGGATTACATGGCGGAAGTGGCCGAGCAACTCCTTCCCCCGGCAGAGCCGAGCGAGTTGTTCTTCCGGCTGCTGCTGGCGGTTCTGGAACACCTTCGGGCGAAGCGGGCTGAAGGCGTGTGGCAGGCGATCACGTACTTTACGCTCTGGGCGGTGAAGCTCTCCGGGTTTCTTCCGGAGCTGCGGGTGGCGGGCGAATCCAGGAGCATCGCCGAGGAGATGCTGCGCACGCCCATCGCCCAGTTGCCGGAGCGGGAGTGGAGCCGGGTGAGGGCCGCGGACTTGCGGCGTTTTCTGGTCCGCGCCATCGAGGAACATGTCGAGCGAAAACTGGTGACCGTACCCGTCCTGGAAACGATTTAGGCAATGGATTCTTTTCAAGAGGTTCTTTTCAAGCTGAAGAACTACTGGAGCGATCGCGGCGCGATCGTCCAGGAACCGTACGACCTGGAGGTGGGGGCGGGGACGATGGCCCCGGAGACGTTCCTGCGCGTGCTCGGCCCCAAGCCCTATCGGGTGGCCTACGTGCAGCCCAGCCGGCGCCCCGCCGACGGCCGCTACGGCGAGAACCCCAACCGCCTCTACAAGCATTGGCAGCTTCAAGTGATCCTGAAGCCCTCCCCGGCCGACGTGATCGATCAGTACCTGGCCAGCCTGGAAGCCATCGGCATCGATCTGGGCAAGCACGACATCAAGTTCGAGGAGGACAACTGGGAGTCGCCCACCTTGGGAGCGTGGGGCATCGGCTGGCAGGTGATGCTGGACGGCCTGGAGATCACCCAGTTCACCTACTTCCAGCAGTGCGGCGGCATCGACCTCGACCTGGTACCGGCGGAGCTGACCTACGGCCTGGAGCGGCTCACCGCCTTCCTCCAGGGCAAGGACAGCGTCTACGACATCGAGTGGGCGCCCGGCGTAAGCTACGGCGACGTGCGGCTGGCCGACGAGGTCCAGTTCTCGGTCTACAACTTCGAAATGGCCGACCTGGCCACGCTTTGGAAGCTGTTCGAGCTGCACGAGAAGGAATGCCAGCGGCTTCTGGACGCTTACCAGGACTACCCCGACAAGAAGCGGTTCCCGGTCCTGCCGGCCTATGACCAGGTGCTCAAGTGCTCGCACCTGTTCAACCTGCTCGATTCGCGCGGGGCGATCAGCGTGACCGAGCGGGTGGCGGTGATCGGGCGGGTGCGCAAGCTGGCGCTGGGCGCGGCCCAGTGCTGGATGGATCAGAGCGGGGCGGAGGCGGTCCAATGAGCCTGCCCTTCCTGCTGGAGATCGGGACGGAAGAGATCCCGGACTGGATGATCGCGCCGGCGCTCGATCACTTGCAGTCGCTGTTTCAGGAATTGCTCGATCAGAATCGGCTCTCGGCCTCCTCGTTCAGGACCGATGCGACACCGCGCCGCCTGGTGCTGCGCGCCGAGGGCCTCCCGGTCCGCCAGGCCGATTCCGAAGAACTGGTTTCCGGCCCGCCCAAGGCGGCGGCCTTCAAAGACGGCCAGCCGACGGGCGCGGCGCTTGGGTTCGCGCGAAAGATGGGAGTCGAGGTCTCGGCGCTGGAAGTCGAAGCGACTGCCCGGGGCGAATACGTCTGCTTCCGCAAGCAGACCGCCGGCCGGGAAACGCGCGAGATCCTGGCCGCCGCCCTGCCTGAACTGATCTTCAAGATCCACTTTCCCAAGACCATGTACTGGACCGGGAAGGATGGGCCGCGGTTCATCCGGCCGATCCGGTGGCTGGTAGCTTTATTCGGCGATGAGGTGGTGCCCTGCGAGGTGGCCGGCGTACGGTCCGGCGACCGCACCAACGGGCACCGGCAGTTAGGCGGCAAAGAGCTCCAGGTTGGTTTTGCGAATTACGAGCAGGTCCTCCGGGAGAACTTCGTCCTGGTTCGGGCTGCCGAGCGCCGCAAGCGGATCGAAGATGGGATCGCTGCGTTGGGTGTGAAAGTCAAGCCTGATGCCGCGCTACTCGACACGCTGGTCTACATCACCGAATACCCGACAGCGATCCTGGGCAGTTTCGATCCGGAGTTTCTGAAGCTGCCCGAGGAGGTGCTGGTCACGGTGATGCGGCACCACCAGAAGTACTTCTCGGTGGAGGACGCCGAGGGCCGGCTTACGCCGCAGTTTGTCGCGGCGATGAACACCAGTGCCGATCCCGAGGGGCTGGTGCGGCAGGGCAACGAGCGGGTGCTGCGGGCGCGGTTCAACGATGCCCGGTTCTTCTGGAACGTCGATCAGCACAAGAAGCTGGCCGAGCGGGTGGCGGACCTCGCCCACGTCACGTTTCAGACGAAGTTAGGATCGTATCTCGAGAAGACCAAGCGCATGGTGAAGCTGGTGCGCAGACTGGGCGGCTCGCCACACGCGGTGCGCGCCGCGGAATTGTGCAAGTGCGACCTCACCACCGAGATGGTGAAGGAGCTCACCGAGCTGCAGGGTGTCATGGGCGGGCTGTACGCGCGGGCACAGGACGAACCCGAGGAGGTCTGGCAGGCCATCTACGAGCACTACAAGCCGGCCAGCATGGAGGATTCGATCCCCGCGACGCCGGCGGGTCGCCTGGTGGCGCTCGCCGACAAGCTCGACACCCTGCAAGGCTGTTTCCGCGTTGGCCTGATCCCCAGCGGCTCGCGCGATCCGTTTGCGCTGCGCCGCGCGGCTCAGGGCGTGGTCAAGATCCTGGTGGAAGGGAAACTGGCGCTGCCGCTTCCCAAGCTGCTCGGCAAGGACCCGGCGCTGGCGGAGTTCTTCCTGGACCGCATTCGATACTACTTCAAGGACGTCCGCGGATTCCGCTACGACGAGGTCAACGCCGTCCTGACCGCCGGCTACGAGGACCTGACCGATGTCGAGAGCCGGCTCGCGGCCATCCAGGCCGTGCGCCCGACCAACGACTTCGAGCCGCTGGCGGCCAGCTTCAAGCGCATCAAGAATATCCTGCGGCAGGCGGAAATCGAGGTGGCTCAGGCTCCGCCCGCCATCGATGCCGCCCTGCTGGAACCCGGACCGGAAGCCGATCTGTTTAACGCCTTCGAGCGGCTCCGCCGCCGGGTCAAGCGATTCCGAAAGAAGAAGGAGTACCAGGCGGCGTTGGAGGCCATCGCCTCCCTGCGGCCGCGGGTGGATCTGTTTTTCGACGAAGTACTGGTGAACGCGCCGGAAGCCCAGATACGGCAGAACCGGCTCACCTTGCTACACAACCTGTTGAAGGAGTCTTCGGCGATCGCCGATTTCTCGGAAATAGTCACATCACAGTAGGCAGAGGAGAAAACTAGAGCTTTATGAATAAATACGTCTATGCGTTCGGCGGTGGCACGGCCGACGGCAGCGGAACGATGAAGGATGTCCTGGGCGGGAAGGGCGCGGGCCTGGCAGAGATGTCGCGCGCCGGCGTGCCTGTGCCGCCCGGGTTCACGATTTCGACGGAAGTCTGCAACATCTACTTCCAGAACAACAACCAGGTCCCGGCCGATATCGAGAAGCAGATCGACCAGGCGCTGGGGGTGCTGGAGGGCCGCATGGGCCAAAAGCTCGGCGACACCGCCAACCCGCTGCTGGTCAGCGTCCGCTCGGGCGCCAAGTTCTCGATGCCCGGCATGATGGATACCGTCCTGAACCTGGGGCTGAACGACCAGACGGTGAAGGCGGTCGAAGGGCGCAGCAACAACCCGCGCTTTGCCGCCGACTGCTACCGCCGGTTCATCCAGATGTTCGGCAACGTGGTGCTGGAGATCCCCAAGAGCGAATTCGACCACGTGCTGGAGGGCCGCAAGAAGAAGGTGAAGGCGAAGCTCGACACCGATCTGACCGCGACGGATCTCCAGGCGGTGATCGCCGAGTACAAGCAGGTGGTTGAGAAGAAGACCGGCAAGCCCTTCCCGCAGGCCGCCCACGAGCAGCTCAAGATGGCCATCGAGGCGGTGTTCCGCTCCTGGTTCAACCCGCGCGCGCAGCACTACCGCAAGATGAACAAGATCCCCGACGATCTGGGCACCGCGGTGAACGTGCAGGCGATGGTGTTCGGCAACCTGGGCGAGACCTCGGCCACCGGCGTGGGCTTCACCCGCAATCCGGCCACCGGCGCCAAGGAGTTCTACGGCGAGTTCCTGACCAACGCGCAGGGCGAAGACGTGGTGGCCGGCATCCGCACGCCGCACCCGCTCACCGAGCTCGACACGCTCATGCCCCAGGTCTACAACCAGCTCCACACAATCACCAGCAGCCTCGAGAAGCATTACCGCGACGTCCAGGATTTCGAGTTCACCGTCCAGGACGGCAAGCTGTACATGCTGCAAACCCGCAACGGCAAGCGCACCGGCCCGGCCGCCGTCAAGATCGCGGTGGATATGGTCGGAGAGGGCCTCATCACGAAGAAGGAAGCGGTGCTGCGGGTCGATCCGCAGCAACTGGATCAGCTTCTGCACCCGGTGATCGTGCCCGAGTCGCGCAAGACGCTGCAAAAGCTCGCGGTCGGTCTGCCGGCTTCGCCCGGCGCCGCGGTGGGCAAGGTCGTCTTCACCGCCGATGACGCGGTGGTGGCGGCCACGGCGAGCCCGGTGATCCTGGTTCGGGCCGAGACGGTTCCCGACGACATCCACGGCATGGAAGTGGCCAAGGGCATTCTGACCTCGCGCGGAGGCATGACCAGCCACGCGGCCGTGGTAGCCCGCGGAATGGGAATTCCGTGCGTGGCCGGCGCCGGCGCCATCCTCGTCGAGGAGCACAAGAAGCAGATCACCGTCACGCTTCCCGGCGGCACGACCGTGGCGCTGAAGGAAGGCGACTGGCTGTCGCTGGACGGCTCGACTGGCGAGGTGTTCGCCGGACAGGCGCAAACCGCCGATCCCGACCCCCGCTCCGGCGTGCTGGCTACCTTCATGGGCTGGGCGGACGAGTTCCGCGGCAGTTTCGGCGTGCGCGCCAATGCCGACATTCCGCGCGATGCCAAGGCGGCCCGCGCGTTCGGCGCCGAGGGCATCGGGTTGTGCCGCACCGAGCACATGTTCTTCGCCGAGGACCGCATCGCGCACATGCAGGCCATGATCATGGCCCGGGACGAGAAGGCGCGCCGCAAGGCTCTCCTAAAGCTGCTTCCGATGCAGCGCAGGGACTTCGCCGGGCTGTTTATGGCCATGGACGGTTTCCCGGTGGTCATCCGCACACTGGACCCGCCGCTGCACGAGTTCCTGCCCAAGCGCGAGGAGTTGATGGTCGAC
The DNA here is from genome assembly GCA_050008465.1 of Bryobacteraceae bacterium. Classification (GTDB taxonomy): domain Bacteria; phylum Acidobacteriota; class Terriglobia; order Bryobacterales; family Bryobacteraceae; genus Fen-330. The sequence continues at coordinate 58,702 of JBEKMO010000010.1, forward strand.
CTCGCCAGGCTGCCCCACCTCGACTTCAAGGCGAAGAAGGAGATGGCGGGCCGTTACAATATCAGCGTCGGCGAGTTGAAGACGCGGCTGCCCGAGTTGCTGCACCGCGTCGAAGAGTTGCATGAGTTCAATCCCATGCTGGGGCTGCGCGGCTGCAGGCTGGGCATTCTCTATCCCGAGATCACCGAGATGCAGGCGCGCGCCATTTTCGAAGCCGTGGTTCTGGCGGCCAAGAAGGGCGCGAAGGTCATTCCCGAAGTCATGATCCCGCTGGTGGGCTCGGTTAAGGAGCTCGAGAACCAGAAGGCGATCGTGGTGAAGGTGGCCGAAGAGGTGCTCGGCAAGGCCGGGATGAAGGACCAGAAGTACATGGTTGGGACCATGATCGAGATCCCGCGGGCGGCGCTGACCGCCGACCAGGTGGCCAAGGAGGCCGAGTTCTTCAGCTTCGGCACCAACGATCTGACGCAGACCGCGCTGGGCATTTCGCGCGACGATTACGTGCGGTTCTCGAAGGTCTACCAGGACCTGAAGCTGTTCCCGGCGGACCCGTTCGCGGTGCTGGACCAGGAAGGGGTGGGCAAGCTGGTGGAAATGGCGGTGAAACTGGGCCGCCAGACCCGGCCAGACCTGGAGATCGGCATCTGCGGCGAGCACGGCGGCGAGCCCAGCTCGGTGGAATTCTGCTACCGGGTGGGGATGAACTACGTGTCGTGCTCCCCGTACCGGGTGCCGATCGCCCGGCTGGCCGCGGCGCAGGCGGCGATCAGCGGCGACAAGAGCGAGACCACGCGCACGGCGTAGGTTTCACTGCAACTCTGTATTCCACCACCGCCCGGCCCTCGCGGGCCGGGCGGTGGTGTTTTTGGCGCCTTCGGGGCGTGATTCCGCCCGCGCGGGTACCCCAGCAGTTCGAGATTCGGGCAGAACCTGTTTTGGGATTATTCCACAATCGGTTCTATGCTTGTTCCCTTCAGGCCACACAACGTGGGGAACGAAGCGTCAAAGAGGTTCCGGGGACTTCTGATCGAGGCCAGGAAGCGCGCGGGCCTCACACAGTACGAGTTGGCTGCCCGTTTGAAGCGACCGCAATCGTTCGTCTCAAAATTCGAGCGCGGCGAGCGGCGGCTCGACGTACTGGAGTTCCGTGAAGTTGCCCAAGCGCTGGGAACCGACCCGATCCGTTTCCTGCGCAGGCTCTATCGAGAGGCGCCATGAGGATCGTGCGGGTCGAGACCCTCTTGAGTCGCGGTCCATACCCGAAATCCCGCCACTGGAAGCGGACTCGGAAGACCATCCATGAGGCGGCCTCGCGGTGCTGCTGGCCGCCTGGGAGCGGATCCTTCACGATCTACTCGGAGAGCGGGAAGAATCGGGGAGAGCGCAACGGAGTCCTGCCCATCAAGAGGGAGTTCGTCGAGCATCTCAGGGACAAGGGCTGGGCCATCGAGGGCAAAGCCAAGAGTGCTATGGGCCGCTGTGTTCGCCATTTCGACGCCGTGATCGCCGGACCGGACGGCCCGATTGTGGTCGAGTGGAAGACGGGCAACATCTCATCCAGCCATCTCTCCATGAACAAAATGTCGCTGCTCTTGAGTTCCGGGCTGATTGCTGCTGGAACCATGGTGGTCCCGTCCCGCGAACTGTACAAGCACTTGGCAGACCGCGCGGGAAGTATCCCGGAACTCGAGCCCTATTTCCCGATTTGGAATTCCATTCCATGTGAGAATGGGCTGCTCGAAATCCTGGTTATCGAACACGACAGGACAAGCTACGACGTTCCGAAGATACCAAGGCTGATCTCCGGCAGGGCCAGGGGTTGGCCCTCGACATAGTCGCCACTCTTGTGGTTGTGGATACCGCCTCCCTCGAGGCGTTCCACGATTTCGACGGCGAAGTCGATTTCCATTCCAAGCCAACGCCGGTTCTTCTTTTCGCAGACGGCAAGGGTGGTGCCGCTCCCGCCGAAAGGATCCAGGACCAAGTCGCCAGGGCACGTGCTCATTTCGACTACCCGGTCCAAGATCTTCGTGGAGAGGGCGTTCGCCCGCCGCTCTCTCGACTTGAACTTCCAGTGTCGCACCGGGGGTATGTCGGTCCATACATCTTTGAGGTTGACGCCTTTCGGGTTCATTGCGTCGCGGTGCCCACCATAGTCCTTGACTTCTCCTCCGCAATGACGGCACGTCAGGATCGGTGTCCTGATCCGCCTGAACGTCTTGGCCCTGCCTTTCGTGTAGTAAAGGAGGCTGTAGTGGCTGGGGTGGAGCCGTCCCGGAATCGGGAGACAAGTCGAGATCTCCACAGCAATCCAGTGGCGGAAATCCATCCCCAACGAGGTCAGGTACGCCCCGAGAAGAACGTTCCATTTCGGAAGGTTGTAGAGAAAGAGCGCGCCACCCGGTTTCAGGGTTCTTACGCACTCCCGAATCCACCGATGGCACCAATCAAGGTACTCACTGTCCGGGCGTTCGTCTGTACAGTTCTGTCCATACTCCTTGCCCAGATTGAACGGCGGGTCTGCAAAGACGGTGTCCACTACCGCGTCTCTGATGGCGGGGAGGATCTCCATGCAATCACGATCGAAGAGGGCGCCCAGGGCCGTGATGTAGTACGGATGGACTGACTCGTCCTTGAAGTATTCAGGGACTTGGAAGTCACGGTCCTCCCACTGGAGCCGGGGCTAACGAACAAGCTGCATGGCCGGAATCATCATTGTACCTCACCTCGCGGGAAATGACGAACCAGGAAAACCCAAAACCGGTTTTCCAGTAAGGGATCGGCTGGGGCGGGGAACGACTTTAGGGCAGCCGGCACGAAGGCCGGCACCGAGCGTCCGTGCTGGACCAAGAAGGAGTCGACAAGCTGGTCGAAATGGCGGTGAAGCTGGGCCGCCAGACCCGTCCGGACCTGGAGATCGGCATCTGTGGCGAGCACGGCGGCGAGCCGAGCTCGGTGGAATTCTGCTACCGGGTGGGGATGAACTACGTGTCGTGCTCTCCCTACCGCGTCCCCATCGCCCGCCTCGCCGCCGCCCAAGCCGCCATCAGCGGCGACAAGAGCGAGACCACGCGCACGGCGTAGTTTTCACTGCAACTCTGCATTGCACCACCGCCCGGCCCCGCAAGGGCCGGGCGGTGGTGTTTTTGGGCTGGGTTCTCGCCCAGGCCAGCAAAGCCAGACCTTTCACGGGCCTTGTTCGGTATAAGATAGAGCCATGAGTACAGCGGATGCGGTGATCGTGAGTTCGCCCGACGTCCTTGGTGGGACGCCCGTTTTCAGGGGTACACGCGTCCCGTTCCAGACCTTCATGGACTATCTCGAAGCCGGCCATCCCCTCACCGAGTTCCTGGAAGACTATCCGAGCGTGGCCCGCGAAGCGGCGGTTGCGGCACTGGAGCAAGCGAAGGCCTTGCTGCTGGCACGCGTTGCATGAGAATCCTTTTCGACGAGTGCCTGCCGCGGCGCCTGAAGAACTGCCTGCCGGGACTCGACTGCCGGACCGCTCCGGAGATGGGGTGGGCGGGGAAGAGCAACAGTGATTTGCTCGCCCTCGCGGAACCATCGTTCAGTGTGCTCATCGCGATGGACGCCAACCTCGACTATCAGCAGAACCTTCGAGGCCGCCGTCTGTCCGTCATCATCCTCCGCGCAAGATCGAATCGGTACGAGGATCTGGCGCCGCTGGCGCTTGCGATCGCCGAGGCAGTGGAGGCGATCAAGCCGGGAGCGATGGTCCGCGTTGCCTGAAGGAGACTGCCGGGCGGGCAGATCGCGCTGGCCACGGAGACCCTCGTTCAAATCGGGTGGAGAATCCAGGTAGCATAAGGGGTGCGTTTGTGATTCAAACATGGGAAACGGCAAAGACGTTGTCATCGGCATAGACAGCAGCACCACCGCTACGAAGGCGATCGCCTGGAGAGGCGACGGCGGGATCGCGGGGATCGGGCGCAGCCCGATACCGCTCGCCAGCCCAGCCAACGGCCGGTATGAGCAGAACCCGGAGGACTGGTGGCGGTCTGCCTGCAAGGCGTTGGGAGACTTGTGGGAGCAGGTAGCGCCAGAACGGGTTGCCGCCGTGGCGATCTCCAACCAGCGGGAAACCTTCGCGCCGCTGGGGCCGCAAGGCGATCCGGTTCGGCCGGCCATCGTGTGGCTCGACCAGCGGTGTGAACAGGAGGTGGCCTGGCTCGCCGGCAGGGTCGGCAAGGACGAGATTCATCGAATCTCGGGAAAACCGCCCGACATGGCGCCGGTAGCCTACCGGATTGCCTGGATGCTGCGCTGGGAAACGGAGCTGTTCCGTGCCACCGCCATGTTCGCGGACGTCCATAGCTACCTGGTTTGGCGGCTCGCCGGGGCGTTTCGAACGAGCTGGGCGAGCGCGGACCCGCTGGGCCTGTTCGACATGGAGCGGAAAATCTGGTCTCCGGAGGTGATGGCCGCGCTGGAGTTGCGTGAGGAGCAACTGCCGCAGTTGGCAGCCCCCGGGAGCGTGGTCGGTGTGGTCGGCGACTCCGCTGCCGCCGCAACCGGGCTCGCTCCGGGTACGCTGGTAGTCGCCGGGGGCGGTGACGGACAGGCTGCGGGTCTGGGGGTCAACGCGCTGGTTCCCTGGCGCGCCTATCTGAATCTCGGAACCGCGGTCGTCTCGGGCACCTACTCTCGCGAATACCGTACCGGCACGGCGTGGCGCACCATGGGGAGTTGTTCGGGCGAGGGCTACTACTACGAGACGAGCCTCCGGGCCGGGACCTTCCTCCTGGATTGGTTTGTGCGCCACCTCTGCCAGGCGCCGGAGGGAGACCGCGGCATCTACGAGAGGCTGGAGGCCGAAGCGGCGAATGCCCCCATCGGCAGCGACGGGCTGCTCACATTGCCGTACTGGGGCGCGGTGATGACGCCTTACTGGGACCCTCAGGCCAGGGGATGCTTCGTAGGGTTCACGGCATCCCACCGCCTCGGTCACATCTATCGATCCCTCCTGGAGGGCATCGCCTTGGAACAGACGCTGGTGACCGGCATGATCGAGGAGCAGACCAAGGCCGGGGTCCGGGAGTTCGTGGCGATTGGGGGCGGCGCTTCGAGCGACCTGTGGTGTCAGATCTTGGCGGACGCTTCCGGCAAGGTTGTCCGCAGATCCCGGACTGTTGAGGCCTCCAGCCTGGGGGCGGCCATTTGCGCGGCAGTGGGCGCGGGTTGGTTCCCGAGTGCGGCCACCGCTGCCGAGGCGATGTGCGGCGAAATCACTCGGGTAACGGAACCCTGCCCGCAACGCGCCGCACGTTACGCCGAACTTCTGGGGATCTATCGGGAACTCTACCCGCAATTGCGCGAGACGTTCGCGAAGCTGGCGCGATTCACGGCGCGCTAGCACGTCTTATACCTCCGGCCGAGAATTGCTTCGTGCCCCAGCATCATCAGCAGACCGGCGATCCAGGCGACATGGCCGATGTCGACGGCCATGTGTTCTATTGCGAGGAAGATCCAGGTCGGCGGAATGAGGACCAAGGCGACGATCGCAATTCTGCGCCGCAGCCTCCCGCCTTTTTGGCGGACCCGCAGGTAGAGGTAGGCCAGCACCATGGGGTTGATCAGCCCAATGGCCAGGAGGAGCAAGCCAGACAGGGTCCACGCCTTCGGGTTAAATGGGGGCGAGAGGGCCAGCAAGGCACACCCCCAGCCGGGTATTGACTCCGAGTAGCGCGTGACGATAACCGCCGGCAAGAAGAAACTTGCCAGGTAGACCATCACGCCCAGCCACAGGCAGATCCGTTCGATAGAACTACTAGTTCGGCTGCCTGGGCTGGAAACGAAAGCCGGTCCGGGTTGTTCCATGAGGTTGTCCACGGTCCGATAGTAGGCCAAGGGGGGCTTCGGAGTCCTTCGGAAAGTCTTACAGAGATCTCACAAAGTGCTTGAGACGCCCGAGAATTGCCTAGGACGTCTCGTACTTCCGGCCGAGGATTGCTTCGTGCCCCAGCATCAGCAGCAGGCCGGCGATCCAGGCGACATGGCCGATGTGGACGGCCGTTCTTTGTGTTGCGAGGAAGATCCAGGTCGGCGGAATGAAGGCCAAGGCGATGATCGCAATTCTGCGCCGCAGCTTTCGGCCTCCTCGCCAGAACCACAGACCAAAGTAGGTCAGCACCAGGGGGTTGATCAGCCCGCTGGCCAGCAGCAGCAAGCCGGACACGTTCCACGCCTTCGGATTAAATGGGGGCGAGAGGGCCGTCCAGGCGCACAGCCAGCCCGGTACTGGCTCGGTGTTGGGGTAGTCTGGGACGTCAACCGCCGGCAAGAAGAAACTTGCCAGGTAGACCATCACGCCCAGCCATAGGCAGATCAGTTCGAGAGAACGCTCACTTCGACTGCCTGGGTTGGAAACGAAAGCCGGTCCAGGTTCTTCCATGAGGTGCTCCATGGTCCGATAGTAGGCCAAGCGGGGCTTCGGAATCCTTCGGAAAGTCTTACAGAGATCTCACAAAGTGCTGATGGCGCTCAAGGAAGAGGGCGCAGCATGGACTGGAAGCGGGGGTCGCGGCGCAGGGCGTCAAAGGTGGGGTCAACCTTGTAGTAGATGAGGTAGTCGGATCGCTCCTCGACCGCTTTCCGCAGCCATTCGAGCGCCTGGTCCCGGTCGCCGAGGCCGGCGTAGAGCGATGTGAAATAGAGGGCCGGGACGTACTTCTCCCGGGCGATCTCCCGAAGCCTCGCCAGTTGCTCCTCGGCTTTCGCCCGCTGGCCGGCGGCGGCATAGGCATGCCCGAGCCCGGCCACGGTGCTCGCGCTCGCACCCGACAGCGCCACCGCCTGGGTGAACTCGGCAATGGCTTCCCGGTGGAGCCCTTTCTGCTCGTAAGCCATGCCGAGCGTCTGATGGGCCAGCGCAAAGCCCGGCTCCAGCTCAAGGGTCCGGCGATAGGCCTCGATCGCCCGATCGTATTGCCGGGAGTAGTAATAACACCAGCCGGCACCGACGTTGATCACCAGCGACAGGGGATCGAGTTCTCGCGCCTTGTTCATCTCCGCAAGGGCCTTGTCGAGCTTTCCCGCGGCGAGGTAGTAGTGGCTGTACCAATGGTGCGCGGTGGCATAGCCCGGATTCAGCTCGATAGCGCGGCGGAACTCCTTCTCGGCTCCCGGAAGGTCCCAGTCGTAGGAAAGACGCGCATAGGCCAGCGAGGCATGGCCCTCCGCCAGGTCCTGGTCGATCTTGAGGGCCTGCATGGCGGCGGTCTTGGCCAACGGCATTGCCTTGGCGGGTGGCAGCGCGTCATAGGCGTTGGATCCCAGCAGCGCGTAGGTGTCGGCCAGCCCGGCGCAGGCCAGCGCGTAGGAGGGATCTTTGTCGATAGCCTGCTGGAAGAACCCGATGGCTTCGAGCAGCGCCGCCTGGGTGCGTTTGTTCCAGAGGTAGCGCCCTTTGAGATAGGCGTGATAGGCCTCGCGGTCGACGGGGCGGGAGCGGGCCAGCGACTCCTGCTCCTGGGGCGTCATCTTGACCCGGACTTCGTGGGCGATGGCGCCCGCCACCTCGCTTTGGAGCGCCAGCACATCCCGGAGGTCGCGCTCGTAACTGTCGGCCCACAGCAGCCGCCCGGTCTTGACGTCGATCAGCCGCGCGTTGATCCTCACACGGTCTCCCGAGCGCAAGACCGTGCCCTCCACTACGGCGCCCACCCCGAGATCCCGCCCAACGTCCACCAGCCGTACGGCCGGCCCCTGGAACCGCATCACCGAGTTCCGCGCGATCACGCGCAGGGTTCGAATCTTCGCCAGGTTGGTGATCAGGGCCTCGGTCATGCCCTCGGAGAAGTAATCCTGGGCCGGATCGTTGGAGAGGTTCTTGAGCGGCAGCACGGCGAGGGAGGCGCTGGCGCTGGCGGCGATCCAGAACCAGCCCGCCACGACGAGCAGGGCCACGGCCGCGCCTATGACGCCCGCCGCCCAGAGCCTCCTCTTCGACCGTCGCGGCGGTGCGAGCGCTGCCTCGCCCGAAATCTCGCTTGCCGGCGCGACAAAACGGTATCCCCGCTTCGGAATGGTCTCGATGTACTCCTCTCCCAGCACCTTCCGCAGGATCGAGATGTTGCGCGCCAAGCCGCCCTCCTCGACGAAGGTGTCGGGCCAGACGATCTTCATCAGCTCGCCCTTTTCGAGTACATGGCCGCGGTGAGCGAGGAGCGCCAGCAGCGTGTCGGCCGCCTTGGGCGCGAGCGGCACCACCTCGCCCGCGCGCAGCAGGAGATGATCGTCCGCGTCGAACCGGAACGGGCCGAACTCGTAGATACGCTTGGGCTGCTCGGGCATTGTCACTCTGGGTTGATCCAGGTTACCAGAAGCGCGTAGCTCGTGGCCGCCGCGGGATCATGGTTTCGGCTTCCTCAGGTCGTACACGTAAATCGAATAGCCGACCTTGGCCATCGGCGTCCGCTCGCGGAGCCAGCGATAGCTCGCCGAACCGAGGTAGACGTCGTGCAGGAGCGTGACGCTGATCGCGGCAAGGCAATCGACTTGGCCGCGGCCGGTGAGGTCATCGGTCGTCGGCAGGCCCTGGTACTCGATCCCGTAGTAGGTCATGCTCGCGCGGCCGAAGTAGGCGACGCAGACCGGCTGCTTCCAGCGGATCGAGTCGAGGTACTTCCGCAGTTTCTTCAGGTCCTGCCCCCAGTCGATATTGGAATCGACGAGGTACTCTGGGCCGCGGCCCGGACCGCCGGCCAGCGTGTTGAAAAAGGCCAGGTAGTGGGGGTAGATCCCCACCGACTCGGCCAACAGGACCGCGATGACGAGCGCCAGCAGGCCGGCGCGCGCCCAGCGAAAGCGGTCGAGCCGCTTGTGGAACAGGGCCGCGGCGAGCAGGACGAACAGAAACGGATACACGGGCAGCAGGTGGCGGATGCCGATGTTGATGTGGCTCAGCATGCTCAGCAGGAAATATACCGCCGGAGTCAGCGAGACGACGAGCCAGCGCAGCGGGATGGCGCGCAATCCTCTGAGCGCCACCAACGGGCCGGCGCGCGCCAGCCAGAGGAGGGCCAGCCCGAAGCACGCCGCGCAAAGCAGCAGGACGGCGGTTGGCGTTTTCACCGCGAACACCACCGGGAAGTAGTACCACCAGCCGGTCTGCGAGTGCTGGCCCATGAGGTAGGCAGGATGACCGAGATGGTCATGTACCGCCTGCGCGTGCAATCCGACCAGATAGGGATGGGCGGGCAGGCCCAGCCGCTTCCCAAACCAGTGCAGCGCAGCGCTCACCGGCGTGGAGCGATCCACCACCGCCGTCAGGCGCGGGCCGTGAATCGACCGCACGGTCTCCGGCCCGTAAACTACGCAGACCGTGGCCACGCAAATCGTCCCCGCAATGACGAGCGAGACGGCCAGATGCTTCGCCGAGAGCCGGCCTCCGCGGCCTTCCTGCCACCAGCGCAACAGGTAGAACAACAGCAGCAGGGGCAGCAGGAACAATGCCGAGAACTTGCTGACCAGCGCAAGGCTGAGCATGGCGGCGGCTAGCACCAGGTCGCGGTATCTCTTGGTCTCCAGAAACTTCGCCCAGGTGACCACTGCCAGGAAGATGAACAGCGTCACCATCAGATCGGCGGTCACATAGCGGCTGTGGGCGATCAGGTTGGGATCGAAGGCGAACAAAAAGAGCGCAAGCACCGCGGGCGCCGCGCCAAACTCCCGCCGCGCCCACAAGACGAGCAGCAGGCCGAACAGCAATGTCAGCAGGATGGCGCCCGCGCGACCGAGAAACAGCAGGGTGTCGGCCGGGACGCGATTCTGGTGCATAAACTGGTAGCTGAAATCGGCCTGGTCCGCGGTGTCCCAGACCTGGCGGTCCGCGGGCAGCGAGGGGTTCAGTGGCAGCAAGGGCAGGGCAAAGAGCAGCTTGAACAACGGAGGATGCTCGCGGTTCATGCGGTAGTCGCCGGTTTTCCAGTAGCTGTATCCGGCAGCGAGATAAATGCCTTCGTCCCAGGTTTGGGTCTCCTGGAGAGCCGAGAGCACCTGAACGGCGCCCATCGTCACCAGCAGCGCGGCCACAGCAGCCCAGAAAGCGGCCCGGACCAATCCTGGAGGTCTATTCATACCTCAGCGCTTCGGCCGGGGCGATGCGGCTGGCGCTGCGGGCGGGGTAAAGGGTTGCCAGGAAGCTGATCAGGATGGCCAGGGCCGCGATCCAGACGCTATCCAACCAGCGCGGGTCGAAGGGGACGTAGCTGAGGGCGTAAACCTCCTCGTCCAGTTGGATCCAGCGGTACTTGTCGGCCAGGAAGCAGAGGGAGTGCCCGGCCACCAGCCCGATCGAAGTGCCGATCACTCCGATCAGTAGACCCTGGAACTGGAAGATGCGGCGGATCTGCGCCTGCCGGGCGCCCATGGACACCAGGATAGCGATGTCACGGTACTTCTCCATCACCATCATCATCAGCGTGATCAGGATGTTGAGCGCGGCCACCAGCACGATGAGGCCGATGGTCACCCAGGTGACCACCTTCTCCATGTTCAGCGCGCTCAAGATGTGCTTGTTCTGCTCCATCCAGGTGGTGGCGGCCAGGCGCGGCCCCACCAGCTTGTCTGCCGCGCGGGCAACCTCGGGAGCCCGGTAGATGTCGTCCAGCTTCAGCTCGATGCTGTTGATGACATCCTCCAGAGACAACAGTTTCTGCGCCGACTTGAGCGAGGTGAAGACCCAGGCCGAATCGATTTCGAAGAAACCCGATTCGAACACGCCGACGACACGGAAGCGGTAGTCCGAGGGCCTGGGGCCCAGGGGCGTCAGCTCCCCTTGCGGGCTCATCACGTTCACGATGCTGTTCATCTTCACCCCGAGCGCCTGAGCCACCTTGGCGCCCAGAATAATGCCCGGAAAGCCCGTGTCGGCCTTGAGGTTCTCGATCGAGCCGGCCTTCAGGTGGCGCAGCATGTCGCTGGTCTCTACTTCCGCGGCGGTTTGGATGCCCTTCAGCACCACCCCGTCGGAATTGCCGCCCACGTAGAGATAGACCTGCCCGTACAGGGCGGGCGAGCCCGCGGTCACGTGCGGGATTTTGCGGAGCCTGGCAATCGTCTCGGGCCAATTCTCGATGCCGGTCCCGGGCTCCTTCTCCATGATGTTGACGTGGGCGTAGGCGCCCAGCAGGCTGCGCTGGAGCGTGTTGCGGAAGCCGTTGTTGATGGCCAGGGCAATCACCAGGGCCATGACCCCGGCGGCCACGCCCAGAACCGAAATGACGGTGATGATGGAGATGACCGCCTGCTTGCGCTTGGCTCTGAGGTAACGGCGCGCGACGAAGAACTCGAAACGGGCTGTGGGCATCTTCATGCGGAGGTGTCGGCCGCGCGGAGTTCGTCGGCCAGACCGATCGGCCCTTCCGGCCGCAAGAGGGGGAACAGGATCACGTCGCGAATGGACTTGGAGTTGGTGAGCAGCATGACCACGCGGTCGATGCCGATTCCCTCGCCGGCGGTGGGCGGCATGCCGTAGGCGAGGGCGCGCAGGAAGTCCTCGTCCATCTGGTGGGCCTCCTCGTCGCCCTGCTCGCGGAGGGCCAGTTGCTGGTCGAAGCGGCGGCGCTGCTCCAGGGGGTCGTTCAGCTCGGTATAGGCGTTGGCGATCTCCATTCCGGCGGCGATGATCTCGAAGCGCTCGACGAAGGCGGGCTCGTCGGGCTTGTTCTTGGAGAGCGGCGACATCTCGATGGGGAAATCGTAAATCAGGGTCGGCTGGATGAGCCGCGCCTCGACCACGCGCTCGAACAGATCCACCAGCGCCTCGCCGGGGGAACCCTTGGTGGAGTGGCACTTCAACCACTCGGGGTCCCGCACCTGCTCGAGGGTCGGCCGGTCCGCGGCCTGCCAGAACTCGACAATGGACTCGCGCATGCTGAGCCGTTCGAGGCGGCCGAAATCGAGCGTGTGCCCCTGGTAATCGACCACGGTCGAGCCGGTTGCGTCGAGCGCGACCTGCCGCAGCAACTCAGCCGAGAAATCCATGAGGCCGCGGTAGTCGGTGTAGGCCTGGTAGAACTCCAGCATGGTGAACTCGGGGTTGTGCCGGGTCGAGATCCCTTCGTTGCGGAAGTTCCGGTTGATCTCGTAGACGCGATCCAGCCCGCCCACCACCAGGCGCTTCAGGTACAACTCCGGCGCGATGCGAAGGAACAGATCGACGTCCAGGGTGTTGTGATGGGTGACAAAGGGCCGGGCGGTGGCGCCGCCGTACAGCGGCTGCATCATCGGCGTCTCGACCTCCAGGAAACCGCGCGCCTCGAGCTGGCGGCGGAACGAAGCGACGATCGCGCCGCGCGTGAGAAACACCTGGCGAACCTCGGGATTGGCGATCAGGTCCAGGTAGCGCTGCCGGTAGCGGATCTCGACGTCCTCCAGGCCATGCCACTTCTCGGGCATCGACAGCAGCGTCTTGGCCAGGAAGTACAGGCGCTCGACGTGCACCGACAGCTCGCCGGTCCGGGTGCGGAACAAGTAGCCTTCGGCGCCCACGATGTCGCCGATGTCGAGCAGTTGGAAAAGCTGGAAGTCACTCTCGGCGATCGAATCCTTCCGGACGTAGATCTGCAACTGCTGGCCGTTTTGGAGAAGGTGGGCGAACCCGGCTTTCCCCATGCGGCGGATGGTCTGGAGGCGGCCGCAGATGCGCAGCGGGACCTTTTCGGCCAGATCCTCGGCTGTCTTGGCGTCGTAGGCGGCGCGGACTTGGGGGATCGTGTGAGTGAAATCAAACCGCTGGCCGTACGGGCGATAGCCCAGCGCCTGGATGTCGCGGATGCGCTGGAGGCGCTGCTCCAATAGCTCTTGTTCCAAGAAACTCTCCTTGAGGCAGGACGAACTTCCGCCCTACATTATAATGGACTCCATTGGCTTCGATCTCCATCGTCATTCCCGCCTACAACGAAGAAGCCCGCCTCCCTTCCACGCTATCCGCGATCTTGTCGCACCTGGCAGCACGCGGCTGGGCGGACTATGAAGTCCTGGTGGTGAACGACGGCTCGACGGACTCCACCGCCGCGGTGACGGAGCAGATTCGGGCGGCGCACCCGGGAATCCGGCTGCTCGAGAACCCGGGGAACCGGGGGAAGGGTTATTCAGTGCGGCACGGTATGCTCGAAACCCGGGGCGAATGGGTGCTGTTTACCGACGCGGACCTTTCGGCGCCGATCGAGGAACTGGACAAGCTGCTCGACGCGGCGCGGGACGAGCAGGCCGCGGTGGCGATCGGCTCGCGCGCGCTGGACCGGTCGCTCATCGCGCTGCACCAATCCTGGTTCCGCGAGACGGCGGGCCGCATCTTCAACCTGCTGATGCGTCTGGTGACCGGGCTGCCCTTCGCCGACACGCAGTGCGGATTCAAGCTCTTCGAGGGCGGGGCCGCGCGCGAGGTGTTCCGCCGCCAGCGCATCGAGCGCTGGGGATTCGACGCCGAAGTGCTGTTCATCGCCCGGAAGCTGGGCTACAAGATGGTGGAGGTCCCGGTCCGCTGGAGCCACTCCGCAGGGACCAAGGTCAGCATGTTGGGCGACAGCGTGAACATGTTCCTGGACCTGCTGCGAATCCGTTGGAACCAGATCAGGGGATTGTACAGGTGAGGCCCTGGCTAGCCAATTGACGATTGAAGATTGAGCCATTGACGATTGCTCCGATCCGGGTTCGGGCCGGCAACATCGTCAATGAAGCAATCGTCAATCTTCAATCATCTTTTCACGATCACTTCACGCAGGGCGTCGCGCGTGAGAAAGAACTTCACCGACTCGAAGGACTGGAACAGCTTCTCCACCGCCCGATTGTTGAAGAACCGGGCCGGGCGCCGCACCGGGCGGAAGGAGAGCAGCAGCGTACTGGCATCGAAGATGCGGTAGTAGTACGCCGGGACGGAGTCCGCCCGTTCCCCAGCGTGGAAGATGGCAAGCAGATAGCTGCGCGGCTTCAAGATCCGGGACAGCCGGTCCACCGCGGCTTTCAGCAGGGCTGGGGCCAGGTACTCGATCACATCCCAGGCCAGAACGCCGTCGAAATGATCCTCAGGGAAGTTCAGACTCTGTTCGAGGAACGCCTCGATCCGTGCCGGCACCGATTGATTGGCGAAGAAATCGCCCTCGCCGAAGGCCAGGTCGAGGCTCTGCAGGAGATCCTCGGAGTAGAGTTTATGGCCCAGGTTGGTGATGAAGGCGATGTTGGCCTGGGAGGCCCCGGAAAGGTCCAGGATCCGGAGCCCGGGCTCGTGCTGAATCTGGCCGAAGAACTGCTCGAGACCATTGCTGTGGCGCGTGTAAACAGTGGGATCGTTCCCGCCCCGGGGCTCCAGACCGCGAACCGAAGCCTGCGCCGGGCGCTGCGAGGGCGGGTATGGAGCCAAGCGCGAGCCGCCTGAGGGATCGGCTCGCGTCAGAGGCTTCCAGCGATCGTTCAACAAAACGGCCTCATTGCTCAGTATTTCGGTTCGGTGCTCACCGCTCCCACCAGCGGGCTTGGCCCGGCGGGCGCCGGTTGCTGGACCGGGCGCACGGCGGCGGCCGCCTTGGCGGCTTCCCCAACCTTCACGATGTCGATGCTGCCCTTGAAGTAGGCGCCGTCCTCGATGATGATGCCGCCGGTCTTGATGTCCCCAACCAGCTTGGCATCCTTGCGAAGGTCGATCTTCTCGGAGGCCTCGACGTTCCCGTTAACCGCTCCCAGGACCACCACCTCGCGGGCGCGGATGCTGGCCACCAGCTTGGCGTGCGGGCCGATGGTCAAGCGGTGATCCGGAACCTCGACGGTTCCTTCCATCTCCCCGTCCAGGTAGAGGTCCTCGCGACTGAGGACCTGGCCTTTGATGATCACGGATTTCCCGATTGCCGCCACGCCGCGCGGTGCCTCCACGGTAGGCTTGGGCGGGGCGGGCGCCGGGGCGGGCGGAACCTCCCGCACGGCTTCCACCGGGGGCGCCGGAGTCGAGGGCGGCCTCGGCATGGAGTCTTCATCCCTACGTTTATTCCACATTCGATATGTCTCCGTCGTCTGACGAACTGCGATGATTGCCGACCACAGTCGGAACTGCGATTTCTTCTATACTATAAGGCTACCGCGGAAAAGGCAAAGTGGGGAAAAGGCAAGGCGGCTGCCCGGCCGCCATACCGGAGCCTGGAATGTCCGCCATGAGACCGACGCGCCGGAGTTGGGCTGAGCCCTTCAAGATCAAAGTGGTCGAGCCGGTGAAGCTGACCACCCGCGAGCAACGCTCGAGGGCCATCGTCGAGGCCGGCTACAACACCTTCCTGCTGCGCAGCGAGGATGTCTACATCGACCTGCTGACCGACTCGGGCACTTCCGCCATGAGCGACTGGCAATGGGCGGGCATGATGCTGGGCGACGAGGCGTACGCCGGGAGCCGCAATTTCTACCACCTCGAGGAGGTGGTACGAGCCTACTACGGATACCAATACCTGATCCCGACGCACCAGGGGCGCGCGGCCGAGCACATCATCTCGCGCGTGCTCATCCGGCCCGGCGACGTCATCCCGGGCAACATGTATTTCACCACTACGCGGCTGCACCAGGAACTCGCCGGCGGGTGTTTCGTGGACGTCATCGTCCCGGAGGCCCACGACCCGGCGAGCCTGCACCCCTTCAAGGGCAACGTGGACCTGGAGCGCCTGGAGGCGGTGATCGGCGAGCACGGGGCGGAGCGGATTCCGTACCTCAGCGTGGCGGCGACGGTGAACATGGCGGGCGGCCAGCCGATTTCGCTCGAAAACCTGCGGCAGGTTCGGGAGCTGACCGCGCGTTACGGCATCCGCGTCATTCTGGACGCCACGCGGCTGGCCGAGAACGCATATTTCATCCAGCAGCGGGAGCGAGGTCTGCAGGGCCGCTCGATCGCCTCGATCGTCAAGGAGGCCTGCTCGCTCACCGACGGCTGCACCATGAGCGCCAAGAAGGACTCGCTGGTGAATATCGGTGGGTTCCTGGCCGTGAACGACCGGGGAATTTACGACGAGGCCAGCAACCTGGTGGTGGTCTACGAGGGCCTGCACACCTACGGGGGCATGGCGGGCCGCGACATGGAGGCGGTGGCGCGCGGGATCGAGGAGTCGCTCCAGGACGACCACATTCGCGCCCGGGTCGGCCAGGTGCTGTACCTGGGGGAGAAGATGCGCGAATGGGGCATCCCGATCGTGCTGCCCATCGGCGGCCACGGGGTGTTCCTGGACGCCAAGGCGTTCCTGCCGCACCTGCCCCAGGAGCACTATCCGGCGCAGGCGCTGGCGGCTGCCATTTACCTGGATTCGGGCGTCCGCACGATGGAGCGCGGGATCGTCTCGGCGGGGCGGAACAAGGAAACCGGCGAGGAGAACAAGCCCCGGCTGGAGCTGGTGCGCGTCACCCTTCCGCGGCGCGTCTACACACAGGCCCACATGGACGTGGTGGCCGAATCGGTACTGGCGGTCTTCGAGGAGCGGGAGAAGGTAGGCGGCCTGCGAATGGTCTACGAGCCGCGCTACTTGCGGTTCTTCCAGGCGCGGTTTGAGCCGCTGTAGCTCGGCCGGCCGATCCCAGGCGCGCCCGGGTCTACAGCGGATTGAACCATCTCAAACCTGGAAAACGGGCGAAATCGGCATCGGTCGAGACCAGCTCAGCCTGGTATTCGATCGCCAGCGCCGCCAGGTGGGCGTCTGTGGTGAGGTTGCCGGCGGTGCCCAGGTGGGTCAGCAGGCGGAAGAGAATCTCGGCATGGCGCTCGCCGGGCGTCAGAATCTGGATCCGCGGATGGTCCAGCCACGTGCGAACGCGCCGGATCGCGTCCTTGGCGTGCATGGGATTCTCCAGGATTCCGCGGTGAGTCATGATCCGGATGAAGCCGAGCGCTGTCACCCACGCAATGCCTACAGGACGCGGCTGACCGAGTGTAGCCTCCCACCAGCCCCGGGCTGGCGCATGGCGAGGCGAATCGGAATTGTATGCGTGCACCAGAATGTTGATGTCCGGTATCAGCATGCGGTTAACGGGACAGACCCTTCAGCGACGCTTCCGCGTCCAGCTCGTCGACGAGCTGATTCAACCTGTCCAGGTCGACTCCCGGCTTGAACTTGCAGGGGTGCGGCTCCACCGAGAACTCCACGGGCTTGTCCTTGCCGGCAACTGCCAGGCCGGCTCGCAAAGCGTCATTGATCACACGCTTGAGGGGGAGCTTCCTCTGGGCCATGGCCCGCTTGATCCGTAGCGCCACATCGGGCTCGATGGTGAGCGTGGTCCTCACAAAGACATCATATAGTTGAAATGAGGTGATGTCAAGACATCAGGCTGACCCTCAGGACCCGGCGAGGAGATACCAGAGGCGGCCTTTTTGCGATAATGGTACGTGCCGAAGTCCAGGGAACTCGTGGCGGCGCTCCAGCGGACCGAGCAGCAACTCCAGTTGTTCCAGAAGATCAGCCGTTTCATGGTGCGGGAGATGAGCCTGCCGGAGGTGTTGCAGGGCATCGTTTCCCTGGTGGTCGAGTTCATGGCGTGCGATTCGTGCCTGATCTACCTCATCGATAACGACGAGCTGGTTCTGTGCGCCTCGAACACGCCGCATCCGGCAACGATCGGGAATTTGAGGTTGCGGATGAGCGAAGGCCTCACCGGATGGGTAGCCCGGGAGAGGCGTTTGCTGGCGATCTCGCGTGAGGCATACCGCGACCCCCGTTTCAAGAGTTTCCGGGAGCTGCCCGAGGACACTTTCGAAGCGTTTCTGTCAGCCCCGGTGATCGCGCGCAACCGGGTGGTGGGGGTGATCAACGTGCAGCACCGGGTGCCGCACCAACACACGGGGAGCGAGATGGAACTGCTGACCACGGTCGGAGAGCAGGTGGGCTGCCTGCTGGTGCTGGCCCGCATGGCGCCGACCGCGGTGGAAGCGGCCAACCACGTCGAGCTGGTTCTGTCCTCCGGGCCGGCTGCGCCGGGCCCATGATTCCGTATGTCCGCACTCCGAATCCTGCTACCTCTGTTAGGGCTGCTCGTTGCGCCGGCGGCGCCCGCTGAGCGCTGGCGGCTTCAGTACTTCCATGATGCGGACGACTCCTCCCTGGTGATCACCGACCTCAGGTTCCCGACACCACAGCGGGGGATGGCGGTCGGGTACTTCGTCGAGCGAGGCAAGCAGAAGCCGGCCGGACTGGCTACCAGGGACGGAGGCCAGACCTGGACGAAAGTGGCCCTACCGAGACCCGCTGTCTCGGTGTTCTTCGCAAACGAGAGCCTGGGCTGGCTGGTCGGCGGCGATGGGAGCATCTGGCGAACCACTGAGTTCGGCCAGGACTGGACCCGGCTGGCCCGCCTGCCAGGTGTCTTGCGGGTGCATTTCGTGGATGCGAACCGTGGTTGGGCGGTAGGGGCGCGTAAGTCGGTTTGGGAGACCGCCGACGGCGGGAAGAAATGGAACCCGGTGGCGGCGGCGGCCGAGCCGAAGACGACTCGTGACTTCACGGCTTATGCCTGCATCGCATTCGCGAATGCCAAAGACGGCATGATCATGGGATGGAGCAAGCCGCCGCGCGGGAACCGGCACTGGCCTCCATTGCCAGACTGGCTCGATCCGGAGCGCCGTCCGCGCGAATTGCCTTCGGTAAGCCTGGTTCTGGAAACCCGCGACGGAGGGACGCATTGGAAAGCGTCGGAAGCGTCGATTTTCGGGCGGGTGGCCCAGGTCCGGCTGGCCCCGGACGGTCGCGGGCTAGGCTTGATCGAGTTTCGGGATGCCTTCGACTGGCCCGCGGAGGTGATCCGCTTCGACTGGCGCACCGGCAAGGGCGCGCGCGCGTTCCGGCGGAAAGACCGCGCGGTGACCGACGTTGCGCTGCCGCCACAAGGTCCCGCTTACCTGGCGGCGATCGAGCCGCCGGGCACCCTGGCGCGATCTCCGGTCCCGGGGAAGCTGAGGATGCTGGTGAGCGATAATCTCGCCGACTGGAAGGAGATGGAGGTCGACTACCGGGCAGTGGCGGGGCGGGCGATCCTGGCGGCGCCCGATGCGGCTCACCTGTGGGTGGCAACCGACACGGGAATGATCCTCAAGCTGGTTTCCGAGTAACTGTGCCAGCCGAATCCAAACAGGAGCGCGGCGGAATGTTTTTTCCACATGAAATCCAGCGGGAATTGACTCTATCTTATTGAAAGCACATGCCAGATTTTCTGCGGAAAAAGCCGATGCAACGCATATTTTCTATTTGACTCCGGGCGGGTTTGCGAGCAAGATAGAGATGGTTCCAAGAGGTTCGCGGAACAGCGAGCCCCGCGGGACGCAGCGAACCGGGAACGTTGATCCGTCGGCGGTGGTCACAAAGCTTCCGCAGGCGGGGAGTGAACGGAGATCGGGTGTCGCGCGGAGGCAAGTTTCCCGAACGGTGAATCGGGTCGAGCGGTGAGCCGGAGGGATCGAAAGTCCCGAGGGGGAGCAAGGCCCGAAGAGCTGTTGGGGGCGCCGGACAGATGGTGCGGGCAACGGGTTGCAGGCGTTGAGCCTCCCTGAGATCCGGAAAACGGATCACGGGGAGGGGAGCAGGCGACCGAACGGGCTCGAGGCCGGTACGGCGCGGTGCTGAAGAGGCAGGCCAGGAACGACGAACCCGGAGAGGGGGTTCCGTAAAGGAACAACCGCTGTGGGGGAGGGAAAGGCCGTTTCGAGGCGCCGGCTTCGCCGGAGACAGCGTCTGACGACGTCCGGAGCGTTGATCTGCAACGGGCAAAAGCCGTTGTGGGGAGCAAGGGACGAGACGCCAGGCGTCTCCGGATGCCAGGTTCGGGCCGAGCATGCCGGCTGGCGGACGAGCTGCGAAGGCGGGTCACTTGGAACCATTTTTTTTGCGGTAGAGGCTGCCAGCCCACTCCCTTACGGTCGTGGCTCGGTTCCGAGCCGCGCGCGCCAGCGAGCGGTTTTGCCAGTAGCGCCAAATCTCGCGGTCATGGACCTAGGCGGGGTCGGCTGGCTTCCGGTTGTTGGCCCAGCGCTTGAAGCTGAAGCGCTCGTGCCGCCGGCGGAAGCTGACGAAATTCAGGCGGCAGTACTCGCAACGGTAGGGCTTGGCGCGCAGGCTCAGCCGCATGGCGGCAAAGGCACCGACGTGGACGTCCTTCTGGCTCCACCGGCTCAAATCCATTCTCCCGCAACGCGGGCACCGGGCGTACTTCCAGTGTGAGAGACGCCAGGTGCGGTCGATGAACCGGAAACGGCAATCCCGGCAGCGGAGCGGTCGAATTCCGAGCCAGACCCAGAGGCGCTCGGCGAAGTCACGAAAGCGGGAATAGCGGAGGTTTGTGCTCCCACACTTCGGACAAGCGATTGGCATCAGGGTGCTCTATTCTCAACTCCAACTTCCGACGGGTTCTGGCTGTGCTGTGCGAGGTAAGCTCTCACGTAGCGGCCGAACGCTTCCTGAAGTCGAAGGCATATATCCCCAGCCTGGCGAAGCGGGCGGCGCTCGATGGAGAGCACCGGCAAGAGGCCGCGGGTGGTCGAGGTGATGAAGACCTCGTCGGCCTGAAACAGGTTCTCCGGGAAGATGGTTTTCTCGCCGGCCGGAACGCCCTCCACACGCACCTCTTCCAGCAGCAGTTCGCGGGTGACTCCCGGCAAGCAGCCGGCCTCCAGCGGCGGTGTCCAAACCTGGCCGTCCTGGGCGATGAAGAGATTGGCGGAAGTGCACTCGCTGACCTCGCCGCGCTCATTGAGCAGGATGACTTCGTCGAACCCCGCCTCCTGCGCTTCTTCGAGCATGGCGAGGTTAAGCGCCCAGGAGAGGATCTTGACGCCCCGGAACTGGCACGCCGCGTGCCTGGCCTGGGCACGGACGGAGAGGTGCACACCGCCGCCCCAGTTCTTCGGATCGGCGGAGAGCGCGATCAGATCGAAGTCGCGATCCTGGGGCCCCTGCCACATACCGCCGCGATTGCGGACCACGGCCACACGCAGCGTGGCATTGGCCGAGCCGTTGGCGCGGATCAGCCGCAATACCCGGGAGCGAATGTATTCGGGGTCGGAAGGGAATGGGACACGCAAAGCGCGGGCGTCGCGGCGCATTCGCTTCCAGTGGCGTTCGTAGGCGAAGGGCACACCGTCTGCTACCCGCAGAGTGCTGAAGACGCCCCAGCCCGCCAGCAAGCCGACCTGTCCAGGCGTGAGAACCCTCTCGGTAGCCTCGCGGATTTGGTCGTTGTGCAGGACGAAGCGGTGCATCGAGCGAACCCTCATTCTATCGAACTTCTCATCTCCAATTCGGGAACAGCGACGGTTTGGCGCGGCGGCAGTCCTCCAGCAGGTCCGGCACGCGGCGCGCACGGCGGAGCAACTTCTCGAGCAACTGTTCCAGGGCATCTTCCTCGCCATCCAACCATTGGAGCGGGACCTGCCGGTATGCCTCATCGATCACGTCGGGCGGAAAATGAAGAATCAAGTCCAGCCAGGGCTCGAAATCGTTCAGGGAGGTGACCGGCTCATAGACCAGAGGGCGATGGTAGAGGCCCTGCACGGGCGAATCCGGGAAGTCCCAGTGCGGGCCGTTAAACAGGAAGCCTTGATCGATCATCCAGGCCAGGAACCCGGGGCGGGCCGAGGCGCCGCTGGAGCTCCACTGCTTCAGCCGGCTGCGGAAGAAGATGGCCTGGCGGCCGTCGGCGTTACCGGTCCACTTGTCGAACACCAACATTCCAAGGAACTGGCGGAGGTTGGCCACCTGGCACAGGAGCGCGTCTGGGATGAAGTCGTAGACCGCGATCCGGTCCGGGTGGTTCGGATACAGGGAACCGAAATGCCAGCCCGGCTCGACCGGCATGGACCGGGAGCCGAGCTGGATCGACACCTCGGGGTTGTCTCGCAGGAATTCCGGGGAAACGGAGATGACGGCCACCTGGGGAGCGGAGATCTGGAGGTAGTGCAGGAACACCCAGCCGATCGACTCGTTGATCAGCACGCGGTGGTGCTGGGGGTTGTTGCGGAACTTGACGACATAGAAGCCGCCGTCATCGGCCTCAATCAGATGGGACTGGGCGCCCCCGCGCATCTTGCGGAGGTGGCGGCGAGCGTTGAGGGGCATCGGAATAGGGTACGCTAGTTCGGAGGAGAGCTTTCCCGATGGAAGAAGAGACTGCCCGCCCCACACCGCAGCGCAGCAAGGACGAGATCGCCCTGGAACTGATGAAGTTCGTGGCCGTCACTACAGGCTTCGGCAAGGGGGCAGCCGCAGCCGGCTACACGGGGAAGCCGAACCGGACCGCCGAAGAGTACGCGGAAGCCCTGCTCGAGCTCTACCGGCGTTGCCGCACCATCCTGAATGAATGAAGAGGGCAGGCCGCGCGGCCTGCCCCAGCCGCGGAACCGAAGATACGCAGACGAACCCGCCTGCGCCACAAGCGCCTCATCACTCAACGGAAGAGCGGATCCCTACTTCTTGGCGCGTTTCTTGGCGGCCTTCTTCTTGGCCGGCGCCTTCTTGGCGACCTTCTTGGCAGCCTTCTTCGGGGCCGCCTTCTTGGCTACCTTCTTCGCAACCTTCTTCGGGGCCGCCTTCTTGGCTACCTTCTTGGCCGGCGCTTTCACGGCCACCTTCTTGGCGGCAGGTTTCTTGGGCGCGGCCTTGGCGGCCTTCTTCGCAGGCTTCTTCTGCGGCGGAGGGGGCGCGGGCAGCACTGGTGCAGGGGCTACCGGAGGTGCGGCGGCAGGTGCGGCGGCGGGTTCGGCGGGAGGAGCCGGCGGCACTTCCTCGTCGGGGCCGTACTCTTCGAGGTCGGATTCCAGCGCTACGTGCTCATCGTTGTACTCAAAATCGTCCCGCTCCTCGTTGCGAGCGAGCTCGAAAGAATCAAACATTTCCTATGCCTCCTGTACAAGCGTGATCAACCCATAGAATAACTCGTTTTGGTGGGAAGGCAAGAGCGGACAGAAAAAAAGTTCGGAAAACAGCAGCGCGTGAGTGGGGCGGACGATCGCCTTGTGTCGTCTGCCGGCCTCGCCGGCCATGGAAAACGATGGCCTGCGCCACCGCGCGCTAGCGCTGGAGGGCGCGGCGCTTGCCGGAGGCCGGAGGGAGATTCGCGGCGCGGTAAGCCACCGCGGCAGGCTTGCGGCCCGCGGGCTGCGCCTGCGGGCCCGCCGCCGAGGCCACCTTGCGCGGGGCTGTCCTGCGGTGGACGGCGCGCCGGTGCGCGACGCGCCTGGCCGAGACCGTCTGCGGCTGTTCCCGGACCACGGCCGGGATCACCAGCAGGTCGCCGGAGCGCAAGCTAGCGCCCGTGGCGCGGTTAACCGCCACGATCGAGCCCGGGGTCACGCGATACCGCCGCGCGATGGCGGCCAAACTGTCGCTTTCGCCGACGCGGTGTGCGCGCCAGCAGCAGCGCTTTTCCGCCGGCACCGTCTCCAGCACCGACAACAATTGCGCGCCGGAGCCTTTGGGGACGCGCAACGGCCACCCTGCGGGTGCGGCATTCTTGAGGAGAGCCGGATTCAGGTCCCGGAGCTGTGAGACCGGGCATTCGGCCAGGTCGGCGAGCAGCAACAGGTTCGTGGGCGCGCTGATCTCGAGGGTGTCGTAAGTGAGAGCGGGATCGGCGACAACGCTCTCCAACCCGTACGCCCGGGCATTCTTCGTAATAATGGTCATGGCCAGGATGATGGGCACGTAGTTGGAGGTCTCCTTGGGCAGGACGGAGCGGCGCCGCAGTTCCCAGAAGTCCGCATAACCGGTGCGCTCCACCGCCCGGTCCACCGTGCCCGGCCCGCAGTTATAGGCGGCCATTGCCAGGTACCAGTCCCCAAAATGCTGGTAGAGATCGCGCAGGTGCCGCGCGGCCGCGCGCGTGGATTTCTCCGGATCCAGCCGGTCGTCGGAATACGGAGACTGCACCAGGCCGTACTCCCGCCCACGGAACAGCACGAATTGCCACATGCCCGTGGCGCGCGCGCGCGACACCGCCCGCGGCAGAAAGCCGGATTCGGCCTGGGCCAGGAAGATCAGCTCCTGGGGGATGCCTTCCTCGTCGAACACGCGCTGAATGAGAGGGCGATACCGGCCCGCGCGCTGGAGCCCGTGAATCACGATCTTGCGGCCGCGCTCGGAGGAGAAGTACTTGATGTAGGAGAGAACGTCGTCGTTCACCTGGAGCGGGAGTTGCGAAACCGTGGCCCGGACCTCTTCGAGCACCCTGTGCTTGAGCTTCGGATCGACCGGAAAGGTCAACTGGGGGATGTCCTCGAGGGGCGGCTTCTCGAAGGCCGGTTCTCCCAGATCCGCCGAACCCAGCCCGGCCAGATCCAGCCGGTGGATCTCCTCGACCAACTCGTCGAGCTTCTTATCGAGGATGGCGCGGAGACCGGGAGTGTCCGGGGCGGCCAGCAGCAGGTCGGTGGCGCGGTCGAACTCGCGGCGCGCCGCCTTTTCGTCGCCCTCGAGGTAATACCTCCGCCCGGCCTGAAAATGCCAGTCGGCCTCGCGGGCGAGCGCTTCGGCGCGCCTGGTCTCGGAGGAGGCCTGAATGGCCACGAAGGCCGGCTTGGCGTCCTCCAGGTCGAGCACCGGCTTAACGACCGGCGGCTCGGAGGTCCTGAGGGCCAGCCCGGAAGGTCTAGGAGTGGGAGGAAGAAACGAATGCTGGAGGGGCTGGGAATGCTGGGGGACACAACCGGTGAGTACTTCGAGCAGCGCCAGGAACCCGAGGCAAGATGTAGCTCTCTTAAGACAACTCATGCACATCCCGGCACAACTCTCTCGGACGTCGGGCCTCGCACGGCAACTTCCGACTGTAACCCAGATGTAATCAACCGGTCAAGCGTTCAGTAGGATAAGCCTCTGGCTTGTCCAGCAGGCGACCGGGACAAGGCGGAGCCTTATCCTACTCCTCTTCCTCTTCCTCGCCGGCTTTGGCGGCCTTGGCGGCGGCGATGACCTTGTCGGCCTGGAGTTGCGGGACGTAGTCGTAGTGGCTGGCCTCCATGGTGAAGGAGCCGCGGCCCTGGGTCATGGAGGTCAAATCGTTCTGGTAGTTCAACATCTCGGCCATGGGGACCTGGGCGCGGACAATCTGGGTCCCGCCCCGGGTGTCCATGCCGGAGATGCGGCCGCGGCGGCTGTTGAGGTCGCCCATGAGGTCGCCGGCATACTCGACCGGGGCCTGGATCTCGACGTTCATGATGGGCTCGAGCAGGGCGGGGCGGGCCTGCTCCATGCCGGCCTTGAAGGCCTTGCGGGCGGCCAGCTTGAAGGAAAGCTCCGAGGAATCCACGTCGTGGTAGGAGCCGTCGTAGAGCGTGACCCGGAAATCCACCACGGGGTATCCCGCGAGAAAGCCCTTCTCGGCCGTCTCGATGATGCCTTTCTCGACCGCCGGGATGTAGTTTCTGGGGATAGAGCCGCCGAAAACGTCGTTGACGAACTCGAACTTGGCTCCGCGCGGCAGGGGTTCCATCTTGATCCAGCAGTCGCCGAACTGCCCATGCCCGCCGGTCTGCTTCTTGTGACGGCCCTGGACGTCGGCGGTGCCGCGAATGGTCTCGCGGTAGGGGATTTTGGGCGACTTGAGGGTGACATCGACGTTATAGCGCTTTCGCAGGCGGCTGACGATGACCTCGACGTGCTGCTGCCCACTGCCGGCCAGCAGAAACTCCTTGGTTTGCGGGTCGCGGTAGAAGCGCAGCGCCTGGTCTTCCTCGAGGATGCGCTGGATGGCATTGCCCACGCGGTCCTCGTCCTGGCGCGACTTGGCTTCAATGGCGTAGGCGATGGACGGCTCAGGCAGCACCACCGCGGGATACTCGATGGCGGAGCCCTTGTCGCAGAGCGTGTCGCCGGTGAGAGTCTCCTTCAGCTTGGCCACCGCGCCGATGTCGCCGGAGTGCAATTCGGTGACCGGCTGGATGGTCTTGCCCATCAGGCAGCCGACATGCGCCAGCCGCTCGGTGGCGCCGCTGCGGACGTTGTGGAGGTTGGCGTCGTTCTTGACCACCCCGGAGCAGACCTTGAAGTAGGAGAGTCGGCCCGCGAAGGGGTCCGCCACGGTCTTGAAAACAAACGCGGAGACAGGCTCGGAATCCGAGATGGGGCGGGTGACTTCCTGATCGCCGGCCTTGCCGGCAACCGGTGGCCTCTCGACCGGGGCCGGGAAGTTGTCCACGATGAAGTTCAGGATGAGGTCGGAGCCGACGTTGTGGAGGGCGCCGGCGCACAGGACCGGAAACAGCTTCCGTTCCCGCACCGCCAGCCGCAGGCCCTCGAGGATCTGATCCGGCGTGAGCGAGCCCTTGTCGAGGTACTCTTCCATCAGCGCATCACTGCTCTCCGCCACCATCTCGACCAGCGCCTCGTGCGCCTTCCCGGCGGCGTCGGCGAGGCTGGCCGGGATCTCGCCTTCCTGGCCCTTGCCGCTGCCGTCGGACTCGTAAGTGAAAGCCTTCATCTCGACCAGGTCGACGACGCCCGCGAAATCGCGCTCCAAGCCAATGGGCAATTGGATGGGGATGGCAGTGCGGCCGAAATTCTCGTGGATGTTCTCGAGCACCCGTTCGAAGCTGGCGCGCTCCCGGTCGAGCTTGTTGATCACCAGGGCCGTGGGGAGCTTGTAGTGGTCCGCGAACTCCCACACCTTCTCGGTCTGGACCTCGACGCCGGACACTCCATCCACCACCACCAGGGTGGAGTCGGCGGCCACCAGGGCGGCGCGGGTGTCGTTGATGAATATGTTGAATCCGGGCGTGTCGAGGAGGTTGATTTTCGACTTCTTCCACTCGACGAATGCCAGTGCGGTGGAAATGGTCACCTTGCGCTGGATCTCGTCGTCGTCGAAATCGGTGATGGTGTTGCCTTCATCGACGCGGGTGAGGCGGTTGGTCGCGCCGGACGTATATAGCAGGGCGGCAGCCAGGGAGGTCTTCCCGCTGTTGCCGTGTCCGATCAAGCCTACGTTCCGTATGTCCTTGCCTTCGTATACTTTCACTCTCGGTACTCCGTTGGCGGGTCCTTAAAGGACGGCGAAAATCGTTCCAAGAAATGGATCGTAGCACAGATCGGGGACGCGGCGGTCTGCCGGGCGGTTAGCGCCCGCGCGGTTAGCGCCCGTCCTCGACCGGCTGAGCCTCAGGGTTCGCCCCCGAACCCAAATCCTCGAATTCCACCGGGGGATTGTAGTACATGATGCGGCCGCAACTCTCGCAGAACAGCACACTGTCGCCCATGCGAAGATCCTGGAAGAACTGCAGGCGCAGCGCCATGTGGCAGGCCGAGCAGCCGCCGTCGACGGCCTCGGCCACCGCGATCCCTTTGCGGGTCCTGCGAATCCGCTCGTAGGCCGAGAGAATCGCAGGGGACATCCCGGCGGCGGCTTGCTCACGCTCGGCCCGGAGCTTGTTCAACTGCTTCTTGTCCTCGGCCGTGCGCTGGCGCGCGGCCTGCTTCTCGGTCTCCACCTGCTGCTTCTCGCTGTTCAGCGCCGCCTCGGCCGCCCTGACGTTCTGCTCGAGCGGCTCGGATTCCGCCATCCGGTCCAGGATGCGGTCCTCGGCCTTGCGGATTTCCTTCTCGCAGAATTCGATCTCGTGCCCGAAAGCGGCGTACTGCTCGTTCGTCTTAGCCTGGAGCATCTGATCCCTGAGCTTCGAAATCCGTTGCTCCTGAACCTGGATATCGCTTTCCAGGTGCTTGCGCTCGCGCTGATTGGCGACCAGTGCGGCCCGGTCGGCCTCCAGCTTTCGGATGTGCGATTCGAGGGTTTTCTCGATCACCGCGATGTGTTTGGGAAGCGAAGCTATCTCGTGCTGCAGTTGGCCAATGTGCCTATCCAGATCTTGCAGTTGGATAGCCAGTCTCAGATCTGGCACCATTGATTCCCAATTTTACCACGGCGGGAGGGGCGCCATTCCGGCGTGAGTGCGTGGCGCCTGGGACCGCTCCCTAACGGTCGCGGTTCGGTGCTGCCACGCGACCCTCAGCA
>JBEKMO010000100.1:0-16710 GCA_050008465.1 Bryobacteraceae bacterium
TTTTCCAGTAGCTTGGCGATGAGTTTCGCCGAGATGGGGACTCGAGGTTTGTCCTTCCGATCCTGCCGGGCGTACCCATAATAGGGTAACACTGCCGTGATGCGGTCTGCTGAGGCCCGCCGCAGCGCGTCGATCATCAGCAGCAATTCCATGAGGTTGCGGTCGACCGGTTTCGACGTCGGCTGGACCGCGAACACATCGGCGCCCCGCACGTTTTCATGGATCTGAAGGTAGATCTCGCCATCGGCAAACGTCTTGACCGATGAAAGGCCCAGCGGCAAACCCAGGAAGTCGCAGATTTCCTGGGCGAGAGCCGGGTTGGCATTGCCCGTGAAGATCTTGATCCGGTCGGGGTCCATCATACGTATCGGCTTTGGGGTGGCCATACCTTTCCCGCGATATGCGGACTGAGCCGCCGCCACCACAACGCCCGGTAGCGCGCGCGGCTCACTAGCGAAATCACGAACACCTGCTCCTTCAGGATACTCTGGCGGGCGCGTTCGGCCTCGCCCCGCCCGGCAAACAGGCCGAACAGGGCGGAACCGCTTCCGCTGAGCATGGCTGGATTGGCGCCCAGCTTTTCGAGTCGCCGCTTGAGAGATCTCAACTGCGGGTGTCTCGAAAAAACCACGGATTCAAAATCGTTTTCTCCGGCGGCTGGCGCCGCAGTCCCCGGAAGAGCTTGTCCAAGCTCCCAAACACAAGACTGGAAACCACTTATCATATCCTGCAAAGCCGCCGAAGTCAATTCGCCAGACCCGCGGCCGAGCGCCTGGTACGCCTCGGCGGTCGCGACGTGCACGGCGGGGGCGACCAGCACTCCAGCCGCCGCCGGCCGGTCGGCCAGCGGGTAGACCTCCGTGCCGCGGCCCAGCGCTATGGCGGTTCCACCCAGCAAGAAGAACGGCACGTCGCTGCCTAAACAGGAGGCAGTCTCCATGAGCGTCGCTAGCGGCAGCCGCCGCCCGGCCAGAACCGGGAGCGCAAGCAGGACCGCGGCCGCGTCGCTGGAACCGCCGCCCAGACCCGCTCCCATTGGGATGCGCTTCTTGAGGCGGAATTCGGCCCGCCCAGTCACCCGCATCGCATCCAACGCCAGCCGCGCCGCCCGCTCCACCAGGTTGCCGGGAATCTCCGGCTCCGATCGCACACTGATACTGGTCGAGCGTGCGGGCGTGAATTCCACCTCCAGCGCGTCGGCCAGCGAGACCGTCTGGAAAACCGTGCGCAGATCGTGATACCCGTCCGCCCGCCGGCCGAGCACCTTCAGACCGAGATTGATCTTCGCCAGAGCGCTCAAGCGCGCCCGGCGGGGCGTCAGACTCATTTGTCGTACTGAAGCAGCGAGAAGACGTCGCGGCCTTCGACTTTCTTGCGCCCGCTTAGGAACAGCAATTCGAGCACGAACCCGAGGCCCACCACGCGCCCGCCCAGTTTCTCCACCAATTTGGCGACGCCGGCCGCGGTTCCCCCCGTGGCCAGCACGTCGTCGACGATCAGGACGTTCTGGCCGCTCTCAATGGCGTCCTTGTGGATTTCCAGGCGGTCGAAGCCGTACTCGAGCTGGTACTCGACGCTCACGACTTCGGCTGGCAGCTTTTTCGGCTTGCGCACCGGAACGAAGCCCGTTCCTAGTGCGTAGGCCAGCGCCCCGCTGAAAATGAACCCGCGCGCCTCGATGCCCAAAACCACGTCGATGCGGGTCTCCCGGTAATGCTCCTTCAGGGCCTCGATCACCGTTTTCAGCCCCGCCGCGTCCTTCAGCAGCGTAGTGATGTCGTAGAACAGGATGCCTGGCTTGGGAAAATCAGGCACCTCGCGGATCAGCTTCTTCAGGTCTGGCACAGCAAGCAGGTCGCTCATTAGAAGTACTCGATTCGGAAGTCACTGTAATCTAGCACCGACGCTTCGATCTCTTCAACCCCGCGCACGTCGGCCATGCGCGGCCCCATCCGCAGGTGGCCGGCCAGCTCGGAAAGCTTCTCGGGCGGGCCCGCGGCGTACACCTCGACGCGGCCGTCCGCCAGGTTTCGGGTGTAGCCGGCCAGGTTCAGGTCGCTGGCCACGCGCTCGACAAAGTAGCGGTAGCCAATGCCCTGCACCCGCCCCCGGACGAAGTACCGCCGCGCGCATATCGCCGGCGGTTTCTTCGAGCGGGCCACAGAGTTCCATCCTAGCGCAGTGGGATAGGGCTCCAGCCCTGTCCCAGGCACGGCCCTCGAACGCTATAATCTTCCTTTACGCCTATGAAGCGCACTGTACTTGCACTGGCTTGTCTGCTCTACTCCGCGGCGGGCGGGACGGAAGCCCCGGCGAAGGGAAAGGCAGTCGGCTCTCCCAACGCTCCTATTACGATCGAGGTCTTCAACGATTTTCAGTGCCCCTCCTGCAAGATTTTGCATGAGCAGGTCCTGCGCCTTCTCATTCGGGACTACGTCGTCCCCGGCAAGGTCTACCTGATTCACCACGAGTTTCCGCTCCCCAGCCACCCCTACGCCCGCCTGGCGGCGTCCTACGCCGAAGCTGCGGCGCGGATCGGCAAGTATCAGGAAGTCGCGGACGTGCTGTTCCTGAACCAGGTTGTCTGGGCGGCCAACGGCAAGGTGGACCAGACGGTGGCCAGTGTGTTGACTCCCGCCGAAGCCAGCAAGATCCGTGCCATGGCGAAGGATCCCGGTATCGAGGCCGAGATCCAGCACGACGTCGACCTGGGCAGGGCGAAAGGGATCAATCAGACCCCGACCATGATTGTGATCCACCGCTCGATTCCGTACCCCATCTCCGGCGCCGTCAACTACGATCTGCTGCGCGGTTTCCTGGATGGACGGCTGGGGAAATGACCATGGCCCGCTATTCCCGCCTGCTCCTTCGAATCGCGCTGGGCTGCGTGTTTGTCTATGCGGCGTGGCTGAAGCTGAAGGAGCCGTGGCAACTGTTCGCCATGGCGGTGGATGCCTATGGGCTGTTGCCGCAGTGGGCGGTGATCGTAGTGGCGCGAACACTTCCCTGGGCCGAATTGCTGCTCGGGTTGCTGCTGATTTCCGGCGTGTGGCTCCGCATTTCGTCCGCGGCCGCGTCGCTGCTGCTGCTGGGCTTTCTAACGATGATGGTGCGCTCCTACGTGGCGGGTATGAAGATCGACTGCGGCTGCTTCGGATCCGACGACCCCATCTCGCTGCGGACGCTGGCGCGCGATGGCGGGTTTCTGGCGGGTGCGCTGGCGCTTACCGTGCTGGCTTGGCGCGCTCCTTGCGCACGCGGCTCCAGTACCACCACCGCCGCTTCGCCGGCTCAAGCTCCGGATTGCGTGCGTGAGCGATAGCGGCCCAGAAGACGTCCTGGCAGCAGGGGTCGACGCGGCACCCCTTGATCGCGCATAGGCGCTCCCAGAGTTCCTCTGCCTCGCAGCGCGCCAGTTGCGCGACGCTCGTGATGCCGAGCTGCCGGAGATCCTCGAGTGTGACCGGGCCGAGCCCGGCCAGATCCGGCAGCTTCCGTGTCTTTGGCGTCATGGCCCCCATTCTACTCCGGCGGTAAAATCGTCGTATGTCTTTCCCCATCCATCGCATGAGACGGCTGCGCGCCAGCGAGGGGTTGCGCGGGCTGGTTCGGGAAACGCGGCTCGAGCCGGCGCAGTTCATCCTGCCGTTGTTCGTGTGCCCGGGCACGGGCGTGCGGCGCGAGATCGCCTCCATGCCGGGGCACTGCCAGCTTTCGGTCGAGCAGATCGTGCTCGAAGCCGCCCAGGCGCAGTTTCTCGGCCTGGGCGGAGTGCTGCTGTTCGGAATCCCGGAGACCAAGGACGACACGGCCTCGGGCGCTTACTCCGACGACGGCGTCGTGCAGCGGGCCGTGCGCGCCATCAAGTTGGGGGTGCCCGGTCTGCCCGTGATTACCGACGTCTGCAACTGCGAGTACACCAGCCACGGGCACTGCGGCAAGGTGGTCGATGGGGAAGTAGACAACGACGCTACGCTCGAATGGCTGGCCCGGGCCGCGGTCTCGCACGCCCGCGCCGGCGCCGACATCGTGGCGCCCTCCGACATGATGGACGGCCGGGTCGCTGCAATCCGAAAAGCGCTGGATGCGAACGGCTTCCAGAATACCCCGATCCTGTCCTACGCCGCCAAGTACGCCTCGGTGTTCTACGGGCCGTTCCGCGAGGCCGCGGAAAGCGCCCCGCAGTTCGGCGACCGCCGCAGCTACCAGATGGACCCGGCCAACGGCCGCGAGGCGCTGCGGGAAATCGAGCTGGACCTCGAGGAAGGCGCCGACATGATCATGGTCAAGCCCGCCATGCCCTACCTGGACATCATCCGCCAGGCGCGCGACCGCTGGGAGGTCCCCATCGCGGCCTACCAGGTGAGCGGTGAGTACAGCATGATCGTAGCCGCCGCGCGAAACGGCTGGATCGACTACCAGCGCGCCATGCTCGAATCATTGACCGCCATCCGGCGCGCCGGCGCCGATATCACCATCACCTATTTCGCCAAGGAAGCCGCGGCCCTGATCCGGCCGCCCCAGACCAGCCGGGGAGCCGCCGGGCCGCGAATTCCTGGCCCACTCAACTAGGCAGCCAGCGCCTTCACCGCCTTGCGGAGGTCCGCCGGCGCCAGCGCCACCAGCGCGGCGTACCGGCCCGCGCCCGCCGACAGCGCATGGACCGTGACAATGTTGATCCCGGCGCCGGCCAGCGCGGCCGCCTTCTCGGCCACCGTCCCCAACCGGTCCTCCCCGGCGATCAGGAGCGCCTTCTGTTTCTTCCCGAGCACGAGCCCGGCCTGCTTGGCGATCCGCGCCAGGTTGGGGGCCTTCTGGTCCACCACGAGGACCACCTCGGCGATGCGGGCGCTCTTCGGGTAGCCCATGAACCCCAGCAGGTTCACTCCGGCATCTTTAACCGCAGTCAGGATGCGAGCCCCTTCCCCGACCTTATGGGGGATCGTTCCTATGTAGTAACTCACTTGCGTGATTTCATCAGGCATGAGGCAAATCTACACTTTGCGCGGGGAAGAGGTCAAGTTGGTATGCTAGGGTCTTTGGAGTTTTGGAGCCGATGAAGCAGACGCAGAACGTTGAGGAACTTAAGCAGATCTCGAAGATTATCCGGCGGCACATCATCGTGATGCTGGGGGAAGCCAAGTCCGGCCACCCGGGCGGATCGCTTTCAGCCGTCGAAACCTTGGTCACCCTGTACTGGGACGTGATGCGGCACGATCCGGCCAACCCGGAGTGGCCCGATCGCGACCGGTTCATCTTGTCCAAAGGCCACGCTGCCCCTGTGTTATACGCCGTGCTGGCCGAATGCGGTTACTGCCCGCTGGATTCGCTCAACACCCTGCGCAAGCTCGGGTCGCCATACCAAGGTCATCCGGACAAGCGGTTCCTGCCGGTGCTGGAGACCTCGACCGGCTCGCTGGGCGAGGGTCTGTCGATCGGAATGGGCCTGGGGCTGGCCGCGCGCTGGGACAAGCGCCCGGCGCGCACCTACGTCATGCTCGGCGACGGCGAGATCCAGGAGGGGCAGATCTGGGAAGCGGCCATGTTCGGCGCGTTCCACAAGATCGACAACGTGGTCGCCATCGTGGACTACAACCGCATCCAACTGGACGGTTTTGTGAAGGACATCATGGAAGTGGAGCCGTTGGTGGCCAAGTGGCAGGCTTTCGGCTGGCACGCCATCGAGCTCGACGGGCACAGCATCCCCGCGCTCCAGGCGGCCTTCGCCGAGGCGGCTTCGGTCAAGGGCCAACCCACCGTGCTGATCGCTCACACCATCAAGGGCAAGGGCGTCTCGTTCATGGAAGACAACCCCAAGTACCACGGCGTGGCGCCGACCAAGGAAGAAGTGGAGCTGGCGCTGAAGGAGCTCGCGTGATGGAAGCGAAATTCGAGTTGAAACTGGGGCCGGCCACGCGCGAGGCCTTCGGCAAGGCGCTGGTCGAACTGGGCCGGGAGAACCCCAATGTCTGGGCGGTGGATGCCGATCTGTCGAAATCCACCTACACCTCGCTGTTCGCCAAGGAATTCCCGGACCGGTTCGTCTCCTGCGGAATCGCCGAGGCCAACATGGTGGGCGTGGCGGCCGGCCTGGCGCTGGGCGGGAAGATCCCGTTCGCGGCCAGTTTCTCGTGCTTTGTCCTGAATAAGGGCTTCGAGCAGTTGCGGGTGGCGGTGGCCTACCCCAACACGAACGTCAAGATCGTCGGGACGCACAGCGGCATCTCGATCGGCGAGGACGGGCCGTCGCAGATGAGCATCGAGGACCTCAGCCTGGCCTGCGCGCTGCCCGGTTTCGTGGTTCTGGCGCCCGCCGACGAGGCGGCCACGCACGCGCTGGTGCGGGCCGCCGCCGCGCACATTGGGCCGGTCTTCATCCGCACCGGCAGGCCGAAAGCGCCCATCATCTACGCTTCCGGGCAGGAGTTTGAAATCGGTAAGGCCATTGAGGTGGCCGGCGGCAGCGATGTCACGCTGATTTCGAGCGGCCTGCTGGTCGCCGAGGCCATCCGCGCCCGGGAAGCGCTCGCCTCCGATGGCATCTCCGCCCGCGTGATCGATATTCACACCATCAAGCCGCTCGACCGCGAGGCCATCCGCCGCGCCGCCCAGGAGACGGGCGCCCTGGTGATCGCCGAAGAGCACTTGGTGGACGGCGGGCTGGGGGTCCGGGTGGCCCAGGCCGTCGCCGAGACCTGCCCCTGCCCGATCGAGTTCATCGGGCTCACCGGCTACGCCGAATCGGGCTCGCCCGACGGCGTGCTCGACAAGTATGGGTTGCGGGCCGCCAACCTGGTTGCCGCGGCTCGTAAGGTGTTGGAACGGAAGAGACAACGTAACGGATATTGACGATTGACGATTTTGTCATTGACGATTTCCGCCGGCCGCCCGGTGGGATCAAAACAATCGTCAATGCTTCAATCGTCAATCGTCAATTGAACTATGGCCTTCGCCACGGATCAGGAACGCGAGCTTGCCAACCTGCTGATCAGCGTGATGCACGCGCGGGATCAGGAAGGCGCCCGGATCTCGCGCATCCTGCACGACGAGGTGGGACAGATCCTGAGCGCGATCGGGCTGCAGCTCGACCTGCTCCGCATGGACATCAAGGAGAACGTCGAGGCCGCTTCCCAGCGCATCGCGGTCATCCAGAAGGTCTTAGAGACGGCCGTGGATCAGGTGCGCGATCTGAGCTACGAGTCGAATCCCTCGATCGTCGAGCGCGCCGGGCTGCCGTTCGCCCTGGACCGGCTGGTCGGCCGCTACCGGAAGACTTTCGCTGGGGCCATCCGCCTGCTGTTCGATTCCTCGGTGCGCGTTCCGGTCGAACCGGCCACCGCTTTGTACAATATCGTCGAGGAGGCCGTCGACAACGCCGTCGCGCACTCCGGCGGCTCCCAGATCGAGATTCTGGTCAAACCGGCCAAGGACGGGGTGACTCTCGAAGTCCGGGACAACGGCAAGGGGATCTCTCCGGAACAGGAATCCACCGGACTGGGGTTGCACCTGATGAAGTATCAGGCTTCTCTGGCGGGGCTTCAGTTTTCAGTTGCGAGCGCGCCCGAAAAAGGTACAATTGTGAGAGCAATTTACCGGGCAGCGAAGTGACCCCGGAGGGGCGCTTCTGTGCGAGGCGGCAATGGCATACCAGATCCTGCTTGTGGATGACCATAAGATCTTTCGCGATGGCATCAAGTCCATCCTCGAAAGGCGCGAGGAATTCAAGGTGGTCGGAGAAGCCGAAAACGGTTCGGAGGCGGTGCAGTTCTGCCGGAGATCCCGCCCGGACCTGGTACTGATGGACATCGGGCTGCCAGGCCTGAACGGCATCGAGGCCACCATCGAGATCATGCGTCACTGTCCGGACTGCAAGGTGATCATCCTGTCGATGTACGACGACGAGAGTTCGGTGGTGGGGGCGATCCGCTCCGGTGCCCGCGCCTTTGTCCTCAAAAGCGCTTCTTCGGACGACCTCCTGGATGCGCTCCGCACCGTCGCCAAGGGCGGGTTCTATCTCTGCGCCGAGGTGGCCGACCGCGTCCAGACCCGCATCCAGCGCGGTGACCTTGAGTCGAGATCCCTGCCTCCCGTGCTGGACACACTCTCGCCCCGCGAGTTGCAGGTGCTGCGCCTGGTGGCCGAAGGCAAGACCAGCAAGGAGATTGCCGTCATGCTGGACCTCGGGCTCCAGACTGTGCGCAGCTACCGCAAGACCATGATGAAGAAGATCGGCGTGAACAACATCGCCGGCCTCACCCAGCTCGCCCTCTCCGCCGGCCTCACCCGCTTCGGCCCCGAAGCGAAAGACCGGCCGGTATAGGTAGGATAAGGCTCCAGCCTTGTCCCGTTGCCTGTCGGGTGAGCTCGGACAAGCCAGCGGCTTATCCTACCCCCTGTTCCTACTGTAATTCCGCGACCAGCGTGGCGCCGCCCATCTCCGGTATCAACGCCGAGAACTTCACCACCTTGCGCGACTCTTTGGCTACCCAGACGGTCACCTTCTCTGGTCCACCCTCGGCGGAGGAGACGTCCAGTTTGAAGGAACCGAAGGTCCCCGCCGGGACGGTGACGCTCTCGGAACCGGCCACCGTCAACTGCATCATTTTCACCTTCTGCTTCTGGATGTCGAAGTCCCGGAAGGCGGTCGAGTAGCCCTCGGCCAGCGGGAGGCAGGTCATCCACAGCGCGGCGCCACCGGCGGCGGAGAACACCGGTCCGCCCACGTCCATCGAGATCGGACGGTCCTGGCCGCCCATGTTCATCTTGCCGGTAGCCTTGTTGTCCTGGAACTCGATATCGATGGCCATCGGTCCCTGCTTCGCCGAGCGCTTCAGCACGGCCAGCGTTTTCTTGTCGAGCGTGGCGACGTCCACCGCGTCGCCCATCGGGGTGGCCACGGTGTCGGTGGCCGTCCAGTTACTTCCCTCTTCCTTGACGACCGTCGACATCTTGAGGTCCATCGATTGGCCGCCCATCTGAATCTTGGCCAGGTAGTTGTACGTGCCGGGCTGCAACGCCGCCTCGAGTTTCGGCGCGCCCACCGCGCTGACGTCCACCTTCTTGGCGAGCGCCACGGTCTTCGGATCGACCGTGATCTCCTTCAGGCGCGCGACCACTTCCTCCGTCCCGCCTTCCTGATACCGGCCGCCCAGGTACTTGGCCAGGAACTTCTCCGCCGCGGCGAACATCGCCATGCTGTTCACCGGACGCGCAAAGCCGTGCCCTTCGTCGGGCGCCACCAGGTACTCGACCGGGAAGCCACGGTCGCGCAGCGCGATCACGATCTGGTCCGACTCCGCCTTGTTCACCCGCGGATCGTTGGCTCCCTGCACCACCAGCAGCGGCGTCTTGATCTTGGCCGCCGAGTTCAGCGGCGACTGCCGCTCCAACTGCGCCTTGCCCTCCGGGCTGTTCGGGTCGCCCATCCGCTCGTAGAACAGCTTGCGAATCTGCTCCCAGTACGGTGGGATCGAGTTGAGCAGCGTGATCAGATTCGACGGCCCCACGATGGACACCGCCGCCGCGTACACATCCGGCGTGAACGCCACCCCGGCCAGCGTCGCGTACCCGCCGTAGGAGCCGCCCATGATGCCAACCCGCTTCGCATCCGCGATCCCCTCCGCCACCAGGTACTTTACGCCCCAGGTGACATCGTCCTGCATCTTCTGGCCCCACTCCTTGTTGCCGGCGTCCAGGAACTTCTTGCCGTAGCCGGTGGAGCCGCGGAAGTTCATCGATAGCACGGCGTACCCACGGTTGGCCAGGAACTGGGTCCAGGAACTGTAGCCCCACACGTCGCGCCCCCACGGCCCGCCGTGCGGTGTGACGATCGCCGGCAAATTCTTCGCCGGCACGCCCTTCGGCAGCGTGAGATAGGCCGGGATCTCCAGCCTGTCCACCGATCTGTAGCGCACTGGCTTCATCGCCGCCATCTGCTCCCGCACGAGTTTCTCGCGGATTCGATACTGGAGCGTAAGCTTCTTGGTTTTGCGGTCGAACAGGTACGTCTCGCCCGGTTCGGTGTCGCTCGCTCCGGAAACCAACCAGAGCTGCTCGTCCTTGGTGTGCGACCCGGGCCGCACCTCCTTGCCCGGCAACTTGCTCTGGAGCAGCTTGTAGTCCGCCTCGAACGCCTTGTCCTTCCACAAGATGCGGAGCTTGTCGTCGTAGTAGAACGTGGCCGTGATTTCGTCGGTGACCTCGGAGATCTGGGCTCCGGCGAAATCCACCCGGTTCAACGAATCGGATTCCACCAACTCGTCCTTGCCGGTCTGCGGATCGAGCAGCGCCAGCCGGATCAGGTCCGCCGAGCCCGTGTTCGTGGCGATGTACAGGCGCTGGTTGTCCTTGTGGAAGCGCACCGGATAGCAGGTTTCGAACACACCGCAGGAGTAAATCTTCTTGAAGCCGTCCGCATCCACGCGCAGGAACTCGGTGTCCCCGTTTTCGGCCGAACGGGTGGCCAGGCGCAACTGATCCTTCAGGTCGAACTCCCACCCAGTGATGCGGTCCGTGTTCTTGCGCAGCAGGGTCCGCTCGCCGGTCGAGATCTTCACCTTGTAGAGGTCGTGCCAGGCCTTGTCACGATCGTTCAGGCCCACGTAGATCAGGTCCGGGTCGGTCTTCGGCACCGCGTAGATCGCCGCGCGCAACTTCTTGGCGTCGGTCAGGTTCCGCGCGGGCGGCGCCTGCGCGCCCGCTGCCGGGCTATCGGCCGGGTTCACCGCATAGACGTTGTAGTTCTCGTCGCCGGCCATATCCTGCACGAACAGGATGTACTTGCTGTCGCGGCTCCAGAAGTAGGCGGGAACCGGCCGCTTGGTATCCGCGGTCACCAGCTTGGCGGCGGCGAACGGTTCCTCCGTCCGCTTCACCCAGACGTTCCGGGTCTTGTTCCAGGGTTTCATGAAGGCGATGTACTTGCCGTCGGGCGAAATCTGCGCGCCCGAGATTTCCGGATCGCCGAAGAACAGCTCCCGGTCGATGACCGGCGGCTGTTGCGCCACCAGAGCCGGTGTCAACAGGCACAATGGTAGAAACAATCGTGTGAACAGTCTCATGGTTGTCCTTTCCCCAATGGTAGAACAACGAAGCACGGCCGGGGTTGGTTCGAGAATTGTTGACAGGTGAAGTGGAAGACCGGGCCTACTCCAGGTCGAGCGTCATGGACTTGAAGTCGAGTGTCACTACACGCGCTTGACTCAGGAAGTCCATCCCAAGGCAACCGTGCTGCCAGGGGAACCCGACGTCTTTGAGGAGCACCCGCGCGGGGCGAAGAGCAGACGTGAAGCCACCGAGTTGAAGCACGAGTTCCGGCAGGGTGATGACGTCGATCTCCGTGCTGCCGCCAGCCCCGACACTGCGCGTGGAACCTCTATTGCCGGACCCATTGACAATACTCCCGAATTCCTCTTGAAACCGCGGGTAGAGACCGGTTCCAACGGCTCCGGTGTCCAGAAGCATATCGATCTTGCAGTTGCGGAAACCCATCTGCACGATGGGCATGGCTCCCTCGAAGCAAAGGTTGGACTTTCGGATATGTCTCGTCGCCGGCCGGAACCCGATCTCGAATGTCCCATCCGCCTTCCAGCGCACCGTCTCGAACGCGAGGATGACCGGCAATCCGAGGATTCCGCGGTCGCCGGCCGGAATGTCCGCAAATCGCTCGTCGGGAAGAACTAGAAAAGCGACGTTTCGCATACGGACGTTGCCCACGGCAAGCTCGGCGGCAAACGCGACATGGTGTACCTCGAATTTGGCGCCTCCCGAATCGCTGAGCCCCTTTGCCCCGCCGGTGTTGACGGCGAGACCAAGCCGCTCCGCTTCGGATGTGCTGATCGCCGAGAAGTTCGCGCCGGTATCGAACACAAGATTGGTGGATCTCCCGTCTATCGATACCGGGATGAACAAGTTGCCGCCCGTCATCCTGTAGCGCATTCGAGAGAAGTGGCGCTCGGTGAGGGACTGCTTGGGATACCGGCTCATTGCAGCGAACAATCCTCGGAATTTCTTGGCGTCGGCCGCATCCGGCTTCGCTCTCAGCATTTCGTCGAGCTCCGCCAGCGCCTCTCGGTTGCGCCCGGCTCGCCAGTGGAGGTAGACCAATTGTGCACGCGCCGCATAGGCCTGCTCGGATTCAGGTGCGATTCGGATCACGGACCGGAAGCGCTTCTCCGCCTCTCTCGCCTGGTTGAACGCCGAGGCGACGATCCCGCGGTAGAATGTCGGCGCCTTTGCGTCCACGACGGCGTCGCGGAGTTCAAACCATCGGTGCGC
This sequence comes from Bryobacteraceae bacterium, assembly GCA_050008465.1. GTDB lineage: Bacteria > Acidobacteriota > Terriglobia > Bryobacterales > Bryobacteraceae > Fen-330. The sequence continues at coordinate 12,277 of JBEKMO010000100.1, forward strand.
TTCGTAACTCGACGTGACTCCTGCGCTTGGCTGGCCGGAGCCGATGCATTGCCAGACGGCCAGGAGGAAGCCGAACACCGTTGCCTGCCGCATGACGGTAGTCTATCAACTCCCTGAAACTATCGAGCGCACCCCGCCGGATTCGACGGCCTGGGTGCGGCACATGGGATATGATAGAGTCCGGACATGGCGGCGCGGAGACTTTCGGCTTTTTTCCTCCTCTATTGCGCGGCCATCGGAGCTCAGGACACTCCCTGGCCAACCACGGACTGGACTACCTCCACCCCCGAAGAGCAGGGCATGCTTTCGGCCCGCCTCGAGCAGGCGGCGCAGTACGTGGAGTGGAACAGCCCGACCCGCTTCAGCCTGCTGGTGTTCCGCAACGGGCGCCTGGTCTTCGAACGCTATTTCCACGGCAGCCAGGCCACGGACGCGAACAATATCAAGTCCGTCTCCAAAAGCGTGCTTTCCATCCTCACGGGCATCGCGATCCAGGAGGGGCTGCTGCGCGGAACCGATCAGAAGCTGTACGAGTTCTATTCCGAGTATTTCCTCCCGAACGACGATCCCCGCAAGCTGGACATCACGATCGCCCATCTGATGACCATGACGGCGGGTTTCCTGCAGGTCGAAACCGGAGCGCTCTCCACGCAGTGGCACAATAGCCCGAACCCCAACCAGTTCCTCATCCAGTTGCCTCTCGACAGCACGCCGGGCGAGAAGTTCAACTACAGCACCGGCCTTTCGCACCTGCTCTCCGGCATCCTCACCAAGGCCACCGGCGTCGGGACGTTGGATTTCGCCAACTCGCGCCTTTTCGGGCCGCTTGGAGTCAACTGTGCCCGATGGAGCCAGGACCCGACGGGGCTTTACTTCGGCGGCTCCGAGGTATGGCTCACCGCGCGCGACCTGGCGAAAATCGGGCTGCTGGTGTTGCGCAACGGCCGATGGGCGGACCGGACCATCGTCTCCGAAGATTGGCTGCGCACATCCACGCGCCTGCGCATCCGCACGCAAAGTGTTTTGGGAGATTACGCGTATTTCTGGTGGAAGGCCACCATCGACGGCTATCCGGCCACCATCGGCATGGGCTACGGCGGGCAGTACATGTTCCTGGTGCCGGATCTCGATCTCATCATGGTGACCAGTGCGCTGTCCAACTACAGTCCTGTGCCGGACTCGGCGTACCTCCAGCCTTTCGACATCATGGGGAGCTTCATTCTTCCGGCCGTGCAGGCCGGGCCGCCTCAGATCAGCCCGGGAGGTGTCGTCAACTCGGCCGACTACAGCAGCCGGCTGGCCGCGGGTTCGTTCGCATCCGTGTTCGGCCGCAACTTCTCGCTGGTCCGCACCAACTGGGATTACGCCATGCCGGCCGATGGAAGGCTGCCGGAGGGCATCGGCGGCGTCCGGGTGCTTCTCGACGGGCGCGCCGCGCACTCCAGTTACGTGAGCGGCGATCAGATCAACTTCCTGGTGCCGCCCGACGTTCTGCCCGGGCGCCACCGGCTCGACGTGGTGACTCCGCAAGGCAGCACGGTCCAATATGTCGATGTCGCGGCGGTTGCGCCCGCTCTGTTCACTGCCGAAAGGGACGGCATACAACTGGCGGCGCCGGAGCCCGTGCCAGCCGGCGGCGAGGTGGCTTTGTGGGCTTCCGGGCTCGGGCCTTCCGTGCCTGCCGCGGTCGCCGGGAGAGTCCTGGACAGCCCACTGCCACTGGTAAACATTCCCGAAGTGCTGGTTGCGGGACACCCGGCCGAGGTCGTCTACGCCGCCCTGGCCATGGCCGGCGTGTGGCAGGTGAACATCCGCGTGCCGGAAGGGACCCCGCCGGGTCTCGCGCCGGTTCAACTGCGAGTAAGCGACGCCGCCACCCTGCGCGAAGCGATGCTCGAGATCGCGCCATAATGGAAGGCAGGCCGGATATCGGTCGCGTCCCGATGAAACCCAAGAAACCCGTCCGTGCAGACGATACGTTGACTCCCGCGGAAGCGAAGAAGGTGCGTCACGGCCTCAAGCAGGTGAAGGATGGGAAGACGCGCCCATGGAGCCAAGTGAAGCGTGATCTGGGCGTGTGAGGTTACCGGCGATGCCGAGAGAGTCCACCGGAACCTGCCCCGCGACGTCCAGCGGCGTGTCGCGCGCGCCCTGGACCAGAGGGTTTTTCGCCGCCGCGCCGGCCGCTACGCAGCGAGCGAAAACCGGGTGCTCCATTCCTTGTGCCCGCCGGGCTGTTCCATCTTGATCCACAAAAGGGCGGAATTCAATGGAATGCGTGATATCCTGAAGGCGAGTTGTACAGTTCAACTATTGAACACCCATCTATGGCAATTGTCACCGTTAAGAACAAGTTCCAGGTCGTGATTCCGCGCAGCGTTCGCAACGAAGTTGGCATCAATGTAGGCGATGTGCTTGAGGCCAGGGCGGAACGGGGCAAGATCACCTTCACGCCCAAGGCACTGGTGGATCGAGGGATTGCCAAGAGCCTCGAAGACTTCAGACAGGGCCGCGCCTTTGGCCCTTTTGACACCCACGGGGAGTTCGCGAAGTCACTCCACCGGGAAGCCCGGAAGCTCCGCTCTAAGAAACCTAAACGCCCCGCTGCCTGATGAAGCTCCGCTACTCCGCACATTTCCTCAGGCAGTACGCGGCTGCGCCTGCCGGGGTGCGCAAGAGCTTCGACAAGCAAAGCCGCTTGTTGTTGCAGAATATCCAGCACCCGTCGCTTCGTGCCAAGAAGTACGACGAGGCTCGCGATATCTGGCATGCTCGCGTGAACCGGGAGTGGCGCTTCTATTTCCAGATCGAAGCCGGCGAGTACCAACTGCACGAAATCAAGCCGCACCCGAAGTGATCGGGAATCTGACGATAAACCGTCTCAGGGAGCGAGCTCAGTGAAAGTCGTGCGACGCTGTTGCCGCCGTTAGCGTCCGCAGCGCCGTCATGCGGCCGGCCTTTACCGACACCACGCCGTCCTGCTTTTGCAGCGCGCCTTCGACCAGCAGGAACGGCGCGTTCACCAGCACCAGGCGGTTGGCTTCGAACACGTCGGGGGTGACGATGATGTTCGAGATGCCGCTCTCGTCTTCCAGGCTCAGGAACACAAAGCCGTGCGCGGTTGCCGGGCGCTGCCGCACGATCACGCACCCCGCCACGCGCACCGGCCGGCCGTGGCGCATCCGGGCGAGGTCGGCGGCGCGGGAAACGCCGCGCGCGCGTAGTTCCTCGCGCTGGTAGGCCATCGGATGCCGGCCGATGGTCACCCCCGTGTCGCGGTAATCCGCGTCTAGCCGCTCGAAATTGTCCATGGGCGCTAGCGGGGACGGAGACGCGCCTTCTTCCAGTCCTTCGAGAAGCGGCCCCACCGGCCGGATCGCCCGGCTGGATTCCCACAGCGCGCCGCGCCGGTCCACGGAGCCCAGCGCATTCAGCGCCCCCACCTCGGCCAGCGTCGCGATCTCGTTCTTCCGCAGTTCGGGCACGCGGCGCACCAGATCGTCAATGCCCGCAAACGGCGCGCGCCCACGCGCTCGCACGATCGCCTCCCCCGCCTCCTGCCGCAGGCCCCGCACATATTTCAGCCCCAGCCGGACGCCTTCCCCCTCGATCGTGCACAGCCACTCGGACCGCGTCACATCGATGGGCGACACGCGCAGTCCGTGCCGTTGCGCATCCTTGATGATCGTCGAGGGATGGTAAAACCCCATCGGCTGGTTGTTGAGCAGCGCGGCGGTGAAGGCGGCCAGGTAGTGGCACTTCAGGTACGCGCTGGCATAGGCCAGCAGTGCGAAACTGGCCGCGTGCGATTCGGGAAAGCCGTACAGCGCGAAGGATGAGATCGACTGCACGATGGTATCCTGCGCCGCCCCGGAAATGCCGTTGCGCTCCATGCCGCTGCGCAGCCGCACCTCGATCTCGCGCATCTTCGCCTCCGCCCGCTTGTGGCTGAAGGCGCGCCGCAACTCCTCGGCCTCGCCCCCGCTGAAGCCTGCCGCGATCATCGCGATCCGCAGCAACTGCTCCTGGAAAATCGGCACGCCGAGGGTCCGCCGGAGCACCGGCTCGAGCGACGGATGCAGGCAGTCGGCCGGCTCGCGTCCCCGCCGCCGGTTGATATACGGATGGATCATTTTCCCCACGATCGGCCCGGGCCGGACGATGCCCACCTGCACCACCAGGTCGTAGAACTTCTTCGGATGCAGGCGCGGCAGAGTGGCCTGCTGCGCGCGGCTCTCCACCTGGAACATGCCAACGGTGTCGGCGGTCTGCAAGGCCCGGTAGGTGGCCGGATCGTCCGCCGGCAGGCGCCCCAGATCGACCTCCTCGCCGCGGGACTCGCGAATGAGCTGGAGAGTGTCTTCGAGCGCCGCCATCATGCCCAGCCCGAGCAGGTCCACCTTGATCAGCCCCAGGTCGGCGCAGTCGTCCTTG
>JBEKMO010000101.1:0-16592 GCA_050008465.1 Bryobacteraceae bacterium
TGTCGGAGGAACGCTTCTTCCTCCTCCGCGGACAAATACGCCCAGCGTCGCCCGCCTCGGCCTTGCCGCTGGAGTCCTTCCGGACCCCACTGGTTGTACTGGGAGATCCACAGCCAGACAGCCTGTTTGGAAGCGCACAGGAACTCCGCCACTTGGTGCGCGGCCAACTGGCCGACCTGCGTCAGCCAGATCGCCAGGCGTCTCTGATAGCTGGCCTTGTCGGCCGCTTCGCGCACCCAGGTCTGCAGGTCTTCGGTGCCAAGCCACGGTTCAATCTGAGCAGGGGGACGCATGCGACTCCTCCTGCCCTAATGATCTAATACTCTATGTTTGATGTCAAACTAGTATCAGTCGTACCTCAAAGCCTCCATCGGGTCCACCTTGGCGGCGCGGCGAGCCGGAATGTAGCTCGCCAGCACGGCGATCCCCAGCAGAGCGGCGGGCCCACCCACCAAGATCACCGGGTCCGTACTCGTAATCCCGAATAGGAACCCTTGCATCAGGCGCGCAACCCCAAGCGCCCCAGCGCTCCCGGCAGCCACCCCGATCGAGGCCACCACCGCGCCGCGGCCCACGATGTGGCGCAAAACATCCGCGCCGCGCGCGCCCAGCGCCATGCGCAGCCCGATCTCGTGCGTGCGCTGGCTCACTGTGTACGCCGTGAGACCGTAGATGCCGACGGTGGCGAGCACCAGCGCCAGCACCGCAAACGCGCCGATCATGCCCATCGCGAGGCGCCGCAACATAGTCGAGTCCGACAGAACCGCTTCCATCGCGCGCACGTCGGCTATCGGCTGCTCCGGGTCCAGCGCTTGGACCTTCGTGCCGGATGGCGGCCGTGAGCGCTTGCCGGTCCCGCGGGCTGTGCACCACCAGGCTCATCACGTCGTCCGGCTTCTGGGCGTGTGGCACGTACACGGCGGGCTCCACGGCCCAGTCCAGCGAATACAGCTTCACGTCCCCAACCACGCCGACGATTTCGCGCGGCGGCTGATCCCAGGGCGGCAGCAGCAGCCGCTTGCCGATCGGGTTCTCACCCAGCCCGTGCCGCTTGGCCATCGCCTCGTTGATGATGACCACGCCGGGAGCGTTGCGCTTGTCGCGGTCGTTGAAGAACCGCCCGTACCGTAGCGGAATGCCAATGGTGGTGAAGAAATGTGGTGTCACCACCCGGAAATCGGCCAGCGGCTCCTGGCCCTCGCGCACCGGCGGCTGGCCCGGGACGCGGAAAGGCCACACCGAGATGCGGCTGTTCAGGAAGTTCGCACGAAAGGGCAGGAACTGGATGGCGCCGGCCGATTCGACGCCGGGCAGCGCCTCCACCCGCTCGACCAGGTTCTGGTAGAACTGCGCGCGCTTGTCCTCCTGCGGATAGCGCGCCGTGGGCAGCGTGAGCTGCATCGTCAGCACGTCCTTGGTGCGCAGGCCCGGGTTCACCGACATCAGCCGCGCGAAGCTGCGCGCCATCAGCCCGGCCGCAACCACCAGCACCAGCGCCAGCGCAATCTCCGCCGCGACCAGCCCGTCGCGGATCTTCTGAACGCCGCCGCCGGTCACCGCGCGGCCGGCCGCTTTGAGCGTGCTGTTGAGGTCCGCCCTCGAGATCCTGATCGCCGGGGCGGCGCCGAAAATGAGGCCCGTAACCAGCGAGACGCCAAAGGTGAACACCAGCACGCGGTAGTCGATGCCCACCTGCTGCATGAGCGGGAAGACGTCCGGGATCGAGCCGCGCAGCAGGCCGATCGACCACCGCGCCAGCAGCAACCCCAACGCCCCGCCGGCGAGCGCAACCACGACGCTCTCGGTGAGCAACTGGCGCACCACCCGCAGCCGCCCGGCGCCCAGCGCGACCCGCACCGCAATCTCCTTCTGACGGCCGGCCGCCTTGGCCAGCAGCAGGTTGGCCACGTTCGCGCACGCCAGCAGCAGCAACAGCCCAACCGCGCCCAGCAGGAACATCAACGGCGGCGCCAGGAAGCCGCCAACCAGCTTGTGCAACGGCACCACCGTAACTTTCCATCCTTCGTCCGCCTCTGGGTACTGGCGCGCCAGGCGGCTGGCGATGCCGTTCATCTCCGCCTGCGCCTGCGGAACGGTCACACCTGGCTTCAGGCGCGCGAACACGCCCCATCTGCGGTCCGAGCGCTGGGTACTGTTCGGGTCCATTGCCACCGGGATCCAGACGTCGATGCGGCCGAACATCTGCAAGTCCGCCGGCAGGACCCCCACCACCGTCCGTGGCACACCGTCGACGGTGATGCGGCGCCCGACAACGGCGGGATCCGAATTGAGCATCCGCTGCCAGAGACCGTAGCTGACCAGCGCGGCCCCCCTCCCGCCGGCGCGGTCTTCTTCAGGCAGGAACGCGCGGCCGAACACCGGCTTCACGCCCAGGACATCGAAGAACGCGGCGGAAGCTTTGCCAGCCGGCACGCGCTCCGGCTCGCGGCCCGCCACCACGTTGAGGCCGTATTCCGGAAGCGCGAAGGCGGTCGCCATCTGCTCGAACGCCTGGATCTGCTGTTTCCAATCCAGGTAGTTCGCCTCCGAGGCCGGTATCTGCGGCAGGCCGATTTTCGCGTTCGTTTCCCAAACGCTGACCACCCGGTCCGCATCCTTGACCGGCAGCGGCCGCAGCAGAACCGCGCTCACGATGCTGAAAATGGCGCTGTTCGGCCCGATCCCGAGCGCCAGCGCCAGCACCGCCACCAGCGCGAACCCCGGGTTGCGGGTGAGCATTCGCACCGCGTAGCGGATGTCCTGGATCATACTCCGTATAACGGAATCCATCGGTTCGATGTTCCCGCGCCCAGGCCTGCTCGATGACCCGAAACTCGCTGCGCAGCCCGGAACGGAGCCGCGACCGCAAGGGAGCGGTTGGAGTGGTTATCCCGCAACGGCCTCTTACTCTGTCACCCGAAACTCGCCGCGCAGCCCGCGGGCCGAGTCGGGCGCCACCCACACCTGGAAAGCCCCGGGCTCGGTGACCAGTTGCATTCGCTCGCTGTAGAACGCCAGCTCGGCCGTGCGCAGCGCAAACTCGACCGCCTGTTTCTGGCCCGGCTTGATCCGCACGCGGCGGAAGCCCTTCAGCTCCCTGACCGGCCGGGTCACGCTGCCAACGAGCTGCCGCGTGTAGAGTTGCACGATCTCCTCCGCCTCCACCGGGCCGCTGTTGGCGACATCGGCTGAGACCGTGAGCGTCCCGCCCATCGGCACTGTGGGCGATGACAGGCGGAGGTTCGAGTACTCGAACGTGGTGTAGGAGAGCCCGAAGCCGAACGGATACTCGGGCGTGTAATCCACGTCGATATACTTCGCCGTGTCTCGCTCGGGATCCTTTGGCACGCCCATCCGGATCCCGAGGTCCGCGGGAACTGGCGGCCGGCCCGAGTTCATGTGGTTGTAGTAGACCGGCGCCTGGCCCACGGTACGCGGGAAGGATGCCGTCAGCTTGCCCGACGGCACGGCGTTGCCGAACAGCAGGTCCGCCAGCGCCGGACCGCCCATCGTGCCCGGATGCCAGGCGAAGAGCACCGCACCGGCGCGTTCCGTCACTTTCTGGAAAGTGAGCGGCCTGCCCGCAAGGATCACCGCGATCATCGGCTTCCCCGCCTTGGCCACCTCCTCGACCAGCGCTTCCTGCGCCCCGGGCAAATCCAGAAACGCCCGCGAGTGCGCCTCGCCCGACAGGTTTTGCTCTTCGCCCAGGAACAGCAGGACCACGTCCGCGCCCCGAGCGGCTTCGAGCGCGCCCGCGAACCCGGCCCGGCTCGTATCCCGGCTGGTCTTGAGGCCCGCGGCAGAGACCACGCGCGATGCGCCCAGCGTCTCTTTGAGCGCCGCCAGCGGCGTGCGCACTTCGCTCGGATCGGCATCCCTGACCCAGCATCCCATCTGGTCCACCGGGCTGTCGGCCAGCGGGCCGATCACGGCCACCTTGCCGATCGATTTCGAGAGCGGCAGCGCGCGGCTCTCGTTCTTCAGAAGCACCGTGCTTTCCGTCGCCAGCCTCTTCGCGATCTCCAACCCCTCGGCGCTGAACAGCGCCGCTTTGTCCGGGGCCGTGGGCGCCGGTTTGTCGAACAGCCCGAGCCGCATCTTCACGCGCAGGATGTTCCTCACCGCCTCGTCGATCAGCTTCAGGTCCACCTTCCCGGATTCGACCTGAGACTTGAGATGGTCGTAGTACGACGTGCTGGTCATCTCCATATCGACGCCGGCTCGCAGGGCTTTGAATGCGGCCTCGGCAGCGTCGCCGGCGTAGCCGTGATTAATCATCTGGATTACGGAATTCCAGTCGCTCACCACGAATCCGTCGAAGCCCCATTCCTTGCGCAGCACCTGGCGCAGCGTGAAGGCGTTGCCGGTTGCTGGAACGCCGTTGAGGTCGTTGAAGGCGCTCATAAACGTGGCGACGCCGGCCTCGCGAGCGGCCTGGAACGAACGCAGGTAGACGTTGCGCAATTCCACCTCCGGAATCCAGGTCGTGTTGTAGTCCCGCCCGCCTTCGGCCGCCCCATACCCCACGTAGTGCTTCGCGCAGGCCGCGATCGAATCCGGCGCGTCGAGCGAGGCCCCTTGGAAGCCGCGCACCATGGCCGCGCCCAGCGCGCTCGCCAGATACGGGTCTTCGCCCAGCGACTCGGCGATTCGGCCCCAGCGCGGATCGCGGGCGATGTCCAGCATCGGGGCGAACGTCCATTGGATGCCCATGGCCGCGGTCTCGCGCGCGGCAATGCGCGCGGCCTGCGCCACCAATTCAGGGTCCCAGCTCGCCGATTGCCCCAGCGGGATCGGAAACACGGTGCGGTAGCCGTGGATCACGTCCCTCCCGAAAATGAGTGGGATGCCCAGTCGGCTTTCCTTCAGCGCGATGCGCTGGGCCTCGGCCCGGTCTTCGAAACTGCCGGCGTTGAGGAACGATCCCCAACGCCCCTTGCGGATTTCCGCCTTGACCGCGGCGGGAACCCCGCCGCTGCGTAGCGCGTTGGATTGTGACATCTGGCCGAGCTTCTCTTCCAGCGTCATCCGCTGGAGCAGCGCATCGACCCGCTGTTCGATTTCCACGCCAGCCGGCAAGGCGAGCAACACAAGCGAGAGGGAATACGTATTCATCTGGAGATTGTAACGTAGGGCGGGCGTCCACGCCCGCGTTCGGCCTCCAGGCCGAACTTGCGGTTTGACTGGCGTAAGCGTACCATATCCTCCTGAAAGCGCTTTCAACCATGAACACCAGACGGCATTTCCTACGAACCGCGGCCGCCGGCACCGCCTGGCTGGCCGCACGCGATATCGTCTCCTCCCCCCTCTCGGCGCAGACGTCGGAGTCGCGGGTCGAGGTTCTGCTCAATGAGCCTATTGGCAGGATCGCCCCGGAGATCTATGGCCACTTCGTCGAGCATCTCGGCGGAGTCGTCTACGACGGCATCTGGGTCGGAGAGAAATCCAGGGTCCCCAACATCGGCGGTCTTCGCAAGGACCTGGTCGACGCGCTGGCCAAAATCAAGCCCGGCGTGATCCGCTGGCCGGGCGGCTGTTTCGCGGATCAGTACGATTGGAGAGACGGCATCGGCCCCCGGGAAAAGCGGCCCAAGCGCACCAACTTCTGGCTGGAAGCGGCGGAGCGGTCCAAGACGGCGCCGCGCGACGGTCCCACCTGCTACGATCCCAACGAGTTCGGCACCATCGAGTTCGTGCGCTTCTCGAAGCTAACCGGCGCGCAGCCCTATTTCGCCGCTAACGTGCGCAGTCTGCCCGCGCTCGAGTTCGCGCGCTGGGTCGAGTACTGCAACGCTCCCGCGGGAAGCACCACCCTCGCCGAGCAGCGCGCCGCCGATGGCGAGCCAGATCCCTTGAATGTGCGTTTCTGGGGCGTTGGCAACGAATCCTGGGGCTGTGGCGGCAACTTCCTTCCCGAGGATTATGCGACCGAGTATCGCCGCCATTCGGCGTGGCTGCCGGGCTACGGCATGCGCCTATCCCTGGTCGGCTCCGGGCCGAACGGAGACAGTGTCGAGTGGACCCGGCGGTTCTTCAAGAAAGCGGCCGAAGGCGGCGTGCTCCGCGGCATGTGGGGCTGGGCCCTGCACCACTATGCCTGGAATGTCAGCGGAGGACGCACCACCGAGTGGCTCCGCGGCAAGGGCGACGCCCTGAAATTCGACGCCGAACAGTACTACGAGATCCTGCGCGAAGCCAACCAGATGGAGTCGCTCATCCAGGCGCACTGGAACGCCATGCGGGAGTCCGATCCCCGGCATGAAGTCAAGCTGGTGGTGGATGAGTGGGGCGCCTGGTACGCCCCCGGCACCGAGCCCTTCCAGATGGCTCTGCTCGGCCAGCAAAGCACCATGCGCGACGCCGTGCTGGCAGGCCTGACCCTGGACACTTTCAACCGCCACGCCGACAAAGTCGCCTTGGCCGCCATCGCGCAGCTCGTCAACTGCCTCCAATCGCCGTTCTTGGCGCATGAGGACAAGTTCTGCGTCACGCCCACCTATCACGTTTTCGCCATGTACGCCGCGCACCAGGGCGCGCAGTCTGTCCGCTCGGTGTTCACCGCGCCCGAGGTCAAATATTCGAGGAACGCGCAGCCGGCCACGCTGCCTGGGCTGGCTGGCTCGGCGTCGCTCAGCGGGAATCACTTGACCCTGACCGTCACCAATCCGAGCCTGGACCAACCGCGCGAGGCCCAGATCGTCATCCGTGGCGGCGCCGCCCAATCCATCCGCGCGGTAACCCTGGCCGCGAGCGACGTCCACGCGCACAACACCTTCGAGGCGCCCCGAGCCGTGGAGCCGAAGACGGAGGCCCTCTCCACGCGCGGCTCCCTAGTGCTGCACCGCTTCCCCCCAGCCTCGGTCACCAAGCTGGAAATCACTTTGTCTTCGTAGGGCGGACCTCCGGTCCGCGGGCCGACGTCCACGTCGGCCCAGAACTACATCCCGGAAACCAGTTGCCCGTACCGAATCGCAAGCGCGTCGTTCCCCGCTATCACCTCGCCCCACTGTGACACGCATTCCCCAAAAGACTCCACCGTCATCCCGTAGCTCGCGATGACCGCCATCGGCTCCTTGGTCGTGTTCATGGCCTTCAGGAAGGCAACGTATTGCGCGAGAGTCTTCACCGGCGCCTCCGGTAGCATCACCAGGTGGTCCCAAACCTCGGGCGCTATCGGCGGTGCCTGCGGCGGCTTCTCGGGCGGCGCCGGCGCCGTCTCGGCCTCCTCCTCGCGCTTCTCCTCGGACCCCACAGCCTTGGCGAGCTCGTCCAGCGGCGGCTTCAGATCGCGGTCGCACCACTCGCGGTCTTCGATGATCGAAGCCGTTCCCGCCGCGATCCCTTTCCGCAGCGCGGGATGATCCTCCGCCAGCCTCGTCAGCAATTCGATTGCGGGAACATACCGCTCCTCGAATGTAACCTCGCTCAGCATTGCGGCGAGCGCGCTGGCCAGTTCCTCCGCCAGCGCCTCCTCGCCTCGCATTCGCCCGGCCAGCGCACTGTATTCCGCGAGCAGATCGCCCGGGATGTCCCAGCAACCCCATTGCAGCCCGCACTCGCGCAACAGCCTGCTGACGGCCGGCAGCGCTTCCCCCGGACAACTCACCGCCATCTTCACCAGCAACTTCGCCGATTCGGCCCGCCACCGGGGGTCGCTGCTTGCCGCCTGCCGCAGTGCGTTGGCGAACTGTCTCACGGCCGCCCGGTCCTCTGTGAGGACTTCCGCCAGCTCGGCCCAGCGGCCCGTCAGCTTCTCCAGCACGCTGCTGCATATCCGCGCCAGCTCGGCCTCCTGAAGCACCGGCGCCGTGGCCTCCAGAAACCCGGCCGCACCCCCGAATAGCTTCCTGAGGCTCGCTGGACTCAGCCAGTCCCACCGCTCCGGATCGTACCTGTCCAGCACGCCGTAAGCGTCGCACCGCACTTCGGCCGGAGCATCTCCAAACGCGATTCGGACCAGAAAGGGGACCACGCCGCCCTCGCTCCCCCTGCCCCTTTCGGTCTGCCTTCCCGCGACGTTGACCAGCTTCTCGAGAACCGACGCATCGCCCTTCGCCGCGAACTTCAGAACCTCCGGATCGGTGAAATCGACGTGCTGCGGGTTGTCGTACAACTTCCCCCAGAGCGTCTCGAGAAAGCCCGCCTCGATGACCGCGCGAACCACTTCCCGCCCGGCTGGCAGCTCCTCGGCCTCCAGCAGAATCTTGAACACCTCCGCGTCGCTTTCCTTCCGGCCCAGGCGGATCAGCCGCTCCACGATTCCCACCGTCAGGCTCGGCCGAAGCAGCCGGGCGCCCCTCGCGCGGCTCTTGGCGTCGCATCGTTCCACCGCCTGGACCACCGGTTCGACCAGCGCATCCGGCAGCGGGCTCCGCAGGTACTTGAGAATCTCCTCGCGAATCTCCTCCGGACCCTCGATCAGCAGCGGCGCGATCGCCGGCGACTTGCGCTTCGCCAGGAAGGTGCGCGCCACCAGCCTTTGCTGCGCATCGCCCGAATCCAAAGCCCGGGCGACGATCCCGTCTTCTCCCAGCGCCATGGCGCACGTGAAGCGCAGGTCCGGGTCGCGCGCCGAAAGCCCCGCGCTGAGTTCGGCTCGTAACCACTCGGGCGGTCCCGGATCCCGGAACTCCCCGGGCTCCGGCACAATTTCGTACTCGCCGCTCCAAGCCAGTGTGGCTGCGGCAGCCGCCCACGGCCGCAGCACTGACCCCTGCGGCACGGCCCCCGCGACCGCCGCAAGCTGCCGCCGATCGATGCCCTTGATGCTGCCGAACGTATACGCGGAATCCCCGTGCCACAGATCGTATGGGCTGACTCTCATCCGCCAATGTGGGAACACCAGCGCCGCTTCCAGCGCCAGCTCCCGATCGCTGCTGCTCAAGGCCTCGCAGACGGCGTCATAGAACCCTTTGAACTGCCCCAGCCGCACCAGCGCGATCGACGCCAGCGTCCGGGTGAGTGGAATCGGGCTCCGCGACGCAATCTCGACCAGCGTCTCCTGGCTGGCGTCAAACGGGCCCTCCGGCCCTTCCGCGATCGCCGCCAGTGCGGCTTTCTCCATCGGCAATTGCGGGACCAGCTCGTCGTCGAGGCGCTTCGAGAAGCCTTTTTGCAGCAGGTAGTTCTCGCACAACCGCAGCTCCTCGACCCGCCTCGTCACCACCGCGAGTTGCGCGTTATAGATTCGCCCCAGGTTGGCGGCCTGCTCCGGGTCCAGCTCGCGAAGACGTTGAGCGATCGAGAAGAGGTCGACGCCGGCGCTCTTCAGCATGCGCGCCGGCCCGTACTGCTCCGGGCCGAGCACGTCGCACCCGCAAGTCCTGCAGAACCGGCCCGCCGGAATCCACTCGGCGCACCAGGCGCACCGCACTTCGCGGCGCACCGCGGCCCCACACGCTACGCACAACTGCCCCGCAACCCACTCCCTGGGCTGCGAGTGGCCGCATTGCTCGCAGATCGCCCGTTCCACGATTCAGCCCGCTCTAATATCGCCGTGCGCGCCCCCACAGCACGTCTTTCTCCGCCTGGCCCATCCGGCGCAGCTTCTCGGGGATTTCGTCCTTGGGGACTCCTTCCCGCTTGAGCAGGATTCCCAGCTCCAGTTCCGCCGTGGGAACGAACGCGGCCCCGCACTGGCGGCAGAACTTGCCCGGCCCCGTGGCGCCGCACCAGAAGCAGGCCATGATCGGCTCGGCCTGCTTGCCGCAGGCGCCGCACAGGTCGCCGCTCTTGTAGTCCTTGGGCTGCTTCGTGCCGCAGTGTACGCAGAGCACCACGTCGCCGGACTGAACCACGATCTTGTCCGGGCTCGGGGCTGCCGCGCCGCCCAGCGCCCACGACATCACCCGCTCTGCCACCTCGGAGCGCAGGCCCAACAACTCCGCCAGCGTTCCGGCGTCCCCGATGACTTTGAGATCCTCTTTCCCGCGAACGCCCATTTCCGCCAGGCGCCCGATTTCCTGCTCCGACATTCCCTTCGAGATCAGGATGCTCTTCTCGAGCACCGTGAGCCACTGGCTAGGGGTTGCCGGCGCTCCCTGCGCGCTATCCGCCATTGTGATCTGCCTCCTTGTTTCCCGATTAGCACCGAGTATACATAGAAAACCCGTGACAGTACACTCTGTCCCGCCGTGGACAGAGTGTACTGTCACGGGTTTTCGTGAGGACTACCCAGACCGTCCCCGCTCACCACCGCTGGTGCACCAGCGGGCGGATCTTCGCTTCGTAGATTCTCGCGATCGCCGCCATCGCCTCCTCCGGGAGAGGCGCCAGGCCGGACGCGGCACAGTTCTCTCGAACCTGCGCCGGGCGCTTGCCACCGGGGATCGCGCAGGAAACCGCATCGAACATCAGAATCCAGCGCAGGGCGAACTGAGCCATGCTCGATCCCGGCGGCAGGAGCTGCCGGATTTCCTCCACCGCCTCGAGCGCTGTGTCGTAGTCCACCCCGGAGAACGTCTCGCCCACGTCGAACGCCTCGCCGTGCCGATTGAAGTACCGGTGGTCGTCCTGGTCGAACCTCGACTCCCGAGTCAGTTTCCCCGTCAGCAGCCCGCTCGCCAAAGGTACCCGCGCCAGGATGCCGACGCCTCTCCTCGCGGCCTCCGGAAAGAACAGCACAGCGGGCCGCAGGCGGAAGCAGTTGAAGATGATCTGCACCGTCTGCACGTTTGGGAACTCGATTGCCTTGAGACCTTCCTCGACTCTCTCCACACTCACGCCGTAATATCGGATCTTCCCTCCCGCCACTAGATCGTCCAGCGCGCCGAAGACCTCGGGCCGGTAGTAGACCTCGCTGGGAGGGCAGTGCAGTTGCAGCAGATCCAGACAGTCGGTCGAAAGGTGCCGCAGACTGTCTTCCACGAACGCCGTGAGATTCCTGGCATTGTATCCATCGGCCGTGTGCGGAGAGAGCCGTCGCCCGGCCTTCGTTGCGACGATGATCTCTTCCTTTCGCTCGCGCTTCAACTCCGCCACCAGCCGCTCGCTGCGGCCCATTCCGTACACATCGGCGGTATCGATGAAGTTCACCCCGCCCTCGATCGCCTCGTGCAGGGCGGCTTTGGATTCGCTGTCGTTCACACTGCCCCACGCCCCGCCAATGGCCCACGCCCCAAAGCTGATCTCGGAAACTCTCCATCCCGTCCGCCCAAGTGCGCGATAGTTCATACCTTCAATTTAGCCGGAAAACCCGCGACAGTACACTCTGTCCCCCGTTTTTCAATGAGCGCCCACCCGCTTCAACAGCAGCGCCCAGTCGAGCCATCCCGGAGCCTTCGGCGACTTCCACGTCGCTCCTTCCGCCTGCCCCAGCGCCACGGTCTCTCCGGTGAAGGCGCTGAACCATGTCGCCTGGTATTGTCCTGGTTCCAGTTTGACGCTGACGTCGCCGCCGTTCGGAAGGTAGACCGCGTAGATCTCACCGGGCTTCGCCAGGCAGTAAGCGCCGCCGCTGACCAGTTCATCGTGCGGCTCCGTCTTCCACCACTCGAAGCTGGTGAAGAAGTCCACCATGTGCGCATACCCCCTGAGCATGACCATGGTGTCGTCGCCGCGCCCGTTGATCCAGCCGCCGCCCGTGTCCGGCCAGATATTGGTCCCGCGGCGCGCGCTCTCTCCCGTGGTCCCGTAGGCGCCGGCCATGGCGATCTCCCACGCCACCCGCCGCAGCGCCTCGGCGGAATCCGACCCCACTCCCGGCGCCCACTGCGGGTAGTGGTCCTCGTACCCATACTCCTCGTTGGCTTGCGGGATGATTCGTCCCGTCTTCTTCTGGATTTCACGCTCCTCCAGCATCAGCGCATGTTGCCGGCGCGACCAGTCCTGGATGGAGGTGAAGCCGAACCAATCGGCGGCGCGGTCCTGGTGCTCACGGTGCACGGGATGGCTGGTAGCCAGGTGGTGGTAAGGGTCCCAGCTCTCCAGCAAAGTGCCCGTTTCGCGCGCCCACTTCTCGTCGCGGAAGCTGTCCAGATCGTCGCCCAGGTCCCAGGTGATGTTCGAGAATGCCCCCAGACGCGCGGCCGCGTAATGCAGGTACCGCCGCTCGTCTTCGCTGCCGGCCGCCGGCTGCCCCTGGTGCGTGGAGATGTCCTGGACTACCGAGATGATCATGTCGCGGTCGCGGGCGAACCGCAGCACGCGCTCGAACTTCTGCCAGTAGCTCACGTTGAACCGCGTGTAGTCGATCCCCGGCCTGTCGAAGCTTTCGGGAGCCTGCGCGGCCCATGGCCGCAGCATCATGCTGAAGTTGGCGCCCGTTAGCACCGGCTCGCCGAGGACGTTGTTCATGGCGCCCGCCAGCAGCACGCGAATACGGTTCACCTTGAGATCGTGCAGGCGCTGGATGACGTTCTGGATGATCCTCTCCTCGCGCCACCCCATCAGCCAGAACGCGGTTGTGCCGTTGAAGAAGTAGTGTTCTTTTGTGCCCTCCCAGATGAAATGCCACGGATAGTCCGGGTCCACTCGAATCGGGCCGCGCCGCCGGCTGGCGCTCGCCTCGAAACTGCCTTCCTGCGTTCGCTCGAAATCGCCCTGCCGGTACTTGAGCGAGTAGCTGTAGCTTCCAGGCGAGGACGGCATGAACCGGATCCGGAACACGCTGCCGTCGGGCGAGTCGCAGAAACCGTCCACGGCCATCCTTTCGCCACTCCCGGCTTTCATCAGCGATCCGCTGAGCGCAGCCGCCGTGAACGGATTGCCCGCGTCCGGTTTCGCGATGGTTGCGATGACTTCGACAAAATCATAGGTCTCCACCCGGCTGGCCGCCTGCGAGAACGAAACCCCTGAAGGCGCCCCCGCCAGCGCCATCGGCAGCCCCACCGCGATCAAAAATATGTGCCCAAACACGCGATGCCTCCTCCGCGCACGGAAAACCCGGAAGTCCCTCATCCCCGGCGGTCTTTCATACACCCTTCCCTCCCCCTCCTTGCTTCGACCTGTTTGCTTCTCCGCCGCCGCGCGCGACTATCTGATTCTCTCGCCGCTGCTAAAGCAGATTTTATTCGGCATTTGCGAAAACAAACTCAGGGCTCCGGCAGCACGCACCGGAAACCATATCCGGGGAACCTGGTGTCCTCGTTCCCGGTGCCGGTCATGCCGCGTTGCCGGAGAGACACGAGGCTGTTGAATGGCATTCTGTCCATATCTTCGGTGTGGCCGCCGCGCAACACGCGGGCGGGATCGGCGGCGTCGGGAGGATTCACAGGATCGGTGACCGCGGCTTCCGGGTATTTATGACTGAAGAAATCGTCGCACCACTCGGACATCAGGCCAAGCATGTCGTACATACCGAGCGCGTTCGGCGCTTTCTGTGCCACCGGGTGTGGAGGGAGGTCCAACCAGGCAATTTCGTCCAGCTTCCCGTAGAAGGTCGCGAGGCCGCGGGAGCTTCGAGCGGTCGAGGACCAGCCCGCCCTGGCCGCATACTCCCATTCGGCTTCGGTCGGCAACCGTCCGCCTGCATTCCGGCAGTACGCATCCGCTTCCTTCCAAGTGACGTTGCACATCGGGTTCTTGACCTGAGCGTCCTTGAAGCAGTTGCCCCAGTCCGTCGGCGCCGGTGGCATCTCGCGTCGGGTGTCCCGAGCGAATCGCTGGTAGGCTTCGACGGTGACCGCGGTCTGGCCAATCCAGAACCCATGGGCGAGCGTGACAGAATGGGAGGGTCTCGAGCAGCAATCGCACGGATCTTCCGGTAAGCAGCCCATCTGAAAGGTCCCCGGCGGGACCTTTACGTAGGCCAGCCCATCCTTCGGATTCACCCGCTGGCCGAGCGCCCGCAGAGTACCAACCGGAGGGCGAGGCTGCTTTACGTCCGTACCCTTGGTCTCAATGACGGAGGCGGCCGGTTTGCGCTCCACTGGACCGGTTGGCTCCGAACGGCTTGGCAAGGCCCTTCTCAATGCCTCCAACTCGTTGTTGGCCGCTGCCACAAAGCGGCCCTCGGGATATCGCTTCAGATAGGCCTCAAACACCGCCGCCTCTTTGCTGCTCCTGATCGACTCCCAGTAGGCCGCCTCCGTCCGCGTTGCCCGTTGCCGGCCGAGCCACAGGAAAAGGACCGCCGCCATAAGCACCACGGACGCCACTGCCATGACAGGCACGACCCACCTGCGTGGGGGCGGTTGCGGAGGCTGCGCAGGTTCCTTGCCCGGCAGTGCCGCCGAGCTGTGAAAAGCGTCCTCAAGCGCCCCCACAAACTCAGTGCAGTTCACGAACCGCTCGGCCGGGGCCTTGGACATCCCCTTTCGCAGCACCTGCTCCACTTCCGGGCCGAGCCGCACGCCGAACGTGGCGGGCGAGGGCGCTTCTTCAAACAGGATCTTGCTGGCCAGCGAAGCGAATGTGTCGCCGTCAAACGGCTTGCGCCCGGCCAGCAGCGTGTACGCGACCACGGCCAGGGCATACTGATCCGTACGCCCCGTGACCCGTTCTCCCCTCAACTGCTCCGGCGCCATGTAGTGCGGCGACCCGGTCAGCATCCCGGTTTCGGTCATCGTCCGGCTCCAGGTGATCTTGGCGATGCCGAAATCGCCTAGCTTGACGCCACCGTCCTCCTGAATGAAGATGTTGCCCGGCTTCACGTCGCGGTGCACCACGCCGTGCGCGTGCGCGTAGTCGAGGGCATGCGCGACTTCCTCCAGGATCTTGAGCAGGGCCTCGGCGGAGCGCGGAGCGCCCGGTTCCTCGAGCGCCCGGTCCAGTGTCCCTCCCTGGACAAACTCCATGACCACGTATGCGGTGTCTCCCTCCTGCCCCACGTCATGGACGGTAACGATGTTGGGGTGAGAAAGGGTTGCAGCCGCTTGCGCCTCCCGCATGAGCCGCTCCCGCAACCGTTGCGCTTCCGCGGGTGTGCCCTGAGCACTGAGAGAGATGGTCTTGATGGCCACCGTGCGGCCCAAGGCCGTATCCAGGCCGCGATAGACGATTCCCATGCCGCCACGGCCGATCTCGGAGATGATTTCGTACCTTCCTAGGCGAGCCATTGCGTAAGCGATTATACACAAAACTTCCGGTTCGCTTCCCGGCCCTCTCCCGAATCGGCGCCTCATCCCTTAGGACCGTTGACGCCCTCTGCGCAGCGGGAATCCTGCGTTACAGCGAGGACTCGAAGGAAGCCCACGAGCGTCCCCTACTCGATCTCGTCACCAACAGTGAGTGGTACGGCTTGAAAAACGTCGCAAGCCCCGCGCCCGAGTCCTTCCTTCACTCGGTGTGGCCGTGGTTCGTCGAGGTCGCTAGCCTGCTCGCCCACTCGACCGGCGCGTCACCGCGCCATCGAACCGACTGGCAACTGGAGTTCGATTCGCTGCCTCCGAGCGACATCCGCCACGCAATCCGCGTCGCTGTGGCCGGCTTCGCGGGAACCTCCCCCGCGGCATTCCTCGAATTCGTCCGGCGAAACAAGGCCAGCGATCTCATGCCGGTGCATATCCTGCTCTGCAGCGGCCTGCGGCGCCTCGTCGCAAGCGCCCCCGCCGAGGCCCTAACCTACCTCCTGCGCGATCCGCGCCGGCTCGCCATCGGCCCGCACAGCGATGTTCATTCTAAAACTCGTAACTTGATTTCCGACCTGGCCTCCCATCTCACTCGCGGCCAGGTTCTCCGCCGAACTGACCGACGGGACTGGCTCGGACCACCCCAAGCGCCAGATGGAAGGTGGCAGCGTCCAGGCGTCTCGAGCGTTCGCAGAGTTCGCGTGTCGGGAGCCGCATCGGGCCCTCGCGCTCATTGACGCGTTCAAGCCCGGCGGACAGGAGCGCCCACCCGCCGCGGCTCTCGAAACCCTTATAAGCTCGATGCTGCCGGTTTGGCATCCCAAGTGTTCCGCCAGCAAGCAGCCTTGCGTGTTCGGCCGGGCTCGTCACGGCTTGCTGATCCGCGGGGTGATCGATCTCCTCTCCCGCGGCATCGACCCTATTCCCGTCGCCGCCGTCCCGCGAGCGGTCGTCGACCAACGTGCGGCCGCACTCGCCGGCGTTCGCACCGCCTGGGCGCACCTCTCCGGCGATCTCGTGCACCTCTCCCTCACCCTCCAACGCTTCCCCGAAACCCGCTCTGAAGCCCTGTCCATCTTCGAGCACCTGATGCACACCGGAGCCTTCGAAATCGACCGCGCCCTCACGGACACCGGCCGCCGCCCAGGCCGCCAACAAAAAAGCCCTCCGGTCTCCCGGAGGGCTTCTTCTTATTTCGGGCAACGTCCTACTCTCCCACACACTTGCGCATGCAGTACCATCGGGGCTGAAGGGCTTAACTGCCGTGTTCGGGATGGGAACGGGTGGAACCCCTTCGCTACAATCACCCAAAAGATCGTATCGTTCCGAATATTGACGGGCTCTAGCGCGCTGGACACCCTGTGTCCACGATGAATTTTATGGTCAAGCCGAACGGGCTATTAGTAACGGTAAGCTCACCGCGTTGCCGCGTTTCCACATCCGTCCTATCAAACTGGTCGTCTTCCAGTGCCCTTGTTACCTTTCGGTTGGGAGATCTTATCTTGGGGAAGGCTTCGCGCTTATATGCATTCAGCGCTTATCCTGACCGAACTTCGCTACCCAGCTATGCCACTGGTGTGA
>JBEKMO010000102.1:0-15916 GCA_050008465.1 Bryobacteraceae bacterium
TTCCAAGGCACTTCGCTCCTGCCACGGCATCGGGCACCCCCCTATGCCGAGTGTCTTGGATCCTAAAAAGTGTCAACGATGTCTCCGGACCAATGTGTCAATGATGTCACCGGGCCGGACCGCCGCCGGACCCACAGGCCACAGGCCACAAGCCTTCTCCAAGCCACAAGCCGGTTTATGATCGTCTTATGGAAATCACCTGGCTTGGACATGGCAGCTTCCAGTTCCGCCTGGAAACAGGCGAGGTCTTCGTGATGGACCCCTGGATCGGCGGCAACCCGTCCTATCCGAGGGGCCACGAGTTCTCGCGGATCGACGCGATCCTCATCACGCACGGGCATTTCGACCACATCCACGACGCCGTCCCGCTCGCCCGGCAGTTCTGGCCGCAGGTGGTGGCGATCTACGAGACCTGCGAGTGGCTCGGCTCGAAGGGCGTTACGAGCGCCTGCCCGATGAACAAGGGCGGCTCACAGACCGTCGCCGGCGTCACGGTGACGATGACCCATGCGGTGCATAGTTGCGGCATCAAGGATGGCGACCAGATCGTTTATGGCGGCGAAGCTTGCGGATACGTGCTGCGCCTGCCCGACGGCCGCGCGCTATACTTCGCCGGCGACACCAACGTGTTCTCCGACATGGCGCTCATCGAGCAGCTCTACCACCCCGAGCTGGCCTTCCTGCCCATCGGCGACCTGTTCACGATGAGCCCGCGGGAAGCCGCGCTGGCCTGCTCGCTGCTCAAAGTTAAGAGGGTCGTTCCGATGCACTTCGGCACCTTTCCGCCCCTCACCGGCAGGCCGGAGCAACTTGCCGCACTGACTACGACTCAGGTTTGGGCGCTCGAACCGGGCAAACCGCTTACGTGGTAACCGTCCGCTTGGCCGCCTCTTGCGCGTCCACGACTGCGATGGCCGCGACGTTGACGATGTCGTTGACCTCGGCGCCGCGCTGGAGCACGTGCACGGGTTTCGAAGTACCCATCAGGATCGGGCCGATCACTTCGCAACCGCCGATGCGCGCCAGCAGCTTGTAAGCGATGTTTCCGGCTTCCAGGGTGGGGAAGACCAGTACGTTGGCGCCGCCCTTCAGCACGCTGAACGGATAGGTCTCGTCGATGATCTCGGGAACCACCGCGGTATCGGCCTGCATCTCGCCATCCACGACCAGCGACGGCTCGCGCTGGTGGAGAAGTTCCACCGCGCGGCGGACCTTCTCGGCCGCCGGATGCCGCGTGCTGCCGAAGTTCGAGAACGACAGCATGGCCACGCGCGGCTCGACGTTGAAGCGGCGCGCCATCTCGGCGGTACCAATGGCGATCTCGGCGAGCTCCTCGGCGGTGGGCTCGATGTTCACCGTGCAATCGGCCAGGAAGTACACATCGCTCTTGGCGGTGATGAGGATGTAAATGCCGGACACCCTGTGCAATCCCTCGCGCACCGAGACGACATGCAGGGCGGGCCGGATGGTATCCGGGTAGTGCTGGGTGAGTCCGCTGACCAGGGCATCGGCGTCGCCGGCCTGCACCATCATCGAGCCGAACACGTTGCGCTGGACCATCCATTCGCGCGCCTCGATGGGGGTGATGCCCTTCCGCTGGCGCAGCGAGTAGAGCTGGTCGGAGTAACGCTCCAGGTCCGGTGAGGTCCGCGGGTCGATGATGCGGATGCCCTCCAGGGTGAGGCGGCACTCCTCGATGCGCTCCCGGATCACGGACTCCCGGCCCAGCAGGATCGGGGTGGCGATCCGCTCGTCCAGCAGGATCTGGCAGGCCCGCAGGATCTTGTTTTCCTCGCCCTCGGGGAAGACAATCCGCATGGGCTGGCGCTGCGCCTTGTGGATCATGACCCGCGTCACTTCCCGAGCCTTGCCCAGCCGCCGCTCGAGCTGTTCCTTATACTCTTCGAGATCCACCGGGTGCTGGGCCACGCCGGTCTCCATGGCGGCGCGGGCTACGGCGGAGGATTCCCAAATGAGCACGCGCGGGTCGAACGGCTTGGGGATGATGTACTGGCGCCCGAACTCCATGCGGTCGACGCCGTAGGCGGCGCGGACCGAATCCGGCACGTCCTCTTTGGCGAGGGTGGCCAGGGCGCGGGTGGCGGCGAGCTTCATCTGGTCGTTGATGGCCGTGGCGCGCACATCCAGCGCTCCACGGAAAATGAACGGGAAGCCCAGCACGTTGTTCACCTGGTTGGGATAGTCCGAGCGGCCCGTGCACATGATGATGTCGGGACGTGCCTTGACGGCCACGTCGTAAGGAATCTCCGGATCCGGGTTGGCCATGGCGAAGACCACCGGGTTTTCGGCCATCCCCATCAGCATCTCGGGACTGACGCAGTTGCCCGAGGAGAGCCCCACGAAAACGTCCGCGCCCCGCAGGGCGTCGGCCAGGGTGCGCGCACTGGTTTCCTTCGCGAAGCGCGCCTTGTACTTGTTCATGCCCTCGCTGCGGCCCTGGTAGAGAACGCCCTTGGTGTCGCACATGGTAATGTTCTCGCGCTGGAGGCCCAGGCGGATGTAGTGGTTGGCGCAGGAGACGGCGGCGGCGCCGGCGCCGTTAAACACCAGTTTGATCTCGCCGATGGGCTTGCCCACCAGTTCCAGCGCGTTCAGCAGGGCGGCCCCGGAGATGATGGCGGTGCCGTGCTGGTCGTCGTGGAACACCGGAATTTTCATGGAGCGCTTGAGCTCTTCCTCGATCTCGAAGCACTCGGGCGCCTTGATGTCCTCCAGGTTGATGCCGCCGAAGGTCGGCTCCAGCAACTGGCAGGCTCGAATCACCTCGCTGGGATTCTCGGTGGCCAGCTCGATATCGAACACATCGATGTCGGCGAAGCGCTTAAACAGGACCGCTTTGCCTTCCATGACCGGCTTGCCGGCCAGGGCGCCGATGTTGCCCAGACCCAGCACCGCGGTGCCGTTCGAGACCACCGCCACCAGGTTGCCCTTGGCCGTGTACTTGTAAGCCAGTGAGGGATCGCGCTCGATTTCCAAACATGGCACGGCCACCCCCGGCGTATAGGCCAGGCTGAGGTCGCGCTGGGTCCGGCAGGGCTTGGTCGGGGTCACGGCCAGCTTGCCGGCAGTCGGAGTGGAATGGTATTCCAGTGCGTCTTCTTTCCGTATCAACATTCCGGAGAATTCCTTTCCAGATCAGGGTACCGCGTTCCGGTTGAGCGTTGCCTAGGCCGGCATCCTCCGGAGCAGCGGCGGGCCGCACGCGAGGTTAGGGAAGCGGCGTCGGGAAATCGGTGAATGAGTGTACTGTCCCGGGTTTTCAGCGGATGAACTCCACTCGAACCCCGAGGTCCAGACCGCGCCAGTTGCGGTCGCAGGTCATGGCGGGGACGCCCAGGGCGTGGGCGGCCGCCAGGCAAGCGCGGTCGCCGAGCGAGATTCGCCGCGCCTCCGCCCGGGCCGTGTGCAACCGGGCCGCCACCGCGGCGTCCGCGACGGTGAAGTCGCGGACCGCCAGCCCCAGCCGCTGGAACATGCGCGTCGACTGCGCCTCGGAAAATCCGTCGCGCGTCAGCACCGCCAAAAGCTCGGATACGTTGACGGCGCTCATCGCCGCGGTCGGAAGGGCCGCGCGCACCTTCTCCCCGCCGGGTTCCCCGTAGATGAGGGCCAGCGCAGCCGAGGTGTCAAGCACTCTTTCGATGCCGCCCATGCCGGCTCGACGCCTCCCGGGCCTCGTCCTCGGCCTCACGCCGCCGGCCGGCCAGGAACTCGTCGACCACCGAGCCCTTACGATCGCCCCGGGTCTCTCGCGCCATGCGTTGCACCTGGGCCAGCGCGGCTTCGCGCGTCAGGACCACCACACCCCCGTCCTCGAAGAAGGCCAGCACCTCGGAGTCCGGCTCGATGCCGGCCTGTTTGCGCAACCTGGCTGGAAGTGACAATCTACCCTGATTGTCAACCTTACAGGTGAGATTCTCCGCCATCACCTGATCCTAGCACAATCGTGTCGCGAATCAGTTTTTCGGCGGCGGATCTTCCGCGCGCTTTACCAGCTCCCAGCGGCCGCGGCCGCACTTGTTCTTGCATTGCGGGAGAGTCTGGTCCTTCGTGAAGGCGGCGGGCAGTTTGCACACGCTGCACCAGTAGATGCCGGTGGCGGGGGCCGGAGTCCCCGGTTTGTGGGTCATGAGTTCGACGCTCCTCGGTTGTGTCGTTCGGCGATCACGGCCCGCGCCAGTTCCTCGGGCCGATCCACCATCATATCCGGCGGGTCCTCTGCGAAGGTTTCCGGCTGGAATCCGTAACTGACCCCGCACACCCGAATCCCGGCGTTGCGGGCGGTCCGCACGTCCACGGCGCTGTCGCCCACCAGCAGCGCCCGGCTGCGCTCGACGCCCAACTCTTTTAACAGAGTGTCCACGCCGATCGGGTGCGGTTTCTTCTGCTCGAAACTGTTGCCGCCGTACACCCGGACGAAGTAGCGCGCCAGATCCAGCCCCTCCAGGATGCGGTTGCTGATGCGGACGGGCTTGTTGGTGAGCACAGCCATCCGAACGCCGTCGCGCTGGAGCGCTTCGAGCGCCTCGGGAATGCCGGGGTAAGCTCGCGTGTTGTCGAGCTTGTGTTCGTCGTAATAGACGAGGAAGTACTCGAGCGCTTTCTCGACCTCCTCTTCGCTGACCTCGGCCCCGAGCGCGCGGCGCATCAGAACCTGCGCGCCCGCACCCACGTAAGTCGAGATCAACTCGTTTTCCAGTGGCGGCAAACCCAGGTGAACCCGCATGGCGTTCACCGAATGCGCCAGGTCGAGCTTCGAGTCGATGAGCGTGCCGTCCAGGTCGAAGATAAGAAGATCCATGCGGAAGGAGCCGTTGAACTACGATTCTAGCATTCGTTCTATTGCCTTATGGCGATGAGGAGCTCGGCGCCTTCCTGCTTGCCAACGGCTGCGGGAACGCAACGCAGGCCACGGAGCCAACCTGCACAGCAAAGGTGCAAAATCTGCCCTTGCGAGTGCAAAGTCCGCACCGGGACGCCAGTCGTCCAAGTGCCATCAAACGACTGCTGCGCTTCAAGATAGCGGCCATCCAGGGACATCCCAGAGAGACCTCTCCGATCCGGAAACGATTGGCCCGCTTCGTGCATTAGGGAGCGGAGTTGACTACTCTTCGACAAGGGAGGTAAGTGTGAAAACGATTTTGGCGCTATCAGTTGTGATTTGCGTGGCTGCTTTTGCGCAGGATAAGGGGCGCGGTGGCGCGCAACGCGGCGGCGGTCACCAAGCGGAGGTTGGCGCTGGGCACATTCCTTCTCGCGGTCCTGCTCCCGTGATGGCTTCCAGGTCCGCGCGAGGTCAGCGGCCCGCTGCCGCGGCCGAGAACCGCATTGCCGTGGACAAGAAAGGTCATCCGGAAGTTCCGCACGTTCACGCCAAGAACGATCAATGGGTCGGACATAACACTGGCGCCAACGATCCACATTACCAGATCGCTCAACCGTGGTCGCACGGGCGCTTCACCGGTGGCTTTGGACCGCAACATGTATTCGTGCTTGCGGGAGGCAACCGGGAACGCTTCTGGTTTGGCAATTACTACTGGGACATCGCCCCGTACGACTACAACATCGTCGCGGAATGGAACTGGTCCGGCGATCAGATCGTGATCTACGAAGACCCCGACCATGTCGGCTGGTATCTCGCGTACAACCCGCGGTTCGGCACGTACGCTCACGTCGAGTACCTGGGAGGTTAACTCTCTACCGGCCAGCGGCGTGCAGCACGCGCAGCTCACGCCGCGGGGCCTAGGTATTCGGAAGGCACATCGTCCTCGGGGACTTCTTGCGTGTGAACTTCAGCCACGTCCGGGTCGGGTGCATCTTCCACGCCTCCGATCACTTCGGCCTCGAAGGATTGCCCCTCCTCGACCAGTTCTTCGACGCTCTCCGAGCCTGCCTCGGCGAGGTCCGACAATCCCTGTGTGTCCCCAGACTGGCCGGCTGAGCCCGGACCCAATCCCTCCTCTCTAGTCGAAACGGTAGCGTACGTTCGGATGCCTTCATCGTCTTGCTTGTTCATGCGCTCCTTGTTGCACGCGACTTGCCAACGCTTACGTGCCTCGCACCCGTTTCGCTTTGGTCCCAAATCTGCTGACAGAAGGTCCACGGAACGAATTCGATGGCGCTGTGCCGAACGAGGTGATTCCTATGCCAAAACGTGCGAGCCGGGAAATTCGGCTGGCCTCCCGCCCCAAGGGGATTCCAACCGCAGATAACTTTGCCCTGGCGCGGACCGAACTGGAGCCGCTGCAAGATCGGGAAGTGCTGGTTCGGAACCTGTTTATGTCGGTCGACCCGTACATGCGCGGCCGCATGAACGACCGCAAATCGTATGCTCCGCCTTTCGAATTGGGCAAACCGCTCGAGGGCGGCGCAGTGGGCGAGGTCATCGAATCGCGCGCCATGGAATTCAAGCCGGGTGATGCCGTCACTTCCAACTTTGGCTGGCGCGAATACTTCATTGCTTCGCCGAAAGAGTTGCACCCGGTCGGCCGCGAGATTCAGCCGCTCTCGGTTTACCTTGGCGCCCTCGGCATGACGGGCATGACCGCGTGGGTCGGGTTGAATTTGGTGGAGGTCAAAGCCGGCGACGTCATCTTCATTTCCGGAGCCGCCGGCGCCGTCGGCAATGTGGCCGGGCAACTGGCGAAGTTGCGCGGGTGCCGCGTGATCGGATCGGCCGGTTCGGCGGAAAAAGTGAAGTTTCTCCGGGAAGAATGTGGATTTGACCTCGCCTTCAATTACAAAGCCGGTCCGGTACTCGAACAGTTGAATCTGGCGGCGCCGGACGGGGTCGACGTCTATTTCGACAATGTAGGCGGCGAAGCGCTCGAAGCGGCGCTCTCGGCTTTGCGTGTGCATGGCCGGATCGTCGCCTGTGGCGGCATCTCCGGGTACAACGAGGAAAAGCCGCGGCCCGGCCCATCCAATCTATTCAACATCATCACCAAACGGCTCACGATGAAGGGTTTCATAGTTCGGGATTGGCTGGACCGTCAAGCCGAGTTCGAAAAGGAAGTGGGCGGCTACATCAAAGCCGGCCAGGTGAAGCACAAGGAAACGGTCGCGAGAGGAATCGACAAAGCCCCGGGCGCTTTCATCGGTCTTTTCCAAGGGCAAAACGTCGGCAAGATGGTGGTGGAGTTGGCTTGAGCCCGGGCCTTCTCATGAGCGACGTCGTTCTCGAAACCAACTCCCTTACTCGCCGGTTCGGCGCATTTACGGCGGTCGATGCTCTAACCCTTTCGGTCAACGCCGGTGAGGTCTTCGGCTTGCTCGGCTCCAACGGGGCTGGCAAGACCACCACCATCAAGATGCTCACCACGCTGCTGCCGCCCTCCTCGGGCGAGGCCCGAGTAGCCGGTTTCTCCATAACCAACCAGGCGGTCGGCGTTCGCCGCGCCATCGGTTATGTGCCGCAGGCGGTCTCCGTGGACGGTTCGCTCACCGGTTACGAGAACCTGCTCATCTTCGCCAAACTCTACGACCTGCCACACCGCGAGCAGCAGGCGCGCATCCGGGAGGCATTGGAGTTCATGGGCCTGACCGCCGACGGCGGCCGCCTGGTGGGCCAATACTCCGGAGGCATGGTCCGCCGCCTGGAAATCGCCCTGTCCACGCTGCATCGGCCGCGGGTGCTCTTCCTCGATGAGCCGACCGTCGGGCTGGACCCGATTGCGCGCGACGCGGTTTGGAAACATCTCGTCGACCTGCGGGCCAACTACGGCACGACTCTGTTCTTCACGACCCATTACCTGGAGGAGGCGGAGATCCATTGCGACCGCATCGCGATCATGCACCTGGGCAAGGTGGCTGCGCTTGGCACCTGCAAAGAACTCGAGGCCTCGTTTGGCGGCGGCCACACGCTGAATGAGGTCTTCATCCACTATGCCGGCAGCGCCCTCGATTCCGGCGGTAACTTCCGCGACGTATCCGCGGAACGCGCTACGGCGCAACGGCTTGGCTAGCCCCAACTCTATGACCGCCACTTTCATCCACCCTGTAACCGGCTTCGTCGAGAAGACCTTCGTCATCACCGAGTTTGAGTTGCGCAAGCTGCGCCACGATTTCACGGAACTCGTCACCCGCGCACTCCAGCCCGCGCTTTGGCTGCTGATCTTCGGGCAAGTGTTCTCACGCAGCGGGGCGATGCACACGGGCAACATTCCCTATCTGGACTTCATCGCTCCCGGCATCCTGGCGCAAAGCGTTCTCTTCGTGGCCATATTTTACGGCATCAACGTCATCTGGGAGCGCGACCTCGGCATCGTGCAGAAATTCCTCGCCAGCCCAACTCCGCGCGCGGCGCTGGTGCTCGGCAAGGGCTTCTCTGCTGGTATCCGCACTCTCTCGCAGGCTGTTATCGTCTACAGTCTTTCGCTGCTGCTCGGAGTGAAGCTGAATTGGGGCCCGCTCGCGCTCCTCAACATGCTGGTCGTCGTGGTCCTTGCCGCGACGCTGTTCTCGACGTTTTCGCTCGTGATCGCGTGCATTGTGAAGACGCGGGAACGCTTCATGGGCGTCGGCCAAGTGCTCACCATGCCGCTGTTCTTTGCGAGCAACGCGATCTACCCCACTGCCATCATGCCCGGCTGGCTGAAGGCCATCTCTCACCTGAATCCGTTGACTTACGTCGTCGATGCCCTGCGCACTTTCATGCTGGCCGGCAGCACCAGCGCCTTCGGCCTGACTCGCGACTACGCTGTCATCCTCCTGACCACGACCGTCCTGGTCTTCCTTGGCGCCCGACTGTATCCCCGTCTGGCAACGTAGGACTTCAGGTGAACCGCACTACCGCGGAAGGACCGCGGAGTCTTGACCCAACCGTGGTCCGCCAGATGGCCGCCGCCCGGCCGCGGCAACCCCAGGAGTGGGACCGGGCGGGAGCCCTGTCCTGCTCAGGTTGAGAGCCGCCCCCCGTTCTGTTATCCTCGGTCTTGGGTTTCAGCACCAGAATTCTGCTTCCTACCTGAGGTCCGCATGTCAGGCCATTCAAAATGGGCGACTATCAAGCATAAGAAGGCCGCTACCGACGCCAAGCGGGGCAAGGCCTTTACCCGCGTCATCAAAGAGATCATGATCGCCGCCCGCGGTGGTGGCGGCGACCCCGACTCGAATCCTCGCCTGCGGACCGCCATCCTGGCGGCCAAGGCAGCCAGCATGCCCGCCGACAATATCAAGCGCGCCGTCCAGCGCGGCACCGGCGAACTCGAAGGCGGGCAGATCGAAGAAGTGATGTTCGAAGGCTACGGGCCGGGCGGCGTCGCCGTCCTGGTCCACGTGGCCACCGATAACCGCAACCGCACGGTCAGCGAAATCCGGCATGTATTCACCAAGTACGGCGGTAAGCTCGGCGAGCAGAACAGCGTTTCGCGTCTCTTCGAGCGCAAGAGCCAGATCCTGATCCCGCTCGAAAAGACCACCGAAGAGAAGCTGATGGATCTCGTCCTGGATGCCGGGGTCGAGGATATCCGCAACGACGGCGCCCATTGGGAAGTCCTCTCGCCCCCCGAAGCCCACGAAGCGGTGCTGACCGCCATCCAGAAGGCGGGCATCGAAACCACCTCGGCCGAAGTGGCCATGATCCCCCGCCTGCTGGTGAAGCTGGAAGGCAAGGAAGCCTCCTCGATGTTGAAGCTGAGCGAAGCGCTGGAAGAGCAGGACGACGTGCAGAACGTCTACGCCAACTTCGACATCGACGAGAAGGTGATGGAGGCCCTGGCGCTGTAGCGGGGCCTGGCGGCGATGCGCGTTCTGGGCATCGATTGCGGCACCCAGCTCACCGGCTACGGCATCATCGAGAGCGACGGCCGCGCGCACCGGCTAGTCGCCGCCGGGGCGATTCGGACCAGCGCCAAGGATCCGCTCCAGTCGCGCCTGGCCAGGATCGCCGCCGAACTGAGGGAATTGATCCGCCGGCACGCCCCCGAGGCCGCTGCCGTCGAGCAGGTCTTTTTCGCGGCCAACGTTAACACCGCGTTGAAGCTGGCGCACGTGAGGGGCGTCGCCCTGCTGGTGATCGCCGAAGCGGGGCTCGAGTTCGGGGAATACTCCCCGCTCGAGATCAAGACCAGCGTGGTCGGCTACGGGCGGGCGGAGAAACAGCAGGTGAAGCTGATGGTGCGTTCCCTATTGCAGCTCGACCGCGAACTGGAGTCCGAAGACGCTTCCGACGCCTGCGCCGTCGCCATCTGCCACGCCACCCGCCGCTCGAGGACTCCGTCATGAAGCCTTTGCTGCTTTCCTTGCTGGCCATCGCCGTTTCCGCCGCCGATCTGCCCAAGCTGATCTACTCGAAGTCCTTCCCGGGCAGCATGCCGGCTTACACCGCCATCACCATCGATAAGGAAGGCAGCGGCACATACAAAGAGGCGGTCGACGACGACAGCCCGCTCCTCTTCAAGCTCACTCCCAAGGAAACCGGGGAGCTCTTCGCGCTGGCGGAGAAACTCGGCCGCTTCACCCGCAAGCTCGAGTCCGGCCTGAAGGTCGCCATGCTGGGCATCAAGACGTTCCGCTACGAGAACGGGCCGGAAGTGAGCGAGGTCAAGTTCAACTACTCGGAGGACTTCGACGCCCAGAAGCTGCTGGACTGGTTCGAGCGCATCTCCGAGACCGAGCGGCTCCGGATCGACCTCGAGCGCGCGGTGAAATTCGACAAGCTCGGAGTGAACCAGGCGCTGCTCGAACTGGAGGCCTCGCGGGACCATAAGCGCCTCGTCTCGGCGCAGCAGTTCCTGCCGCTGCTGGACCGCATCGTCAAGAACGAGTCCTTCATGCACATGGCGCGGGCGCGCGCGGCCAGCCTGGCGGACGACTTCCGCGACCCCAAGCTGGAGCCGCAATGAGAGCGGCTGTCCTCTGCGCTCTCTTCGCCCTAACCCTGCCGGCCCAGGACGCGCCGCCCAGCGAGGACGAGAACCTGCGCCAGGCGCTGGCGGAGGCCGGCCCCAGCTCGATCGACTTCATCCGCGCCCTGGAGAGCCACCTCGCGAAATACCCCAAGTCCGCGCGCCTTCCGGAACTCGAGCGCGGCCTGGTGAAGGCCGCCATCGAGACCAAGGACGATCGCCGCATCATCCTCTACGGCGAGCGCGTGCTGGCCCGCGAGCCGGACGATTTGCAGATCCTCGATCGCGTCGCCCACGCCCTGCTCGCGGGCGGCGGCAAGGACCCGTCCGAGCGCGCCCTCAAGTACGCCCGCCGCCTCGAGGAGGAATTCCGCAAGTTCGACCAGATGAAGCCGCCGGGCCAGACCAGCGCGGCGCACTGGCGGGAAGAGATCGATCGCGGCCTGGGAACGGCGCTGGTGCTCCAGGCGCGCGCCGCCGGCAACCTGGGCCGCCCGAAGGAGGCCATCGAGTTCGCGCGCCGGAGCTTCGACGCCTGGCCAGCCGCCGAGGCAGCCCGCGAGATCGCCCGCTGGCTGGAACGCTCGGGCCAGGCCGAGGAGGCCATCCGCCGCTACGCCGACGCCTTCACCATCCCCGACGCGCGCGCCCGCGATGCCGGCCGTGCCGGCGACCGCGCCCACATGGGCGAGCTCTACCGCAACCTCAAGGGCTCCGAGACCGGCCTCGGCGATCTCATCCTGGAAGCCTACGACCGCAACGCCGCCCTCGTCGTCGCCCGCCAGTGGAAGCTGCGCCAGCTCGATCCCAACGCCCAGCTCTCCAATCCCATGGAGTTCACGCTCTCCGGCCTCGATGGCGGCAAGCTCGCGCTGTCCTCTCTCAAGGGCAAGGTGCTGGTCCTGGATTTCTGGGCCACCTGGTGCGGTCCCTGCCGTTTCCAGCACCCGCTCTACGAGCGGGTGAAGAAGCGCTTCAAGGACCGCTCCGACGTCGTATTCCTCTCCATCAACGCCGACGACGACCGGGAGGCCGTGCCCGAGTTCGTCGCCGAGAACCAGTGGGACCGCAAAACCATTTACTTCGACGACGGCCTGGCCAGCGCGCTGGATGTCTCCACGCTTCCCCTGGCCGTGCTGATCAACAAGCGCGGCGAAGTCGAGAGCCGGTTAAGTTTCATCCCGGACCGCTTCGTCGAGATGCTGGCCGGCCGCATCCAGCAGGTGCTCGAAGAAGAATGAGATTCCGCCGCGTCATCCTGATCGTGCTCGACAGCGTGGGCATCGGCGAGATGCCCGACGCCGCCGATTACGGCGACGCCGGCAGCGACACGCTGGGCAACATCGCCCTCCGGCGCCGGCTCAATCTGCCGAACTTCCGCGCCCTCGGCCTGGCCAACATCCGGCCCCTCGCGAACCTGCCGCCCGTCGCCGAGCCGCTCGCCTCGTTCGGCCGCTGCGCCCTGGCCTCGCCCGGCAAAGACACCACCACCGGCCACTGGGAGATGGCCGGCATCCAACTGGCGAAACCGTTTCCGGTCTACCCCAACGGTTTCCCGCCCGAGGTGATGGACCCATTCGAGCGGCGGATCGGCCGCCGCGCGCTGGGCAACTACCCTGCCTCGGGCACCGAGATCATCAAGGAACTCGGCGCCGAGCACCTGCGCACTGGCTGCCCGATCGTCTACACCTCGGCGGACAGCGTCTTCCAGGTGGCCGCGCACGAGGACGTGATCCCGCTCCCCGAGCTCTACCGCATCTGCGAGACGGCGCGAGAGATCCTCCGCGGGCCGCACGAGGTCGGCCGGGTCATCGCGCGGCCCTTCGTGGGGAGCCCAGGCTCTTTCTCGCGCGACAACGCCAACCGCCACGACTACGCCGTGCCGCCGCCCCAGGGCATGCTGCTCGACCAGCTCGCGGCCCGCGGCGTCCCGGTCTTCGCCGTCGGCAAAATCTCCGACATCTACCTGGGCCGCGGCATCAGCCATTCCGAGAAAGCGCGCAGCAACGCCGACGGCATGGCCAAAACGCTGGCGGCCATGGACGCCACTCCCGAGGGCCTCATCTTTACCAACCTGGTGGATTTCGACGCGCTCTACGGCCACCGCAACGACGTCGCGGGCTATGCCGCGGCGCTCGAAGCCGCCGACGCCTGGGTGCCATCCCTCCTGGAACGCCTCCAGGCTGACGATCTGTTGATCTTCACCGCCGACCACGGCAACGACCCGACGACGCCCTCCACCGATCACAGCCGCGAGTACGTGCCGCTGCTGGTCTACGGGCCGAGGGCGCGCCCAGGCCGCGACCTGGGCACCCGCGCCACGCTGGCCGATATCGGCCGCACCGTGGCCCACAATTTTGACGTTGATCTTGAGAAAGGAACTAGTTTTCTAGACCTGATCCTATGAGAAAACCACTGATGGCGGGCAACTGGAAGATGTTCAAGACTGCCCCCGAAACCCGCGCTTTCTTCGAGAAGTTCGCTCCGCTCGTGGAACGCTCCGAGCACTGCGAAGTCGTGATCTGCCCCACCTACCCGAATCTCGCCGCCGCAGTCGAAGCCACCCAGGGCACCCGCGTCGAGATCGGCGCCCAGAACATGTACTGGGCCAAAGAGGGCGCTTTCACCGGCGAGGTCTCCGGGCCGATGTTGGTGGCCGTCGGTGTCAAGTGGGTCCTCGTCGGCCACAGCGAGCGCCGCCAGTTCTTCGGCGAGACCAACGAGACCGTGCTGAAGCGGACCGTGGCCGCGCTCGAGTTCGGCTTGCGGCCGATCGTCTGCGTGGGCGAGAGGCTGGAAGAGCGCGAAAGCGGCAACACCGAGGCCGTGCTCACGGCGCAGTTCCGGGAAGGCATCGCCAGGCTCAGCTCCGAGCAGTTCGCCAGGATCGTGATTGCCTACGAGCCTGTGTGGGCCATCGGCACCGGTCGCACCGCCACGCCGGAGATCGCCGCGGACGCCCACCGCTCGCTCCGCGCCCAGGTCCTGGCCGACTACGGCAAGGAAGCCGCCGCCGCCGTTCGCATCCTGTACGGCGGCAGCGTGAAGCCCGACAACGTGAAGAGCCTGATGGCGCAACCGGAAATCGACGGCGTCCTGGTCGGCGGCGCGAGCCTCGACCCCATCGGCTTCTCCTCCATCGTCAACTTCTGAGGCTTCTGACAGTGGGGCAGGCTTTACAGCTTGCGGACCCGCTTTCCAGCGGGTCCTGCTACCGCGGGGTGATCAGGCCGCCCAGCTTGTCCTGCTCGCTGGCGGCGTGGCGCGGGAAGCGCGTCGAATAGGCCTCCAGGTACTTCAATCCCGCGCCGGTCGAGTAGATCACGAGCTGCTCGTCGGGCTTCAGGAATCCGCTCGCGAGCAGTTTCCGCGCGGCCACGACGCAGGCCGCGCCCTCCGGCGCCGCGAAGATGCCCTCTTCCGACGCCAGCTCGACGCCCGCATCGAGCAACTCCGTGTCGCTCACCGCCACGGCCGTCCCGCCGCTGGCCCGCAGCACCCGCAGGATCAGGAAATCGCCCAGCGGCTTGGGAACGCGCAAACCGCTCGCCACCGTTGCGGCGTTGGGCCAGGCTTCGCACCGTTCGGCGCCGGTTTCGAACGCGCGCACCACCGGCTGGCAACCCTCCGCCTGCACCGCGATCATCTTCGGACGGCGGCTCAGAATCCACCCCAGCGCTTCCATTTCCTCGAAGGCCTTCCACATGCCGATCAGCCCGACTCCGCCGCCGGTCGGATAGAAGATCGCGTCGGGCAGTTGCCAGTTCATCTGCTCGGCCAGCTCGTAGCCCATCGTCTTCTTGCCCTCGACGCGGTACGGCTCCTTGAGCGTGCTCATGTCGAACCAGCCTTCGCGGGAGGCGCCCTCGGACACCCGCCGGGCGCAGTCGCCGATCAGCCCGTCCACCAGTGTCACCCGCGCCCCAAACGCTTTGCACTCGATGTAGTTCGACTGCGGCACGTCCCGCGGCATGAAGATGTGCGCCTCGATGCCCGCCGCCGCCGCGTAAGCCGCCAGCGCGCTGGCCGCGTTCCCGGCCGATGGGATCGCCACCTTCCGGATGTCCAGCTCGACCGCCATCGAGATCGCGCACGCCAGGCCGCGCGCCTTGAACGACCCGGTCGGGTTCAGCCCCTCGTCCTTGATCCACAACTGCCGCGCCCCGATCCGCTCGCCCAGCCGCCGCGCGCGAACCAGCGGCGTCATCCCCTCCCCGAGCGTAACGATCGAGGCGGGCTTCGCCACCGGCAGCACCGGCGCGTACCGCCACATCGTCGGCGGGCCATGCTGGACCCATTCGCGGCTCCAGCTTCGCCGCACCAGGTCCAGGTCGTAGCGCGCCATGAGCGGCCCGCCGCACGAGCACAGGTTGTGCGGCTGGCGGGCGTCGTACCGGCTTCCGCAGACACTACATTCCAGCTCCGTAAGGCTTGTCATCGCGTTTGTTGCTTAATGATAGCCCATCCCTGTGGGATCATTATGGAATGCGCCTCGCAGCCTCCTTATTCGTGGTGGCCGCCACCCTGTCGTCCGCCGCGCCGCCCCAGAAGCTCGACGAGGCTTACACCGCCAAGATCCGCGAGTACACCACGGAGAAGTTCTTCCTTACTGAGCTTGTCGATCACCTGCCGGCTTCCGACCGGGTTCCCACGCCGGCGATGCTCCTGGGATACCCCGTTGGCACCCCCGACAAGCTCACGTACTCGAAGGACATCTACACCTATCTGCGCGCGCTGGACGCGACCAGCCCGCGCGTCCGGGTGTTCTCGATGGGCCGCACCGAGGAGGGCCGGGAAATGCTGCTGGTGGCGATTTCCGACGAGGCCAACCTGGCCCACCTCGACCGCTACCGCGAAATCACGGCCCGCCTCGCCGATCCTAGGAGGCTCTCCGAGGCCGACGCCAGACAGCTCATCGCCGAGGGACTGCCCATGTATTGGGCCACCGGCAGCATCCATTCCCCGGAGACCGGCTCGCCCGAGATGCTCATGGAGCTGGCCTACCGGCTGGCGGTCGAGCAGACGCCCTTCATCGAGGCCATCCGCAA
>JBEKMO010000103.1:0-15417 GCA_050008465.1 Bryobacteraceae bacterium
TGGCTGGTGGTGGCTCTGGTGGGTCTGGCGGCGGCGGCGCACCAGGGCTGGTCGGCGAACTTGTTCACGCTGGCAACCGATATGTTCCCGCGCACGGCGGTGGGCAGCGTGACGGGGATCGGGGGCATGGTGGGCGCGGTGGGCGGACTGCTGACGCAGACGGGGATCGGATACATGGTGAAGCTGAACAAGATGTCGACCAACAGCTACACGCCGCTGTTCCTGATCGTTGGAACGGCCTACCTGGTGGCGCTGGGCATCATCCATGTGCTGTCGCCGAAGCTGGCTCCGGCGAAGGTCGACTAGCAGCGGTTACCGGGAGCCGAAGCGGCCCAGGATCTCGGTGACGTAGTTGCGGGTCTCGGGGATCAACGGGATGCCGCGGGCGGAATCGACGCGGCCGGGGCCGGCGTTGTAGGCGGCCAGCGCCAGCGGCAGGCTGCCGTCGTACCTGACCAGCAACTGCTTGAGGAACCGGGCGCCCGCTTCGACGTTTTCGAGGGGGTCAAAGAGGTCCCCGACTCCGAGATCGGCCGCGGTCGAGGGCATCAACTGCATGAGACCCTGCGCGCCTTTGACCGGGACCGCACAGGGCAGGTAGCTGGATTCCTTCTCCATGACGGAGCGCAAGAGATCGGGTGTGAGCCCCTCGCGCGCGGAGGCCTCGGCGACGATGGCGCCGATCTCGTCGGGGGGAACGGGGTCGCGATCGGGAGAGGGGGAGGGTGCGATTGCGGCAACGGTGAGCGGCTGGGACCAGGGTACGGTGAAGAACGACTCGGGTTTCTGGGCGCTAGCTGGGAGCTGAGCCTGAACCGCGGCACGCTGCTTCTCGATCGACTCGCGCTGCCTGCGGACGGACTCCTCCATGGTGGCCCGCGGGTCCTGGCAGAAGGCGGCGGTCGCAGCGAGACAGACGCATACTGAAGCCATCCTCATTCCAGTGGATGGATCGGCGGAAAGGGAGGGGAAGTGTAGCCCGCCCTTCTCACGCAAGATCTACTGCGGCGCGCGATGAGCCCATGTCTACTTCGTTGGGCTCGGGCGACGTCCTCAGCGTACTGTCAAAGTACGCCTGCGGGCGTCGCCTGTCGCTCGCCTCGTATCCACGGGCTCCTCACGCGCCTCGCCACGATCCTGCGTGAAAAGGACGGGCTAGGCCGGACTGAGGAAGATCTTGCGGTTGGGGCCGAGGGTGAGGTGGAGGACGCCGGAGACGGAAGCGTCGCCGTCGAGCGCTGCGCCGAGGGCGCGCGTGGCCTCGACCAGCAGCAGCGAGCCCAAGGGGGAGAAGTCCCGGCCGCGGTAAAGGCGGCGCAAGCGGCGCTGGAAGGTGGTGACGAATCTGGCGGAGAACTTCGCGAGGTCCTGGATGGCCTGGCCGGGTTCGCGGGGCAGGGCGTCGCTGAATTCGCGGCCCTGGACGCCAAGGGTCACCAGGCTGTCGACGAAGAAGGCGTCGGCAGCCAGGAGCGAGTTGAGCAGTCGCGGCCGGCGCTGGACGGAGGCCAGGATGGAGCGGGCCTGATCGGGGGCGAAGCAGCGAGCCGTGCCGGTCCTTCCCGCGTCGGCAAGGAGCTGGCTGACGCGCCGCAGGACGTGAGCCAGGGCACGGGTGGGAAAGCGGCCTTCGAGCAGCGGGCTGTTAGGGCTTAGGACGTCGTAGGTGAATTCGCTGTGCGGCCGGCCCGGGAAGGGGCGCAGGGACTGGTAGACCAGCAGTGGGAAAGCCGCGCCGAGGTCGTCGTAGTTTTCGATGTCGCTGAAGTAGAGGTAGGGGAGCCACTGGCGCAGCACGCGCTGCACGGCCACGGAGACGGCCGAGTAGACGGGGAAGAAGCCCGGGTCGCGCTCACGGGGGGCGCGAAGCCATGCGGCGCCCAGGCTGCCGGGGATAGAGAGCGTGAGCGAGGCCAGGAGACTCGTGTCCGGCCAGGAGATCTGCGCCGTATCGAACCCGCAGGCGCCGAGAGGCGGGGCGAGGGTCAAGCGGGCCTGGGTGGGGGAGAGCCGGCGCTGGTCGCTGTAGGAGAGGGTGAATCGCGTGTCCTTTCCCGACAGCAGCCAGCCGGCCAGCAGGAGCCTGCTTTGGTACTGGCTCATCCTGTGCCCGCGGGCGGAAGCATCGGGGAGGAAGACGAACAGGCGTCCGTCGTCGCCGGTCTCGATTTCGACGCTGGCGAGGGCTTCCGCGCGACGGCGCCACTGTTTGCGGCGGAGGAAGGGGAGGTGGAGTTCGAGATGCACCTGGCGGCTGAGGACGTCGGTGAGCGGGGCACGGTGGAGCCGGATGTGGGGGGAGGGTGGCGCGCCCAGGAACGAGAAGTCTCCGGCCGAGGCATTCCGGTAGGCGTTCCGGCCCTCGGTGGTGAGGTCGAAGGAGCAATCCAGCAGGGCGTCGCCGGCTGCGGCCAGTGCGTAGCAGTAGCTGAGTTCGGCGGAGTACTTCTTCTCGAGTGCGGCAGGCGCCAGCGCGTGGATGGAGCGGGCCAGGTCGAGGACGGAGTGGAACCTCCGGAGAGCGCGGTCCAGATCGGTGTCAGAGACGATGCCGCCGAAGAAGTCGGCGAGCTGGCTCTTGAGCCAACCGTCGAGGGACCTGAAAGCAGCGAGGCTCGAGAGCCCCTGCCGCACATTCGCCAGGCCGACCTGTTCGAGCGAATGAAGCCGCCGGGCGTTGTGAACGCCGAGGATGGCCAGAGCGAGTTCCTCGGGGAGTTCGGAGAGCGATGAGCGGGGCTCGGCGGTGACCAGCAGATTCGACGCGAAACCGGGCGCGGAGCCGCTACGCCTGAAGATGCGGAGGCGCAGCCAGCCCTGAGCGTCGGCGAAGGAGCAGGCGGGGAATGGGCCGCCAAGCGACAACTGGAGCGCGGCGTTGGCGCCGCTATCGACCAGGAGGCCGAGCACCCCCGGACTGGCTCCCGCGGTGATCTCGTGGAGCCAGTGGATGTCAAAGCCGAAACGGGTGGTGGCGGCGATTCTGAGCGACCCGTCGAGGAGGAAAGAGCGGCTGAGGTTGCCGCCGAGGCTGGCGGGGAACTGGGGGAGGTCGTCGGGCATAGGCGCCACCAAGGTGGCGTTCGATTATACGAGCGGGGTTCGGGAATCCGAGCCCGCGGGGGCTGGCGCGGCGGGGCCGGATAGAACGTAAGTTCCGCCGGCTGAGGAGACTGCGCGGAGGCGAAGTTATTCCGGGTGGGTGGTGACCGGCGGGCCGCGCGGTTTCGGGATTAAGGCATCCTCGACTACAATGGGCCAATGGGGGAAAGCAAGTGTGCGGATCGCGGCTGGCGCGTGTTCCGGTATCCGCTCGGTTACCGGATTGTATCCGGCCTGGGGAGCCTGTTCCTGGGAGCTTGTACCGTACTGGCCCTCGCTCCCGGCGCCCGGGTTGAGGGCCCTCCGCGGTGGCCGGTGGTCGTCTACGGCCTGGCGACGGTGCTGAGTGTGTGTTTGTTGTGGACGCTGTTGCCGAGGATCGAGACGGATGCCGAAGGGGTCACGCTGGCGCGGCTCGGCCGCAGGCGCCGCGTGCGGTGGAACGAAGTGCGCGCCGTCGAGCACCGGCCGGCCAGCGCGAGCCTGTTGATCCGTGGCCCGTCGCAGGTCCTGCGCGTGCATCGCCAGTTGCGGGGGTTCATCGAGTTCTACAACACCCTGAAGGCCGCTGTTCCCAGCGAAGCGCTGGAGCCGCCATTGAAGCTTCCCTTCACGGTGGCTGCCTCTGCGACGCTTCGGCTCGTTCTGGGGTGCTGGTTCGTGTTTTTCGGGTGCCTAGGATACGTGGCGCTGCGGAACGGGGCCCGCGGAGCGGCGCTGATCCTGTTTGGCCTGGCCGCGGTTTGCGTGTATGCGTGGCTGCGCCATGCGGCGGCGCGTTACGAGTTCGACCGGGACGGGGTGACGGCCGTCTATGTGCTGGGGAAGGTGAGTTACCGGGCAGCGGACCTGCGGGGAATCGAACTGGTTCAGCGGAGCGCCGAGATCGTGCTGCGGCTGAAGTTCAAGGGCAAGACGGTGAGCCTGAGCGACAACCGGGTTCGGATCGCGCCGGAACGAATCTACGAGAGCGTGGTTGGGGCGTACCCGGTTCAGAAAGGCTGATCTCGATCCAGGCCGGGGTCAATCCAGAGTGCGAACGCCATCCTACTTGTTAGTATATAAGCCATGCAAAGACGAACCTTCTTTTCCACGCTGGGAGCCGGCGCGATGGGCCTCGCGGCGGGCGCGCAGGCGCGCAAGGGGCGGCTGAAGCAGGGTGTGGCGCGATGGTGCTTCTCGAAGTGGAGCATCGAGGAGCTATGCGCGAACGCGGCGCGGGTGGGGATTCAGGGGATCGACCTGGTCGAGCCGGCGGACTGGCCGGTGGTCAAGAAACACGGACTGGTGCCGTCGATGGTCTCGGGCGGCGGGAGCATCCCGGTGGGGTTCAACCGCAAGGAAAACCACGACAAGCTCATCGAGGGGCTGCGGGCGAACATCACGCTCGCGGCCGCAGAGGGGGTCCCGAACGTGATCACGTTTTCGGGGAACCGGCAGGGGCTTTCGGACCAGGAGGGCTTGCTGAACTGCGTGGCGGGGCTGGAGCGGATCAAGGGGTTGGCGGAAGAGAAGGGCGTCACCGTGTGCATGGAGCTGCTCAACAGCAAGGTCAACCACAAGGACTACCAGTGCGACCACACGGCCTGGGGCGCGGAAGTGTGCCGGCGCGTGAATTCGCCGCGAGTGAAGCTGCTGTACGACATCTACCACATGCAGATCATGGAGGGTGACATCATCCGCACGATCCGCGAGAACATCCAGTGCATCGGGCACTTCCACACGGGGGGCAATCCGGGGCGGAACGAGATCGACGGGACGCAGGAGCTGAACTACCGGGCGATCGCGCAGGCGGTCGCGGAGTTGGGATTCACGGGGTTCTTCTCGCACGAGTTCGTCCCGAAGCGGGACCCGTTCCAGTCGCTTCGGGAGGCGGTGGAGATCTGCGAGGTGTAGGGAAGTACGAAGTACGAATTACGAAGGACGAAGTGGGGGGGAAAGGCTCACGCCGCGTCATCGATCACTACCAGAACGCGCTTTCCCAGAGCCTCCAGTGCGGCCTGAAGCTTCTCGGGCTTGGTGTCGTGCTTCGGATTGAGCATGCGGCGGACCACGAGTTCCGTGCATCCCAGACGGCGCGCCAGTTCGCTGTTGTTCACCCGTGCGTTGCGCATCGCCATGTAGAGCGCCAGTTTGGGCGCCAGGTAGAGCGCGACGCCGATCATGCGTTGCCCGCGCTTCGGCTTGGAGGGAACGGGAACCGGATCCCTCCGCACGATCCGCCCGGCCAGAGCCTCTTGCAAACAGTCGGAGGCCTGCTCTAGAGCATCCGGCAGGTCCTTTCCGCTCGTGATCGCTTCGGGCAGATCGGGGAAGGTCACGGTATATGCGCCGCCCTTCTCCGGACTGAAGGTTGCGGGATAGGTGAAGTTGTGCATCGGCGGCTCTCCTATTGAATGTCCTCCAGTTTCAGACCGAGATGCTTCAGCATTGCATGAAGCGTCCCGGTTGGGAGCTCCCTGAGTGTCGTACAGATCTGTACGAGGGTCAAGGGGAAAGTGGAGAGGCGCCGGCTCTCGAACGCCAGTACCCGCGGGCCTATCCCGCTCCTCGCCACGATCCTGTGCGGGAAGGGCGGGTTAGGCGCGATACTGTTCACTTTGGCGGGCAGCGCGAACTTCAGCGGCGGGACTGAAGTCCCGCGCGGACTGAAGTCCGCCCCACCGGTTCACTCCTCCGGCTTCGAGCCGAGGATGGCGATGCGGGCGGCGTTGGCTTGGGCGAGCATTTCGTCGCGGTCGAGGAGCAGGGTGCGGTGGGCGTCGAGGGCCAGGGCGGTGGCGCCGGTCTCGACCATGGTGGCGATGGTGGTGGGGCCGGCGACGGGGACATCGAACAGCAGATGGGCGCGGCGGCGGCTGGACTTGACCAAGGTGAGGGGACGGCCGTTGACCAGGGCGGCGGCGCGGCGGAGCATGGCGTCGGTGCCTTCCATGGCCTCCAGGGCGACGCAGGCGCGCTCGCAGATGGCGACGCTTTGGCCGACGTCGAAGGCGGCTAGCGCGTTGGCGATGCGGCGGCCGTACTGGATATCGGCGAGCTCGGCTTTGGTGGGCTTGCGGCGGGTGAGCGGGCCCTCGGCGGCGAGCAGGGGTTTCAATAGCGCGGTGGAATCGGCGAGGTGAATGCCCTCGTCCGCGAGCACCTTGGCGACGCCGCCGATGAGCGCGTCGGTGTTCTTCCGCGGGAGCGCGGCGAGCAGTTTGACCAGGCGCCAGTCGGGGCGGATCGAGGAGAAGATCTTGGCGTGCTTGACCTGGCCCGCCATCATGACTTCCTGAATGTCTTCCCGCTTGAGGATGTCGATGAGCTTGCTGAGCTGGCCGAGGGAGATCCAGTAGCAGCGCGCGGCAAGCGGCTC
This sequence comes from Bryobacteraceae bacterium, assembly GCA_050008465.1. Taxonomy (GTDB): domain Bacteria; phylum Acidobacteriota; class Terriglobia; order Bryobacterales; family Bryobacteraceae; genus Fen-330. The sequence continues at coordinate 6,464 of JBEKMO010000103.1, forward strand.
GACCTCGGGCGCGGCTTCCTCCTTGATGGCGATTACGACCACTTCGTGACCCAGCTTGCGCGCGGTTTCCAGGGCCAGGATGGGGAAGCGGCCATTACCGGCGATGAGGGCGTATTTCACTTGATTACGCCGCGGGGGGAGGACTGGATGAAGGCGATCAGTTCGTCGAGCTCGGGGAGCGGCTCGAGTTCGGCGCGGATGCGCTCGAGGGCCTGGGAGGTGTTCAGGCCCGACTGGCTGAGCAGGCGAAACGCCTTGTGCAGCGCATCGCGCGTGGCCTCGGGGAAGCCGCGGCGCTCGAGGCCGACCCGGTTGGCGCCGAAGCTCTTCACTTCCCGCTCGCTGACCGTCATCGAGAATGGCATCACGTCCTGCGTGATCACGCTGTGCGGGCCGATCATCGCGTGTGCGCCGACGCGGCAGAACTGATGCACGCCGGCGTAGGGACCGACGACCGCCCAGTCGCCGATGGTCACGTGCCCGGCGAAATGCGCGCCCAAACCAATGATGGTGTGGTTCGCGATGCGTATGTCGTGGGCGATGTGGGCGTAAGCCATGAGCAGGTTGTCGTCGCCGATGGAGGTAAGGAGGCCGCCACCCTCGGTGCCGCGGTGGATGGTGACGAATTCGCGGATCTTGTTGCGGCTGCCGATGCGGGTTTCGGCTCGCTCGCCGCGATACTTCAGGTCCTGCCCGGCGACGCCCACGGTCGAGTAGGGATAGAAGATGTTGTCCTCGCCGATGGAAGTGGGGCCCTCGATGTAGAGGTGGGCCATGAGGCGGCTGCGGGCGCCGATCTCGACCTCGGCGCCGACGATGGAATAGGGGCCGATGTCGGCGGAGGCGGCGATGCGGGCGGAGGGGTCGACGATGGCGGTGGGATGGATAGGCATTCGCGCGACTACTCGGAGGAGGGAACCTTGTCGGCGAGCTTGCACATGATCTCGACCTCGGCGACCACAACGCCGTCGACGGTGGCCGTGCCATACAGCTTGGCAACGAAGGACTTGCGCTTGCCCACTTTCATCTCGATGCGGAGCTGGTCGCCGGGGACGACCGGGCGGCGGAACTTGGCCTGCTCGATGGAGGCGAGGTACACGACCTTCTGCCGGTCGGGCAGGTCCCGGAGCACGAGCACGCCGGCGACTTGCGCCATGGCCTCGACGATGAGGACGCCGGGCATCACCGCGAAGTCGGGGAAGTGCCCGGCGAAGAACGGTTCGTTGCCGGTGACGTTCTTGATGCCGACGATGCGCTCGGGCTCGAGCTCGACGATGCGGTCGACGAGCAGCATCGGGTAACGGTGCGGCAGAATGCGTTGAATCGCCTGAAAATCCAAAATCGCCATGGGGATTCCGTATTATAGCAGGTGAATGGACCCGATCCTTGCGTACCTGGAGAGACGGCGGGCGGAGATGGTGAGCCTGTGCCGGGAACTGGTGGAATGCGAGTCGCCGAGCGACGACGCGGCGGCGGTGGGGCGCTTTGCCGGCCTGGTGGCGGACAAGGTGGCAGGCATGGCGCTCGTGCGGCGGATCGCGGGGGGACGGTTTGGGCCGCACCTGCAATGCGAATTCAAGCTGCCCGGAGAGAGGAAGGACGGGCAGATCCTGGCGCTCGGGCATTCGGACACCGTGTGGCCGGTGGGTACGCTGAAGCAGATGCCGTTCCGGGAAGCGGAGGGCAGGCTGTGGGGGCCGGGCGTGCTGGACATGAAGGCCGGGATCGCGTTCCTGATTTTCGCGGTGCGGGCGTTGCGCGAACTGGAACTTCCGGTGCGGCGCCGCGTGGTGATGCAGCTCAACTCGGACGAGGAGGTGGGCAGCGATTCGTCGCGTCCGCTGACCGAGGAGGAGGCGCGGCGGAGCCTGGCGGTGCTGGTGCTGGAGCCGGGGACGGGGCTGGAGGGCAAGCTGAAAACGGCGCGCAAGGGGGTGGGCGAATACAGCATCGTGGTGCGGGGCAGGGCGGCGCACGCGGGACTGGATTTCAGCTCCGGCGCGAGCGCGATTCTGGAGTTGGCGCGGCAGATTCAGAAGGTGGCCGGGTTCACGCGGGTGCAGCGGGGCATCACGGTGAATGCCGGAGTGATTTCCGGGGGCAGCCGGACGAACGTGGTGGCGGCCGAGGCACGCGCGGCGATCGACGTCCGCGTGCTGCGGATCAAGGACGCCGAGACACTGGACCGGCGGTTCCACGGGCTGAGGCCGGTCGACCGGCGGTGCAAGATCGAGATTTCGGGCGGGCTGAACCGGCCGCCGATGGAACGGACGGCGGGGATAGCGAAGTTGTTTCGGAAGGCGCGGGAGCTGGCGGCGGAGCTGGGCATCGAGCTGGAGGAATCGGTGAGCGGCGGGGGATCGGACGGGAACTTCACGGCGGCGATTGGGGTGCCGACGCTGGACGGGCTGGGCGCGGTCGGGGAAGGCGCGCACGCGCCGCACGAGAGCATCCTGGTGGAGCGCATGGCGGACCGCGCGGCGCTGGTGGCAAAGCTGATCGGAAGCCTGTGAATTGCGGCGGCTAGGGGGTGGCCGGGCGGGCCCGGGGGTTCGCCCGATAGGCGCTAGCTTAGGCTGTTCCCAGCCAAGCGCGCCTCCTCACCCACGACATCTACCAATTCGGTAACGTTCTCTTGTGAGGCAACACGCAGGGAAAAGTAGTTGACGCCGGATAGTCTCACAAAGGACCCCTTGTGAGACACACGGCGGGCCTACGGGCGAGCCTCGGCTGGGGGGTAAAATCGCCGGACGCGGATTTCCCTCTCACGCTTGCGGGTTTGCGCAATGTCGTAAGAGGCTTGCATCCGCATGAGTGTGTCCATCTTCACCCCGAAAGCTTTCTCGATGCGTAGCGCCATGTCGCCGGACAGGGCGGCCTTGCCGTTGAGCAAACTGGACAGAGCAGGACGGGAAACCTGGAGCGCGATGGCGGCTGCCGTCACGGATAGGCCTGCGGGTTCGACGATCTCCGTCCGGATGAAATCTCCGGGATGAGGCGGGTTCTTGATGGGCATTGGCTCTTACTCCTGCGCTCTAGTGGTAGTCCTCCAAATTGACATCGCAGACTTCGCGCTCGGCGGTGTCGATACGGAACGTCAGACGGCGGTTCCGGGTGACGGTCAGGCTCCATGTTCCTGTGCGGTCGCCGGTGAGCGTGTGTACCTTCCATGCCGTGAGCGCTCGCAATTCCTCCGGGTCTTCCATGCTGTCGAGATATGCGAGCATCTTCCGCAGTTTGTCCAAGGCACCGGGTGGCACGCCTTTCCCGCTGTCCTCCGTGTAGAGCCGCTTCAGGCCCTTATGGGCGAAGTTCCGTATGTTCATCGGCGGACTGTAGCCTGTAGCTTAACACTTATCACATCAAAAATGCAACGCGAGGCACAAAGGACCACATCCGAAACGTCCCAACGGCAGCGATCGCCCCCCGGAGTCCCCGCCTGGGAAATCTGCCTCCCTCTCCACTTTGAGTCGAGTCAACGCCTCTGCGGGTCCGCTACACGAGAGAGCATGAGTACTGCCCGGTGGTGATCGACGGGATCTACGACGCGGTGGCGCTGGCGGTGGGCGGCGGGATGGCGTCGTGAGCGGCTGGCGGACCGTGCAGCACTGGTGGCGAAGCTGCTCAGAAGCTTCTGAACTGCCGCGGCCTGGGGACCGCCGTGCGGAATCGATGCCTCGGTCGGGACCTAACTGGCTCGGCGGATCTCCTCCCGAACTACGCGACGCAGAGTCTCCTCCAGAGGCTCTCTCTCGCGCGCTATGTGGTGGCGTAGCGCGTCATTGATCAGAGTCTGGTAGTTCCCGCCTCCGGCTTCGTCTACTTGACTGCGGAACCAGGCGATCACATCCTCATCCAGGCGGATGGTGATTCTGGTTTTTCCCTTCGGAACGGAGATGACCGGGGCCCGCTTGGCCTTCGAGAAATCGTACTCAGGTTTCATCGGCTTCCTCATAGCGGCGACGTTCCCTCGCGGTCGCCTTTCTTGCTGAGATCACGCGGACGCGCTCCCCGCGCCAGGTATAGACAACCACGAGCACGCGCCCCAGCGCGTCCAGGCCGAGCGTCACCCAGCGCTGGTCCTCGTGCGAGAACGGATCGCGCGTGGTGAGCGCCCGCTCATCTTCCAGGACAGCCACGGCATCGGCGAAGTGAACCCCGTGTTTGCGTGCGTTCAAGCGTGCCTTGGCGGGATCCCACTCGACAGGCATGTCTGTACAATTGTACACCATCACGTGATTCGGATCCGACCGATGTGAGTTCAGCCAACGCCTCTGCGGCTCCGCCACACGTGAGAGAATGAGTACTGCCTGATGGTGATTGACGGGATCTACTACGCGGTGGCGCTGGCGGCTGGCGGCGGGCTGGTGTCCTGGCTGGCCGGCCCGTGGTATGGGCTGCCGATGTACTTGCTCGCGGCGTTCTGTTTGTATTTCTTCCGCGACCCGGAGCGCGCGATCCCGGCGGGGGACGTGGTGGTATCGCCGGCCGACGGGAAGGTGCTGGCGGTGCGGGCGGAGAGTCGGGACTTGACTCGGGTGAGCGTGTTCATGAACGTGTTCGACGTGCACGTGAACCGCGCGCCGATCGGTGGGCGCATCACCGAGGTGTCCTACAAGAAGGGGCGGTTCCTGGTGGCGAGCAAGGAGAGGGCCTCGACGGAGAACGAGCAGAACCTGGTGGTGGTGGAGGGCGGCGGGAGCCGGGTGGCTTTCAAACAGATTGCCGGGCTGATTGCGCGGCGGATCGTGTGCTACAAGAAGGCCGGCGATGCGGTGGCGCGGGGCGAGCGGGTCGGACTGATCAAGTTCGGTTCGCGGGTCGATGTGTGGCTGGGATCGGAGTGGTCGGTTGCAGTGCGGGAGGGAGAACGGGTGAAGGCGGGGTCGAGCGTGCTGGGGAAGAGGAGGTAGCGAATCGATATGGGTGTTCGGGACTTCTCCAGGCAAATGACGGATCCGAATTCGCCGCACGTGCGGCGACGTAAGGCGGCCTACGCGCTGCCGACGCTGTTCACGGCGGGCAACGTTTTCCTGGGCTTCTTCTCGATCCTGACATCGTTCCAGGGCGCGATGCAGGTGATGTCGGGAGACAAGGGGCCGAATGCGCACTTCGAGATGGCAGCCCTGGCGATCGTCCTGGCGGTGGTGCTGGACGGGCTAGATGGCAGGATCGCGCGGCTGACGAACACGACCAGCGACTTCGGGCGGGAGCTGGACTCGCTGGCGGACGCGATCACGTTCGGGATCGCGCCGGCGGTGCTGGCGTTCGCCTGGGGAATGCACTCGGCGATTGGGTCGGCGGCGTTGCCGCTGCGCGGCTACTTGTGGCGGGCGGCCTACTTCGTTCCGTTCCTGTTCCTGCTGTGCGGGGCGGCGCGGCTGGCGCGGTTCAACATACAGAAGAACCCGATGCCCAAGAACCCCGGCCGGCTGGACCGCAAGTACTTCGTGGGGCTGCCGATACCGGCGGCGGCGGCGATGGTGGCCGCGGTGGTTTACGTGGCCGACGGGCAGCCGCTGGAGTACTGGCCGCTGATGCTAGGGTGGCTGGCATTGCTGGGGCTGCTATCGTTCCTGATGGTGTGCACGTGGCGGTACCGGAGCTTCAAGGACATCCAGTTGCAGCGGCCGCGATCCTGGCTGATCGCGGTCGTGTGCGGGGTTCTGATCTACGCGCTGTGGGCGTTCCGGGATATTGCGCTGGTGGCGATTATGGGCGCCTATGTCGCGAGCGGAGTGGTGGTGCGCATTGGGGGCGTGCTGAAGCGGCGCCTCCGCCATGCGCGGCCGGAACCGGAGCAACAGCTTGGATAAGACGAAACCCGTCGCGGCGATTGTGGGGAGCGGCTCGCTGGTGGGGCGGGAGGTCCGGGACGTGCTGGCGGGCGGCCCTTTCATTACGAAGCTGATCGGAGCGGACACGGACGAGGCGGGCCTCCTGACGGAAGCGGACGGGGAGGCGGTGGTGCTGACGGCGCTCGACGAGGACCACCTGGCGGGGGCGCAAGTGGCGTTCCTGGCGGGGACGGCGGAGTCGAGCCGGAGAGCCCTGGACATCGTGGCGAAGTTGGCGTCGCCGCCGGTGCTGATCGATCTGACGTACGTCCTGGAGGACCGGCCGGGCGCCTACCTGCGGGCGCCGATGGTGGAGCCCGCGAACTACGTGGCGCCGCCGGTTCCCGAGCACGTGATCGCGCACCCGGCCGCGATCGCGCTGGCGCTGTTCCTGACGCGGCTGGAGCAGATCGGGCGCATCCGGCGATCGGTGGCGCACGTCTTCGAGCCGGCCAGCGAGCGCGGGCATCTCGGCCTGGAGGAACTCCAGAAACAGACCGTGAACCTGCTGACGTTCAAGCAACTGCCCAAGGCGGTTTACGACGAGCAGGTGGGGTTCAACCTGCTGGCGAGTTACGGGAGCGAGGCGCCGGAATCGATCGAGGGAATCGAGCGGCGGATCGAGCGGCATTTGGCTGCGCTGCTGTCCTTGCACGAGCGAGTGCCAATGCCGTCGATCCGGCTGATCCAGGCCCCGGTGTTTCACGGGCATAGCTTCTCGCTGTGGGTGGAACTCGAGGAGAACCCCGGGCGGGAAGCGCTGGAACGGGGGCTCCAGTCGGCGCAGATCGACGTGCGCGGGGCGGATCTGGAGCCGCCGAACGTGGTGGGGGTGGCGGGGCAGAGCGGGATCGCCGTGGGGGCGATCTCGAGCGACCGGAACGAGCCGCGAGCATGCTGGTTCTGGGTGGTGGCGGACAATCTGCGGATCACGGCGGAGAACGGAGTGGCAGTGGCGCGGACCATGATCGGGCGGACGGGGACGGCGAGGCCGCAATGAGACATGGGGTGTGGGTTTTGGCGGCGGCGGGCCTCGCGAGCGCGGGCTGTGGCTACCACGTGGCGGGGCGGGCGGACCTGTTGCCAAAGAACATCCAAACGATCGCCATCCCGGCGTTCCGGAACGCCACCACGCGGTACCGGCTGGCGGAACTGCTTCCGGCGGCACTGACGCGCGAGTTCATCTCGCGGACGCGCTACCGGATCGTAGCCGACCCGAAAGCGGCCGACGCGGTGCTGAGCGGCGTGGTGCTCAAGTACGATGGCGCTCCGGTGATTTTCAACCAGGCGACCGGGCGCGCCACCACGGTGCAGGTGTTCGTGAGACTGGAGATCACGTTGCGCGACCGGGCGACTGGCGCGGTGCTGTTTTCGCGGCCGGGGATCGAGTTCCGCGACCGGTACGAGATCAGCGTGGATCCTTCGGCGTACTTCGAGGAAAGCGACGCGGCGATGGACCGGCTGAGCCGCGACATGGCCCGTTCCGTGGTCGCCGCGATCCTCGAGAAATTCTGATGACTCCGCAGCAGTTCCTGAGCCACCTCAAGCAGCGGGAACCGGGGCCGGCCTACCTGTTTCTCGGCCCCGAGCCGTACCAGCGGGATTTCTGCCGGCGGGCGCTGGTGGAGCGGGTGCTGGCGGACCCGGAGGACCGGGAAAACGGCCTGACGCGGCACGACCTGGAAGAGGTCTCCCTGGATGCGGTGGTCGAGGACGCGTGCTCGCTGTCGCTGTTCACGGCGCGGCGGGTGCTGGTGGTGTCGAACGCGGAGGCGGCCCTGCCCCGCGCGAAAGGAGCGGAGGAGGAGGCGGGCGCAAAGGGCGCGAATGCGGGCGCGGCGCTGGCCGAGTACCTGAAGGACCCGGTTCCGGGGGTGGTGCTGCTGTTCGAAGCGGGGCGGTACGATTTTCAAGGCGAGGACAAGAAGAAGCTGGAGCGGGTGCGGAGCTTCTACTCCGCCGTGCCGGGGCAGGTGGAATTCGCGCACATGACGCCGCAGCATGCGCGGCAGTTCGCCGAGAAGCTGGCGCGGCGGGCGGGGCTCGAGATCGGGCCGGCGGAACTGGACCAGTTGGTGGAGGCGCTGGGGGCGGAAGCGAGCCGCATCGCCACGGAAGTCGAGAAGCTGCGGCTGTATGCGGCGGGCGGGAAGCCGATCGGCGCGGCGGAGATCGCCGGGCTGGTTCCGGAGGCGCGGGAGGCGACCATCTTCGCGCTGGTGGGGGCGCTGGGGCGGCACGACCGCGGGGAATCGCTGGACGTGCTGGACACGCTGATCCGCCAGAGCGAGTATCTGCCGCTGGCGCTGAGCTTCCTGGCCACGCAGTTCCGGCTGGCGCTGGTGGCCAAGGAGGCGGGGCTGCGGAGCGCGCAGCAGATCCTGGGGCACTTCTCCCAGCAGGGGATGCAGATATGGCCGTCGCGCGCCGAACAGGTGTACCAGACGGTGGCGAAGTTCTCGAAGACGCAGTTGGCGGCGGCGCTCAGGATGATCTACGAGGCGGACAGGGCGCTCCGCGATGCGCGGCCGGACGACCGGCTCGTGATGGAGGACTTTATCCTGCGGCTGACCGGCTGAGCTTCACGCAACCGCCAGGCGCTTGAGGCCGGCGGTGAGGCGGCTCTTGTAGCGGGCCGCGGTGTTCTTCTTGACGATGCCCCACTTGGCGGCGCGGTCGATGAGCGAGAAGGTCTTGGGCAGCAGGGCCTGGGCGGCGGCAGCGTTCTTGTCTTCCAGCAGCCGGCGCAAGGCGCGGATCTGGTGGCGCAGGCGGGTCTTCCGCGCGCGATTGATGGTGGTCCGCCGTAGCTCCTGACGAACCCGCTTGAGAGCAGAGAAAGTATTCGCCATCTAGTTCAGAATCCAGTCGGTTGTTCCATCAGTCAGGATAGCGCAGGGGCGGAGGCGTGGTCAAACGAGACCCAATTCGGCCAGTTGCCGGGATGCTTGGCACGCCTTATAATCGCGGAGACCGAAACGAGAGCCGGATGTCTGTCTGATCTTCCCCCTGGGCGTTTGAGGTAACGCCTTCACCCGTCAGCAATTGGCAGCGCGGCGGACGTTTTTGTGTAAGCATGTAATAGTCTATATTGTGCTTGCGCTATATAGATAGGTG
>JBEKMO010000104.1:0-15248 GCA_050008465.1 Bryobacteraceae bacterium
AGCCCTGTGCCTGGTCTGCCGGCTCGCCTATCCCCGCGATCTCGCGCGCCTCCCCGAGTTGCACGCCGCCATCACGCGGCACGCAAATGGCCGATAAGCCCCTGGTGCTGGCCCTCCTCTCTTCCAAACTCCGCAAGGCCGCAGGCCAGCTCCGCTATCTGCCCCGGACGCTGGGGCTGGTCTGGGCCGCGGCGCGGCGCTGGACCACCGCTTGGGCCGCGCTGCTGGCTGTGCAGGGGCTGCTGCCGGTGGCGATCGTCTATCTGACACGCCCGCTGGTGGATCGCACGGTCGCGGCGGTGAAGGCTGGCGGGGCGTGGGAGAGCGTGCGGCCGGCGCTGGTCATCGTCGTCGCGCTGGCGGCCGTCACGCTGCTCGCCGAGGCGTTGCGCACCGCCATCGGTTGGGTGCGGACGCACCAGTCCGAGCTGGTGCAGGACCACATCAACGGTCTCATCCACCGCAAATCGGTCGAGGCCGACCTGGCCTTCTACGATTCGCCCGAGTTCTACGATCACCTGCACCGCGCGCGCCTGGAGGCCTCCTACCGCCCGGTGATGCTGCTGGAGAGCCTGGGCGGCCTGCTTCAGAACGGCATCACCCTGGCCGCCATGCTCGCCGTGCTGGTTCCGTTCGGCCTGTGGCTGCCCCTGGCGCTCTTCGTCAGCACCCTGCCCGCGCTTTACGTGGCGCTGCGCTATACCGTCCGGCAGCATGAGTGGCGGCTGCGAACCACCGCCGATGAGCGGCGCACCTGGTATTACGACTGGCTGCTCACCAGCCGCGAGGCCGCCTCCGAGCTCCGGCTGTTCGCGCTGGGCGACCGCTTCCAGGCGGCGTACCGCAGCCTCCGCGCGCGCCTGCGGGGCGAGAAACTGGAGCTGGCCACGGGCCAGGCGCTGGCCGAACTCGGCGCCGGCGCGCTGGCGATCATCCTCACTGGCGCCTGCATGGTCGCGATGGTCTGGCGCGCCGTTCGCGGTCTCCTCACGCTGGGCGACCTAGCCCTGTTCTATCAGGCCTTCCAGCAAGGGCTCCGGCTGATGCGCTCGCTGCTGGACAACGTGAGCCAGCTTTACTACAACAGCCTGTTCCTGGGCAATCTGTTCGAGTTTCTCGCGCTCGAGCCCACCCTGCTCAACCCGCCCTCGCCCCACCCTGCGCCTGTCGCGCTCCGGATTGGAATCCGTTTCCAAAACGTAACCTTCCGCTATCCCGACAGCCCGAAAGCCGTCCTCCGCGACTTCACTCTCGATATCCCGGCCGGCCGCGTCGTTGCCTTCGTTGGTCCCAACGGCGCCGGCAAGAGCACGTTCGTCAAACTGCTCTGCCGCTTCTACGATCCCGACGAAGGGCGCATCGAGCTGGATGGCGCCGACCTGCGCGATCTTTCGATCGAGGAACTCCGGCGCCGCATCACGGTCCTGTTCCAGGAGCCGGTGCGTTACAGCACCACCGTGAGCGAAAGCGTGGCGCTCGGAGACGCGCAGGGCTCGCCCGGCGCCGCCGAGATCGAGGCTGCGGCCGCCGCGGCCGGGGCCGATGAGGTCGCCGCCCGCCTCCCGGACGGGTACGACAGTTTGCTTGGAAAATGTTTTAACGACGGCGTCGAGCTTTCCACCGGCGAGTGGCAGCGCGTCGCCCTGGCCCGCGCCTTCCTCCGCCGCGCCCCAATCCTCATCCTGGATGAGCCCACCAGCGCCATGGATCCCTGGGCCGAGGCCGACTGGATCGCCCGCTTTCGCTCGCTGGCGGCTGGCCGCACCGCCATCCTCATCACCCACCGCCTCACCACCGCGATGCGCGCCGACGTCATTCACGTCATGTCCGCCGGCGGAATCGTCGAATCCGGCACGCACGCGGAACTTCTCGCCCGCGGTGGCCTCTATGCTGAGTCCTGGCTCGCTCAGAGCGCCATCCCCGCCGTTACTCGTTGATGCATTCCCTGTTGCTTGAGTGTGCCCGCGCCCGTCCCGACCTCGATACCGTCCGCGGGCTAGCCGCCAGCGTGTCTGATTGGAGCGTACTGGCGGGGCAGGCCACCCGCCACGGCGTTGCCTCCCTGGTCTCGTGGTATTTGAATCAGGCCTGCCCGGAGGGCGCGCCCGCGCCGCTCGGCGAACAGTTCCGGCAGAACGCCGTGCGCAACCTGCTGTTGACCGGAGAACTGCTCCGGCTGCTGGGGGTCTTCGAGGCCGCCTCGATCCCGCTCGTGCCGTTTAAAGGGCCGGCTCTGGCCTGGTCGCTCTACGAAACACCCGCGCTGCGGAAAATGAGTGACCTGGACGTGCTCGTCCGGCCGCGAGACGCGGACCGCGCAATCGGTCTGCTGCGCTCCCACGGTTACCGGCCGCAGTTCTCCTGCGTGGACAGGAGGTTCTTCGCGGCGAACCAGGAGATGCACTTCAACCGCGAGGACGGGCAGGTGGCCGTGGACCTGCACTGGGGCCTGCTGCCCCGCTTCTTTCCGCTGGACGCCAGCGCCTTTTTCGAGCGACTCGCGCCGGTTCCGATCGCCGGGCGCCAAGTCCTGACTTTCTGCCCGGAGGACCTGCTGCTGTTCCTCTGCGTGCACGGCAGCAAGCACGGCTGGACGTTGCTGGCCTGGCTCTGCGACGTCGCCAGACTGATCGACCGGTGCGCGGTGAACTGGGAAGACGTGCTCGCTCGCGCGCAGGCCAGCCACGTTTCGCGATGCCTCTCGTTGGGCCTGACTCTGGCGCGTGACCTCCTCGGAGCAGTGACGCCGGAACTGCCTCAGGAGGCTCTCGCCGCCTCTGCGCGAGAACAGTTGATGTATGGCTCCGGCGACGTGTCGATGCGTTTTCAGCTCGCGCTGCTGGAGCGCCTGACGGATAAGGTCCGCTTCTGGCAGGGTATCCTAGCGCCCATGCCGGCGGACTTCGAATCCCTCCATATCCCCGCCTCGCTCTTCCCCGCCTACTACCTGGCCAAGCCGCTTCGCCTCGCGGTGAAACACGGCCTCCTCGCCGCCCGCCGCCTGCTCCCTTCGGGCCGGATGCCGGCGTAGTCCCGCCGCGCCCCACCCGCCTGAAGACTTCAAGCGCCGTGGTGTGTCTGATGTGTCCCGGTCAGTCGTATGCGTCAGACCAACCACACGGCTGACAGGGGCGCTAGCCCGCCCTTCTCACACAAGATCTACTGCGGCGCGCGATGAGCCCATGTCTACTTCGTTGCGCTCGGGCGACGTCCTCGACGTACTGTCAAGTACGCCTCCGGGCGTCGCCTCTCGCACGCCTCGTATCCACGGGCTCCTCACGCGCCTCGTCACGATCCTGCGTGAGAAGGGCGGGCTAGCCGTTTTTTCTCACGCGGGGTCTGGCAAAAAGCCGCTTCTTCTGACATCACTGAGTTTCCGCACAGCAGTTAGCGCCAAGGAGGAAGCGGCTTTCGCTATGACAGAGTGTGCCCAATCCAGCTTCGAGTTCCAAACCCATTTTTCGCGCGCCGCCGTAGCGCGCTTCGACGGCGGCACGATGACCTCGGATGGTGGCGCCGTGCTGCCGCGGGAACCAGACCGGCGCCAGCCGTGGCTGACTTCGCGCACGGTCCAAGAGATGGTCGCGCAATGCGTGTATGCGCTGGCACTCGGCTACGAGGACCTCAGCGATCACGACCAACTGCGGGAAGATCCGCTGCTGGCGGTGCTCAGCGGGAAACACCGGGTAGGCGAGGAACCGCTGGCGGGCAAGAGCACGCTGAAGCGTTTGGAGCTGGGCGGCGAAGCGCCCGAACAGATCGTGCTGGATCTGGACGCGACCGACCTGCCGCTACACGGCCATCAGGAGGGCCGGTTCTTCCACGGCTATTACGACAGCTACTGTTATCTGCCGCTATACATCTTCGCCGGCGAGCACCTGCTGTGCGCGCGGCTGCGGACGGCGGATCAGGACGCGGCGGCCGGCAGCAAGGACGAGGTGGAACGGATGGTTCGTCAGATCCGGGTGGTGTGGCCCGCGGTGCGAATCATCGAGCCGCAGACGCAAGAGGCCGCGCGGCTCCACGAGCAGACCGGGAAGCCGGCGCGAGTGGCCGGCGCAGCAACTGTACGAGGATCTGTATTGTGAACGCGGCGAGACGGAGAATCGCATCAAAGAGCGGTTGTCGCTGTTCGCCGGCCGGGTAAGTGCGGAAACCACGAGGGCCAGCCAACTCCGGGTGTACTTCGCGGCGATGGCCTATGTCCTGACGCACGGGCTGCTGTTCGCGCAGGTTTACCACAACCTGCGGCAAACGGTTCCGCTGCGGGCCTGACCCAAAAAGGAGGCCACAGGTAAAGTAAGTTCTTAAGCTCTCCCGCTCGCACAAACCGGCTCCAGCCCACCTTCCGGGCCTGCTACGGGCCGCTCCATATCGCGTCACGGCCGGGCCCGCCCCGGAACGAATCTCCGGCGAGCCAGAAGACGGCTCCACCAGATCCGTGTGAGAGAAGCGGGCTAGTTAAGCCCAGACTGAGTGGCCTTGACCAGGGTGTTAGCGCCCAGGGTCAAATAGTAGACGCTCGAAGCCCCGGGTTGAGCACTGATGTTGTCTACGGTGATTCCGCTGGTGCCCCCGGTTGCGGCCAGAATCACGCTGTTGACGTTGCCGGAGGTCGGGAACGCGCTGGTGATGTCCAGACTGCGGATGCAGCCGGCGGGCACACCGGTGGAACAGTAGTTCGTAATCCCCACGAACAGGAAATCCTTATTGAGCGTAGGGTTGTAAAACTCCGTCAGCGGAGAGGCGAATGCGCCAGCGGCAGCGCCAGCGGTTGTCAGAAGAAGCGCTGGGTTTGCTATCGCACTGTTCATTCGCCACCCTGAGCCGAAGCCAATACGATACAGCTCCGGCCTGAGGTTAGCCGAGCTGTCGTTTCCGACCCCATACAGATAAGCGTTAGCCTGATCGCCCGTGTAATAGGCGTTATTGAGGTCGGGACCGAATGCAGTAAGCGCCGTCACGGAGCCGACGTTCACCGTCACCGGGTTGCTCAGGTTGATATCCGCCTGTCCGATCACACAATTGGTCCCGGTTGCGCCGCTGCTGTAAGCGTAAATCTTGCCGTTGGTGCTGTCAACGATCGGGGGACGGGCGGGGGCGTCGGCGCCTGAAGTAAGGGTGAAGTAGTTGGTGGCGATTGCGGCCGTTGACGCTGAAGTGTCGATGTAGCGCACCTGGCCCGCGGAGTTCCTGAAGAAGAGATGTTGTGAGACCGAATCATAAACCGGAGTCGATATGGGGCTCGTGGACGCGATCGGCCATCCGCCGGTCGTCACTTGCGTCGGAGTGCCTGTGAACACACCCGTGATCTTGCGCACAGTGCCGGTGGTGACGCCCGTGTTGTAGGTGGTGACGTAGGCGACGTCGTGCAGGTAGTCAACGAAGGGCGCCGTCGTCGTCGGCTCGCCCAAGAGCACCTTCGTGTCCACGGCCGTGTTCCCGGTCCCGGGCACGGCGGGGTGAGTCGCGTCGGTCCCGTTGCCGGAGCCAGCCTTATAGGTCAAGACGTGGAAGTACGTGTTAGCGCCGTTGTTCTCAATGAAGGCGAGTTTCGTGCCGTCCAGGGACATCGTCACCGAGGCGTACACAAGTCCGGGACCCACGTTGTAGGCAAACATAAACGCCGGCCCACTCCCGGAACAGAAACCTGGGGCATAGAGGTTGTTCAGCCCAACAATATTGGCCTGAGTGGTTCGTCCCGCCAGGTTGACGCCGGTCACCACGAAATCCGCGGTACAACTCGGGGCGGCTGTCACGTCAAAGGTATACTTTGCAGGATACGTATTCTGCGGCCCGGCGGAGCCACCCAGGCTGACGGTCCAGTCCCGTTGGGTAGCTTGCGCATCATTCCGGTGGCCACCAGACGAGCGGCCGCCCCAATTACGCCGGTACCACTGGTCCCAGAAGCGAGGATCGCGCTGGATTCGGACCATGAGAGGGAGGTCCCTGGTGTCGGGAAAGATGACGTAGCTGTCGGTCCAGTTAGACCGCGCCCTCACCGGAACGTGTCCTGGCGGTTGGTAAACGCTCTGTGAAAAGGCGGCGACGACGATCAAAGCAGCAACGATCGGAACGATGGCTTTCATGTTCACCTCACAACGTACTCAGGCTGCGCGCCAGGCGCGGGGCTATCACACCCAGAACAGAATACCACTGAAAGGCCGCGCGGGAACATGCATCGCCAGCAGCTTCCGTACCGTAAGTACGGTTTAAGAACAGTGCCGATGACCCTGTAAGTATATGATTATGCTGACGAATACGCCGATCTTCCCTTCAGGGCCGAGATGGTACCGTCTAGTACTCAACGCGCCCTAAAAACACGTCCTCTTCGCGGTACAATGTTAGCGTCGTGCCAGGGCGGGGATTGCACCGCGCCTCTGGCAGCGAACAAAGAGTCTACGATGAACAACAAAGAAGGGCCGAGCGCGCGGGACCTCGAGGCGGGTGTGAAACCTCGGTCTCAAAGGAAGCCCTACCGGAAGCCGGAATTCCTTCACGAGCGTGTGTTTGAGACCACGGCGCTTGCCTGCGGGAAGATCAATACGTCTCAGGGGCAGTGCCACTGGAATCACAGGACGTCGTGACACGAGGGCGAGTGCCAATCCTTGATCCCGCGGCCAGGCATGAGGCGGCTGCGTGCGATCTGGTGTTGCAGGTGCTGGAGTCTTTCGGCGAGGCGCGCCTCACCGCGCAAGGGGCCAGCATGATCCCCGCTCTTTGGCCGGGAGACATGCTGCTGGTTCACCGAATGGACGCCGGCCGGGTATCGCCCGGAGACATCGTGCTGTGCCGCCGTGTCGGCGGTCTGCGGGCACACCGGTTGCTGGCGAAGCTGCAAACCGCCAGCGGCACGGTCTTGGTGACGCGCGGTGACGCGTTGTCCGAGGACGATCCGCCGCAGCCGGCAGCCGGCATGCTTGGACGGGTAAGCGCCGTTGTCCGCGGCCAGGCCCAGAGGCCTCTGAGCCGGCGGTTGAGCTTTGGCCAGACGATGGTCGCGTTGCTCGCGCGGCGCTCGGCCTGGGCCACGCGCATCCTGGTACGCGCGCACTCTGTGCCTGCCGCCGTTCGCGCCGGGAGGGGGTTTTGCTCCCAGGAAGCGCTCTGCCCGCCATCCAGGTGATCCTCGACATCGGAGATCTGCCGATCGGCTTGCGCACGGCGGACTCCGGTTTTGCGGGCATGTTGCAGGCGCGCTACGCGGGCTTCGTCACCCCGGGCGTGCGCCCCGCCGCCGAATTCGACATCGAACTGGTGTCCCCGGAGACGATGTCCCCGGACGACGACCTGCGCGTGACCACGGTTGCTGGCCGCTGGACGTTCGAGCGGGGAGACTTCCGGGCGGAGTTCGATCCAGCCGTCCGGCGGGGGCACATCCGGCAATCGGCCAGCCCGTACGCGATTGACTCGGTACTGCGCATCGTTCATACTCTGCTGCTGGCGGGCACGGGCGGCTTTCTGTTGCATGCGGCGAGTGGCATGCGGAACGGCAGGGCCCTTCTGTTCGCGGGCCAGTCGGGCGCGGGGAAGACGACGATCGCAAGCCTCGCGCCGAACGACGTCACTCTGTTTAGCGACGAAGTTTCTTATGTCCGCAGGCTCCCCGAGGGCTACCGGTCCTACGGCACCCCCTTCACCGGTGAGCTAGCGAAGCCGGGAGCGAACAGGTCGGCTCCCGTGGGGGCGCTCTATCTCTTGGTGAAAGGGGGTGCGAACCGGATCGAACCGGTCGGCCCGGCGGAAGCCGTCCGGCGGCTGCTGGAGAATATCCTGTTCTTTGCCCGGGAGAGCAGCCCGGTAGTCCAACTGCTTCAGACTGCCTGCGAATTCGTCAGCCAGGTGTCCGTCTACCGGCTGACCTTCCTGCCGGATGCCCGCGTGTGGGAAATGATTGTATGATGACCCAGTACATCGCACGAAGTTCAAGAATCGCTTCCCGTCTCCTGGAAGGCGAGATGATCGTCGTCTCGGCCGAGGACTCCGCGCTGTTCAGTCTGAATGAGATCGCAACGGCGATCTGGCTGGCCGCGGATGGCCGCACGCCGCTTCGCGAGATCGTCGAACAGCGCGTCTGCGCGGTCTATGAGGTCGATCCGGAAACTGCACTGCGGGACGCCGAGGAGCTGGTGCGTGGGCTTTGCGCCCACGGAATCCTGCTCACCTCCGACCGGCCTTTCCCGGAGGCCGTTTGAAGCTCTCCAGGCCGCCCAGATGACTTCTCTCATGGAGCGGGTGAGCGCCAAAGCCCTGGAGCTGGGCGTCCCGCTCAGTGCCCACCTGGACCTGACCTACCGCTGCAACCAGCGTTGCATCCACTGTTACCTCGATCACGACGATCAGGGGGAAATGAGCACGAGCGAGATCCGGGATCTTCTGGGCCAGATGGCGCGGGCTGGAGTGCTGTTCTTGACCGTAAGCGACGGAGAGGTTTTCTTGCGGGAGGATCTCTTCCCAATCCTCGAGCATGCGCGCGCACTCCTCTTCAGCGTGAAGTTGAAAACCAACGGTACGCTGATCCGCGAGCGCCACGCCGCGCGCCTGCGTGCGCTGGGAATCGGGCAAGTTCAGGTCAGCATCTGCTCGCACCGTACCGAGGTGCACGATGCCGTCACGCAGGCGCCGGGTTCGCTGGAGCGCTCACTCGCCGGCATTCGTCTTCCGCGAGCGCAGGGGATTCGCGTGGTGGCAGCCAACGTTCTGATACGGCAGAACGCACGGGACCACGCCGGGGTGAAGGCGCTGGCTTCCGAGTTGGATGCGGAGTTCACGATCGATCCGACGATCACCCCCCTATGAACCGCGATCCATCGATTCTCGCGCTGAACCTCCCCCGCGGCGAACTGGAGAGGATCTTCCGCGACGAGACTGTGGTCGGCGATGTCGGCTGCTTCACCGCTCCCCCGGGCCCCCTCGACGACAGCATCCTGGGAGGCATTGCCCGTAGTGCCGGAGGCACGCTGTGCTACGTATCGCCCTACGGAGACATCTACCCCTGCGTGCAGTTTCCGCTGAGCTGCGGCAATTTGCGCCTGCAGCCGTTCGCCGAGATTTGGCGTCATTCGCCGCAATTCAAGGCAGTCCGTTCGATCCGCGTGCGCGACCTGACCACCTGCTCGTCCTGCGTCCATGTGGGGACCTGCACGCGCTGCCCCGGCCTGGCATACCTGGAGGGCAATGTACGCGGGCCCTCGACGGCCGACTGCGAAAAATCCTTCGTCCGGACAGGAATCGAGGCCGCAACGATGCTGGCGAAGGGGCACGACGAGAGGACCGGCCCTGCCCGCGCCGCTTCCCTGGACCGGCGATGATACGTCATTACGATTGCATTCCGCAGGGCCAAAACCCCCGCCCCCTTAACCTTGAACGGGGTGAATGTGTTCAGCAGGAGCTCCGACCAGCCCGCGAGCTTCAGCCTATTGTCAGCCTGCCATTTGAAGGGACCCATGGAGGTGGCCCGCCTGCTGTGATGCGCGCCGATGTCATTCACGTCATGCCCGGGGGAAAGGTTGTCGAGTCCGGCACGCACGCGGAACTGCTCTCCCGCGGCGGCCTCTACGCCCAGTCCTGGCTGGCCCAGACGGCAATTCCCGCCGCCGTCCCATGATCTCCCCGCTCCTTCTGCACTGCGCTCGTGCGCGCCCCGATTTGGAAACCCTCCGCGGGCTGGCTGCGGAGGAGGTGGACTGGACGGCGCTGGTCCAGCAGTCCGTCCTCCACGGGTTGGGGCCCATCGTTTACTGGTATCTGAATCAGGCCTGCCCGGACACTGTGCCCGAGGGACTCCACAGCCAGTTTCGCCAGAACGCCCGGCGCAACCTGCTGGCGACCGCGGAGCTGCTTAGACTCCTCGAGATCTTCGAGGCCGCCTCGATCCCGCTTGTGCCGTTTAAAGGGCCGGCTCTGGCCTGGTCGCTGTACGAGGACCCCGCGTTGCGGGAAATGAGTGACCTGGATGTCCTTGTCCGGCCGCGAGATGTGGACCGCGCAATCGGTCTGCTGCGCTCCCACGGTTACCGGCCGTGGTTCTCCTGCGTGGACAGGAGGTTCTTCGCGGGTAGCCAGGAGATGCCGCTCGTCCGTGAGGATGGGAGTGTGGCCGTAGACCTGCACTGGGGCCTGCTGCCTCGGTACTTTCCGCTGGATGCCAGCGTATTCTTCGAGCGACTCGCGCCGGTTCCGATCGCCGGGCGGCAGGTGCCAACCTTCTGTCCGGAGGACCTGCTGCTGTTCCTCTGCGTGCACAACAGCAAGCACGGCTGGACCTTGCTGGCCTCGCTCTGCGATATCGCCAGACTGATCGACCGCTGCGCGGTGAACTGGGACGACGTGCTCGCTCGCGCGCGGGCCAGCCACGTTTCGCGATGCCTCTCGTTGAGCCTGACTCTGGCGCGCGACCTCCTCGGAGCAGCGACGCCGGAACTGCGTCGCGAGACTCTCGCCGCCTCTGCGCGAGAACAGTTGATGAATGGCTCCGGCGATGTGTCGGCGCGTTCTCACCTCGCGCTGCTGGAGCGCCTGACGGATAAGGTCCGCTTCTGGCAGGACATCCTAAGACCCAAGCTGGCGGACTTCGAATCCCTCCATATCCCCGCCTCGCTCTTCCCCGTGTACTACGTGGCCCGGCCGCTTCGCCTCGCGGCGAAATACGGCCTTCTGGCCGCCCGCCGCCTCCTGACCGCCGGCCGGATGCTCGCCTAGTCCCGCCGCGCCCCAGCCGCCTGAAGGCATCGACGGCCGTGGTGTGTCTGGTTTCTCGACCCCTCAAGCCATACACAGCCCGACGGTCTGTTGCGAGACGCGAATGCGGCCGGTCCCTGCTTTCTCTCGACTCAGCCAGAATGTCTGTGGCATGCCGTGGCATGCGCAATGCATATGCTATGGGCATTTCGGCTGCGTGCTGAGGTGGCGCCGAGTGCGGAGCGAGCCAGGATGATCAGACCGCGGAGCGCTGTCTCGGATCGTCAAGGAGGCTCCAGCGCCAGGCACAGGAGCGCAGGCGGGGATGGCTCTGGTTGACCATCAAAACGTCGCCGGCGGGACTTCGAGGCGAGCGACGGGAGCACACCGTGGAGAGGCGGCGGTACGAGCGAGTCAGCGCTACGCTGCGATGCACCTTCGCAGGGGCGTCCCAAGTTGCGGAGCCGTGGATTGGGTTGACGGAGATCGGAGATCTCATGTTGCGGGAGATGACGCTAGAGAGGATGCAGGGATACTTCTCGACGTTGTCGTTCAGACGAAGCGCGATCGGGATGGCGAAAACCACGCGCTTGAGATTCTGTGGGTGGACCAGACAGTCGCCGGGTCGGGCATCATTGAGGCGTTTGTCCGGGAATTTCCCAGGGTGACACAGGCGGCTGTCCTGTTAGCGATCATCAGAAAGCGTATTTTTCTGAACATCTGCCGGGGCGATCTTCTCGCCGGCCATGTGGCGTAGTTTGAGCCGGAGGTATTCCAGGTAGGTTTCGGGCACGGGATGGGCCAGCAGTTCCTCGATGACCGGCTGGAAGTAGGCCAGCGAGCGGATCGGCGACAGCGGCGGCACGGCGGCTGGGCGGACCAGGCGGCGCAACGAGGCCAGCAGCAGGGCCGACTCGACCAAACGCAGGGGGATGCCGCGGTCGTGAAGGCGCCGGGCTTGCCTTTGGTCCTGGACGCTGGCGCGCAGCGGGGTATCCGGGAGATCGACATACAGCAGGAGGACGGCGGCCACGTAGGTTGCGGCATCGGCGGCGGGATTCGGCGCGCTCATCTCTTCCTCCGCCGGGCGACCGTTTCCAACTCGCGCTCGCGGACGCGGTAGCTGCTGCCCTCGAGGACGGTCACCTCGGCGTGATGCAGCAGACGATCCAGCATCGTGGCGATGCAGGTGGCATTGGGAAAGACTTCGTTCCACTCCTTGAACGGTCTGTTGGTGGTGACGATCACGGACTTGTGTTCGTAGCGGCGGTTGATGACCTCGTAGAGCAGGTCGGCGGCCTTGTCGTCGAAGGAGAGATACCCGACCTCGTCGATACACAACAAGCCCACGTTGGAGTAAGTGCGCAGCTTGCGGCGGCGTCCTTCCGGGCTCTGGCGCTGCAGATCCTCCAGCAGGGCGGGCGCGGCGCGAAACAGCACCGAGCTGCCGGCCAGCACGGCGGCGTGGCAGATGTTCTGGGCGATCATCGTCTTGCCCAGGCCGTTGCGGCCCACCAGGACCAGGTTGCGGCCTTCGCGGAGGAAGTCCAGCAGCAGAGCACGCTCGATGACCTCGCGTTCGATCTTGGCCGGCCAGGTCCAATCGAAGTCGGCCATGGGTTTGAAGCTCTTGATGCCGGAGAGCCGCAGGCGCCGCTCCAGGCTGCGGCGGGAGCGTTCGGCGGCCTCGGCCTGAGCCAGTTGCTCCAGCAGCACGTAAGGCGACCAGCGCGCTTTGGTGGCCCGCGCCAGGAAGTCATCCAATTCCGCTGGAACGGCGCGCACACCGATCTGCTGGAGCTGGGCGGCGAGACTACTGATCGGGTTCGTCGTCGTCGCGGGAGCGGGCGAGGGCATCGTAGGTCTCCAGATCGTGGGGCCGAACGTCGATGGATTGGGCCTCGGGATGTCGGCTGAGGTCGACGGCCACTCGGGCGGGCGCCGAGCGCTGTTGCCGGCGCAGCAGGAAAGCCACCGAGGAAGCGCGCGGCGTGTTTCGCTCCAGTGCTTCGCGGATGGCGCGGCCGAGAGCCGCGGCGCCGTACAGATCCAGCAGCTTGATGAGCTGTGCGGTCTGGCTGCCGGCCGACTCTCCCTGCGCGAAGGCCAGATCGAGCAGCGTTTCACTCTCCGGCACGGCTTGGGCCAGCCGGCCGGTGGGGGTGGCGCCGAAGGCTTTGCGCTTGGCCTTCAGCAGCGCGTCCTGATGAGCCGGGTCCAGCACCGGTTCGTGACGGTCGTAACTGCGCGGGTGGCGGGCCACTTCCTGGGTGCCGTCCAGAATGCGGACCAGCGTGTCGGAGGCCGCCAGGGTCAGCGGGCGGACCACGGCCTGGGGCGGGATCGAGTAATCGTTGAGGTCGAAGCGGACGTAGATTGTTTTGGGCGAGCGGACCGGAAGGATCAGATCGGTGGAGAAGGGATGGGCCGGAGGAGGCAGCAGGCGCGGCTGTTCTTCGGCGAAGGCCTGGGCGACAGTGCGGCGATCGTCTCCCGGCCAGGGGCGTTGATGCGCGATCTGGTCGCGCCAGAGCAGCGCCTGCCGGTTGCACTCGGCCAGCGTGGTGAAGGGCCGGCCCGCCCAGAAGGAGTCGCGGACATAGCGAATGGCGCGCTCCACGCGCCCTTTTTGATTTCCCGCCCGCACCTGGCAAGGGCGCGCCACGAAGTGATAGTGGGCGCATAGCTCCAGCAGCCGCGGGTGGAAGTGGATCTGATCGCCGCGGCGTTCCAGCACGGCACTGCGGAGATTGTCATAGAGAATCACGCGGGGCTGGCCGGACCATGCTTCGAAGGCATGCACGTGCCCGCGCAGGAAGTTCTCCATGGTCTGGTCGAAGAAGAACTCCAGATACAGCGCCCGCGAGTAGGAGAGCGTGATGAGGAAGCAGGAGAGCTGGCGGCGGGCACGGCCGATTGCGACCTGGCCGAAGTGGGCCCAGTCAACCTGCGCTTGCTCGGCGGGAAACATTTGCAGGCGCAGGAAGGGCTCCGGCCGGGCCGGCCGCAAACGGGCCACTACGCGCCGCAACTGGACGACGCCGCCGGAGTAGCCGCGCTCGCGGATCATCTGGTAAATGCGCGTGGCGGTGAGCCGGGGATGCCGATCCAGGGTCTGGCGGACGAACTCCAGATAGGGATCGGCCAGCGAGGGACCGAGCGGCATGCCGCGATGAAAACGCTCGGATTCGACGGCCTGGCGGACGGTGTCGGGGTGAACGCCGAGTTCTCGGGCGATGGTGCCGATTTTCCAGTGCTCGGCGTAAAAGTAGCGACGGATCTGCACACGGGTTTCCGGACTGATCATATGGGTCTCTCATCTGCGGGGCGGAAATCGTGGAAAGGGATCGACGAAACGGGCGCTGCGGCCGCAGATCGCGCATACGCCGGGAAAGACGCTGACTTTGAGCAGTCCGACGCCGTTTCGGAGAATCGAGTGCGACACGACGCGCGGCTCGCAATACGGAAGCCGCCGGGAACGGGGGGCGGGGATGTCCAGGACAGCCCGAATCTGCCGGCTGACGCGCTTCTGCACGACGATGGGAACCGTCGTCCCCATGGAGGACGTTGGACCCTCGGGCGGCTTCGACGGTCTGTCGCTGACGCTCAGCAGAACATCGCCCCGCTCAACACCCGCAGCGTGAGCCGGTCCGCCCTCGTGGACATCCTGGAAGATCCAGACCAGGCCGGTCTCGGTCGCGCATTTCTGAAGGGTCACTCCGATCGCCAGGCGTCCAGGGACTCTCTGCGCACTCCGGTGATAGAAGACGTATGACGTCTATGTGGCCGACAAGCACGGCCTCGAAATGAGTAAGTTCTTCGACGGGCAGAATCCGTACGCCCGCCAGCGGTTGCTAGCGCGCTTGCTGGAGGTGGACCGCCAAGGAATTCACCAGTTCAGTCGAGAAGAACGCGCCAAGCTGGTCGGCCATTACATCGCTTCCGTGAATGCACACGGAGTGGATTGTTCTTCCAACACCTGCGGTAATCTCCAGCTCAACCAGCACGTGGCGAGCGCCGCCGCGCTGGTTCCGGGGCTGGGCAACGTTGCTTTGCGGAAGTTCGGAGCCGTTCTGGCCCAGGCGACCCACTGGTCCGACCAGCAGTTTCGCAGCTTTCCCGCGCCGATTCGTGCCGGGATGGCCGGAGCAGTGGCGCCGCGCCTTTCTCCCGGCGTGAGCCGCGCGCACCGGGCCGAACCTCCGTCCGGCCGTCCAATGGTCACCGGCTACAAGATGGAGGAGAGGGTGTGGAATCTCGGAAAGGCCGTGACCTCCCCATCTCAGCCCGGCTTCTTGTACTTGCTGAGCATCGGCTTCATCGGCATCGGCGCCGCGCGTGAGGCGAGGCGACTTGACTGAGATCAGGTCGCCCGAGGTCGCAGCACTACTCTCCGACCGCTGAACTGCCTTCGGGTGTTCCGGAGCTAAACGGCTGAAGCGCCAGATAAACACAACGGCTTAAGTAATTGCGCATAGACGACGGAGGGTGTCGTTCCGCCTGTCCCAGGTTGCGAACTCCGATTCGACGGCTGCGGTGACTTCTTCCAGCTTCCCAAAATAGCGATT
>JBEKMO010000105.1:0-15189 GCA_050008465.1 Bryobacteraceae bacterium
AGGGGCTCGTTCCTCTGGCCCTCAAATATGACTCGTTACACCATTAGGAGAAACCGCCGTATACGCGAAGTACGTACGGTGGTGTGGGAGGACGGGGCCGCGAGGCCCCTCCTACCCGATTCCCAGCTGTGTACCGGATGCAACCAGGACAGGGCAGAGCCTTATCCTACCCCCAAAAATGACCCTTGATTTCTGGCTCAATCTGGGATTTAATCGGGGCAGCAGGGAGTTTAGGAGCCGGGGGTCGAATATGCGCTGCAAGTTCGCGCTCGGGTTTTTTTGCGCTTTTCTGCTGGCCGCCGCGAGCCCCGTCGTGCGGGTTGACGAAGCCGCGACGAAAGTTCTTCTTCGCGAAGGGCATTCCGTTGTTTCCCTGGCGCTCGAGAATTCCTCCGGGCGGGAGCTCGCCGCCGCGGTCCGGCTGGAATGGCTGGACCCGGATGGTAAGGTCCACTCTTCCCTGGAGCGCACGCTGGCCGTGCGGCCGGGCCGGAGTGAGAACGAACTGGCGTTTCCGCTGCCTGCCGGTGCGAGCGCTCTGGCCCGGCTGCGCTATTACGTCCGCGCCGAGGGCGGCGAGTCCGCAGGCACGCTCGCGCTCACCCAGATCGCCGGTCACGTCTTCGAGCTGCGAGTTTCCGTGCCGGTTCTGGGACGTCAGCGGAAAGTGTACGCGGTCCGCGTGAGCACGCCCCATCCCTCTACCAGGAAGCCGGTGCCTGGCGTCCGCGTTCGAGGGACACTCACGCTGGATGGGGACGCGCCACTCATCGCCCAAGCGGCGACCGACTCGAAGGGAGTGGTTACACTCGAATTCGAGCTTCCCGAGCGCGCCGATGCCAAAGACGGCGAACTCGACGTGGAAGGCTCGCTGGGCGATTTCCGCCAGGCGCTCGAAGTCGGAATGCAACCCTACATGATTCGGCGCGCCCGCATGGATCTCTCCACCGACAAACCGCTCTACCAGCCGGGGCAGACGCTGCACGTCCGCGTTCTCTGCTTCAGCGCGGCGTGGCGCGCGGCGGCGAAGTTCCCCGTCAAGCTGAACATCGAGGACCCGGAACGGTCCCGCATCTTCAGCACGCGCATGGTGACGAACCGGTTCGGAGTCGCCGCGGCAGACTGGCAGATCCCCGCGAACATCCGCCTGGGCGACTATTGGGTTTGGGCCGATGCGGAGGACGAAGATTCCGACCACAGCGCGTTCAGCGGACTGAGGAGGGTGAAGATCAGCCGCTACGACCTCCCGGAGTTCACGGTAGCGGCCAAGCCGGATCGCTCGTACTATCTGCCGGGGCAGAGCGCGTCGGTGGAGGTCGCGGCCGACTACCTGTTCGGGAAGCCGGTCCCCCACGCCGGCGTCCGAGTGGTGCGCGAGACCCGCCGGGATTGGAACTACCGAGAACAGAAATGGGACATCGATGAGGCCGAGGTATACGAAGGGCAGACCAATGAGGCTGGGCGCTTCACCACGCGCCTGGCTTTGGCAAAGGAGTTCAAGGATCTCAAAGACGACTCATACGGGCGCTACAAAGACCTGAGCTTCAGCGCTTCCGTTCGCGACCCGTCCACCGGCCGCACCGAGCAGCGGCGCTTCGACGTTCGAGTGTCGCTGGATCCCATCCACGTCTACCTGTGGGAGATCGAGACCGGATTCTACGTCTCCACCTCCTACGCCGATGGCACGCCGGCTGCCTGCCGCGTCAGCGTGAAAGGGGGCGCCTCGGTTGCCACGAACCGGTACGGAGTGGCGCGAATCACCATACCCGGAGAGGCGGAGTCGGTGGAGTTGCTCGCCGAGGACGGGAAAGGCGGAACAGCGCGCGTCGAGAAGCGCATCTGGAACCGGCGGACCTCGAAACTGAGCGTGAAGACCGACAAGACGCTGTACCGGCCGGGCGAGCCTGTCGGGGTCGAGGTCACATCCTCCGAGCCGCTGCCTTTGGTCGCCCTGGACATTGTGCGCGACAGCGAGCCGATCGAATCCCGCCTGCTGGACCTCTCGACGAAGCAGGCGCGGTTCGAGTTGCCATGGCGCGGGGAATTCCGGCGCGAAATCACCGTCCACGCCACCGTGATCGGCACGTCCGAGATGGTATTACGCACCGTGCTCTTTCCCGCCGACACGGATCTCCAGGTCACCGTCCACCCTGGCCAGCCGGTCTATCGCCCCGGCGAAGAGGCCGCGGCAACGCTCGAAGCGCGACTGCCCGATGGGAAGGCCGTCGAAAGCGCGCTGGGCGTGGCGGTGGTGGATGCCGCGGTCGGCGAGCGAGCGCGCTCCGACCACGCTCCCGGCCGTGGCCCCCTGTTCGAGGGCTTCCGGTGGTCCGGAGACGATGCCATCGGCGGCGTGACTCGGAGGGACCTCTACCGGCTGGATTGCTCCAAGCCGTTCCCGGCGGATCTGGACCTGGCGGCGGAAGCGTTGGTGGGTGGGAGCGGCTTCTATATGCTGTTCGCCGACAGCAGTGCGAACTACGATTCAGACCTCGGCCCTGCGTTTGCGAAGGCCTTCGCCGCGCAGTTCAAGCCGGTGATTCAGGCCCTCGACGAACGATACAAGAAGGACTACGACCACCCGCGGGATGCCGCGACGCTGAAGCGCGATCTCGCAGAGGCGGGCATCGATTTCGATTCGCTGCACGACCCCTGGGGCACACCGTACCGGGCCGATTTCAAAGTCGACCAGCGCTCGGACGTGCTCACAGTGCTCAGCGCCGGACCGGACAAGCAGTTCGGAACAGATGACGACCTCAAGGCAGCCGAGGTGCGCCGGGCGCATTTCCAGCCGCTACAGGATTCCATAAAGCGCGCGCTTGACGCCCTGCCGGCCTACCCGCAGACCGAGCAAGCCGCTCGCGCCGCCTTGCTCGCCGCCCACATCGACCCGGATCACTTGCGCGATCCCTGGGGAACCACCTACCGCTTCGAGTTCAAGATCGAGGGTGAGTTCGCGGTTCTCCGGTTCCACAGCGCCGGGGCCGACCGCGTTTTCGGCAGCCAGGACGATTTTGTGGTGGTTGTCGTCAGTGGCCGGTACTTCTCTGGAGCGCGGCGCAAGCTCGAAACGGCGCTGGCTGCAGCGAAACGCTTCCCCCAGAATGACCGCGAGTGGATGCTTCTGGAACGTTCCGCGGGGCTTTACCCGCTCAAGGATCCCTGGGGCCGGCCGGTCTACGCCGTCTACCAGCAGCATTCCGTGTTCAGCGATATTCGAAAGCCGTACACCGCGGCTGAGTACGGTCAGCAGCCGCAGACCCGCACGGCGATCATCCCCGTGACGCAAACCGTTCTCCTGGTGCTGGTGCGCAGTGCCGGACCCGATGGCGTCCAGGGAACGAAGGACGACTTCGAGCTGGCGCGTTTGTCGAAGGTGATCAACACGGAATCCGCGCCCAAGTCGACCGCCCTCGCGCTACGCGCCTCCGGTTCGCGTGGGGGGAACCCCGGATCGATCTCCGGCACGGTCACGGACCCCGCCGGGGGGGTCATTCCGAATGCGACCGTCCAAGCCAAGCGCGCTGCCGACTCCGTCGCATACCAAACGACCTCCGGCCCGGATGGCGTCTATCTCCTCGCGGGCCTTGCGCCGGGTTCTTACGAACTAGAGGTCACAGCCCCGGGATTCCAGAAGTTCGTAGTAAGCAGCGTGCCGGTGGGCGCCGGGAAAGCCACGAAGGTCGATGCGACCCTTCAGGTCGGCGCAACAACGGAGATGATCATGGTAGAGGCGGCGCCTGCGATGCTCCAAACCAACCGCGCCGAAGTGGCGGCCGTCGTCGGAACGGGCCCGCGCTCCACTCCGCGGCTGCGCGAGTACTTCCCCGAAACCCTGCTCTGGCAGCCGTTGCTCGAAACCGGCGCCGACGGCCGCGCCCAGCTCAAGTTCAAGCTCGCCGACAACATCACCACCTGGAAGCTGGAGGCGATCGGCTCGACCGAAAGCGGCGAGATCGGGACGGCCAGCGCCGATATCCGCGCTTTTCAGCCGTTCTTCATCGACCACAATCCGCCGCGCGTGCTCACCCAGGGCGACGAGATCGAATTGCCGGCGACCGTGCGCAACTACCTGGAAGAGCCGCAGGCGGTCGCGCTCTCGATCCAGCCGGAGAGCTGGTTCCAACTGCTCGGTGGCGAGCGGCGCGAGATGCGCATCGCCTCCGGCACGTTCGAGAACGCGGTCTTTCCGTTCCGCGCCACGGCCACCGTAACCGACGGCAAGCAACGCCTCACGGCCGTCAGCCCGGCCGCGGGCGACGCCATCGAGAAGCCCGTCACCGTCCATCCCGACGGCAACGAGATTCCGGTAACGCTGAACGCAATGTTCACCAGCGAGGCCGCGCTCGACCTGGCGATCCCCGCCACCGCGATTCCCGGCTCCGCGCGGGCCGAGTTGAAGATCTACCCCAACCTGCTATCGCACGTCATCGAGGCCATCGAAGCCATTCTCGAGCGGCCCTACGGCTGCGCCGAGCAGGCCATTTCCAGCACCTACCCGGGCCTGCTCCTGCTGCGCTATTTCAAGCAGACGGGTCTTGAAAACGCTCTGCTTCGCAACCGGGCGCAGCGCTACCTACGGGCGACCGTGGACCGCTTGCTGGGCTACCGCACGGAGGATGGCGGATTCAGCTACTGGGGGCGGGACGACGCCGACGTGAGTCTCACTGCCTACGCCCTCTCGTTCCTGGGAGAAGCCGCCGAGTTCACCGCAGTCGACAACGAGACGCTCGAGGACGCCGCCGAGTGGCTGTTGAAGCAGCGGGACGCGCAAGGACGCTGGCCGGCGCGCATCTGCAAGAACAAGGTGGACGAGTCGCTGACCGCGTACCAGACGGCCGTGGCCGCGCTGGCGCTGGCCGGCCCGAATCCCTCCGCGGGCATGAAGCGCACACTCGACTACCTCTCGAAGCGCGCCGCCCAGTTCGACGAACCGTATGCGATTGCGGCCGCGGCTTTGGCTGCCGGGCGGTCGGGCGATGCCGCGCTGGCGGCGACTCTCCGCAAACGCCTGCGCACCCTGGTGCGCCATGAGGCCGGAATGGCCTACTGGCATCTGGAAACAAACACACCCTTCTACGGCTGGGGGCTGGCTGGCCGGCTCGAGACCACCGCGCTGGCGCTGCGCGCGCTGCTGGCCGGCGGCGAGGCGGCCGACAAGGACCTCATCGATTCCGGCATGTTGTTTCTGCTGCGGAACAAGGACCGTTACGGCGTCTGGTACTCGACCCAGGCGACCGTGCAGGTGCTCAAAGTTCTGCTCGATGCCGCGTTGCGGGGTAGGAAAGCCGGCGCGGCCGGGCCGGCCGAGATCACGGTGAATGGCACGAGCGTCGCCAGCCTGCCGCTCCCGGACCCGCGCGAGATCGTGCCTCCGGTCCGATTCGACCTCTCAACCCATCTGGTGCCGGGGCAGAACCGCATCGCGGTGCGGCGCACCGGGGCGGCCAGCGCCTCGCAATTGCAGATCAGTGCTGTCTATTGGGCACCGTGGACGAAGAACGAGCCGCCAGCAACCTCACCGCTCCGGCTCAGCGTTTCCTTCGAAAAGGCGGACGGCCCAGCCGGCATTCCGGTAACCGGCCGCGTCCATGCGGAACGGGTCGGCTTCCAAAGCTTCGGAATGATGCTCGCGGAAATCGGATTGCCCCCCGGCGCGGACGTCGACCGCCAGTCGCTGGATCGCGCGCTGGGAGCTACCGGCTATGCGCTCAGCCACTACGACGTCCTGCCCGACCGCCTGATCGCCTACCTGTGGCCGGAGGCCGGCGGAGTGGATTTCACCTTCAGCTTCCGGCCACGCTTCGCCATGCGCGCCAAGACCGCCTCGTCGCTGCTCTACGATTACTACAACCCCGACGCCCGGGTGGTGGTGCCGCCGGTGACGTTCAACGTGGGCGCGGCCGGTACTCGAAACTCGACTGCACGACCTGCCCGTTCGGCCGGACCAACGCGGTCGCCAGGAAGCGCGGCTGGGGTGGCGCGCCGAAGCGCAGGTCGGTGACCTCGACCCGAATCGCCGGTTGCGGGTCGTCCACGGCGGCGAAGCGCCACAGCGGGTACTTCGAGAAGTCCAGGAAAGCCTGAAACGGTGCTGTACGGCGGGCGGCGTCCGCTGCCGCGGTTTCCGCCGGGGCTGGCACGGGCTTGTACAGGATTCTCCCGGCGGCGGGGTCGAATTCGCCGAGCAGGTTCAGGTCGTAGAGCGCGTAGAAAGGTTCGGTCTCGACCAGCCCCCTCCAGCGGAACGGATTCACCAGGTCCGGAAACGCCCCCACTCGCGTCGGGGCCATTCCGTCATAGATCCGTGCGTCGAGCACGGCCAGCGCGCGCTCGTGCAGCAGGGTGCGCCCGCCCAGGTACAGCGGCAGGAAGCACAGCGCGAAAATCGCCCACCCGCGCCCGCTCGTCGGCCGCGCCCCGATCTCCGAGCTCACCAGCTTCGCCAGAGCGGGCGCCAGCGCCGCCAGCAACAGCACCGCCCAGATCCAGAGATCGACCAGGCTGCTGACATCCAGGCGCACCCAGTCTCCGGAAAACGGCAGGAACCAGCGCACGCCGTAGGCGTTCATCCAGTCCAGCAGCGGATGCGTCGCCACGCCCAGCAGGGATGCCAGGTAGGCCCATTTCCAATCGAACGGTTTGCGCGCGAACAGCCGCACTATCAGCACCGGCAGCAGGGCCAGGAACGGAATCGCCACGAGCGCGTGCGTCAGGTGGCGATGATAGTGCAGGTACGCGGCCGACCCGCCAGCCATGGTGACCAGATCGATGTCCGCGGCGTTGGCGGCCAGCAGCAGGATGGGCGTCGCGTATACGCTCCGCCGGTTCAGTCCCGCCCGGCTCAGCGCCAGCCCGGTCAGCGTGTGGGTGAGTGGGTCCATCGGCTCCAATACTCCGGCGGCGCCAGAATCGTCAGCGCCTGGGGAACGATCTCGACGCTGGCGGGCAGGCGCCCCGCGTATTCTCCATCCACCTGAACATAAACTCGCTCGTCCGGCAACCCCGAGAAACTGGCTTTCCCTCCGCGCAGAAAAGACATCCCCTTGGTGTTGGATGCTTTTTTGGAGACGATCGCCGCCAGGTATTTCGCATAGGACGGCAGCGTGGTGCGGCCGTCGAACAGAACCATCTCGAAGTCGTCGTGCGGAAGGGAGACGTGGCGGGCGATCTCAAAGTAGCCGCCATAGTTGCGCACGCGGCTGACCAGGGCGAACGAGCAGACAAAGGACTGCTCCCCCACCCGCGCGTCGATTTGCTCGAGCCTCCGGCCGAGCTCCCTCAGGCCCGCGGTCCAATAGGCCAGTTCGCCCCACTTGGATTTCACCCTCAGGTTGAGCCGATAGACGATATGCGCGTCGAAGCCAACGCCCGCCATCGAGAGAAAGTAGCGTTCCTGGGCTCCGGGTTCGTGGCGGAGCAGGCCGATCGAAATGCGCCGCGCCTCGAGTTCGCCCAGGCGCGCGGCAGCCTTAACCGCGTTGGTCCCGATCCCCAACTCGTGCGCGAGCACGTTGGCGGTGCCGGCTGGAATCAGCGCCAGCGGCACGCTAGAGTGCACGACGCCAGGGAGCAATTCGTTGACCGTGCCGTCGCCGCCCAGCGCCAGGATCAGGTCGGCGCCCTTGTCGATGGCTTCCCTGGCGAGGCGCCCGGCCGCTCCCGGGCCCGGGGTTGGCGCCGGGGACACCTGATGCCCCGCCGCCCGAAGCGTGTCCAGCACGCGACCGAGCAGCCCTCCCCGCCTGCCGCGCAGCTTTCCGGCGGAGAGATTATAGATCAGGCTGATGTTCCGATATGTGGCGATAGGTCTCTATAATAAACAGCGGATGCCCAAAGACGCAAAAGAGGAGATTGGCGCGCTGCGCGAGACCCTGCGGCGCCACGAGTACCTTTACTACGTGCTGGACACCCCGGAGATCAGCGATGCCGAGTACGACCAACTGATGAACCGGCTGCGCGAGCTGGAATCCCGGCACCCCGGCCTCATTACCCCGGATTCCCCCAGCCAGCGCGTGGGCGGCAAGCCGCGCGAGGGCTTCGTCAAGGTGCGCCACAGCTCGCCCATGCTCAGCCTGGACAACGCGCTGAACGAAGGCGAGCTGCGGGATTTCGACCGCCGGGTGCGCCAGTTGCTCGGTGACGCCCCCTATCGCTACGTGGCCGAGTTGAAGATGGACGGCCTGTCCATGGCCGCGTTTTACACCCAGGGGGTGCTGCGCCAGGCGGTGACCCGGGGCGACGGCCAGGTGGGCGAGGATGTGACCGAGAACGCCCGTACCATCCGCTCCCTGCCGCTGCGGATTGCCACGGATCTCCCGGAGCTGGAAGTGCGTGGCGAAGTGATTCTGAACCGCCGGGCCTTCGAACGCCTGAACCTGGATCGCGACCAGCAGGGCCTCTCGCGGTTCGCCAACCCGCGCAATGCGGCCGCCGGGTCCATCCGCGTGCTGGAGCCCCAGATCACCGCCGCGCGCCGCCTCGACTACTATCCCTATTTCCTCTTCGCAGACGGCGCGCCGCTCCATGACTCTCATTGGGAATCCCTCGAAGCGCTCGCCGCGCTCGGATTCAAGGTCAACCCGCACCGCCGCCGGTGCCCCGATATCGAGGAACTCATTCAGTTCTGTCGCGATTGGGAGGCCCGCCGCGAAGAACTGCCCTACGAGATCGACGGCGTGGTGGCCAAAGTCGATTCCGTCGCGCAGCAACGGGAGCTGGGCTGGACCGCCAAAGCCCCGCGCTGGGCGATCGCCTTCAAGTACGCGGCGCGGCAGGCCGAGACGGTGGTGGAAAGCATCAGCGTGCAGGTGGGGCGCACGGGAGCGCTGACGCCGGTGGCTCACTTGCGGCCGGTCGAGGTGGGCGGTGTGAAGGTATCCCGCGCCACGCTTCACAACCAGGACGAAATCGAGCGGCTGGGCTTGCTGATCGGCGATTCGGTCATCATCGAGCGCAGCGGCGATGTGATCCCCAAAGTGGTGCGGGTGAGCAGCCCGGGCTCGCCGCGCACCCCGTTCCACATGCCGCCGAGCTGCCCGGTCTGCGGCGGCAAGGTGGTGCGCGAGGAGGGCGAGGTCGCCAGCCGCTGCATCAACACCGACTGCCCCGCGCGGCTGAAGGAATCGATCTTGCATTTCTCCTCCCGCGGCGTCATGGATATCGACGGCCTGGGCGAGGCGCTGGTCGACCAACTGGTGGACCGCGGCCTGGTGGCGAGTGTCGTCGACATCTACTCGCTCAGCGCGAGCCAGTTGATCGAGCTGGAGCGCATGGGCCGCAAGTCGGCCGAGAAGCTGCTCGCGAACATCCAGCGCTCGAAACAGCTTCCGCTGCCCAGGGTGCTCGCCGCGCTCGGGATCCGCTTTGTCGGCGAGCGCACGGCTCTCCTCCTGGCGGAGGCTTTCGGCAGCCTGACCAAGATCGCCGAGGCCGACATTCCGGCGCTCCAGAACGCCGAGGAGGTGGGACCGAAGGTCGCCGAGAGCATCTACCAGTTCTTCCGCGAGCCGCAGAACCGGGTGCTGGTGTCTCGCCTCGCGGAGACTGGGCTCCAATTCGAGTATCAGCAGACCCGCAAGAAAACCGGCTCGCTCGAAGGGCTTACCTTCGTGCTTACGGGTACGCTGCCGACGCTCACGCGCGAGGAGGCCAAGGCGCGCATCGAGGCCGCCGGCGGCAAGGTCACCGGGTCGGTCAGCAAGCAGACCAGTTACGTGGTGGCTGGCGAAGCCGCGGGCTCGAAGCTGGAGAAAGCCAAGTCGCTGGGCATCCCGGTCATCGACGAGCGAAAACTGCTGGAGACGATTGGCTCCTAGAACAGGACGTCGATCCCCTGTTTTATCCACAGGTTTTCAACACCTGTCTGCCATAACCCATTGGTTTCACAGCGGGAAAAGACTGCGGAAAACCGGCCGGGAACTCCATTTTCCGTTTGACTCCGAAATCGATTCGGTGCAGGATGGTGGAGGTTCCAAGAGGTCCACGGAACAGTGAGCCAGGCGGGACGGAGCGAACCTGGAACATTGATCCGTCGGTGGCAGTCATAAAAAATTGCCGCTGACGGGGAGCGAAAGGCATCGGGCGTTCGGTCGAGGCAAGTTTCGCAACGGCGAATCGCGACGAGCGATGAGCGGGAGGGATCGGAAGGTCCCGACCGGGAGCAGAGGTGCGAAGAGCCGTTGAGAGTGCCGGGAGCAATGTAGGCAACGGGTGACGGGTATAGAGCCGCCCCGCGTCGGGGAACCGAGGCGAGGAGGGGAATTCGGAACCGAACGGGCCTATAGATGAATCGGCACGGCATGAAAGAGGCAGGCCGGAAACGATGATCCGGCAGAGGTGGCCCGGAAACGGGCAGCCGCTGTTTGGGGAGCGAAAGGCCGTTTCGAGATGCCGGCTTAGCTGAGGACGGCTAGCTGGCGGCCTCCGGAGCGTTGATCCGCAGTGGCCAAAAGCCGCAGCGGGGAGCAAAGGGGTAACCGTCCGGCGTCTTCAGAATCCATTCTCGGGCCGCGCATGCCGGCTGGCGGGAGGCACTGAGCTGGGGGTCACTTGGAACCTTTTTTTGTGTGTAGCCTGGGTAGTCCCTACAGTACCTCCAGCGGGGCTGAAGCCCCGCGCGGGCTCAAGCCCGCCCCACCTGGCTTGCTAAGATGATTGAGTGATCTGGTTTCGCGGCGCAGCCGTGCTTTCGACCCTGACTATCGCGCTCGGCTGGGCCCAGGAAGATAGCGGCGCGGTGTTCCGCGCCGATGCACGCCTGGTGGTGCTCCACGCCACGGTGGCGGACAGGAACGGCAAGCTGCTCACCAACCTTCCCAAGAGCGCATTCCACGCCTACGAGGATGGCGCCGAGCAGCAGGTGAAGGTCTTCCGCCGCGAGGACGTGCCGGTATCGATGGGGCTGATCATCGACAACAGTGGCAGCATGCGCGAGAAGCGGCTCAAGGTCGAGGCGGCGGCCATGGCGCTGGTGAAGGCCTCCAACCCGCAGGATGAGGTCTTTATCGTCAACTTCAGCGATGAGCCGTACCAGGACGTGCCGTTCACCAGCGACCTCAAGCGGATGGAGGAGGGGCTGGCGCGTATCGACTCGCGCGGGGGCACGGCCATGCGCGACGCCATCTATGCCTCGATCGGCTACGCCAAGTCTAAGGGCAAGCACGACAAGAAGGTGCTGGTGGTGGTGACCGACGGTAACGACAACATGAGCGAGGTCACCCTGGAGAAGCTGGTGCAGGAGGCGCAGCAGCAGGAGGTGCTCATCTACACCATCGGGTTGCTGACCGAGGAGGAGCGGCGGGAGGCGAACCGCGCCAAGCGGGCGCTCGACACGATTACCCATGCCACCGGCGGCCAGGCCCACTATCCCATGCTGGTGGATGAGGTGGGCAAGATCGCGCTCCAGGTTGCGCACGACATCCGCAATCAGTACATCATCGCCTACACGCCAGCCAACCAGAAGTTGGACGGCAGCTTCCGCCAGATCCGCGTGACCGTGAACGGCCCGAATCGCCCGACGGTGCGGACCCGCACCGGCTATTACGCCACGGCCGAGCTCGCGGGCAAGCCCGCGGGGGCGCCGCCGGCCCGCAAGCGCTGACCTCCGGGTTGGTACCCGGTCAGAGTGTGCGCGTGACCTTGGTCAGGGTGCGCGGGCGGTCGGGGTCGAGCCCCTTCTGCGCGGCCAAGTGGGCGGCGAACAACTGCGCCGGGATGATGTAGGGGATCGGCGTGTAGAGTTCCGTGTGCCAGGCACGGCGTGTTGCCAGCTTGACGGGCAGGCAGATACAAGCGCCGCGCTGGGAGACCGCGTCGCGGTTACTTCGATCGGTGAAGATCAGCGTTTCGGCTTTGAGCTGCTGCAAGCGGCCGAGGATTTCGCGCATGGAGGGCCAGGTGACGCCGGGAGGGGCAAAGGCGAACACGGGAAAGGCGCGCTCGATCATGGCGATGGGGCCGTGGAGGAAGTCGGCCGTCGAGAAGCCCTCGGCCACCACATAGCAGGTCTCTTTCAGCTTGAGGCTGAACTCGAAGGCGTTGGCGTAATTGAGGCCGCGGCCGACCACCACGGCGTGGTCCGCAAAGCGGTAGCGCTCGGCGAGAGCCGCAATGCGTGGCTCGAGATCGAGCGCCGCGGCGGCCCAGTCGGGGACGCGCCGCAGGTCGTCGAGCGCGATCCTGGCGCCGAGCGCGCGAGCCAACAGGTAGAGCACCATCAACTGCCCGGTGTAGGTCTTGGTGGCGGCCACGCTCTTCTCTTTGCCCGCACGAACCAGGAACGGGAACTCGGCGAGGCCGGCCAGCGTGCTGCGCGGCTCGTTGGTGATTCCCACGGTGACGGCTCCCTGCGAGCGGGCCTGCTCGAGCACAAGGTTGGTGTCGGTGGACTCCCCGGATTGCGAGATGGCCACGACCAGCGCGTCACGCGCCGCAGTTCGGAGGTGAGGGTGCGCTCGAGCGCCTCGGGCTGCCGCCGAATCTCCTCCAGCATCCTGGACATCGATTCACTTGAGGATAACAGGAGCGCGCTCGAGGCTTCTGGGGCCGACGTGGACGTCGGCCCGCGGACCTGGAGGTCCGCCCTACTTGCCGCTACAGGGGAATGTTCAGACGGCCCTCGGAGCCCAGGTACAGGGTGCGGTTGACGGACTCGCTGGGGGGCACGTCGAGCAGCATCGGCTTGAGTACCAGGACCACCTCGGTGGACTGGCTGTTGACTTCGTTCTTGCGAAACAGCCGGCCAAGCACCGGCAGCGTCGACAGGCCAGCGATCCCCGTAATCGTCCTGGCTTCGCTGGCGCTCATCAGGCCCGCGACGACCGCCCACTGGCCGGTCTTCAGACGCACCTTGGATTCCATCTTGCGGTTGGAGAGGATCGGCATCCCGTTGGCACTTTGACCGGCAAGCGTTTTGAATTCGGCGTTCACGTCGAGCGAGACCTCATCCATGCCGTGCACGTGAGGCGTGATCTTCAGCAACAGCCCCAGGTCTTCGAAAGTGAAGGTGGGGGGCACGAGCGAGTTGCCGAGGAAGGCGGCGCTGGCAATCGGGTACTTCTCCCCAACGTGAAACGTAGCCGTGGCCCCGTCGAGCGAGCGAACCTCGGCTTCGAGCAGGTTCTTCCCGAGCGTCCGGCTCATGCTGGCGAACATCTCGGCGTTCGCGATTCCCAAACCGAACATGGGATGGCCGAACAGGAAACTTGCGAGGCTTTGGATCGCCCCGGCCGCGCCGCCGGTGCCCAGGAACACGATGGGGAAATCGCTCGGAAGCAAAAGGCCGTAAGAGATCAGGCTGCTCTTGTCCACCTCGAGAAACTGCACCTCGATGGCCACCTGCGCCCGGCTCCGGGCGAGTTGCTCGAACAGCGCCTGGGCCGGCCGGACCTTCGACACCCTGTCCCTAATGAGCACCATGCGGCGGTCCGCGTCGACGACGAGCTTGACGATCTCCATGGCCTGCTGAACCGCGCGCGCCAGTTCCTGGGCCTCCTGCACGGAGACGGGTTCGGGGATCGGGATGGAGACCGCCACGACCGGCTCCACGTCGGCGCGTTTCTGCGGCGTGTCCTTGGCGACCAGGAACACACGGGCGCTGAGCGGCACGACGAAGGAGCTGCTAGCCGCCTCGAGCATGTGCAGGGCCTCCCGGTAGTCGGCATCGTCGATACGGATGTGGAGCGGCGGACCGGGCTGATACTCTCCGTCGAAAACCGCCTCCAGGCCGAAGGCGCGAGCAGTCTGCTCGAAGATCGCTTTCGCGTCGCCAAGCAGGTCGAGGTCCTTCCGCCCGGGGACGGGCTTCAGCTCGGGTGGCGGCCTGAGGCGGCGAACTTCTTCCAGGTCTTCGGCGGTGACGCCGGAGGACGGACCACTCACGGCCGGCTCGGCTTCCGGCGCGCGGGTTTCCGGCGGGGAAGGCGCGGGCATGGGCCGGGCTGCCAGGGCGGCCCTGGTGCGGAGCGCCTGGCTTCGAGCCCAGTACTCGGGATGCGTCGGGGCCTTCGCCGCAGCCTCCGAGTACAGCAGATAGGCGCTCACCACGTCGCCGTCGCGCTCTGCTTTCCTGCCTTGTTTGAACAGGTTCGCGGCATTCGGTTCGGCCGCGGACGAACTCAGCGCCGTTGCCAAACACAACACCGCGACTCGGCACAGCGGCACCAAGACAGTATGACGCGGGGGGAGGCGCATGCGTGCAGACATTGACGATTGATGATTGAGTCATTGACGATTGCCGTGCTCCCGCTGGCGCGGGGGCAAAATCGTCAATCCGGCAATCGGCAATCGTCAATTCCTGGCGGGTCCCCGTGGACGCGGGCCGGAAAATGGAATAGCATCATGAAGGAACGAGTTTCCAATGGTTACTTTCGCCTCAACCCGATCCTCCTATTGCCCCCCTGTCCCCGAGACTCCGGCGGACCTGGATTTGCCCCACGGCCTCGTGGTGGACCTGGTGCTACGGCGGACCTACACGACTGGCCAGAGCACTTTGCAGGGACTCAGCGAGGCCCTGAAGCTCTCCCCGATCCTCATGGAGAACATTTTCCGGGAGCTGCGGTCGCAGCAGCTCATCGAAGTCAAGGGGATGGTTGGGAACGACTATAGCTTCGTGCTGACCCAGAACGGCCGGTCGCTCGCCGGGGAGCGCTTCCAGATCTGCCATTACGCGGGCGCCGCCCCGGTTTCCATCCGGCAGTATCACAAGGCGACGAAGATTCAGGCGGCGAAAGTACGGATCGACCGCCGGAGCCTGCGGCAAGCCTTCTCGGACCTGGTACTCACCGACCGGCTGCTCGATCAACTTGGCCCGGCGATCATCTCGCAGAGCTCGATCTTCCTGTACGGCCCGACGGGCAGCGGGAAGACGAGTCTGGCGGAACGGCTGCTTCGCGTCTATCAGGATGCGATTCTGGTTCCCTATGCGGTGGAGGTGGACCGGCAGATCATCCAGCTCTACGATCCCGTGGTGCACGATGCCATCGCGTCGTCGGACCAGGACATCGACCCGCGGTGGGTGTTGTGCCGGCGGCCGTGCGTGGCGGCTGGGGGCGAGCTGACGCCCAATATGCTCGAATTGCGGCTGGACGAGGCGACCGGCATCTATGCCGCGCCGATCCAGATGAAAGCCAATAACGGCGTGCTGGTGATCGACGATTTCGGCCGCCAGCTCATGTCGCCGCGCGAGCT
>JBEKMO010000106.1:0-15151 GCA_050008465.1 Bryobacteraceae bacterium
GCACCAACGTCATCGGCTCGCGCCTCTTCAAGAACCTCGTCGCCGCGGAGAAGTGGGAGGAAGCCAGCGAGATCGCCCGCCGCCAGGTGCGCAACGGCGCCCACGTGATCGACGTCTGCCTCCAATCCAGCGACCGCGACGAGATCGGCGACATCCCGCTCTTCTACGACCGCCTGGTCCGCAAGATCAAGGCGCCCGTCATGATCGATACCACGGACCCGCGCGCGGTCGAACTCGCCCTCACCTACTGCCAGGGCAAGAGCATCATCAATTCCGTCAACCTCGAGGACGGCGAGGAGAAGTTCGAGCGCGTCTGCCCGCTGGCCCGCGCTTACGGCGCCGCCCTGATCTGCGGCGCCATCGACGAAGACCCGGCACAAGCCCAGGCCTTCACCCGCGAGCGCAAACTCGAGGTCGCCCAGCGCTCCTGCCGCCTGCTCACCGAAAAGTACGGTATCCCGCCCGAGGACATCGTCATCGACACGCTGGTCTTCCCCTGTGCCACCGGCGACGAGAACTACATCGGCGGCGCGGTCGAAACCATCGAGGCCATCCGGCTCATCAAGGAGCGCATCCCGTTCGTCAAAACGCTTCTCGGGATCTCGAACGTCTCGTTCGGCCTGCCGCCCGCCGCGCGCGAAGTGATCAACTCCGTCTTCCTGTACTACTGCACCAAGGCCGGCCTCGACCTAGCCATCGTCAATGCCGAGAAGCTCGAGCGCTTCCCCTCCATCCCCCTCGAAGAGCGCCGCCTGGCCGAGAACTTGCTCTTCAACACGCCCCCGGTGGATCACCCCGCCCCGGAAGACTGGCGCAAGCAGACCCGCGAGCAGAAGATCGCCATCAACCAGTTCCACATTGCCGCGATCACCGCCCACTTCCGAACGTCCGTGCGAACGAAGCAAAAGGAGACGAGCCTCCCACTAGACCAGCGCCTCGCGAATTACATCATCGAGGGCACCAAGGACGGCCTGGTTGCCGACCTTGAGCTGAAACTGAAAGAGGGCGCGAGCCCCCTGGACGTCGTCAACGGCCCGCTCATGGCCGGCATGACCGAAGTCGGCCGCCTGTTCGCAGCGAACGAGCTGATCGTCGCCGAGGTGCTGCAATCCGCCGAGGCCATGAAGGCCGCCGTCACCCATCTCGAGCAGTACATGCAGAAGGCCGACACCGCCGCGCGCGGCAAGGTCGTGCTGGCCACCGTCAAGGGCGACGTTCACGACATCGGCAAGAACCTGGTCGAGATCATTTTCAGCAACAACGGCTACCGCGTGATCAACCTGGGCATCAAGGTACCACCCGAGGCGTTGATCCTCGCCTGCCACGAGCATTCCCCCGACGCCATCGGCCTCTCCGGCCTGCTCGTCAAAAGCACGCAGCAGATGGTCGTCACCGCGGGCGATCTCAAGGACGCGGGCATCGATGTCCCGCTGCTGGTGGGCGGCGCCGCGCTCTCGGAGCGTTTCGCGCGCGCGAAAATTGCCCCGGCCTATTCGACTGCCGTCTGCTACGCGAAAGACGCCATGACCGGCCTGATCCTGCTGAATCGGCTCATGGACCCGGCGACTCGCGAAGCCACGCTCGCAGCCCATCGGGCCAATGGCGCCGAGGCTCCGGCCCCGCTCGCCGCATCGGCCCCCGCCCCGCCCGGCGAAACACGCAGCTCGAAAGTCCGCGTCGACATTCCGATTCCCCCGGCGCCCTCGCTCGACCGCCAAGCGCGCGACGTGCCCCAACTGGCCGAGGTCTGGAGCTACCTCAACCCCTTCATGCTCTACGGCAAGCACCTCGGCTTCAAAGGCAATTTCGAAAAACGCCTGGCCGAGCGCGACGAGAAAGCCCTCGAACTGTTCCACCAAGTCGAGGAAGTGAAACAGCAGGCCGCGCTCCATGTGCGCGCGGTCTGGCAATTCTTCGAGGCCCAGCGCGACGGCAACTCCATCCACTTGTTCGCCCCCGCCGGCTCCAGCCCCATTCACACCTTCCGCTTCGGCCGCCAGCCGCGCCCCGACGGCCTGTGCCTCAGCGACTACGTGCTCGACTCCATTGACGGCCGCCGCGACCACATCGCCATCTTCGTGGCGACCGCGGGCGAAGGCATCCGCGAGCGCGCCGAAGAGGCTAAACTCCGCGGCCAGTATTTCTTCTCTCACGCCATCCAAGCCCTGGGCCTGGAGACCGCCGAGGCCTGCGCCGAGTGGCTGCACCGCCGTATTCGCGAGGACTGGGGCTTCCCCGACCCGCCCAAGCTCACTATGCACGAGCGCTTCACCGCCCGCTACCGCGGCAAGCGCTACAGTTTCGGCTACGGTGCCTGCCCCAACCTCGACGACCAGCAGGGCATCTGGAAGCTGCTCCAACCCGAGGACATCGGCGTCCGCCTCACCGAAGGCATGATGATGGACCCCGAGGCCAGCGTCAGCGCCCTGGTCTTCCACCACCCCGACTGCGTCTACTTCACCGCCGCCGAGGCCACCGAGCCGGCCCCGGCATAGACGCCGGTGAGAGTGGCTCTCGACGCCTGCGCCGCCATCGAAGTCGCCCTCCAGCGCAGCCTGGCCACGTGGTGAACACGGCCAGGACCACCCGCCAGCCCGTGTGCGACATGTCGCGCCTGCACCGATGCAGATGCGCGAAGATGGGTTTAACGTTGAGAACGTCTGCAAGCGCGCTCAAGCCTTGCTGGAGAAGAACAATGCCCGATTCGCGAACAGTGCTGCCAAAGACGCCGAAACGCATCGGTGTCGCTGCCGATCATGGAGGATTTGAGTTGAAGGAGTATGTGGCCGGAATGTTGCGTGAAGCCGGCTATGAAGTGGTCGACTTTGGCGACAGCCAGCCGAAGCCGGATGACGACTACCCGGATTTTGTTGTGCCCCTGGCCCGTGCCGTTGCTCGCGGCGAGGTGGATCGCGGCGTGGCCGTCTGCGGCAGTGGCGTGGGTGCGTGCATTGCCGCCAACAAGGTGCCGGGCGTGCGGGCGTGCCTGATCCATGAGAGTTTTTCGGCGCACCAGGGGGTCGAGGACGACGACATGAACTTGATCTGCCTGGGCGGCCGCGTGGTCGCGAATACGCTCGCTTGGGAGTTGGTCACAGCATTTCTTCAAGCGCGATTCAGTGGCGCCGAGCGTCACCGGCGTCGTGTGGCTAAAGTCGCAAAGCTGGAAGGTCACCGCGGCGTTTGATGAGAGAGTCATGAAGACAAGTCCATGTGCAGGAAAGCCGGCCGAAGCATCGATGCTGGTGAACGTACCCAGACTCGTGACGGCCTACTATACGGAGACGCCCGACCCTTCAGTGCCGGAACAACGGGTTGCCTTCGGCACCTCAGGACATCGTGGTTCCGCATTCGACAGGGCTTTCAACGAATGGCATATCCTCGCCATCAGTCAGGCCATTTGCCTGTACCGGAAGCAGAAGAAGATCGATGGCCCGTTATTTCTCGGCATGGACACGCATGCGCTCTCCGTGCCGGCACTTGCCAGCGCGCTTGAAGTGCTGGCGGCTAACGGAGTGGAAGTCATGCTTGCGGAGGGCGATGAATACACCCCGACCCCTGCCGTTTCCCACGCGATTCTCACGTACAACCGCGGGCGCAAGACAGGACTCGCCGACGGCATCGTGATCACGCCGTCACACAATCCGCCCCAGGACGGCGGGTTCAAATACAATCCTCCGAACGGAGGGCCGGCGGAATCGGTCGTCACCGACTGGATCGGAGCGAGGGCGAACGAGTTTCTCGAGAATGGCCTGCGGGGGGTGAGAAGGATTCCTTTCGAGAAAGCCCTGCACGCTTCCACGACGCACCGGCACAACTACCTCGACGCCTACACCGCGGATCTCGCCAATGTGATCGACATGGATGCCATTCG
Organism: Bryobacteraceae bacterium; assembly: GCA_050008465.1. GTDB lineage: Bacteria > Acidobacteriota > Terriglobia > Bryobacterales > Bryobacteraceae > Fen-330. Next base: position 3,875 of record JBEKMO010000106.1, read on the forward strand.
GGGCGCGAAGATCAGCATGGGAGTCGATCCGCTTGGCGGCGCCGGGGTCCACTACTGGGGACCGATTGCCGAGCGCTACGGGTTGAACCTCACGGTCGTCAACCAGGCAGTCGATCCGACCTTCCGCTTCATGACGGTGGATTGGGACGGCCAGATCCGCATGGACCCATCCTCGCCCTATGCGATGCAGAGCTTGATCGGCCTGAAGGACCGCTTCCGGATCGCCTTCGCCTGCGACACGGACCATGACCGGCACGGGATTGTCACCAGGAGCGGCGGGTTGCTTCCACCCAATCACTACCTTGCGGTCGCCATCTTCTACCTCTTCCGGCACCGGCCGAAATGGCGTGAGGAAGCGGCGATCGGCAAAACGGTGGTGAGCAGCCAGATGATCGATCGCGTCACGGCGAAGCTTGGCCGGAAACTTTACGAGGTGCCGGTTGGTTTCAAGTGGTTCGTGGATGGCCTGCTCGACGGTTCGCTCGGCTTCGGCGGCGAAGAGAGCGCAGGGGCGTCGTTCGTCCGTCTGGATGGCAGTGTGTGGACGACGGACAAAGACGGAATCGTCCCGGCTTTGCTTGCGGCGGAGATCACGGCGCGGATGGACCGCGATCCCGGCGAGATCTACCGCGAACTAACGCGCGAGTTTGGTGAGCCTGTCTATGACCGCGTTGAGGCGCCGGCCACCCCGGAGCAAAAGGAATTGCTGGAGAGACTCTCGCCGCAGCAGGTCCGGTCCACAGATCTGGCCGGAGAAAAAATCCAGGCTATCCTCACTCGCGCGCCAGGCAACGGCGCTCCCATCGGCGGGTTGAAGGTGGTGGCGGAGAGCGGATGGTTCGCGGCGCGCCCGTCGGGAACCGAGGATATTTACAAGATTTACGCGGAGAGCTTCCGGGGAGCGGATCATCTGCGCCGCATTCTGGAGGAAGCACAGGCGATCGTCAGCGATACTCTGGCAGTGCCCAGGGACGTCAAATCATGAGCAAACAAACCCGTGTCAGCCACCCCATCTACAACCTTCTACCCACCGAAATCGAAGGGTTCGATTCCCTGGCGGAACTGGCCCTGGATATGCGCTGGTCGTGGAATCACGCTACCGACGAGGTGTGGCGGCAGCTTGATCCCGGACTGTGGGAGATCACGCACAACCCCTGGGTCGTCCTGCAGACGGTCTCGCGGGACCGGATCGAGTGCGTGTTGGGCGATCCCGTTTTCCGGAAAAACGTGGATGACCTGGTCGAGGCCAGCCGCCAAGCGGCAAGGGCGCCCGCCTGGTTTCAGCAGAACCATTCGCAGGGCTCCCTGACCTGCGCCGCCTATTTCAGCATGGAGTTCATGTTGAGCGAGGCTCTGCCCATTTACTCGGGCGGGCTTGGCAATGTGGCTGGCGACCAGCTCAAAGCCGCCAGCGATCTGGGCGTGCCGGTGGTCGGCGTGGGACTGCTCTACCAGCAGGGCTATTTTCGCCAGGAGATCGACAAAAACGGAGAGCAACAGGCCCTCTTTCCGTATAACGATCCCGGGCAGTTGCCGATCGCGCCTTTGCGCCAGGCGAACGGCGAGTGGTTGCGGTTGGAGATCGCCTTACCTGGTTACTCGGTCTGGCTGCGCGCCTGGCAGGTCCAGGTCGGCAGGGTGAAGCTCTACCTGCTGGACAGCAATGACGCGGCGAACTTCCCCGTTCATCGAGGGATTACCAGCGAGTTGTATGGCGGCGGGCCGGAGCTGCGCCTCAAGCAGGAACTGCTCCTCGGGATCGGCGGATGGCGGCTGCTCCGCGCGCTCGGCGTCCAACCCGAAGTCTGTCACCTGAATGAAGGGCACGCCGCGTTCGCCGTCCTGGAACGTGCCCGCAACTTCATGGAAGAGACAGGGCAGTCCTTCGAAGTCGCGCTCGCCGTCACGCGAGCGGGGAACCTCTTCACCACCCACACGGCGGTGGCCGCCGGTTTTGACCGTTTTGCTCCCGCCCTCATCGAGCAATACCTCGGTGGTTATGCCGAGCAGAAGCTCCGCATTGCACTTCACGATCTGCTGGCCCTGGGCCGCCAGAACCCGAACGACTCGTCGGAGAGTTTCAACATGGCGTATCTGGCAATCCGCGGGAGCGGTGCGGCGAACGGTGTAAGCCGCTTGCACGGGAAGGTCAGCCGGCGCCTCTTTTTGCCGCTGTTTCCGCGCTGGCCGGAGGACGAAATCCCGGTCGGACACGTGACCAACGGAGTCCACATGCCCACCTGGGACTCGGCGGAGGCCGACGATCTTTGGACGGAACGCTGTGGGAAGGACCGCTGGCTGGGGACCACCGAGACCCTGGAGCAGAACATTCGCTGCGTCTCCGATGAAAGGCTATGGCATTTTCGCACCGCCGCCAGCAAGTCTCTCATTGAATACGCCCGCGAACGATTGTCCCGGCAACTGACCTCCTCAGGCGCATCGCCCGAGGACGTCGAAGCCGCGAAGTATCTCTTTGATCCCCACGCATTGACCCTGGGCTTTGCGCGCCGCTTCGCGGCCTACAAGCGGCCGAACTTGCTGCTGTACGACCCGCAGCGACTGCTCCGCTTGTTGACCAATCCTCAACGCCCGGTGCAACTCATCATCGCCGGCAAGGCCCATCCGGAGGACCGGGCGGGGCAGGCCTTGATCCATGAGTGGATAAATTTCATCCGGCGGCCCGAGGCGCGTCCTCATGCGATCTTCCTCAGTGATTACGACATGCTCCTGACCGAGCACCTGGTGCAAGGGGTGGACGTCTGGATCAACACGCCACGGCGGCCCTGGGAGGCAAGCGGAACGAGTGGCATGAAGGTGCTGGTCAATGGAGGCATCAACCTCTCGGAGTTGGACGGCTGGTGGGTGGAGGCCTACACGCCTGAGGTCGGGTGGGCGTTGGGAGACGGCCAGGAACATCACGACGATCCGGTTTGGGACGCTGTCGAAGCCGACGCGCTCTACGACCTGCTCGAGCGGGAGGTGATCCCCGAGTTTTATGCCCGCGACGGGCAGGGCGTTCCCACGGCCTGGGTGGCGCGGATGCGGGAAAGCATGGCGAGCTTGACGCCGCGTTTTTGCGCCAGCCGCACGGTGCGCGAATATACGGAGCAACACTACCTCCCCGCTGCGACCGCCTACCGTGAGCGTGCTGCCGATAAAGGTGCAGTGGGCAAGCAAATGGTCGATTGGCGGCATGCCATGGAAAAGGAGTGGCCCGCGCTGCGCTTCGGTGAAACGAAGGCGGAGACCAACGGGGAGCAGCACGTGTTTGAGGTTCAGGTCTATCTCAATGATCTCGACCCGAATGCGGCGCGAGTAGAGCTTTATGCCGACGGCGTCAACGGCGACACTCCGGTGCGGCAGGAGATGAAGCGCGTCGGCCAACTGGCCGGCGCGTCGGGCGGCTACGTTTACAGCGCGGCTGTGTCCGCGGTCCGCCCACCAGCGGACTATACAGCGCGAGTGATACCGCACTGCGACGGCGTTGCGATCCCACTGGAAGACGGGCGAATCCTGTGGCAGCGATGATCCGATCGGCGGAAGAAAAGACGATGAAGAAAGCGACTGCTATCTCCTGCGTGTTTCTGGATATCGGCGGTGTCCTGCTCACCAACGGGTGGGATCATCAGGCCCGCGAACGGGCGGCGAAGAACTTCAAGCTGGAGTTGGCCGAGATGGAGGAGCGGCATCATCTGACCTTCGAATCCTACGAGGAGGGAAAGCTCACGCTGGAAGAATATTTAGGCCGGGTGGTCTTCTACCAAAAGCGGCCGTTCACCTGGGCTCAGTTTCGGCGCTTCATGTTCGCGCAATCGAAACCTTACCCCGAGATGATCGAGCTGGTCGCTCAGCTCAAGGTCCGGCACGGGCTGAAGATCGCCGTGGTGAGCAACGAAGGGCGCGAACTGAATGCGTATCGGATTCGAAAGTTCAAGCTGGACGGGTTTGTGGATTGTTTTATATCCTCCTGCTTCGTCCACGTCCGCAAGCCCGACGCGGACATCTTTCGGCTTGCCCTGGACATCGCCCAGGCGCCAGCCCGGCGGGTAGTCTATATCGAAAACACCCCGATGTTCGTCCAGGTCGCTGAAGGTTTGGGGATTCGAAGCATTCTTCACACGGACTACAGGTCCACGTGCGCGAAACTGGCTTCGTTCGGATTGCGAAAGGTAATGGCCAACGAGGAGCATTTGCGCCGCGTCGTCTGCGCGGCAATCCACACGGACTGCACGAAGGGTTGAGAGCGATGAAGACGAACGAGCCACTCGAACCAAACATATTCGTCATCTTCGGCGGAGCGGGCGACCTGACCTGGCGGAAGTTGATGCCGGCCCTGTTTGACCTTTCCCGGAGCCAGAGTATTCCGGTGCATTTTTCGATTATCGCGGTGGACCGCGTCGAACTCAGCGTCGACGCCCTGCGCAAGCGTCTGCATGAAGGAGTCGAGAAGTTCGCCCGCAGCGGGAAAACCGCAGTCCAGGAGTGGAACGAGTTCTCCCGGCATATCCGCTACTTGCAGGGCGATTTCAAGGGGAACGCGACCTATACGGAACTCAGCGACCAGTGCGCAAACCTGGAAAAGGAGTGGGGCTCCAAAGCCCAACGCATTTTCTACATGGCCACGCCGCCCTCCCTGTTTGGCGAAATCCCTTGCCTCCTCGACCATGCCGGCCTGGTGGCCGACCGGGAACGGGCGCGAATCGTCATCGAGAAACCTACCTGGTAGGCTTCGGCGTATGCCGGAGGGACGGCGGTCAGGTTGCGAATCCGCAGGCTCTGCTGGCCGGAATACGCTACTGAGCTATCCGCCGCGATTTCGTAGCCGGGCCCGTACAGGCTCCAGTCCCAAAGCTCCCCGCGCGTGGTGGTTTCGAAGTCGAGGTTCAGATACTGGTGCCGCAACACGTCGATGGTCACGGGGTTCGCTTGCGCGCCATCCGCCGTCAGCACGACCGTCACCGGTCCCCGGCCGCCCAAAATCCGTGGCAGCTCGACATTTACCTGATCCAGGCCGGCATACACTGAGTGCGGCCCCTTCCAGGTGACGGGGGCCGCGACGCCGTCAATCGTCACGTTCACCGCCGCGGCATTCCGGATGCCCGTTCCGTACAGGGACAGAAACACGCGATCCGTAGTGGAGCCGATGTCGATGGGCGCCGTCACGAACTTGCCTTGCCCCTTGTCGAGCCGCCACGTCGGGCTGGTCACCTGCACGTTCTCGGCGGTGGCGCGGATCGCCATCGCGGACGCCACACCCTGGCCATCCCCGTTTGCCGTGAACAGCCCGGGCGCGGCGTTCTTTACCAGCAGCGGGCCCTCGATGCGCGCCCCTTGCCCGGTCTCGACCGCGACCACCGCCGGTCCTTCGGCGAGTTGCTCCGGAAGCAGGTAATTCACCTGGCCCGGCGAGACGTAAAGCAGGCTGGCGTTTCGCTCGACCCCCGTGCTGTCCCTGACCTTGACCGAACTCCCCGCCAGCGACTGAGGCAGCGGCATCGAACTGGCCGCCTCAGTGGCGGTCGAAAGGTCTGCGCCGAAGCCCGCCATCAGGGCGCCGGGCGCGCCGGCCGGCCCCTGAAAGCTGGCCGCCGAGACATTGGTCAGACCGTTCGGCACGAGACCGCGGTCGGTTGCGCACCTGACGCCCCCGGCGGCCAACAGGGCGACAGTAACCAGGCGAAGTAGCATCTTTATAGCCGCGACGTAGACGTTTCAGGTATGCGGACGGTTTCATCTTTTTCAGCCGGGATTTCCCGCATGCGCCGCCATCGTAGCATGAGGGAGCAACCACTCCGACTGCGTCTACTTCACCGCAGCAGACCCTGGTTCATGATTTCGCCCCCGACCGAAAAACCCCCTGCGCCCAGGCATGGATGACGGGCCAGTCGCGCAGGTCGCAGTCGCGGGCCTTCATGAGCTTGCACAACATGCGCGCGCCGAAGGACAGCCGGCTTGAGTCCAGCTTGCCCGCGAAGAAGGCTTCCACGCCGGGCCGCAACATGGCACGCACGGGGTCGATGTAAGCCAACCTGTTCTTACGGCTGACCTCGTCGGCGCCTAGGTTCTGCCCGTGGACTGTGAAGAAAGCCGTAGGCAAGCGCTGGAGCTCCGCCTGGCGCCGGCGCACGAACTCGACCGCTTCGGGCAGCCACCGTCCGAAGCGCACCGCGCTGCCCAGCACCACCGCCTCGTAGCCGGCCAGTCCGTTGACTTTGTCGACCGCTCGAAGGTCCGCGGAATAGCCGCGCCCTTTCAGGTCTTGCGCCACCGCTTGGGCCACCTCCAGGGTGGATCCGCAGCGGGTTGCGTAAGCGACGAGGACTTTTGAGTTCATATTGGGGGCGGCGAGGCTCCTACTACCTAGGGTAACCGTTCCCAAGCCGGCCGCGGCAAGGCCGAGAAAACCGCGGCGGTCGAGTTGGCGTCGCATCGTGTTTCTCCTTCGAAAGAGAACGACGATGAAATCGTGAACAATGTTCACCAAATCGGGAAAGAAGTCTCCTGAGCCCTACTTGACCGTGAAGCTGGCTGTGATCGCCACCAGGAGTTGGTCGCAGAAGACTGCAAACTCTTCCCGCGCCCCACGCATGATCCCCAGCTTGAGCATGGCCATTCCATGGGCGGTGATCCAGCACTGGAAAGCCATCATTTCAGGAGTGTAGCCGGGCGGCAGGCGGAAGTAACCCTGCTCCACTCCTTCCCGCACGATCTGCGGAACGCCACTGAAGTTCGGGTCCTTCGCGACGGCCTCGACGCCGCCTGGGGGCAGCTCGGGAGAGTTGAACATCAGCAGGTAGTGCTGGGGGTAGGTCTCGGCGAAGCGCAGGTAAGCGCGGCCCGCAGCCACCAGCTTTTCAGGCGCTGGCAGCGGCCGGGAAGCCGCCTCGGCGTGCATCTTGGCGCTCAGCGCAAAGCCTTCCTGGCGAATGGCTTGCAGAATGTCTTCTTTACTTCTGAAGTACTTGTAGATCGCCGACGGCGTGTAATCGATTTGCTCGGCCAAGCCGCGCATGGATAACCCCGCCATCCCCTCGGTGACCAGGATTTCACGCGCAGAGTCCAGGATGCGTTGCTTGGTGCGCTCGTGCCGGCGTTCCCGCGGCGTCCCCTTAGTTAACACCGTACTCTTATTGTACAGTAAACCCTACCGCTTCTTCACTCCGATCAGCCGGATCGGCCCGAGCAGCCCAGAGGGCAACGGCTGAAGATGGTCCATGTCCTGCGGCGTGAAGCGCTCGCCATAGCGCAGGTTCAGCAGACGGTAGTCGGGCTTGCTGTGGCCCGCCATGTAGTTGATGGCGAGGTTGCCGGCCACGACCTGGATGTGGTTCGTGCCCCGCTTCAGCAGGCCCGTCACATCCAGCCAGTACGGCGGGCGCCACACCGATCCCGCCCTCTGCCCGTTCACGTAGACCACCGCCGCCTCGCGCACCGGTGCATCCAACAACGCCTGCAAACGCTCCCTGGGTCCGGCGGCGCCCACCGCTTTGGCCTCGCCGAAATCGAGCCGCAACCCGAGCCCGGCCGCTAGAAGCTCCTCCGGCACCGTCACGTCCTTCTCGTAAGTGGCCACGCCGGAGTAGTAGCGCGTCTCCTCGTCTTCGGTCCAGGACCGCAGCTTGTCCATCTTGACGGTCTGGTCGCCGAACGTCACCCTCCACCCGCTGCTCAGATCGATCGCCGGCCCCGCGACCTCGACCTTCCCAGCCGCCGCCCGGTCATTCGAAAAAACCAACACCCGGGAACCGTACGGCTCGAGTTCCATCTCCACCGTCACCCCGGCCTCCGACCGCTCGAGCACTTCCGCCGCCTCGACGCGCCCGGTGAAAGGATCCCACCACTCCGGTTCGAGCCCCGTCACCCGGAACGTCGCCTTCACGCTCCGGACGGCATTCCCGGTGTTGGCCAAGAAGTAGATCTCGCCGGCCTCCGCGCTGCGATGCACGAATCCCACTTCGGGCGCCGCGGGCTTGAGCGTCACGTCGGGACGCAGCGCCCGCGCGAGTTCCTCGCCCAATCCGCTCTCGCTGGCGACCAAACGCGCCGGCGCCTGCGCCGGCATCCGCCGCGTCGCGATCAACGCTCCGCCCGCCTTGGCAAACTCCGCCAGCTTTTGCAGGACGCCGGCCGGAACACGCTCCACGTTGGGCAGAATCACGACCCGATACCGGTTGTCGCCCATCACCAGCGCGCCCTTCTCCACGCGGCCAAGCTGCTCGATCGCCGGGTCGTCGATGAAATCCAGGCCGTAGCCCGCTTCGAGCACCCGCGGCACCACCTCCGGTCCGATCAGCCCGGCCTGCGTCTCCCTCAGGTTCACCCGCCCCAGCGCCAGGTGCGCCCAGCCGTCGCTGTTCGACAGGTAGATGGCCACATCGTTCGCCGGCCTGCCCTGCCGCAGCAGGTAACTGACCCGCTGCAGGTACAGCGACAGGTCGGGCATGACGATCCACCACGGATTCTTCTCGTTGAACACCGCCGCCGCATAAAAGCGCCAGCCCGGGTAGCCAACCCCCTCCGCGGTGTACGGCCAGCCGTGCCCGATCAACTGGTTGATCCCCGACAGGAAGTGCAAGTCCGCCTCGTACTTCGCGTCCAGCGGCGTCGCCCGGAACGACGGCGAGTGCAGCCACGTCCAGGTCTCCGACGAGGTCACCGGCCGCCCGTACAGGTGGCTCGCCGAGGAGGCCCACCGCGTCGCGCTCAGCGTTTTCCACTGCGGGCCTTCGCCCTCGAACAGGTCCACGTACCGGTAACTGGAGAGCGCCACCGGAGGCATGCCGTAGCTCTGCACGCGGAACAACGTCCCGTTCCGCTTCGACCACTCCCGCATCGGCGCCAGGAACCGTTCCTCGGTCAGTTCGGTCAGCGTTCTACCCCAATCCTGCCGGATACTCGCCGTCTTCTCTCCCATGTCCAGCGCCAGAGCCGGCAGGTGCGGCTGGATGTCGTACCCGCGCCGCTTGCGGAACTGCTCCGGAAAATCGGGCGTCCAGTCCGAGCCGAAGACTTCCAGGCTGTCGCAGAACACCGCATACGGGCGTTCGGAGCCGAACGCTTTCATCAGCCGGTCCCCGACCTGTTTCAGGTAGGTATCCGTCGCCGCCCGGTCGTAATGGTCCATCACGAAGCCTTCGGCGCCAACCGCCGCGCGCTTCACCATCATCCCCGTCCGGCTCGAAATGAAGAACAGCACGGTCTGCGGCCCATCGAGCCCCGCCGGCAGCCAGAGTACGCCATCCTTGATATCGGCGACCTCGCGCGGGCTGTCGCCGGCCACGAAAGCCGCCAGAAGACTCTCGCCGCCGGTGATGTCGGGCACGGGAACGCGGCGCGATCCCGCCGCCACGCGCACCCGCTCCACGCGCAGCCTCCCCGCCGCCTGATTCACCGGGATCTGCGGCCCGCCATACGGCCAGCCGCTGCCCAGCGTCAGGTCCATGCGCAGGCCAAGCTGCTTGGCCGTCTTCGCGGTGAACCGAAGCGCCTCGAGAAACTCGTCGGAGAGGTAGGGCAGGTTCCCATCGAGTGCCAGCGGATACACCGGCTGCACCTCAAACCCGCCGATGCCGCCCTCCTTCATGAGCCGCATCTCGCGCTCGAGCTCGGCCTTGGTCACCGCCGGCCCGAACCACCACCACCGCATCATGATCTTGCAGTCCGCCGGCGGCTGCAAAAACCCCGCAACCAATAATATGGGGACAGTCACCATGTTTCCAGATTACCGCTCCCCAAACAGGATTCCCTGACCTGAAGCTCCCGCCCGGGCCGCCATGGCTTTCCGTTTCGGGGGTCGGCCGCCCTTTTCCGCGTGCAGGCGCCGCCCCAGAGCCGCCTCCGCCCGCTCGACGAAGTCCGCCGATCCCAGCGGCCGCCCCGTGTAGGTGTTCTGCCGCAGGGCCAACTCCGCCTCCATGGCGCTGCCCGCAGCCAGGTAGACGCGCCAGTCCTCGAAGGTGAATCCAGCGCCCCAAGCTTCCATCGCCAGCCACTCCGGCGCAGCCTCGCGCCCCGTGTGCACCGCCGCGCTGGACCACCCCCACTCCTCCGCCCTCTCCACCAGTCCCGCCCGCACCGGATTCCTCTCCACGTAGCGCAACGCCGCCCAAACGTGCGCCTCCTGCAACGCACACGAAAAGAACCGGTTCTGCCAGAAGTGCCCGCTCCGATTCAGAATCGCGTTGGCGTAGTGTGCGTAACGGCCATGCGCTTCTCCCAAGGCCTTCCCCAGCGAGTCCTCCTCGGCCGGCACGACCACCCAATGGGTGTGATTGGACATCAAGCAATAGCCGAGCAGGGAAACACCGTGCCGGCTTGCTGCCTCGCGGACCAGTTCCAGGTACACGCGGCGGTCGGAGTCGGTCAAGAAGACCGCTTCACGGTTCACGCCTCGTTGCGTCACGTGGTGCGCGGTCTCCGGCAAGACCGCTCGGGACATTCTGGGCATCACTATCAGTGTAGAAAACAGCCGCCCATCCTCTCCCGAAAACCTGGAAACACGCGGGCTGTCCCCAGGTTTCCAGGCAGGACGGGCGTGTGCGCCCGTCCTGCCTGGGGTGAGCAATTACTGCCCGTAGCAGACCTGGCCCCGGTAGCGCAACACGAGGGTAAGGTTGGTGAAATCCGCCGCCCCGAAGCACTCAATGCTGCCCGTTGCATTCTCGTACTTGCCGGTTCCGCCGTTGATCTCGGCTATGTAGTCCCCCCAGCGCACTGCCACGACATCGGCCGCCGGTGCGGACGCCCCGGGGGGCGTCACCGCGCTGGGCTTCAGGTGGGCCACCTTGAACTTGATCGTGTCGCCCTGGGAAGTGACCCAGTAGTGCTGGACATCGTAGCCGGCTGAAAAGCTCCCGCCGAGGATTGTCGCGGCCACCGCGCCTTGGAGGTCGCCGAACACCGGGCCCAAGTTGGTCCCGTTGGTCGCGGTCGGGAGCGCGATCGCATTGATGTTCGTCATCAGCACTCCGGCGACGGGTTCGCAGACGACGAACTTCGCATTCAAGTTGGGGCTGTCCCTGAACATTTTGGGGTTGTCCGCGGCCCACGCCGGAAGAGACACAACCAGCGAAAGAACCAAAAGCATCACAAAACCACTCCGTTTCATATGTGTTCTCCTTTTTTGACCCGGAAACTGCGGGACAATCCCCGATACGCGAATGGCCTGAATTCGCCGCCCGGTTATCCTGTGTCTCCGGGTCCATCTGGAAAGACGGAAAGCGGCAACCAAAACAACAAAGGCATCCGATGATATACTGATACCGGCCAAGTTAGAGC
>JBEKMO010000107.1:0-15120 GCA_050008465.1 Bryobacteraceae bacterium
GGAGGTGGATTCTACTGGTGAAGCCCATCGCCAGGACCGGGACACCTCCAGGCATCTACATCAACCTCGTGATCCTCGTGCTGACGATCGTTGGCCTGGCGCTGTCGCTATGGAGCCGAGCGGATTTGCCGTTGCAGCAGTGAGGCTCCGCCTCGCCCGAGAACTGGAGATCGCGTCGAGAGCTTCCCCGTCAAGTAGACACTGCGAAAGTAGACGCCCCCGGCAATGATCGCCTCGGTAGAAACGTGAGCGGCGGCACCCCACCGAGGCTGTCATGGGGGCGTTCGGCGTTGTAGATTTGGAGCCACCAGTCCGTGATGGCTCCCACCTGCGTGAGCGATTCAAAGGCATAGCTTTGTGCCTATCCGACAGGGTGGCTAGTGGATTGGTAGCGAGTAACGCCCTTCGATTTGCCGATCCGTCTCAACGAGAGTATCGCCGGCCAGCCGGACCTCCGGACGACACCTGGCGTGCAACCCGCTCTGCGAGATGGGCGTTCCGGGGCCGAGTGGGAATCAGTTCCGGGCGGCCTACAGGCCGATGGCCGCACGGTGGACGTCGTCGCGGAAGGCGCTCAGGAGGAAATAGTAGATGCGGGTCGCGCCGAGGCGGTGCTCGGCCTGGAGGCCGAGCGCGGGCGTGGACGCCCGCCCTACGGTGGATCTCAAATGAGATACACTCGGTGAGGGGTGGTTGACATGCGACGGCGCGGTGAGAAGACACGGATGGTGCACGCTCGGGTTGACCCCAAGCTCAAGAGGTCGGCCGAGCGGGTGTTTGCGGAACTTGGCATGACGACAACCGAAGCGATCCGGCTGTTTCTGAAGCAGGTGGAGTTGCACAGAGGCCTTCCGTTTCCGGTTGCGATTCCGAATGAGGAAACGGTGGCGGCGATGCTGGAGAGCAACGACGCTGCTGCGTTGAAGCGCTATCGGTCGTTCCGGGAGCTGCGCGAGCAGATGTGATGGCGTGGGATCTCCGTGCGACCACTGCCTTCAGGCTCAGGAGCCGTTGCCTGCGCGGTGCCGCCCGCATCCGCTGCGGGGGAACTGGGTTGGATACTGGGACTGTCTTGGTTCGACCCACCGTTCGCCGCCGCGGACTCGAACATCACCCTGTGGTGCGCCTGGCGGCAGGATGATTGTTGATGACGCGCAAGGTCAGTGTCGTAATTGAGCAGGACGAGCACGGATGTTACGCGTGGCGCCCGGAGCTGAAGGGGTGCCAATCGCAAGGAAAGACGGTCGAAGAGACTCTTGCCAATATCCGCGAGGCCATGGAACTCTTCCTGGAGACTCTGACCGATGAAGAGCGCTCGGCGGCGCTGAGCCAGGAGATTCTTACCACCGCGGTCGAAGTCCATGTTTAAGAGCCCGTGGTGAAAGTCCCAGAGCGGTCTGGCGCACAGGCTGAAGGCTTGTGCCACTATCCGATCATGGCACGGTGGACGTCGTCGTGGGAGAAATAGAGCGTTGGTTGAGAGGCGTGGGTGGCGCTCAGGAGGTAATAGTAGATGCGGGTTGCGCCGAGGCTGGACCAGTGGTCGCGGAAGGCTTGCTTTACATCGCCTCCTCCTTCGCAGGCCAGCGCGGTTGCGGCGCAGGAGGCCAGCATGGCGTCGTCCAGTTCCTCGCAGGTGGGACTGGAAAGCTCCAGTTTGAGCCGAGCGCCAGCAGCCATGCTCTCGAGGGCGGACAGATCCGGCCCGTCGCTGTTTCCAAGAACCGCACCGACGACCTGGCATAGGCCATCCGGCGCAAGAGCTTCCGGCAGTCCGGCGAGCAAGCGCCGCACGATCGCCAGGCCGTCGGGGCCGCCATCGGCGAAGCGCGGGTAACGAACGCACGGAGGGACGGGCATGAAGGGGGGATTGCAGCAAATGCGGTCGAACTGGCGGCCTGCCACGGGTTCCAGCAGATCGCCGACCAGGAACTCCACTTTCTCGCTCAGCCCATTGAGCTCGGCATTGATCCAGAAGACTCTCTCGGCGAGCGGCTCGACGTCGACCGCTGTTACGGAGGCGGCAGTTTGCGCGCACACCAGGGCCTGAGTGCCTACGCCGGTGCAGAGGTCCAGCGCGCGCCCCTCGACCGGGAGCAACAGACGGCTGAGCGCCAGGGAGTCGTTGCCGTAGTAGAGCTTCGCGGAGGCGGTAAGCGTGTGGCAGAAGAGGAACAGGCCAAGATGGTGTACGAGGCGATACTCTCCGGCCGTGACCGTGTCTCCAGCTCTGTTGAGCAGCCCGAGCGCCTGCAGTGCCGAGATCACCGCTGGCGGCACACAGCGCTCTACTTGGGCGGTGTCGGCTGCTTGTCCGCCGCCGAAGAGACGTGCGACGGTTTGGAGAGGTTCCGGGCGGCCTTGCTCGCAGTCGGGGGCGGCCAGAAGCTTGTCCATGCCAGAGTCCGCCAGGAGGCTTCGGAATTGTTTGAGTGCCCGCCGTTGCTCGACCGCCAGGTCCATACTGAGAGACGCCCCCATCGGCAACCAATGATAGCACCGGGGTTGCTCGGTCAAGAGGCCGAGCGAAGCGGTATAATTCGCGGCGTGGAACTCTTCGAGGCGATCCAGAGGCGGAGGTCGGTGCGGGCGTTTACGCCGCAGGCGGTGGAAGCGGAGAAGGTGACGCGGATACTGAAGGCGGCGAACGCGGCGCCGTCGGCGGGGAACTTGCAGGGGTACGAGATTTACCGGATCACGGAGGGGAAGGAGCGGGCGGCGCTGGCGCGGGCGGCGCTCAACCAGTTCTTCATCGCGCAGGCGCCGGTGGTGCTGGTGTTCTGCGCCAACCCGGCACGGTCGGCGGCGAAGTACCGGGAGCGGGGCACGCGGCTGTACGCCATCCAGGACGCCACAATCGCGTGCGCGTTCGCCATGCTGGCGGCCACGGCTTTGGGCCTCGGCACAGTGTGGGTGGGAGCGTTCGACGACGTGGCGGTGCAGAAGGTGCTCGGCACGCGCGACCTGCTGCCGGTCGCCATCCTGCCGATCGGGTATGCGGCCGAGGAGCCGGAGCCTACGCCGCGGCGCTTGCTATCGGACCTGGTACGGTAAAGGGGCGGGCCAGGGAGGATGAATGGCTACTTGGTGGCGCGACCTCCGCTTCGGCTTCAGGCTGCTGGGCAAGAACAAGGGTTTTGCTCTGGTGGCGGTGCTGGCGCTGGCGCTGGGAATCGGGCCGAACACGGCGATCTTCAGCGTGATCTACGCCACTTTGCTGGCTCCCCTGCCGTACCCCAACCCGGACGAGTTGGTGATGGTGTGGTCGAAGGTTCAGGGCACTCGCAACAGCGTCTCGGCCGGCGATTTTGTGGACTGGCGGCGCGAGAGCAGGTCGTTCCAAGGCCTGTGGGCCTGGTCGGGTTTCAGTTCGAACCTGGGCGGGCCGGAAGGGCCGGAATGGGTTTCCGGCACCCAGATCACCCCCGGGTTCTTGAACGGGATCGGCGTGAAGCCGATGCTGGGCCGCGATTTCCGGCCGGAAGAGGCGGAGGCGGGCCAGAACAAGGTGGTCATTCTGATGCACCGGCTTTGGCAGCGGCGGTTCGGGGGACGGCGCGACATCATCGGCCTCCAGATCCGCATGAATGGGGAACCGTACACGGTGGTCGGGGTGCTGCCGCCGGGCCAGCAGGATCGGATGCCCAACCAGTTGTGGGTGCCGCTGACGCTCAGGCCCGACCAGATCAACCACGATTTCCATTGGCTGCTGGTGATGGGGCGGATGAAGCACGGAGTCGCCATTCGGCAGGCGCAAGCCGACATGGATTCCGTGACCAAACATATCGCGGAGATTTACCCGCCGAACAAGGGGTGGAGCTCGAGCGTGGAGCCGCTGAAGAACGACTTCATGCCGCGAGAGACGCAGACGAGCTTGTGGCTGCTCATGGGCGGAGTCGGTTTCGTGCTGCTGATCGCCTGCGCCAACGTGGCGAACCTGCTGCTGGCGCGGGGGACGGTCCGCCAGCGGGAGATTGCGGTGCGGGCCTCGTTGGGCGCGTCGCGACAGCAGTTGTTCGGGCAGTTGGTGACCGAGAGCCTGGGTCTGGCACTGCTGGGGGGCGTCGCGGGGGTTGGCCTGGGCTGGGGCATTCTGAAGGCCGTGATGGCGTACATGCCGCCGGAAACGCTTCCTTCGGAGGCGAATGTGACGCTCAACCTGCCGGTGCTGCTGTTCACTTTAGGGGTCACGGTGCTGGTGGGGATTCTGGCGGGCTGCGCTCCGGCGTGGCAGGCGTCGCGGCTGGACCTGAACGAGATCTTGAAGCAGTCGGGTCGCTCCTTCAGCTCCGGCCGACAGTGGCTCAGGCGCGTGCTGGTGGTGGGTGAGTTTGCGGTGGCGCTGACGCTGCTCGCGGGCGCCGGCCTGGCGATTCACAGTTTCTGGAAGCTGACCCGGCTGGATCTGGGTGTGCGAACGGATCACATCCTCACCTTTTATCTGCCGGTGCCGCAGGGGCGGCTGACCAAGCTGGAGGAGATCCGCAACTTGTATGGACAGTTGCTGGCCCGAATCCAGGCCGTTCCAGGAGTCGCCAGCGCCTCGGCTGCGACGGGTGCGCCGCTTCAGGGGACCTTTTTCGGCATGCCGTTCAGCCTGGCGGCGAAGCCGGTGGCAGATCCCTCGGCGCGACCCGGGGCGGGTTGGCAAATGGTGACGCCGGGGTACTTTCAGACATTCGGCGTCCGGATGGCGAAAGGGCGCGCGATTGACGAGCACGACCTGGCGGGCGGCGTGCGCGTGGCGATGGTGGACGAGGACTTCGTCCGGCAGTATCTGAAGGGCGTCGACCCGTTGCAACAGCGGCTCATGGTGGAGGAACTCATCCCGGGGGTGCAGAAACTGGGCCCGCCGGTGGAGTGGCAAATCGTGGGCGTGTTCCACACGGTTCTGTACGGAGGGCGGCCCAGCGCGGATTCCGCGGTCATCTACGTGCCGTTCTGGCAGAGCCTGTGGCCGCGGGCTGAGATCGCGGTGCGCACCCACGGCGATCCCGCCTCGATGACGAAGAGCATTGCCGCCGCCATCCACTCGATCGATCCCGAATTGCCGATGGCGAACCCGGAGACGATGGAGCAGGTTCGGGACGAGTCGCGGGCGGGGGACCGTTTCGGCGCGGTGCTGTACGGGAGTTTCGCGGGGGTGGCGTTGTTGCTAGCGGCGCTGGGAATCTACGGGGTGATGGCGTTCCTGGTGGAACAGCGCACGCACGAGATCGGATTGCGGATGGCGCTGGGGGCGGGGCGTGGGCACGTTCTACGACTGGTGGTGGGAGAGGGGATGGCGCTGGCGGTGGCCGGGCTGGCTCTGGGGCTGGTGGGCGCGTGGCTGATCGGGCGCACGATGCAGAGCATGCTCTACGGCGTGACGGCGATCGACTACGGCGCGTTCAGCGTGGTGGGCGTGGTGCTGCTCGGTACGGCGCTGGCGGCGTGCTGGATTCCGGCGCAACGAGCGGCCTGGGTGGACCCGATGGCGGCGCTGAGGCAGGAATAGGGAAGTCCCCGGAACGCTTTGAGGCTCTCGCGGAACCACACCGTCTCCCTGGGAGCCGTGCTGCTGGCGGGCTGTCAGGATCGGGAGAGGCCGCCACTGGGTATCCTCGCCGGTCTGCCTTGCACAGGCGACAGCCGATGCCGGAGACTCGATCCCCATTTCCGGGGGACTTCAACTGAACCGATCAGTTCTCCGAGATGGCAACTACGCGACCCACTGAAAGCAGCATCCGGTCTCAGCAGACCCAGATAAGGCGCTACGTCTGGACGGTGTACTACGACAGAAGCCCTTGCGGCTCAGTACCGTATTCCAAGCAGTCCGCCGTTTTCGCCCTCGTCCGTGAGTTCGATTCGCACGTACGGCTGAAGCGAAAAGCCCTCGCTGAAATCCTCGTAGGGAACTCCATCCGAGTTGAGGCAGCAGATGTACTGGAACCCTTGCTCTCCTGCCGTCTTAGCAGCCAGTTCCAAGGCATGGGCTTTCTGGCGCTCGTCGACGTCCGCAAAGATGGTGCTGTCATGGAGCAAGAACCCAGGGGCGGTACGCCGTGCCGCCCAGAGGGTCGCTAGCGTCAGGTCATAGCAAAACACCTTCATCTGCTCGACGCCCTGACTGTCTTGACGTTCGATCTCAACATTAAACCGGTATCCGCCCTCAGTAACATCGACGATGAGTTCTCCTGGCCGGCTGTATAGCGCCTGAGAAAACTCGTTGAAGAGCGAAATCGCGCGTTCGCGGTCGGCCCGTCGTTCCTCGTAGAGGGAGCGAGCCAAGATCTGGAGTTGTTCTCTCTCGATCCGCGCCTCGGACTTGATCTCGTCTATCCGCTTGAGATTCGCGATCTTCTGGTTCACGGCGCTGAGCTTGGCAATTTCCTCGTTTTGCAGCCGCTGCATCTCGGCGTACTCGGCTAGCGCGCCGTGGGTGTTCAGGACAGAAAGCAGGTCGGCCCGCTCGTCGCTCCGCTTGCGAATTCCTTCGGTTCGTTGCGCGATCGCCCGCGTCAGCCGTGAGATTTCCGTCTCCAAGAAGGCGCGGCGATTCACGATCACTTTGTCGTGAAACGCCTGAACGTCCTCAATCCGTTTTCGCACCGCGGCCGGCCAAGTGATGCCTGCCTCTCGATAGATCTTGGAGAGGCTGTCCGCCTCAGGTGGATGTTCCTGAACCAGGCTCTCCTGGTAAAACGAGAGCATTGCGCGGTCGGTCGCGTTTTCCTGATTGAGCTGCCGGATGGCGCTCTGCAGTAGGTTGGCTTGCTCTTGGTATTCCTGATACTGCGGATGAACTCGGAAAGTGCGCAATTCCTCGCCACGGCGCGCAACGAGTTCCTCCAGCCGGACTTTTTGCGATTCTAGCTCGCCCACCGTCCCTAGGAGGTCCGGAAAGGTTCCGGCCTTGATCGCCGAACGAAGTTGGCTGATGGCCTTCTCCTGATCCTTCAACTTCTGGAGCTTCGAGGGGTACTCCCACGAGAGCCCCAGCAGGAACGCATTGTTAACCTGCTTGTCCCACTCCAACTGTTTGCGGAAGTGCTCAAACGGACTCGAAAAAGCGTCACGTCCCCGCCGGACGAAATAGGAAAAAACGCTGCGGAAGGTGGGTTCAAAGGAATCGGTTCTGGCCTGAGCAGGCAGGTCGAACATCAGCCAACCCAGGAGATCGGTCCATTGCGCGGTTGAAAGGACGAAGGCGCCCGCTTCGTTGTCCTTCTTCGGTTTGACTGGCCAGTCCTTGAAGTCCCCTTCGAGAATCACCTTTCGGGGGTTCGCTGTGTCGCGGCTGACTCGATACGGCTTCCCCCGAAGATCCAACTCCACCGCGAACGTCCACCCGTGAAGCTGCGGCGCCATTAGGCGATTCTTGTTATCCGACGATCCGAGGCAGAAGTGAACGATCTCGACAAGCGTCGTCTTGCCGGCTCCGTTTCGCGAGTCCTTGTCGGTTGCCGCCAAGGTTCGGGTGGCAAGCACCACATTGAAGCCAGGCTTAAACTCAATCTCGCGGAAGCTGGGCTGATCGCAGCGAATCGCTCGGATCATGGCACATTCCTTCGCAAATTGTCGCCCTCGAACTCCAGTGCGCCCAGAGTGAACAGGAAGCTGGCGGCGAGAGTGAACTGCTCGAACGAAGCCTTGCTGTTCCGGAGTCTTAGCTGCTCCCAGGCGGTCGAAACCGATCGCGGGCGATCACTGAGAATTTGCAGGAGCTCTCCTCCGACGGCCAACAGCGACCGGTTCAGCGGCAGGTGCTTGTTCGGTAGGACCATCGCGATAGCCAATCAACGCTCGAACACGTCACAGAGTTCAAAATAGTGGGTGACGATCCCAACCGCCGCCCAGAAGAACTTGGGCTCCAGGCGATGCTCGCCTAACACGTATTCTATAAGACCGAAGAAGATCACGTCGGAACCATCCGCCGAAGCAGCAAGTTCGTTGTACCTTCCGACCAACTCAGCCGCGATCACTTGCGAGAAGCCAGGGTCGGGCATGCTGGTGACGAACTTCTCGACAAGCTTGGCCACCGGCAAGGCGGGCCTGACCAAGCTGGTCACCGCATCAGAGAGGCGATTCTTTCGGAGCTTCTCCGCGATGGCGGTGAGATCCAAATCGGCGGTGTCGGACATCACGGCGCCCAGCCGCCCCAAGTGCTTCATCAGAACCTGAATCTCGGCGGCTGTCGTCATGGGCGCGTCTGCTAGATCGGGCACGATGCCCAAGAGCGCCTCCCGGTCGGCAAGAGAGAGCCTTTTGACGACGTCCCAGAGGCCAGCCCGACCCATGTGGTCGATCTTGAGCGCAGGGTAACCCATTTTCAAGTCTTCCAGAGCCGCGAGTGCCTGGGGCGGCAGGGCCCGCTCAGAGCTCCAAACAAAGTCCCAGCCCCGCATCTTGTCTTGCCAACGGTCTCTGGCGCCATGGAAGTCCTCCACGATCTTCCTCGCGGCTGCTGGACCGGTCATGTCTTCGGGGGCATAGCACTGATAGACGGTTCCAGTCCTCGTTGAATAGCCGTCCGCTTTCCAGTCTCCTACCCTCCCCATCGGCTTGATCATCACGAAACAGGGGTCTGCCTTTTGCATGATCTGCTCAAAGAAGTCCTGAAAAACCTTTCCTGTACGTCGAGACAGCTCGAGCTCCAGCTTGATCTCGTGGTAGTGCAGGGCAAAATCTTCCCTGGTCATGGACCCAAACAATTCTGACTCAAACTGTTCCGCAGCGCAAGGGGGCCTGTCGGTCAATCTGCGCGGGACTCGCGACCCGAAATCAGCCCAGACGGCAACTTCTTGAGATCAGGCTGGTATCAGGGCCGACAGGTTCGCGTACACGGACTCAAGCGTCCGAGTTTCAACCGGTCACGTAACGCCCTGCCCGTAGAAGTCGTCCGTCTTGATCGGCGGCGGCGGCGCCGGGAGTGCTGGGGTGAGCCGGAACTGTGGGGTTACGGGCGGGGCGGGGTGGTTGCGGGGATTTCGAAGAGGATGGCGGGGAGGGCGCCGAGGGGCTGGCGGCGCTTGACGGGGGGGCGGCCGTCGGGGGGCGTGACGGTTCTTTCGAGGAAGGCGTCGACGATCAGGTTGCCTCGGAGGCCGGGCTTGGCTTTGTGCGGGTCGGCGCGGAGTTGGAGGGAGACGCCGTTTTGCAGGGGCGATACTTCCAGGGTGATACCTTCCGGGGGGTCGTTCAACGCCAACTGGATCTGGCCCGCAAAGCGCCCCAAGGGTAGGAAGAGCCGACCGGGGAGTTTCACGGGCGTGGCGCCTACGAGTTTCCATGCGGCGGCGGCCCGGCCGGGTCCGTTCACCGAAACCATCCAGTCTTTCGTGGGGACGAGGTGGCGGTAGGCGAACGCCTGCATCATATCTTCGGCGGGGACGCCCGGGCGGCGGATCTCGCGTCCCTGAATCATCGCGCTGCCTTCGAGGTGGAGGCTGCGGGGTTGGTCCATGCGGCCCGGCGGCGCGGTTATTGTGAGCCGGATTTTGTCCTGATCGGGCGGGACCGTGCCGCCGCTCAACACGAATCCCGGCGGCGCATCCGTCAAGCGGAGCGCGATCTCACCGGCAAAGCCGTCCTGGCGTAGGGCGTAGACGGTGATCGGCACGGTCATGCCAGGGCGAACGTTGATGGTGGAGGGTACGACACGCAGCGCGAAATCGGGCTGCGGGCGGCTGATGCGCAGGCGGTAGACGTACTCGGGGCCGCCCTTCTGCTGTGTATCACCTAAGTGGAGATAGTAAGTTCCCTTGGCGGGGAGTTTGAAGAGGATTCGGGAATCGGCCTGGTGGGTAATCAACCCGGCGCCCTTGTCTTCGAAATCGTCGTTGAAGGCCAATTGGCGGCCGGTGGCGTCGGTTAGTTTGAGCACGGAATCCAGGGGGGAATCGAGCCTGCGGGCAAACACCTCGGCGACAATCTCGTCGCCGGCGCGGCCATCGAAGCGGAAGATGTCCCAGTCACCGGGGCGATCGATGCGGCCGTTCACGATGAGCGGCAGCTTGACTCGCTGCGCGCTCTTGGACTTCTTCTCGATACGCTCGGGCAGAGTGTCGACGGCAAAGGGTACATGGTTGGAAGTCCATTCGCCTTTGCGGACGGAAACGGGATAGATCCCGGCGGCGCGGTGTTTATTGTTCTCGGTAAGTTTGGCGACCGGGAGATTCCAGCCCTTGATTTCGAGGTTGGCTCGAGCGCCGGTCTTGCCGCCCAGAGGAAAGATGCCGGTTATGAAGGGTAACTCACCCACGGCGATGCGGTAGACGAAATCCTCGCGGCCGCGGTAAATGGAATCCCGGATCTCGAGCACATACTCGCCGTCGCCGGGGATCTCGTAATAGAGGACCGGATCGGGGTGGAATAGGAAGTGGTCGGCGTAGTCCACCTGCTTGCCCTGCGCATCGTAGAGCGCGAGCGTGGCCTGAAACCAGCCGGGGACGGCGTCGGAGATGTAGGGGATCAACTGGCGCGCGCTGGCGGCAACCACCAGGCGCTGGCCTTTCACGGCCTGGAAGCGGTAGCGGTCCACGCCGCCGGGGACGATCTGGCCGTTCACGATGGCCGGCAGCGTGATGCTCATCGGAGCCGCGCTGGTTTTCGGCTGCTCGCTTTTCTTGGCCGCCTTGGGCGTTGGCAGCTCGCTAACGACTTTCGCCGGCTCCTTCGAGAATTCGGGCAGTTGGCCCACGCAGAACACCAGCGGATTCGTCAAGCCGTTGGGCGTCGCCAGCCGCAGTTCCCGTTCGCCGGGCGCGGCGTCGGGAGCCAGGGTGACTTCGAGAGTGACGGTTTCGGCAATCGCGGGAGTGGCGGGCCTGCGGACGGAGATGGCGATTTTCTGGCGGAGCGCGGCAGCCAGCTCTTGGTCTTCGGCGGTGAGCGCGGTCCCGGCCGACCGCTTGTCCATCAGCCCTTTCAATTCTTCTCTCAACTTGTTGAACTGCGCCGGGGTGAGCGGTTTTACGTGCTTGACGACCACGGCCTGGATGCCGACGCCGGAGACATAGACGTTGTTAACGCCGTCCAGGGACTGCCCGCCGACAGTAATTTCGAACTTAGTTCCCATGCGCCCTCCGGCGGGATAGACGTAGCCGACGTGCGGGGTGATCGGCTGCTGCGCCCAAAGGAAGGGCGCGATCGCCAGGGCCAGCAGCGCGCGTGAACTCATGGCATGATCTCTTTCAAGCGTCCGGCCATGGGGACACCTTCCGCGGCGGTGGGCGTGACTCGAGCTTCCTCGCCTAGCGGATGGGGCAGCCTGGCGTTGAGGTCGATGCCGAGCAGCTCGTAGATGCTGGCGATGAGATCAATCGGATAGACGGGGCGCTCCTTGACTTGCTCGCCTTTCGCATCCGAGGCGCCGACGACGCGGCCGCCTTTGAATCCGCCGCCGGCGAGGACGGCCGAGAAGACCTGGCCCCAATGGCCGCGTCCGCCGTTCCAGGGTGGTTCCCACTGCACGCGGGGCGTTCGGCCAAACTCACCGCTCCACCAGACGATGGTGGTCGCGAGCAGGCCGCGGTCGGAGAGGTCCTGAAGGAGAGTGGCCATGCCTTTGTCCATTTCCGGCAGTTGCCGGCGCATGGCCTGGAAATGCTGTTTGTGCGTGTCCCAGCCTTTGTAGTTGATGGTGACGTAGGGAACGCCGCGCTCGACCAGACGCCGCGCCACCAGGCAGGATTGGCCGAAGGTGTTGCGGCCGTAACGGTCACGCAGGTCGTCCTTCTCTTGCGAGAGGTCGAAGACCTTGCCCGCGTCACCCAGAATCAGTTCATAGGCCTGCTGCTCGGCTTGCGCGTTGGCTGCCAACTGGGGATCGCCCTTCATGGCGTGCTCGAGGGTGTCGAGCTGGTGGAGAAGCTCGCGGCGGTTGCGCTGGCGCTGGTCGGAGATGCCCGGGGCGACGACGCCCTCGACGGCGAAGCGGGCCTGCGCCGGATTGCCGCCGGTGGCGAAGGGCTTGTAGCGCGAACCCAGGAAACCGGCTTCGGAGAAGCGCCCCTGCGGCTCGGTCAGCACGATGTAGGGCGGGATCAGCCCCTTGTATCCGGCGTTGTAGCCCTTGAACAACGAGACCACGGCGCCAACGCTGGGGTAGACGTCGCGGCCGCCGGACAGCCGCCCGGTTTGAACGGTGTAGGCGGCGGTTTCGTGGGCGTTGATGCCGTGGGTCATGCTGCGAATGATGGAGTACTTGTCGGCTTGCTTGGCGAGCAGGGGCAGCAGCTCGCAGATGCGGATGCCGGCGACGTTGGTGGGGATGGGATTGGCGAAGGGGCCGCAGTAGTCGTTGCCGGCTTCCGGTTTCGGATCGAAGGTGTCGAGGTGCGAGGGGCCTCCCCACATCCAGATCTGGATGACGGACTTGGCTTGGGCTTTGGCGGGGAGGGGGGAGGAGAGGAGGAGGGCGGCGGATTTCAGGAGATCGCGGCGGGAGAGGGGTGGCATGTCAGTGGCGGTAGAGGAACTCCGCGGTGTTGATCAAGGCCCAGGCCAGGTCGTTGCGTCCTTTCGCGGCGATGATCTTCAACTCGTCGTCGGTGGGGTAACGCGAGAGTATCAGCAGGTACAGATCGGAGACGGGGACTCGCAGCTTCGGGCTTTCGGCGATCTTGGAATTCAGAAGATGCAGGCGCTGGGCGGCGGAGGGGCGGTTGTTGCGCTCGGATTCGAGGCCGGTGTCGCGCGGGGGACGTCCGAACAGTTCGAGGAAGGGACTCGTGATGCTGCCGTCGGGAAGGCTGATCGAGCGCTGGCCTTCGGGGATGACGGTGTAGGGTTCCGGAATGGCGCTGGTGTAGGTCTCGGTCGTCCCGGTGACCTGGCAGAGGACGTCGGCGAGCACGTCGGCGTCCAGGCGGCGGAGTGGGTAGCTCGCGAAATTGGCGGCGCCCGCGGGGTTGGCGGTCTTGGGAATGGAGGAAAGCTGGTAGGTTTTCGAGTTCAGAATGAGACGGTAGATGTGCTTCAAGTCGTACCGAGACGCGATCAGCTCGCTTTCGAGAAAGGCGAGCAGCTCGGGATTCGAGGGCGGGTTGTCGGGCCGGATGTCGTCGGGCTCGTGGATGATGCCGCGCCCGAGCAGCCAGCTCCAGACGCGGTTGACGATGTTGCGGGCGAACCAGGGATTGCGCGGGGCAATCAGCCAGTCGGCGAAGACCTCGCGCGGATCGCGGTCCGGGGCCAGCCGGGCGCGGGTTCCGTCGGGGAAGAGCGCGCTCGCGGGCTGCGCCGGGTTCTTGGAGGGATCGAAGAAAACGATCTCCTCTTTCCATTCGCCGGTGTATTTGTAGCCGACCCGCGAGAAGAACACCGCCATAGCCGATAGGCCGGATTGAGGCCAGTTCTCGGCGCGGGTTCCCATGAAGGTCAGGGCCACGGTTTGGGCGATGGCTTGCGGGTCCTTGCGCTGGAGGGCGCGGTAGAAGTTGACCGGGGGCGCGCGGAAATTGCTGCCGCTTTCGGTGAGCATCTCGCGGACGAAGCGGTCGTAGGGCTGGTTCTCGCGGAGGGAGGCGCGAATCCAGTGGTGATAGGCCTGGGCGGCGTTGGGCCAGAGGTTGATGGGGAACTCCGCCTTGACGCGCAGCAGATCGCTCCACTTCATAGCCCAGTAATCCGCGAACTCGTCGCGGTCGAGGAGGCGATCGATCAGGGCGGTGCGTTTGTTTGGGTCGCGGTCCGCCAGGAACTGGGCGGCCTCCTGGGGCGTAGGCAGCGTGCCGATGACGTCGAGGTAGGCGCGGCGGAGGAAGACGGCGTCGGAGCAGAGGTTGGCAGGGGGGATGCCCAGGCGCTTGAGGTTTGCGAAAATCAGCTCGTCGATTTTGCCTTGCGGCGTGAGATCAGCGGAGCTTTCGAAGACCGAGGCCAGCAGGACCGCGAAAATCAGCGGCGACACCATCCTGTCCAATGTAACCCCGGCCGCGGTCAGAAGTCGCTGACAAAGGAGAGGAAGTGGACGCGGCCCGCGGCGTCGCCGGCGATGATAACTCGGGAGCCGGCGAATGCGCAACACTGAGCGGGCGCATCGCAGGTGAAGGTGGCAAGAGGCATTCCGGTTTCCAGGTCCCACACCTTCAGCGCGTGGTCCGAAGAAGCGGAAACGGCCCACCGCCCGTCCGGACTCACCGCCACGCCATTGACCGGGGAGGAGTGGCCTTCGAGCGTGCGCAGCCCGCGGCCGGTTTCCAGATCCCACACCTTCAGCGTGTTGTCGCCAGAAACGGAAACGGCCCGCCGCCCGTCCGGACTCACCGCCACGCCGTTGACCTTGGAGGAGTGGCCTTCGAGCGCGCGCAGTTCCTGCCCGGAATTGAGATCCCACACCTTCAGCGTCTTGTCGTGAGAAGCGGAAACGGCCCACCGCCCGTCCGGACTCACCGCCACGCCAGCGACCCCGGAGGAGTGGCCTTCGAGCGTGCGCAGTGCGCGGCCGGTTTCCAGATCCCACACCTTCAGCGTTCTGTCCCAGGAAGCGGAAACGGCCCACCGCCCGTCGGGACTCACCGCCACGCCATTGACCATTAGGGCGTGGCCTTCGAGCGTGCGCAGTTCGCGCCCGGTTTCCAGATCCCACACCTTCAGTGTGTTGTCCCAGCAAGTGGAAACGGCCCGCCGCCCGTCCGGACTCAGGGCCACGCCAGTGACCATTAAGGCGTGGCCTTCGAGCGTGCGCAGTTCGCGCCCGGTTTCCAGATCCCACACCTTCAGCGTTCTGTCCCAGGAAGCGGAAACAGCCCGCCGGCCATCCGGACTCACCGCCACGGCTTGGACCCTGTTGGAGTGGCCGTCGAGCGAGCGCAGTTCCCGGCCGGTTTCCAGATCCCACACCTTGAGCGTCTTGTCCGAAGAAGCGGAGACGGCCCGCCGCCCATCCGGACTCACCGCCACGCCAGTGACGGAGGAGGCGTGGCCTTCGAGCGTGCGCAGTTCCCGGCCGGTTTCCAGATCCCACACCTTCAGCGTGTTGTCCGAGGAAGCGGAAACGGCCCACCGCCCGTCGGGACTCACCGCCACGCCAGTGACCCAGAAGGAGTGGCCTTTGAGCGTGCGCAGTTCGCGGCCGGTTTCCAGATCCCACACCTTCAGCGTGTGGTCATGAGCAGCGGAAACGGCCCGCCACCC
>JBEKMO010000108.1:0-15438 GCA_050008465.1 Bryobacteraceae bacterium
AATACGGCGGGCGCACTCCGCTTTCTTCAGACCGGACTCCAGGAACGCCGTGTAAAGATCGACTTTGGCAGACTGCAACGCCGGCAGCGGGACAGGACGGAACTTGGTCCCGCGACGGCGCGACGGCGCGGGCAATGGCTTACCTTCCCGGATGTAGTCGCCAATCGTCAGCATCAGGAGATCTCGCGCCATCTCCATGGCTTCCTCGCCGGTTTCACCTTGCGTGACGCCGTAACCGAAATCCGGAAATGTCACGGTGTAGCCACCAGCCTTCAAGTCGGGTTCGAACAATGCCGGGTAGTGCTCCATGGCGGTCCTCACATCTTCAAATCCAGATCTTTCAAAACGTTTTGCAGTGTTCCCGCCTTGATCTCCTTCGCCGGATGGCGAGGCATACGCGAGACCTTCGAGCCGAGAACAATCCGTGTATGGCGAGATTCCTCTACGAACACGCAGCCCTGCTTCTTCAGCCAGCGCCTCAGTTCGCTCGCCTTCACAACCCAAAGGTAACCATTTATGGTTACTCTGTCAAGGCCTGAATCGCGGCCTGAATCACGCCGCATGGTGTCCCACAGGCCGCCCCGGCGGCCGCAGTCGCGGCACTCGAAGTACTCGCCGGTGCCGAGGGAGGCTATGAGTGCGTGGCAGAAGACACGACCCGATCGTCTGCCCCACGCCCCCCCAACTTCCCGCGGAACTATCCCGGCTCTCGTTCGTATATAGCTTCAGAGCGGAAAGAACTAGGAAACTATCATGGCGAACGGAAGCAACGGCAAGAAGAACGGGCGTCGGCGGAGGCGCTGGATCTGGCTGGTCAGCGTGCTAGTTGTGCTGGGCGGGGCATTCTTCGGGCTGAAGGCCGCCTTCCGGCCCAACAATCAGATCGATCCCTCGAAGCTCGCCGGCGTCGAGCGCGGCGACATCGCGCGCTCGGTGGTCGCCACCGGGAAAATCGAACCTCTGGCGAAAGTCGAGGTGAAATCCAAGGCCAGCGGCATCGTCAAGCAGATCTTCGTTCACTACAGCGACTGGGTGAAGCAGGGCCAGGTCCTGGTGGAGCTGGACAAGGAGGACTTGCAGGCGCACGTGCGGGAAACCCGCGCGGCGTTGCTGGCCGCACAGGCCGCCGAAGAAGCCGCCGACGCCACCTACGAGAGGAACAAGGTGGAGGCCGAAGGCCCCGACCTGCCATACCTGAAATCCAGCATGGAGCGCGCGAATCAGCTCAAGAAGCAGGGTCTCATCGCGCAGGCCCTCCTGGAAGACTCCGAGAAAGCCTATCAGCTCGCGCTCAACAAGCAGATGACCGCCCTGCGCAACATGGCGGTCGGCCGCGCCGACATCGCCCGCGCCAAAGCGCAAGTGGCCCAGGCGCAGGCCTCTCTCGACCGCTCCGACGAAGACCTCCGCAATTCCACCATCGTCAGCCCCATGGATGGCATCGTGCTCTCCCGCGACGTCGAGGTGGGCGATGCCGTCAGCTCCATCCTGGTCCTGGGCTCTCAGGCCACCAAGCTGTTCACCCTGGGCGACGTGAGCGATGTCTACGTGCTGGGCAAGGTGGACGAGGCCGACATCGGAAAAGTGTACCTGAGCCAGGCCGCCCGCATCGTGGTGGAGTCCTTCAAGGACAAGAAGTTCTCCGGCAAGGTGACCAAGATCTCCCCGCTGGGCGTGGAGAAGGACAACGTCACCACCTTCGAAGTGCGAGTTTCCATCCACAACCCCGGCGGCGAGCTCAAGGCCAACATGAGCGCCAACGCCGAGGTCATCCTGGAAGAGAAGAAGAACGTGCTGCTGGTCCCGGAGGCCGCGGTGATCTACGACAAGCAGCGCAAGGCCTCGCTCGAAGTCCCCGACGCCACCAACGAGAAAGGGCGGCGCCAGGTTGCCGCCAAACTCGGCATCTCCAACGGCGTCAAGACCGAGCTGGTCTCGGGGCTGAAGGAAGGCGACAAGGTCATCCTGCAATAGGTCGGCCATGACCTTCCGTGATCTACTGCTGGACACGCTGCGCACCCTCTGGGCGCACAAGCTGCGCACTTTCCTCACCATGTTCGGCATCGCCTGGGGAATCATCTCGATCACCCTGATGGTGGCCGCGGGCGAGGGGCTGCGCGTCGGCCAGAAGAAAGTCGCGGACAATTTCGGCAAGAACATCATGATCGTGTTCGCCGGCCGCACCAGCATGCAGGCCGGGGGCACGCGGGCCGGCCGCGCGGTGCATTGGGAAGACACGGACTACCGGTTCATCATGCAGGAATCTCCCGCCTGCGAATGGGTGATGCCGGAGCTGGGCAACGGCGAGCTGGTGCACAGCGCCTTCAACAGCGCTTCGCTGCTGGTGACGGGCTCTCTGCCGCCCTTTGCCGACATCCGCACCCTGCCCGTCGCCGAGGGCCGCTTCTACAACTGGGAGGACGAAGCGCTGGGCCGCCGCGTCGCCTTCCTCGGCAGCGACGCCAAGAAGCAGTTGTTCGCCACGCGCGCTGCCCTGGGCCAGACCATTTCCGTGGGCGGCGTGCCCTACACCGTCATCGGCGTGATGCAGCAGAAGGATCAGGATTCCAGTTACGACGGGCGCGACGTCGGCAAGGTCTTCCTCCCGTTCTCCAGCGTGCTGCGCGATTTCCCCAACAAGCCGCCCCAGAAGGCCCGCTCGGTGGACCGGCTGCTGGTCACGCCCAAGTCCCTAAACGAACACGAAGCCTGCAAGTTCCAGGTGCGCCGCGCTCTGGGCCGCGTCCACAATTTCGACCCGCACGACGAAGAAGCCGCCAAGATCTGGGACACGGTCGAGAACGCCAAGGCTTTCCGGACCATGACCGACGGGATGAAGTACTTCCTGGGCGCGGTGGGCATCATCAGCCTGTTCCTGGGAGGCATCGGCGTCATGAACGTGATGCTGGTGGCGGTGCGCGAGCGCACCCGCGAGATCGGCGTGCGCAAGGCCGTCGGCGCCACGGCGGGCGCCATTCTCTGGCAGTTCTTCACCGAGACCCTCATCATTGTGTTCCTGAGCGGCGGCGCCGGCATGGCCATCGCCTACGGCCTGTGCGCGGCCGTCAATACGCTGCCGATGCCGGCGTTCTTCGCCGGACTGATCGCCTCCTGGGATGCAGGCCTCGCGGCCTTCGTCCTGCTGGGAACAGTGGCCCTGCTGTCGGCGCTCTACCCCGCCCGCCGCGCCGCGGCGATCGATCCCATCGAAGCCTTGCGCTACGAGGCCGGAGGATGATCCATGCTGATTGAAATCCTTCGGCAGGCCTGGGTGGCATTGCGGCGCAACCCGCTACGCAGCTTCCTGACCATGCTGGGCATCGTTTGGGGAATCGTGGCCGTCGCCGTCCTGATCGCCTACGGCAACAGCTTTCGCGGCGTGCTGGTGAACGCCTTCGACGCCTTTGGCAAGAGCGCCGTGGTGTGCTGGCCGGGGCAGACCAGCGAGCAGGCCGGCGGCGAGCGCGCCGGGCGCCGCGTCCGTTTCGAGAAGGAGGACATGGACCTGGTGCGCGCCGAGGCCAGCCTGGTCAAGAACATCAGCCTCGAAACCGTGCGCTGGCTCGGCATCTCTTACGGGGACCGCATCGCCAACACCGCCATCCGCGGCGTCTATCCCGAGTACGGCCTCATCCGCAACGAAGTCCCCACCGAGGGCCGCTGGATCAGCTCCGAGGATTTCCTCGAGCGGCGCCGCGTGGTCTACCTGGGCGGGCTCATCCGCCAGCAGCTTTTCAGCGGCAGGCCGGCGGTGGGCGAAACCGTCTTGATCCAGGGTGTGCGCTTCACCGTGATCGGCACCATGGATCGCAAGATCCAGATGAGCAACTACTTCACCAGCGACGACGAGTCCTGCTGGATTCCTTACAGCGCCGCCAGCGACATGTGGGACACGCGCTACGCCGCTGTGCTCGTCTTCTCCCCCGTGACGCCCCGCTTCGAGCGTGACGCCGAGCAGCAGGTGCGCGAGGTGATCGGCAAGCGCCAGCGCTTTTCTCCCACCGACAAGCGCGCCATCCAGATGTTCGGCCGCGAGGAGTTCCGCCCCATCATCGACGGCATCACCATCGGCTTGCAGGTTCTGCTGGCGTTCATCGGCACCCTCACGCTCGGCATCGGCGGCGTGGGCGTCATGAATATCATGCTGGTGTCGGTGGACGAGCGGGTGCGGGAGATCGGCCTGCGCCGCGCCCTGGGCGCCCGCCGCTGGCACATCCGCGCGCAGTTCCTTTCCGAGGCGCTGGTGCTCACGCTGGCCGGCGGCGCGCTCGGTATCGGTGTGGCCACGCTGCTCATCGCGCTTTCGGGAGCCCTTCCGATGCTTGGCCCGCTGTTCAAGGACACCTCGGGAAAGGGCGACATCCACCTGGCGCTCTCGCTCGCCACCGTCACCGTCTCCATCGGCATCCTGACATTCGTGGGTGTGCTCAGTGGTCTCGCCCCGGCCATGCGGGCCTCCCGCCTGGACCCCTCCGACGCGCTGCGTTACGAGTGAGGGTGCCCTTTCCGTTTCCCGGTGGGGCACGCTCCGAGCGGAACCCACTGCGCGGGATTGACCGGCACACCGTTCACATAGAGCGCCCAATGGAGGTGTGCGCCCGTGGATCGCCCAGTGGAACCGACGTATCCGACGACGTCGCCCTTGTTCACCACGGCGCCCTCGACGGCGGCGAAGCCGGACAGGTGAAGGTAGATGGATTCCAGTCCCTGTCCATGATCGACCGCCACCGTGCCGCCGCGAAGATTGAACTTCCGAACGATCTTGACCACCCCTCCCGCCACCGCACGCACCGGCCGCCCAGCCGGCGAGCGCTGATCGACGCCGCCGTGATAGTCCCCGGTCGGCTTTCCGTTGTGCAGCCGCTTCACGCCGAAAGGCGAAATCATGCAGCCGGGAACCGGAGCGGCGAGCGGCTCCACCCAGCGCCGCGTCTCGCTGACGGTTTTCCGGAACTCCGCGACGGTCTCCGTTTCGCCCGGAGACGGCTGTAGTTCCTGGATCTCCTTCCCCATCACGACATTCTGCGTTCGAAGCCGCGCATCCCGCACCGTGATGGTCCCGGCATGGAGCACCCTGCCGTTATCGCCGAGGAACTCGATCTGGTAGCTGCCCGGCGCGGTACCCGCGGCCACTGGCATCAGTCCGAGCCGCCCACCCTCGGCTTGAGGGAACAGCCGCACCGTCCGGCCGCTCATGCGCGCCGACGCCGCCGCGCCCGCGTCGCGAACCCGGATCGTTTCCCCTTGCTGCACCACGGCCGGGGTCGCCTCAAATGTCTGCCCCCAGCCAATCGCCGCCACCAAGATCGCCAGCCAGCGCATCCTTTCAGAATAACCTTACGGTGTAGGATGGAGCTTTCGATTCGGGAGGGCCAAATGCGGACCCCACGACGTGGTTTTCTGAAGACTGTTGCGCTGGCCGGCGGCGCCGCGGCGCAGGCCTCGAACCCCGCGCCACAGAGCGCCAACTCAATACTGCCCTTGAAATCCAAACCGCAGGAGTATTTCGAGTACCCGCGAACCTTTACCGGGCGCCAGCTCGCCATGGTCGCTTTCCCGCTGGGAGGCGTCGCCTCGGGCGGATTGAGCCTGGGCGGGCGCGGACAATTGCGCGATTGGGAGATCTTCAACCGCCCGAACAAAGGCTACGCGCCCGACTACGCCTTCCCGTGCATCTGGGTGCGCAGCGGGGACCGCAAGCCGGTGGCGCGCGTGCTAGAGGCCCGCATCCTGCCTCCCTACCAGGGATCGGACGGGCTCGGTTCGCGCAACGTGCCGGGGCTGTCGCGGCTCCAGGGCGCCGTGTTCACCGGCGAGTATCCGCTGGCGACGATTGCCTTCCGCGATTCGCGGCTGCCTGTCACCATCACGCTCGAAGCCTTCACCCCGTTTGTTCCGCTGGATGCCGAGAACTCTGGCTTGCCGGTGGCCGTGCTGCGTTACCGGGTGCGCAATCCGGGCAAAGAGAAGGCGCAAGTATCGATCGCCTTTGCGCTCGACAACCCGGTGGGCAGCGGCGACAAGCGCGAGAACCAGTACCGGAAAGAGGCGGACTTCGCGGGCCTCTTCATGCGCAATCCCGGCCTGGAGGGCACGGACCCGATGTTTGGCTCGCTCGCGCTCGCGGTCGTCGGCGCCGGCGGAAAAGTGACCTGCTTGCGGGGCTGGCCGCGCGCGAAGTGGTGGGCCGGCCCGCAGCTCTACTGGGACGACTTCTCCTCCGATGGTGAACTGGGTCCCGAAGTGGACGCGCGGGCCACGGTAGGGGCGCTCTGCCTGAAGCGGGAGATCGCGCCGGGCGCCGAGGCCGGGTATACCTTCCTGCTGAGCTGGCACTTCCCCAACCGCACGCCGCAATGGTGCGGCTGGCACGCGCCCAAGGGGCACGAACAGGACATCATTGGGAACCACTACACGAAGCGCTTCGCCGACGCGTGGCAGGCCGCCCAGTACGCGGCGGCAAATCTCCCGCGCCTGGAAGCGCAAACGCGCCGCTTCGCCGCCGCCATGCGCGAAAGCACTCTGCCCCCTGCCGTGAAGGACGCGGCCATGTCGAACCTCTCCACGCTCGCGACGCCGGTGTGCTTCCGCACGGCCGACGGCGAGTTTCACGCATTCGAGGGCGGCAACGACAAGAGCGGCTGCTGTTACGGCAGTTGCACCCACGTCTGGAATTACGAGGCCGCCACCCAGCATCTGTTCCCCACCCTGGCCCGCTCCCTGCGCCAGGCTGCCTTCGGCTACTCGATGGACGACCAGGGCGCCATGCACTTCCGCGAAGTGCTCCCCGCAGGTATCGAGCGCTCTGGGTTCCCCGCCGCCGATGGCCAGATGGGCCAGATCATCAAGGCCTACCTGGACTGGCGGCTCTCCGGCGACACCGAGTGGCTCCGCCGGATTTGGCCCCGCGTGAAGCGCGGCTTGGAGTTCGCCTGGATTCCCGGCGGCTGGGATGCCGACCGCGATGGCGTGCTCGAGGGCGTTCAGCATAACACCTACGACGTCGAGTTCTTCGGCCCCAACCCCATGTGCGGCATCTATTATCTCGGCGCCCTGCGAGCCGGCGAAGAGATGGCGCGCGCGCTCGGCGATTCGCAATCCGCCGCTGAGTACCGCAGGCTGTTCGACAACGGCAGCCGGTGGATCGACGCCAACCTCTTCAACGGCGAGTACTACATTCAGCAGGTTCGCGGCTATCCCCTGGACAAGATCGCCAAGGTGCTCGTCTCGAAGGGCGGCGCGGAAGACACCGAACATCCCGACTTCCAGCTCGGCGAGGGCTGCCTGGTCGATCAACTGGTCGGTCAGTACCTCGCCGAAGTGGCGGGATTGGGAAGCCTGGTCGATCCGGAGAAGGTCCGCAAGACGCTCGCCTCCATCTACAAGTACAACTATAAGCGTGTGCTGTTCGATCACGACTGCGTGCAGCGGACTTTCGCGCTGAACGACGAGGCGGCCCTGGTGATCTGCGACTATGGGCACACCCAGCGCCCGAAGGTCCCCTTTTCGTACTACGCGGAAGTCATGACCGGCTTCGAGTACTCGGCCGCGGTGCTGATGCTCTATGCGGGGATGATCCGGGAGGGCCTCGAGTGCATCGAGAACATCCGGCGGCGGTACGACGGTGAGCGCCGCAATCCGTACGACGAGGCCGAGTGCGGCCACCACTACGCGCGCGCCATGGCGGCCTGGGGCGTGGTCCTCGCGCTGAGCGGCTTCCGTTATCACGGCTTCGAGAAGAGCGTGGTCGTCGCCCCGCGCATTCATTCGGCGGCCTTCCGTTCCATCTGGTCGACGGCGACTGCCTGGGGGACATTCTCGCACTCCCTTCCAGAGGGCAAGCTGCACTTCACGCTCGCTGTCGCCGCCGGCCAGCTCGTCTGCCGGTCGGTGGAACTCGCGCACGCGGCCGGCGGACAATCCTCGGCCAGGCTGGGGAAGATCGAGCTGCCGCACCAGGCCCGGGGCCGCGTGATCGTGTTCCCGCGGGACGTGCTGCTAAAAGAAGGCGACGAACTCGAGCTGACCCTGTAAACGCTGTATCATTGCATTCATCAAGGTCCATCTCTACTACATCGGCAAGCCGCGCGACCCCCGCGCCAACCAGATGGCCGAGGAATACGTCCGGCGCGCCACCCGCTACCTCCACTGCGAGATGCGCGAGATCCGCCCGGGCCGTTTCGATCCCTGGGCGCGCCACCCCGCCGCCATGAAGATCCTGCTCGACGCCGCCGGCCGCGCCCTGGATTCCGCCGCCTTCACCGCCCTGGTGGCCCGCGCGCAGGCGGAGGCCCGCGACCTGGTTTTCCTCATCGGCGGCGCCGAGGGCCTCCCCCCGGACTGGCGGCCTCGCGCCGATCTCCTGCTCTCGCTGTCCCCGATGACCTTCCCGCACGAGTTCGCGCGCGTCATGCTCGCCGAGCAGATCTACCGCGCCGCCACCACCCTCCGCGGCCACCCCTACCCGCGCTGAAGATCAAGTACGAAGGACGAAGTGCGAATGACGAAGTGACAGGTCGCGCTGTGCGACCGCCGGTTTTCACTTCGTACTTCCTAATTCGTAATTCGTACTTTACCAATCGTTCGTGTATCTTCGTAATGTGAGACACCGCTTTCCGCCTTGGCTGGTCCTGCCGTTGCTCGCGGGCGTCTGCGTCGGCATCATCTTCGCCGTCGCCTACCTTCGCCCCCGGAGCTTCTCGACCGCCAATCTTTTCCAGCGGCTTCCCTCCGAGGACGCGGTCGTCCTCTACGTCGACTTCGACGCCTTGCGCCGCGTTCACCTGCTCGATCTGTTCACCTCCGCTGCCGCCGCCCAGGATCCCGAGTACCACTCCTTCGTCGAGTCGACCGGGTTCAATTACCTCCGCGATCTCGACTCGGCCCTGGTCTCCTTCCACGCTTCCGGCAAGTACCTCCTCCTGCGCGGCCGCTTCGATTGGAGCAACCTCAGCCAGTACGTCCGCGGGCAGGGTGGCACGTGCTACAACTCCTTGTGCCGCCTCGACGGCAGCACTCCCGAGCGCAAGATCTCCTACTTCCCGCTCCAATCGAACATCATGGCCCTGGCCGTCAGCGAGGATAGTACCGCGGCCACCAGGCTGCAAGGTCGCCGCTCCGGCCCGCGCCCCGAGATCCTCGCCGACCCCATCTGGTCCGTCATCCCCCCTGCCGCGCTCAAGGATGACGCCAGACTGCCCGCCGGCTTGCGCCCATTCGCGCGCACGCTCCGGAGCGCACAGCGAGTCGTGCTCTCGGGTGGCCCGGACGGCCCCAGCATGCGGCTGCAACTCGACGCCACCTGCAGCTCCGCCGAACAGGCAGCCATGCTCGCCTCCCAGCTCCGCGCTCTCACGACCCTCCTCCGCGAACTCATCGCCCGCGAGCATCAGGTCCCCAACCCACACGATCTGAGCGGCATCCTCGCCGCCGGCGTCTTCGAACAAAAGGGGCGCCGCGTTCTCGGTTCTTGGCCCGTCCAGCGCGCCTTCCTCGAATCGCTGGCCGGCGGCGCACTGTAGCCCGCGTTCCATCTGATATGCTGGCAATGACGGGCGCTGCATCTGTTATGCAATACAGGCATCGGGCTGGGGGCTACACCGAGAGCTACTTCCCAAGTGGCGTGAAATGGCTGCTGATCGTCAACGCCGCCGTCTTCGTCCTGGATTTCTTCGCCCTGACCTGGTTCAACGCCGATCCGTTCGCGTTGCTCAAGCTCGTACCCGCATTTGTGCTGCAGTACGGCATGCTCTGGCAGTTGTTCACCTACATGTTCCTGCACTCCGGCGTAGGGCACATCGTAATCAACATGCTGGTGCTCTGGATGTTCGGCGTTGAGCTTGAGCGGGACTGGGGTACCCGGCTCTTCCTCAAGTACTACTTCCTTTGCGGCATCGGGGCCGGCGTCTGTGTCGTGCTGGTGTCGCTGCTGCGGCCTGCGGAAGCGAGAATCCCAACCCTCGGGGCGTCCGGCGCCATCTACGGCCTGCTGCTGGCCTACGGCGTGCTTTACGCCGATCGCATCATCCTCTTCATGCTCCTTTTCCCGATGAAGGCCAAGTACGCCGTGATGATTTTCGGCGCCGTCGCCTTCTTCGGCTCGTGGCAGCCCGGTGGCGGCGTCAGTCACGTCGCCCACCTGGGCGGCATGATCGTCGGCTACCTCTACCTTCGGACGCGCCTCAAGCGCGCCCGCGGCAACCCACTCGCCTCGCTTCGCCACCAGTTTCAGGAATGGAAGCGCCAGCGCGCCCGCCGGAAGTTCCAGGTCTACATGAAGAAGCAGCACTGGGACCGCGACCACTGGGTGAATTAAGGCCAACCGCGACCGAAACGTCTTCTCCCCCTGGTGCGTCGAACGCTTTGGTATAGTCGGTTTTGGGGGCGTCTATGAAATCCTCTGTTCGAGTTGCGCTGCCACTAGTGATCTGCCTGGCCGCCGGCATGCTCCGCATTGCGGCGCAG
This sequence comes from Bryobacteraceae bacterium, assembly GCA_050008465.1. Taxonomy (GTDB): domain Bacteria; phylum Acidobacteriota; class Terriglobia; order Bryobacterales; family Bryobacteraceae; genus Fen-330. The sequence goes on from JBEKMO010000108.1 coordinate 10,465, forward strand.
CAGGGCCCCGACAAAGAGGGGGGCGAGACTGTCGCCAAGCCGCGCCAGAAGGCCGAGAAGCCGGCCGAGACCACGCCGGAAGGTCCCAAGATCCCTTCCCGGTTCGACAAGACCAAGCAGCCGCTCCCGGGCGGCGTGCCGAGCTTCAAGAGCGACGTCATCGCCGTCAGCGTCGACGTCGCGGTGCTCGACAATAAGGGCCATTTCATCCCCAACATACCTCGCGGCAACTTCCGCGTCCTCGAAGACAACGTGCCGCAGCCGGTCATCGGTTTCAACCTGGGCGAAGCGCCGATGACCGTTACCATGGTCATCGAATTCAGCGCCCGCTTCCAGAGCTACTGGACCGAGAGCTGGTACCAGACGCTGGCGGCCTCCTACGGCTTCCTGGAAACCCTCAAGCCCGAGGACTATGTCGCCATCCGGGCTTACGACATGCGCACCGAAACCCTGTGCGACTTCACCACCGACAAGCGTGAAGCCTATGAGGCCATGCGACGCCTCCAAATCCCCGGGTTTTCCGAAGCCAACCTGTTCGACGCTATCACCGACACCGCCCAGCGCATGTCGGACATCGAGGGCCGCAAGGCCATCGTGCTGATTTCCTCGGGCATTGACACCTTCAGCAAGCTCACCTTCGACAAGACGCGCAGAATCATGCAGGAGGCCGGCGTGCCGGTCTACGCCATCGGCCTGATGCAGGCGTTGCGCGAATACTATGACTCCCACGGGGCGATGGGGCCGATCGCGCGGCTGGACTTCCTGCAAGCCGACAATGAGATGCGCACCTTCGCCAAGGAAACCGGCGGCATGGCGTTCTTCCCACGCTTCTACGGGGAGTTCCCCGCCATTTTCCGCGCCATCTCCGAGGCGCTGCGCCATCAGTACGTGCTCAGCTACAGCCCGGCCAATCAAGTCCGGGACGGCAAGTTCCGCAAGATCAAGGTGGAGCTGGTGAATCCGGCGACCGGCCAGCCGCTCCCGATCAAGGATGAGAAGGGCAGGCCGATCAAGTATCAGATCATCGCCAAGAACGGCTACACCGCGCCCCGCGAAGTCGAGTAGCGCCGCGGCGCGCGGGCGTGTTCCCGGTTCAAAAACCACATCTGGACACGAAGCTCTCGATTCACCAAAAGTCAAGCGTCTGATCTTGCGCTTTTCCAGTCCGTTACAGATCCGTTGACAGCGGGCCGCGCAGTCTGGTACTTTCACGTCTTCCTATGAATGAAGGCGCTCAGAGTTCTCCTGCCCCCGCACGCATCCTGCTAGCCGATGACAACAAGCTGGGGCTCGTCGCCCGAAAATCCGTTCTGGAGGAACTGGGCTACCGCATCACCACCGCCGTGGAGGGGCAGGAGGCGCTCGAACTGTTCTCGCGCGGCGCCTTCGATCTGGTCATCACCGACTACAAGATGCCCAAGATGAATGGGCTCGAGCTCATCAAGAGGATCCGCGGCCTTGCGGCGGACGTCCCCATCATCCTGATCTCCGGCTACGCCGAAGCGCTCGGCATGACCGAGGCCAACACCGGCGCCGACGCCGTGATCGCGAAGAGTGCGAACGAGGTGACGCACTTGGTGCGCTCGGTGAACCGGCTGCTGCGGCGCGCCACTCCGAAGAAGCCGCCCGCCTCGCACCGCGCGCATGCCAAAGCGAAGCGCCACGGCGCCGGATGAGCCTCGCCAAATCCCTCACCGCCGCGTTACTCACCTGTTTGCTGGGTTTCGGAGCACCGGCCCGCCGGCCCAGCCGCCCCAAAGCGCCCTCGGCCGCCAGGTCGTGGATGCGCTCCATGACGCTGCGCGACAAGGTCGCACAACTGGTCTTCGTCCCCTTCTACGGCGAAGCTCCGAACACCCGTTCGCAGGAATACCAGAAGTATCTCCGCTGGGTGCGCCAATTGCGCGTGGGCGGGCTGGTGCTGGTGAACCGCGTGCGCAACGGCGCCGTCGAGCATGCCGAGCCGTTCGCCATGGCCACCTTTCTGAACCGCATGCAGAAGGCCTCGAGAGTCCCGCTGCTCGTGGCCGGCGATTTCGAGCGGGGCGACTCGATGCGCGTGACCTCCCAAACCCTGTTCCCGCACGCGATGGCTTTCGCGGCCACGCGCGACCCCGCCCTGAGCCGCTATGAAGGTGCGGTGACGGCGAGGCAGGCGCGCGCGCTGGGCGTGCCGTGGATTCTCGCGCCGGTCGCGGACGTCAACGTCAACCCGGAAAACCCGATCCTCAACATCCGCTCCTACGGCGAGAACCCCGTGGAGGTCTCGGCGCACGTGCGCGCCTTCATCGAGGGCGCGCACTCGGGCGCGTCCGGGCCGGTATTGGTGACGGCGAAGCATTTCCCCGGCCACGGCGATACCGCCACCGACACGCACCTGGCGCTCGCCGTGCTCGGCGCGGATAAGGCGCGGCTGGAGGCGCTGGAGCTGGTTCCATTCCGCGCCGCGATCGCCGCGGGCGTCGATGCGGTGATGACGGCCCACATCGCCGTGCCCGCCCTCGACGATCCCGAAACCCCCGCGACGCTCTCCCGCGCCATGCTTACCGGCTTGCTGCGCGAAGGGCTTGGCTTTCAGGGGCTGATCGTCACCGACGCCATGGACATGAACGGTGTCGCCAAGCACTGGGCCGCGGGGCAGGCGGCCGTCAAGGCCCTCGAGGCGGGCGCCGACGTGCTCCTGATGCCCGCCAATCCCGAGCAGGCCGTCGATGCCGTGGTGCGCGCGGTCTCGAGCGGAACGCTGCGCCGCCAGCGCATCGACGAGAGCGTGAACCGGCTGCTGGCGGCCAAGGTCCGCCTGGGGTTGAACCGGCGGCGCTTGGTCAACGCCGAGGCGGCCATGGACGAACTGGATTCGCCCGAGGACCTTGCGCGCGCCCAGGAGATCGCCGACCGCGCCGTCACCCTGGTGACGAACCAGGGATCGCTGGTGCCGCTCAAGAGCGGCTCGGCCTGCTTTCTCCTCCTGCCCGAGGGGCGTTACAGTACCCAGGGCAAGACGTTTGCCGCCGAGGTTCGGAAGCGCTCGCCCAATGCGCAGATCCTGACGCTGGACCCGGCGGCCAACGAAGCGGATTTCGACAAGGCCGTCGCCACGGCGAAGAGCTGCGACGTGGTGGTGGCGGCGGCGTTCGCCTCGGTGGCCGCCTACCGCGGCACCACCGCGCTCGCCGGGGGCTACCCGGCGCTGCTCACCGCCCTCGTGGACAGCGGCCGCCCGGTGATTCTGGCGGCGCTCGGCAATCCGTACCTGATACGCAGCTTCCCCGGGGCAGGCGCGTACCTGACCACCTACAGCACCGTGGCGCCGTCGGAGGTCGCCGCGGTGAAGGCGCTCTTCGGCGAAATCCCCATCCAGGGCCGCCTCCCGGTAACCATTCCCGGCATCGCCAACTACGGAGACGGGATTCAGCTCGCGCGGTAGCGCGAGGGCTTGTGGCCTGTGGCTTGTGGCCTGTAGATCTGTCAAGTCGGCGACATCCTTGACACTTTAGTCCAGTGACATCGTTGACACAATTCAGGACCCGATAAGTTGAATCCGACGGCCAGGCAACGCCTGGCCGCATGCGTTTCCGTTTGCCCCCTCCCGGAGCAGTCCAGGGCGCGCCGGGGCACCCGCGCGGAGCGCGGGTCGTGCGCGGCGTAGCGAACCCTGGACGGCGAGGACCGTTCCCCCACCGTAAGACAGAAGGGAAAGGGGGCTTCCGGCTCATCGCCGCCGCCGCCCTCGATCGGCCACGAACGCCCGCTCCACCGCATCGAACCAGCCCAACAGCAGCGGCCCGTAGTACACCTCGAACAGCCCGTCGTCGGTCTCCAGAAACCCCACCTCCTCCCCGCGCAGCACTTCGCTGACGAACACCGCCTCGTGCTTCCAACTGAAGTAGCCGTTGTGGGAGATCCGCCGCGCCTGGAACTGCGGCCCGTATTCCAGCTCCGCCAGGCGGCTGGGATAGGGCCGCGGCGACGGCACATACACCGAGGCCGGCGTCCGGTACTCCAGGGCTTGGTGCGGCCGCTCCTGGTTGTACTCCCGCTGGAAACGCAGGAAGCTCTCCTGCTGCCGCGGTAGGTTGGCCTCCGGCGGACTCGCCGTCTCCTGCTTCAGCGTCAGGTGCAGCCGCTCGTGCCGCCCGTTCTGCTCCGGATGGCCCGCCTGAATCCGCTCGTGCCGGATCTCCAGCCGCACCCACCACATCGACAGCCGGCTCAGTCCTCCCGGCGCCGGGCTGGCAAACGGCGGCCCGTTGTCGGTGCGGATGGCCTCCGGCAGCCCCACTTCCCGGAACAGCCCTTCCAGCACCGCCCGCGCGTGCGCCTCGTCCGTCTTGGCTACTGCCTGGCAACCCAACAGATAGCGGCTGTAGGCGTCGCTCACCGTAAGCGGATCGCAGCGCTCCCCGTTGCCACACAAAAACCAGCCCTTGTAATCCGCCGACCACAACTGGTTCGAAGCCTGCGCATGCCCCAGCGGTTCGCTGTAGCCCGGCGTCCGCCGCCGCAGCTTCCGGGGCTGCGCCAGCCCTTCCCGCCGCAGCAGCTCCGCGATGCTGCTCGCCGCCGGCCGCGCCTCCCCAGGACACCACTCCTCCAGACACTTCCGCAGCTTCCGCGCTCCCCAGCGCGGGTGCGCCTGCCGCAGTTCCAACAAGCTCTTCCGCACCCGCTCGCGCATCGCCCGCGGGTTGTTCAACGGCGCCCGGCTGCGCTCCTCTAACCCCGCCGCGCCTTCCGCCTCCCAGCGCCCCCACCATTTGTACCCCGTCTGCCGCGAGACCCCGTAGCGCCGGCAGATCTCGGCAAACGACTCCTCTTGGCGTAACCACTCCGCAATGAATTCCTTCCGCTCTTCCAAGGCACTTCGCTCCTGCCACGGCATCGGGCACCCCCCTATGCCGAGTGTCTTGGATCCTAAAAAGTGTCAACGATGTCTCCGGACCAATGTGTCAATGATGTCACCGGGCCGGACCG
>JBEKMO010000109.1:0-13901 GCA_050008465.1 Bryobacteraceae bacterium
AGTCCGCTGTGGGAGCCTACGTGCGTAGCCGATTCGGTGTATTCGGGCACCGCCGTCGGAACCGGCAAGAGCGACGGCAACCTAGTCCGGTTGATCTCGGCCTGGGGCTTCGGACCGGAGCCTTGAGCCTATCCCGCTAAATGACGCTCACTGACCGGCGGGCGGGCCCACCAGCCGGAGCGGCCGCCTAATGAATTAGGCAGCGAATGCAAACTGCGTGTTGGCAGTTTTAGGTTTCCGATCGTTTTACGGGAGCTCGGAACCCGGCACGCCTCTTCACCTCGGATACAATCCCGTCGAATCCGTTGCGCCCCCTTTCCGATGACTATTCTACCAGACCTGCGGGGGGCAACCGGGGACAGCCTGGGCCGTCCCCACAGCGGACGGCCGAGGCAGTCCCTCGGTTGCGAGAGTTCCCGGATTCTTTCGGATTGCTGTAGGATCTATACATTGGAGGTTGCGATGCACGTGCATTCCCGGCGGAGTTTTCTCGCGCAAACCTTTGGCGCGAGCTTTATTGGTGCTTCCGTGATGGAGCAGGCGGTCCTGCGGGCCGCGCAGGCGCGGGCCCAATCCACTACCGAGCGGGCGGTTCTGTTCGACCTCGAGAAGGTGACTGAGGGCGTTTACGCCGCGGTGGCGCGCCCGACGGCGCAAATCAACTGCAACGCGGCGATTTTCGAGAATGCGAACGACCTGATGATCGTCGATACTCATTCGAGTCCCTCGGCGGTGGCGGCGCTGGTGGGGCAGGTGCGCCGCGAAATCACGCAGAAGCCGATCCGCTACATCGTCAACACGCACTTCCATGCGGACCACGTGCTGGGCAACCCGGCCTACCGGCGGATTGCGCCGCACGCCGAGATCGTATCCAGCACCGTGACCCGGAAGCTGATCGCGGAGCTGGACCCGGGCCACCTGAAAAGCTTCCTCGACTCGGTGCCGAAGGCGCTGGAGGACCACCGTGCGAAGCTGGCCGCCGCGAAGAGCCTGGAAGAGAAGGCGTACTACGAAGGCATGATTTCCCAGACGCGGGCCTACATGAGCGAGATGCGGGACTACGCGCTGGATCTGCCCAACGTCACGTTCCAGGACAACCTGGTGCTGCACGACAAGGCGCACGATCTGCACCTGGCGTTTCGGGGGCGGGGCCACACGGCGGGCGACATCGTGGTGTTCTGCCCGCAGAAGAAGGTGATCGCCAGCGGCGACCTGGCGCACGGGTTCCTGCCGTATATCGGCGACGGCTACCCACGGGAGTGGCCTGGCACGCTCAAGTCGGTGGCCCAGTTCGATTTCACGCAGATCATCGGCGGCCATGGGGCGGTGCAGCACGGGCGCGACAGGATGGGGCAAATGACGGCCTACATCGAGGAGCTGGTGACCGCGGTCGAGAGCGGCAAGCGCGAGGGCCACACGATCGAGGAGCTACAGGGCACGGTGACCTCCGCCGCTTTGAAATCACTCCAGCGCGATGGGTACGGCGAGTTTGTCTCCGCTTCGCTCATGCGCTACACCCCGGGGCCTCCGGAGAGGACCCTGGCCGAGATCCTGTCCAGCAGCGTCAAGGAGAACGTCGCGAGCACCTACCGGGCGCTGGAGAGAACATAGCCGCAATGCTGTTCACTTACTGCAAGAGCCGCCAGTGGCTGGGGTTTTCGGGGCGGTCCCCTTGGCCCGGCGTTTGGGCCGACGTGGACGTCGGCCCGCGGACCAGGAGGTCCGCCCTACGAAGAAAAAGTGAGCAGTATTGGGGCTAGCCGGCATGGCAGAAACACAGTTCGACTCGGAAACGGAAGTCCGGAACCGGGACCAGCTTGTGCCTCTGTACAACGTCGTTCTGCTGGATGACGACGTGCACACCTACGACTACGTCATCGAGATGCTGCAAAAGCTGTTTCTGCTCTCGGTGGCCGACGCCTTCCGGCACGCGGTCGAGGTGGACACCACCGGCCGGACCATCGTGATCACCTGCGAGCTCGCCCAGGCGGAGTTCGCGCGCGACCAGATCCGGAACTACGGGCCGGACTGGCGGATGGCGGAATCCAAGGGGTCGATGGCGGCGATCATCGAGCCGGCGGCGTAGCTCAACAGATCCGCGGCAGTTGCTCGCCGCTCAGCATGTCCACTACGCGATTGCCGCCGATGCGGCTGGTGAGGACCACCAGGCCTGCGTCGCCCGCAGTGACTTCGCCGGCCAGGGCGGCGCGGCGCGAGACGGGGAAGGCGGAGAGGATTTCGAGGGCTCGGGCGGCTTGCGCCATGGGGAGGAACGCGGCGAAGCGGCCTTCGTTGGCGACGTAGAGCGGGTCGAGGCCGAGGATCTCGCAGGCGCCGCGCACCACCTCTTCCACCGGGAGATCGGCCTCGCGGATGCGAATACCGACACCGCGCGTGGTAGCGATCTCGTTGAGCGTGGAAGCCAGGCCGCCGCGCGTCAGATCGCGCAGGCAGTGCACTTCGATGCCGCGAGCGAGCAGCGCTTCGACGGGCGGCCACAGCGGAGCGGTGTCGCTCACGACCGGCGCCTCGAACTCCAGCCCTTCGCGCACGGAGAGAATCGCGATGCCGTGCGCACCCAGGTCGCCGCTGACGAGCACCGCGTCGCCGGGCGAAACCGAGCGCGGGCCGATCTCGAGCGCATGTTCGATCACGCCGATGCCGGCGGTGTTGATGAAGATGCCGTCGCCTTTGCCTTTGTCCACCACCTTGGTGTCGCCGGTGACCAGCTCGACGCCTGCGTTGGCGGCGGCTTGCCGCATCGAATCGACGACGACCTGCAGGGTCTCGGTGGCCAGCCCTTCCTCGAGGATGAAGCCCGCGCTCAGGTAGAGCGGCCGGGCCCCGCACATGGCCAGGTCGTTTACAGTGCCGTTGATGGCCAGGTCGCCGATGTTGCCGCCGGGGAAAATGAGCGGCTGGACGACGTAGGAATCGGTGGTGAAGGCCAGGCGCGCATTCCCGATGCGAAGGACGGCTCCGTCGTGGCGGGCGTCGAGCGCGGGGTTGGCGAAGGCGGGGAGGAAGACGCGCTCAATGAGCTCGTTCATGAGCTTGCCGCCGCCGCCGTGGGCCAGCAGGATGCAGTCGCCGGCGGGCAGTGGAACGGGGCAGGTCAGGTTAATCTCCCGCATGTTGGCGCCTCCCGTATCGATAATACGCGGAGCAGGCGCCCTCGGAGGAGACCATGGGCGCGCCGAGCGGCCGCTCGGGAGTGCACCCGACACCGAAGGCCGGGCACTCGTGAGGCTTCTTGAGGCCTTGCAGAACCAGGCCGGCGATGCACTCGGAGGATTCCCGCGCGCCGGCTACGCGCAACCCGAAGCGCTCCTCGGCATCGAAACGGCGGTAGGCCTCGCGGAGCCGCAGGCCGCTCGAGGGAATCTCGCCGATGCCGCGCCATTGCCGGTTGGTGACTTCGAAAACCTCGGCCACGCGCTGCTGCGCGGGCTGGTTGCCGTTGCGGCTGACGGCGCGGCTGTACTGGTTCTCGACCTGGGCGCGTCCCTCTTCCAATTGCGCGACCGCCATGCGGATGCCCTCGAGCAGATCGAGCGGCTCGAAACCGGTGACTACAATCGGAACGCGATAACGCTGGGCGAGGGGTTCGTACTCGTGGTAGCCCATGACGGTACAGACGTGGCCGGGAGCGAGGAACGCCTGAACGCGGCAGTTCGGGGCGCTCAGAATGGCAACGATAGCGGGCGGCACGAGCACGTGTGCGACCAGCAGCGAGAAGTTCACGAGTCCCTCGCGCGCGGCCTGCCACACGGACATGGCGTTGGCGGGCGCGGTGGTCTCGAAGCCCACCGCGAAGAACACCACCTGGCGCCGCGGATTGTCGCGCGCCACTTTGAGCGCGTCCATGGGCGAATAGACGATGCGCACGTCGCCGCCGGCGGCCTTCGAGTCCAGCAGGCTGCGCGTGGAGCCGGGAACGCGCAGCATATCGCCGAACGAGCACAGGATGGCCTCGGGGCGAGCGGCGATTTCAACGGCCTTGTCGATCAGCTCGATGGGCGTCACGCACACGGGGCAGCCGGGACCGTGAACCAGCGTGATCTCGGGCGGCAGCAGGTCCTCGAGCCCGCTCTTGAGGATGGTGTGCGTCTGGCCGCCGCAGATCTCCATGATGGTCCAAGGCCGATGGATGATGCGCCGCAACTCCTGGGCGAGCAGGGCCACCGGTTTCCGGTCGCGATATTCATCGAGGAACTTCACGACGAACCCTCCTGGGCTTCCGCGAGCGCATCCATTTCCGCCAGGTACTCGAAGATCTTGCGCGCTTCGCCTTCGTCGACCACGTTGAGGGCGAAACCGACGTGGACCAGGACGTAGTCGCCGCTCGCGGCCTCGGGCGTGAAAGCCAGCGAGACCTCTTTGCGGATGCCGCCGAAATCGACCTGGGCCCGGCGGAGAGTGGGATCGGGGTCTTCGCGAATCTCAAGGATCTTTCCCGGTACGGCCAGGCACATGGTTAACCTCCCGCCAGCACGGCTTGGCCGAGAGCGATGCCGCCGTCGTTGGGGGGAACGCGCTGGTGCGTGTAGGCGCGGCAGCCGCGCCCTTCCAACAGGGCCGCGGCGCGCTCGACCAGGTAGCCGTTCTGGAACACGCCGCCGCTCATCACCACGTCGCGCAGGCCGGCTCGCCGGGCCACGGCCGCGATCCAGTTCGCCAACGCGTTGTGGAACCGGGCGGCAATGAGGCCGCGCGGGACGCCGGTAGAGACGTCGCGGCGCACGGCGTCGACCAGCGGCGCCCAATCCCCTTCGGCCAGCGGGTAGCACTCGCTGGTATCCAGGTCGGTGATGGCGCGCTCGAGCAGCATGGCGGCCTGCCCTTCGAAGCGGCTTTCCCGCGCGATGCCGGCGATCGAGGAAACAGCATCGAACAAACGGCCGACGCTCGAGGTGAGCGGCGAGTTGACGCCGCGCTCGAGCATGCGCCGGATCAGCGGGTCCCGGACCGCGTCCGGACCCACGGTTTCGTACAGCAGGCTAGCGGCCGAGCGCCAGCCCTCGCGAATGGCCGCCTCTCCGCCGGGCAACCGGAAGGGGCGCAGATGGGCGATGCGTTCGAAGCGCCCGCTCTCGCAAAGGAAGAACTCGCCGCCCCAGACTGTGCCATCCAGGCCGTAGCCGGTGCCGTCCCAGGAGACGCCGAGGTATGGACCGGTGACATCGTTCTCGGCGGCGCAGGCGGCGACGTGCGCGCAGTGGTGCTGCACCTTGACCAGCGGCAGCCCCGAGCCGAGCGCCCAGCGGGTGGAGGCGTAGTCGGGGTGCAGGTCGCAGGCCACCACTTCCGGCTGGAAGCGGTATAGGCGGCAGAGATCCTCGATGGCCTTCTCGAAAGCCGCGCGCGACTCCAGGGTGTCGAGGTCGCCGACATGCTGGCTGAGGAAGACCTGGCGGCCGACTGCGATGGCGACGGCGTTCTTGAGGTGGGCTCCGACGGCCAGCACGGAGGGCAGGTCGCGCGCCGCGCGCACGGGAAGAGGGGCGTAGCCGCGGGCCCGGCGGATGACGCTCTCGCGCCCGCGGGTCACGCGCGCGACCGAATCGTCGCAGGGGCGCGCGATGGGACGGTCGTGCATCAGGAAGACTTCGGCTATGCCGTCCAGGCGCGCTTGCGCCTCGTCGTTGCCGGTGGCGATCGGCTCATCGCTGCGGTTGCCGCTGGTGGCGACGATGGGGATCGGGCACTCGCGCATCAGCAGGTGGTGCAGCGGCGAGTAGGGAAGCATGACCCCGAGGTAGGGCGAGTTGTGCGCCACGTTGGGAGCCAGCAAGGGGGCGCCACGGGGACGCAGCAGCACCACGGGGGCGGCGGGCGACCGTAGCAGCGCCTCTTCCGCCGGCGAAACCTGGCAGTACTCGCGCACCATGTCGAGGCTGGGCATCATCAGCGCGAAGGGCTTCTCCTCGCGCTGCTTGAGGCGGCGCAGGCGGGCGACGGCCTCCTCGTTCGCGGCGTCCACCAGCAACTGGAACCCGCCGATGCCTTTCAGAGCGACGATGCGGCCGGCCTGAATAGCGCGGGCGGCCTCGCGAATGCCCATCGACAGTTGGGGGCCGCAGCGCGGGCAGGCGTTGGGTTGGGCGTGGAAGCGGCGGTCCGCTGGATCGGCGTATTCGCGCGCGCACTCGGGGCACAGCTCGAAGCCGCGCATGGTGGTGCGCGGGCGGTCGTAGGGGATATCGAGGATGATGGAGTACCGCGGGCCGCATTGCGTGCAGTTGGTGAAGGGATACTGGAAGCGGCGGTTGGCGGGGTCGAGCAATTCGGCCAGGCACTGCGGGCAAGTGGCCAGGTCGGGCAGGATGCTGGTGGTTCTCTCGGAGACCTCGTCGCTCTCCAGAATCTCGAAGCGGGTGTAGCCGGCTGGGGCCAGCAAGCTCGTCTCGCGGGCCAGGACCACGGCGGCGGCCGGCTTCTCCCCTTCCAGGCGCGCGAGGAACACGTCGAGCTCCTGCCGGTTCCCCTCGACCTCGACGACGAGGCCGGCGCTCGAGTTCAGCACCGTGCCGTTCAAACCCATTTCGGTGGCCAGGCGGTAAACGAACGGGCGGAAGCCCACACCCTGCACCGCGCCGTATAGCGCGACGCGGAGCCGTTCGACGTTGCCGACCGCGAGCGTCATGTGGCCACCACCAGGTCCTTCGCAATCCGGCGCGCCAGCTCTTCGACGGCCGCCAGAACCTCCGGCGAGGGCGACGAGCCAGGCTCAAACTGGCCTGCCTCGATTCCATAGATCCTGAGCGCGGGTGGGAGCCTGCCGAGTGCGCGTCCCAGTTCCACCGCTTCCGCCAGTCCGAATGCGTGTGTGGAGGCGCGGAAAATGTCACGAGCTACCGGAGCGGTTCGGGCATCCCAGACGGAGATGGCGCCCACCCGAGCCCCGCTGATCACAGCATCCACTATTATGACGCTTTCGGCGGCGCTCCAGGATTCCAGGAGGCGCAAGCCTTCGCCGCCATGCTCTTGCGCTTCGATTCCCAATGACCGCAGGCGCCGCGCGACCAGCAGCCCCGCCGCGTCGTCCCCCCGGTCCGCGTTGCCGCAGCCGATGATCAGGGGATGCACACTACTCCCGTTCAATCTCCAGGCGCAGGAAGTGGGTGGCGCAGGAAATGCACGGGTCGTAGTTGCGGACGGCCTGCTCGCACCGCAGGGTGATCTGCTCGACCGGTTGCGTGGCGATCTGGGGGACGAAGTACCAGAGATCGTCTTCGATGCGCTTCAGGTTCTGCGAGGTGGGCGGCACGATCTTGGCGGAGCGGATCAAGCCGCGCTCGTCGATCTGGTAGCGGTGGTAGAGCAATCCGCGCGGCGCTTCGGTGGCCCCCTGGCCGGTACCGGCGCGCACGGGCGTTTCCACTCTGGGCGCGGCCGGCGGCTCGTACTCGGCGATGGCCCGCAACGCCTCGTCGCAGGCGAAGACCAGTTCGATGGCCCGGACCACGATGCTGCGGAACGGGTTCAGGCAGGGCACGGCGAGCTTGCAGTCGCTCGCCGTCTGGCGCGCGATCTCCGGCAGCTTGGCGTAGTTCAGGTTGAAGCGCGCCAGCGGACCGACCATGTACGAGCCGCGTTTGCGCAACTGCGATTGCAGCGCGTTGGAGTGGCGGACGTGCTGCTCGAAGAAGTGCTCTTCGTACTCCGCGACGTCGATGTCCAGGCCCTTGTTGGAAACCACCCGGCCCTCATTGAGCGGGTACTCGTCCGGATGCGAGAGCGCCACGAACTCGTAGTCCTGCTCGAAATCCGGGAACTCGAAGGTATTGACCAGGCGGGCGGTGGCGATCGAAGCCTCCAGCGCCCACTTGAGGTCCTCGACCAAGGCCAGCAGCTCACTACGCGGCGGCACGCGATAGAAACCGCCGACGCAGACCGAGATGGGATGGATCTCTCGGCCGCCCAGCACGGTCATCACATGATTGCCGATCTTCTTGAGGCGCAGCGCCTGCTCGACGGCATCCTTGTGGTCGCGCGCCATTTCGATGGCGTCCTGGTAGCCCAGGAAATCGGGCGCGTGGAGCATGTAGACGTGCAAGGCGTGGCTCTCGATCCACTCGCCGCAGTAGATCAGGCGGCGGAGCAGCCGGATGGCGGGATCGACGGTGACGCCCAGGGCCCGCTCCATGGCGTGCACGGCGCTCATCTGGTAAGCGATGGGACAGATGCCGCAGATGCGCGCCGTGATGTCGGGGGCCTCCAGGAAATGGCGCCCCCGCAGGAACGCCTCGAACATTCGCGGCGGCTCGAAGATCTTGAGCTTCACATCCTCGACGCGGTCGCCGCGCAGCTTCACCTGGAGAGCTCCCTCGCCCTCGACGCGCGCGAGGTAGTCAACCTTGATGGTCTTGCTCGTCATCGGCTAAACCTCCTTGGCCTGTGGCTTGTGGCATGTGGCCTGTGGATTCCGCGGTGGCGCACCGGCTTTCGCGCCGGCCGGATCGCGGGCTTCAGGCTCCAGCCGGCGGGCAACGCAGTGGGCGGCAGCCGGAGCAAGGTCGTCCGGACCCACAGGCCACAAGCCACAAGCCACAAGCCGTCCTCCCTACCCCAGATCCAGCTCGACCTTAACCACCGGGTCTTCGATCGAGCGCGTCAACTGGAAGCCCATCTTCTCGCAGACGCGCAGCATCATGACGTTGTCCGGCAGAACGTCGCCGGTAATGCAGCCGAGCTTCTCGTCCTTGGCTACTTCAATCATGCGCCGCAGCAGCTCGGAGCCTAATCCGCGGCCCTGGTATTCGTCGGTGACGATCGCGGCGAACTCGGCCTGGTTCACGCCGTGGGCCCTCTTCAAGCGGGCCACGCCGATCACCTGCGGCTCGCCGGTCGCCGGGTCTTCGTATTCGGCCACCAACGCCATTTCGCGGTCGTAGTCGATGAAGCAGATGCGGGTCAGCCGCTCGTGTTCGACGCGCTGGCTGAGCTTCATCAGGTGCAGGTAGCGCTGGTACACCGAGCGCTCCGACAGCGTCTCGTGGAACTTCACCAGCAGGGGTTCGTCCTCGGGACGGATCGGGCGAATCACGACCTTGGTGCCGTCTTTCGCGGTCCAGGGCGCCACGTACTTGGTGGGATAGGGACGGATCGCCAGACGCGGCAGCTTGTCCGCGGTGACGTCCAGGCCGTGCACGACCACGCGGGCGTCCAGGGCGACCAACCGTTCCGGGGAAGCGAGCAGCGGGTTGATGTCGATTTCCTTGATCCAGCGCTGCTCGACCACAAGCTGGCTGAACCGCACCATCAATTGCTCCAACTCGGCCAGGTCCACCGGCGCGCGGCCGCGCACGCCTTTGAGCGCGGTGTAGATCTTGGTGGCCTGCATCATGCGCCGGGCCAGCGTGGAGTTCAGCGGGGGCAGCGCCAGCGCGCGATCCTTGAACACCTCGACGAGCTGGCCGCCCATGCCGAACAGCAGCACGGGGCCGAACTGCGGGTCGATGCTGGAGCCGATGATGAGTTCGTAGCCGAACAGCTTGATCATGGGCTGCACGGTGACGCCCTGGAAATGCTGGCTGCCGACCTTGGCCGAGACCGAGGCCTCGATGGCTTTGTAGGCCGCGCGGACGGCTTCCTCATTGCGGAGGTTGAGCTGCACGCCACCGACGTCGGTCTTGTGAGTGATGGTCTCGGAGTAGAGCTTGAGGACGATGGGGTAGCCGATCTCGGTGGCGCTCTTCACGGCGTCGTCCTCGGAGATGGCGATGCGGGTTTCGACGATGGGGATGCCGTAGGTGGCCAGCAGTTGCTTGGACTCGAACTCGGTAAGAATGGTGCGGCCAGCTTGGCGCGCACTCTGGATAATGGCGTCGGCGCGGGCGCGGTCGGCCTCGGCTTCCTCGGAATCCGGCGCCATGGGGGTCTGGTAAAGGCCGCGGAGGTTATAGGCGAAGCGCCACATGTAATTGAAGGCGCGGGCCGCGGTGTCGGGATAGGAGAAGGTGGGGATGCCGGCGCGGTTGAGGATTTCCTCGCCCGCGGCGACCTCGGTGCCACCCATCCAGCTCGCGAGCACGGGTTTGCCTTCGATGTGGGCGTAGGGACGAAGCTGCTCGGCGGTCCTGGTGGGATCGGTCATGGCCTGGGGAGTCAGGATGACCAGCAGCCCGTCGGCGTTGGGATCCTTGGCGGCGATCTCCAGCGCCTTGGCGTAGCGATCGGGAGCGGCGTCGCCCAGGATGTCGATGGGATTGTTGCGGCTCCAGGCCGCGGGCAGGAAGGCATTGAGCGCGTCGAAGGTCTCCTTGGAGAGCTCGGGGATTTCGCCGCCAGCGGTGACCAGGGCGTCGGTAGCGAGCACGGCGGGTCCGCCGGCGTTGGCCACGATGGACAGACGAGGGCCGGCCGGGCGGGGCTGCTTGGCGAGGACTTCGGCCATGTAGAAGAGGTCGGCGATGTTGTTGACGCGCAGGACGCCGCTGCGGCGGAAGGCGGCATCCAGCACTTCGTCGCTGCCGGTGAGGGAGCCGGTGTGAGAGGCAGCGGCCTTGGCGGCGGCTTCGCTGCGGCCGGGCTTGATCACGATAATGGGTTTGGAGAGGGCCACTTCACGGGCGGCGGACAGGAAGGCGCGGGCGTCGCCGATGGTCTCCATGTAGAGCAGGATGCTGCGGGTGTGGGGGTCGTTGCCCAGGTAGTCGATCAGGTCGCCCCAGCCGACGTCGCACATCGCGCCGATGGAGAGGAACGAGCTGAAGCCGACCTGCTCCCGCAAGCTCCAGTCGAGCACGGCGGTGCACAGCGCGCCGCTCTGGCTGATGAAACCGACGTTGCCCGGGAGCGCTATGCCGCGCGCGAAGGTGGCGTTCAACCCGGTACGCGGGCTCATGACTCCGAGACAGTTCGGGCCGATGATGCGCATGTTGCCGCGCTTGGCCTCAGCCACCAGTTGCTGCTCGTAAGCCAGGCCCTCGGGCCCGGTCTCCTTGAAGCCGGCGGAAATGACGACCGCCGCGGGCACGCCAGCGTCGACGCACTCGCGGATGATTCCGGGAATGGTCTTGGCCGGAGTCACCACGACGGCCAGGTCGACCTTCTCGGGGACCGCCGCGATGTTGGGATACGCCCGGATGCCCAGCACGCTGGGGCGCCTCGGGTTCACCGGGTAGACGGTTCCGCCAAACGGGGTGCTGATCAGGTTCCACAGCACGGTGCGCCCGACGCTGCCGGGGTTTTCGGTGGCCCCGATCAAGGCCACCGACTCCGGCTCGAAGAAGATGTCCAGCGGGTGATGCCGGGGCTTCAAAATGTCCTGGGCGGAATCACCGCCGAGGCCCTTCAGTTTTTTCATTGCGTATTCCTTCTCATAAGTTGGCCGGACAGGGCTGGAGCCCTATCCTACAGATATTGACGATTGACGATTGCGGCATTGACGATTGCTTTGAGGCCGGCGATCCGCCGGGAAAATCGTCAATGAGAAAATCGTCAATTTTTTCACGCTCTTTCGGCCTCCTCACTGGCTTTGCGGAACTGCCAGGACCAGGCGTTGAAGCTGCGGAAGGCGCGGGCGATCTCCTCGTCGCTCTGTCCGAGCAGCCGGAACTGCGTGGTCATGGCGGAGGTGTTGGCGCTTTCCATCGGTCCGTAACAGCCGAAGCAGCCGCGGCCGAAGCGGGGGCAAAGGGCCCCGCAGCCGCTCTGGGTCACCGGCCCCAGGCAGGGGACGCCGCGCGCGATGGTGATGCAGACGTTGCCGCTGCGCTTGCACTTCATGCAGACGCTGTGGGTCGGGATATTGGGCGTGCGACCGATCAGCATGGCCGAGATCAGCTCGATGAGGTGCTTCTTGTTGATGGGGCAGCCGCGCAACTCGAAATCCACCGGCACGTGCTCGGCGATGGGGGTGGACATCTTGAGGGTCTGAATGAAATCCGGCTGGGCGTAGACCGTGCGGACGTACTCCTGCGAGTCGGCCCAGTTGCGCAACGCCTGGACCCCGCCCGCGGTGGCGCAGGCGCCGATGGTTACCAGCACCGTGCATTGCCGCCGGACCTTCTGTATGCGCTCGGCGTCGTGGTGCGTGGTGATGGAACCCTCCACCAGCCCGATGTCGTAGGGCCCTTTGAGCATGGTGCGCGAGGCCTCCGGAAAATACGCGATGTCGATCGCTCCGGCGACGGCGAGCAGTTCGTCTTCGACATCCAGAAGGCTCAACTGGCAACCGTCGCAGGATGCGAACTTGAACACGGCAACTCTGGGCTTGGTTTTGTTGTTAGAGCTCATGCTTTTCCAGCCATGGCCGCATCCTGGTGTAGGGGAAGATGGGGCCGTCCTTGCAGACGAAATAGGGTCCGAGCTGGCAGTGGCCGCAGAAGCCTACCGCACATTTCATGTTGCGTTCCATGGAGAGGTAAATGTCGGCATCCGGCAGGGCGCGCTTCTCGAGTTCGCGGATGACGTAGCGCATCATGATCTCGGGCCCGCAGATCATGGCGGTGGTCCGGCCGGGGTGCAGGCGGACGTAGCGGAACAGGGTGGTGACCACGCCGACGTAGCCGCGCCAATTCATGCCGCCATAGTCAACCGTGGTAAGCACCTGGGTATCGGGCAGACGGGCCCACCCGGCGAGATCCTTGCGATAGAGCAGGTCCTTGGGGCTGCGCGCGCCGTAGAGGAGCATCAGCCGGACATAATCGTCGCGGTGACGCAGCATGTGGTGGATGGCGGGGCGCAACGGCGCCAGGCCGATGCCGCCGGCGACGATCAACACGTCGTTGCCGCGGGCCTGCTCCAGCGGCCAGGAGGTGCCAAACGGCCCGCGCACTCCGACCCATTGCCCGGGCTGGCAGTTGACCAGGGCGTTGGTGGCCTTGCCCACGGAGCGCACGGTGTACACCAGACGGCCGCTGTCGTGCGGGTCGCCGCTGATGGAGATGGGCAACTCACCCACGCCGAACACGTACAACATGCTGAACTGTCCGGGCGAGAAACGGCCGGCCCCTTCTTCGCCCTGGGGATCGAGCGTCAGGGTAAAGGTGTCGTGGGTCTCCTTGACGACGCTCGCCACGCGCACCGGCGTCATGTGGGGCGGGACGACGGGCGGGGCAGCGGTGAGGACTGCGCTCATACCAGTTTGACCCCCCGCGGCGCGTATAGATCGAGCAGTTGCAGGCGGGCGGCTTGCAGCCGCTGCGCCACCACCTTGAGCAGCCGCACCATGAACTGGTAGCCGAACGCGGGGTCCTGCTCCCAGACCTGGCGCAGACGGGTGGCGTCGAAACCGATGGCGCGCACCGGCTCGAGGGAGCGCGCCTGGAAGGTCTTGCCGGCGTGGCCGAGCAGCGACGACCAGCCCATCTCGTCGCCCTCGCCCAGGGTCTGGATGCGCACGATCCGCCCGGGAGCGGAAACCTCCAGGGCCACCTTGCCCGACACCAGCAGATAGAACAAGCTGGTCTCATCGCCCTCCCGGAAGATGATCTGGTCTCTTGCGAACTGAACCTCCAGGGCCACCTCGGCCATTCTCTGGACATGATTGGGCTTCAGACCTTCCAGAAACGGATGCTCCCGAAGCACGTCGGTCAGCGTCTTGGATTCCATTCCGTCGTCCTCCTTGTCGGTTACGCGGGGCTTACCGCTCCCCGAATCTCTCGGATCTCCTCAGTAACGTCGATTCTGCCCGGGCACCAGGTAATGCAGCGGCCGCATCCCACGCAGCCCAGTGCGCCGAACTGATCGACCCAGGCGGCGAATTTGTGCGTGAGCCACTGCCGGTAACGCGACTTCACCGAGAGCCGGAGGCTGCCGCCGTGGATGTACGTGAAAGCGTCGGTGAAGCAGGAATCCCACTTGCGCCAGCGCTCGGCGTGTTCTCCGGTGACGTCGGTGAGGTCCTCGACGGTGGTGCAGAAGCAGGTGGGGCAGACCAGCGTGCAATTGGC
>JBEKMO010000011.1:0-78259 GCA_050008465.1 Bryobacteraceae bacterium
ACAACTGCGACATTGGACGCCGCGCCACCATCCGCCGGGCCATTCTGGACGAAAACGTTGCGGTGCCTGATGGGACCTCGATCGGCTGTGACGTGGAAGCCGATCGCCGCCATTATCACGTCACCGAGAGCGGAATCGTCGTGGTGGAAGGGTGCCCGCCACTCCAGACGTGGACTCGTCAGCTTCCAGTTCCGGGTTTCCGGCGTGTTAGCATAGGGATTCCAGGCTCCGGGCTCCGTGCAACGGGCGGCCGTGAACCCCGCCAGGTCCGGAAGGAAGCAACGGTAACGGTGCGGTTCGTGTGCCGCGGATCACCTGGGGCCTGGTTGGCCTTCCTCACCCATGTATCAGGTCATCGCCAGGAAATACCGGCCCCAAACCTTCTCCGAGCTGGTGAACCAGGAGCACGTCCGCACCACGCTCGAGCACGCCATCGCGCAGAACCGCGTCGCGCACGGCTACATCTTCTCCGGGCAGCGGGGCACGGGAAAAACCACCGTCGCGCGCATCCTGGCGCGCTGCCTGAATTGCATCCAGGGGCCCACCACCGCCCCCTGCGGCGCCTGCGCGAGCTGCCTGGAGGTCTCCGCCTCGAACGCCCCCGACGTCATCGAGATCGACGCCGCCTCCAACCGCGGCATCAACGAGATGCGCGAGCTGCGCGAGAATGTGCGTTACCGGCCCGCCCGCGACCGCTACAAGGTCTTCATCGTCGACGAAGCCCACCAGATCACCAGCGAGGCCTTCAACGCCTTGCTCAAGACTCTCGAGGAGCCGCCCGAGTGGGTGGTGTTCGTGCTGTGCACCACCGAGGCGCACAAGATCCCCGCCACCATCGCCTCGCGCTGCCAGCACTTCAGTTTCCGCTCCGTGGATTTCGACGAGATCCTGGCCCGCTTGCGCTGGATCTGCGAGCAGGAAGGCATCCAGGCCGACCCGGAGACCTTCTCCGTGCTGGCGCAGGTGGGCGAGGGCAGCGTGCGCGACTCGCTTTCGGCCCTGGACCAGGCCATCGCCTGCTGCGGGACCACCCTCAACGCGGCCGAAGTCCGCAATCTGCTCGGCGCCTTCTCGCTCGACTCGCTCGCGCAGATTACCCAGACGCTCACGGACCGCAGTTCCTCGCGCATGCTGGAAATTGTGGACGAGCTGGTGCGCAACGGCCATCACTTGCAGCACTTCGTGCGCGAGCTGGCGCGCTATTTCCGCAACCTGCTGGTCACCAAGATCGCCGCCGCCAACCACCGGCTCGTCGCCGCCTCCGACCAGGAGCGCGAGCGGCTGTCCCAGATCGCCGCCTCCTTCTCCGAGCAGGACCTCACCCGTTACTTGCAGCTCACCCTCGACCTGTTCCGCGACTTGCAGTTCTCCTGGCAGCCGCGGCTGCATTTGGAGCTCGGGCTGGTCCGGCTCGTCGAGGCCGGCAAGCTCGTGCCCATCGAGGAAGCGCTGGCCAGCCTCGCCTCCGGCACGCCGGTTACTCCCACTCCAAGGCCCGCGGGCGGTGGTCTCCAGCAACGGCTCGTCGGCGCGCTCCACGAGCTTGGCATGGCCTTCACCGCCGATGCCGTAGAACACTCGCGCCTGGTCGAGTCCGGCGCCGAGCTTCAGTTCACCACGCCCCAGCAATTCATGCTCGGGATGCGCGTGAGCGACCTCGAAAAGGCCGTCAAGCACTTGAACGCCGGCAAGTGGAAGATCAAGGTCGTCCCCGGCGGCGAAGCTGCTGCGACGCAGCCCCAGGCCACCAACGATGACGCCACCCGCCGCGCCCTGGCCCACCCGGAAGTGCAGCGCTTCCGCGAGGTCTTCCCCGGCGCCGAGGTCCGCGTCGTCCGCAAAACCGGCGCCCACAAAACCGGGGACAGTCACCCTGTTTCCGGGTTTTCCACCGACCCAGGAGAGGTCCCATGAAAATGCCCGGCAACATGCAGTCGATGATGAAGCAGGCCCAGCTTATGCAGCAGAAGCTGCAAGATGAAATCGCGCTGATCCGCGTCGAGGCCTCCGCCGGCGGCGGCATGGTCACCGTGAAGATGGACGGCCAGAAAACCGTGCTGGGCGTCAAGATCGATCCCGAGGTGGCCGGCGACGTCGAGATGCTCCAAGACATGATGATGGCGGCCTTCAACGAGGCGGCCAAGAAAGTGGATGAGGAAGCGCAGCAGAAGACCCGCGCCATGCTGGGCGGGATGGGCCTCCCGCCAGGACTCTTCTGAATGCCCGATTACGCCGAGCCGCTAGCCCGCCTGATCCAGGAATTCAAGCGCCTTCCGGGCATCGGGCAGAAGTCGGCGCAGCGCCTCGCCTTCCAGGTGCTGCGCTGCCCGCGCGAGGACGCCGAGCGCCTCGCCCAGGCCCTGCTGGACGTCAAGGACAAGCTCGGGCTGTGCACGGTATGCAACAACATCAGCGACGGAGAGATGTGCCCGATCTGCTCCGACCCGGCCCGCGACACTTCTGTCCTCTGCGTGGTCGAGGAGCCCCATAACATCCTTCCCTTCGAGACCACGCGCCAGTTCTCCGGCCTCTATCACGTCCTCCACGGCGCCATTTCGCCGCTCAAGGGCATCGGTCCCGAGCAGCTCCGCATCAAGAGCCTCATCGAACGGCTCCAGCCCGGCAACGTGCGCGAGATGATCATCGCCACCAACCCCACCGTGGAAGGCGAGGCCACCGCGGCCTACCTCTCCAAGCTCATCAAGCCGCTCGGCCTCAAGGTGACCCGGATCGCCATGGGCATTCCGGTGGGCAGCGACCTCGAGTTCGCCGACGAGGTCACCCTCACCAAGTCCCTGGAGAACCGCCGGGAGATGTAGATCGGGCTACACTGGAAGAGATTGGCAAGGAGGAGCTTGAATATGAAGAGAATTGCGATCGTTGTGCTCGCGGCGTTGGTGTTCGCCGCAGTTTCCATGGCCGCGTCCTGGACCGGCTGGATTTCCGATGAGAAGTGCGGCGCCAAGGGGGCCAACGCGGCACACGCCGACTGCGCCAAGCACTGCATCAAAGCCGGCATGAAGCCGGTGCTCGCCACCGATGCCGGGCAGGTGTTCAACATCGCCAATCCGGACAAAGTGACGCAGTACGCCGGCGAAAAAGTCGAAATCATCGGCCACGAGACCAACGGCGTCATCGAGGTCAAAGACGTGAAGCCGGTGGCCAAGCCGAGTCCAACGAGCTAGCGCCCGACCTTCCGGTAGGATAAGGCTCCAGCCTTGTCCTGCCGCCTTTTCCATCTGAAAGGATCACCATGCGCGCTATCCTCGCGTTTCTCTGCCTCGCCGCCGCCGCTTTCTCCCAGCAGCCCGAGGCCCGCATCAAGATCGACACCGAGCGCACCATCGGCGAGGTGCATCCTCACCTGTTCGGCAATTTCGCCGAGCACCTCGGGCGAGTGATTTACGGGGGCATCTACGAGGAAGGCAGCCCGCTTTCCGACGCTCAGGGCTACCGCAAAGACACCATGAAGGCGGTCCAGGAACTGGGTGTCTCGATCCTGCGCTGGCCGGGCGGCAACTTCGTCTCCGGCTACAACTGGAAGGACGGCATCGGCCCGAAAGACCAGCGTCCGGCGCGGCCCGACTACGCTTGGGGCGGCGTCGAGACCAACCGCTTCGGCACCGATGAGTTCCTGCAATACTGCGAGCGCATCGGCGTCGAGCCTTACATCTGCATCAACGCCGGCCTGGGCACCATCGAGGACGCCCGCAACTGGGTCGAGTACTGCAACGGAGACCGGAAGACTTACTGGGCCGATCAGCGTCGCAAGAACGGCCGCGAGAAACCCTACGGCGTCAAAGTCTGGGGTCTCGGCAACGAGCTCGACGGCCCCTGGCAGTTGGGACACAAAAGCGCCGAGGACTACGCCAAGTTTGCGCTGGAGGCCGGCAAGGCCATGCGCTGGACCGATCCTTCGATCAAGCTGATCGCCAGCGGCTCCTCGAATTTCGGCGCCGACTGGATCGGCTGGAACCGCACCGTGCTCGAGAAGACGCGCGACGTCATCGACTACCTCTCGCTGCACACCTACATTGGAAATCGGGAGAATAACTTCGAGCAGTTCCTGGCAGCGTCGCAGAACATCGAGCACTACATCAAGGTGACGGAGGGGCTCATTGACGCGGCGCAATCGGGCCAGCGCAATCCGCGGCCCATCTACATCGCCTACGACGAGTGGAATGTCTGGTACCGCGCGCGCGGCGGCGGGCCGGGCGTCAAGGGCCTGGAGGAAATCTACAACTACGAGGACGCGCTGGCCATGGGCATGTTCTTCAACGCCTTCTTCCGCCACGCCAACATCGTCAAGATGGCCAACCTGGCCCAACTGGTGAACGGCATCGCGCCCATCTTCACCAACAAAGAGGGCCTGTTCCTTCAGCCCATCTACTTCCCCATCGCCGAGTACGGCAAGCAGCGCGGCAACATGTCGCTGGACCTCTTGGTCTCCTCGCCCACTTATCAGGTCCCCAACCGCCCGCCGCTCGGCTATCTCGACGTCTCCGGCACTTACAACGCCAAGGACGGCGCCGTCTATCTCAATGTGCTCAATCGCAGCGAGAAGATGGATATCGCCGCGCGCATCGACAACGTCGCCGGAAAGCTGGACGGCGAAGTCGGCGTCTGGGAAATGAGCCAGGACGATCTCAAGGCCACCCATACCTTCGGCAACGACAGGAAGGTGCGGCCAACCGTCGGCACCATCGCCGCCGCGGTGGATAACAACGGCCTGACTTACAAGTTCCCCAAGCACTCCCTGACCATTCTCCGGCTCAGGGTGAAGTAACATGATTCGCAGAGCTCTTTTCGCGTTCGTGTTTTCCGCCGCGCTGTTGCTCCCGGCGCAAACCTATCAGGAGCGCATCGACGCCGCCATGAAGCGCATCGACCAGACCATCGCCCGCGGGCCGTTCCAGGCCACCTGGGAATCGCTCGAGACCTGCCAGCCGCCGCAGTGGTACCTGGACGCGAAGTTCGGAATCTTCATCCACTGGGGCGTCTATTCCGTCCCAGCCTTCGGCAGCGAGTGGTACCCGCGGAATATGTATCTGGCGGGCACGCCGGAATTCAAACACCATCTCGAGAAGTACGGTCCCCAATCCAAGTTCGGCTACAAGGACTTCATTCCGATGTTCCGGGCCGAGAAGTTCGACGCCAACCGCTGGGCCGAGCTGTTCCGCAAGGCCGGCGCGCGATACGTCATGCCGGTGGCGGAGCATCACGACGGCTTCCCGATGTATGACTCCGACCTCACCGAGTGGTGCGCCGCCAAGATGGGGCCGAAGCGCGACGTGGTGGGAGAGCTGGCCGCCGCCGTCCGCAAGCAGGGCCTGCATTTCACCGCCTCCTCGCACCGCGCCGAGCACTGGTTCTTCATGGAGGGCGGCATGGCCTTCGATTCCGACGTGCGAGACCCGCACTACCTTTCCTTCTACGGCCCTGCGCAACCCAAGCGCCTGCCCGGCGCCAAGCAGGACAACCAGCCCAATGAGGCGCATCTGAAGGACTGGCTGGCGCGCACCTCCGAGATTGTCGAGAAGTACCGGCCCGAGGTCGTCTGGTTCGACTGGTGGATCGAAGAGCCGGCCTTCCGGCCCTACTTCCAGAAGTTCGCCGCCTACTACTACAACCGCGGCGCGGAGTGGAACAGCGGCGGCGTGGCCATCAATTACAAGCTCAATGCCTTCCCGGATAAGGCCGCCGTGCTGGATATCGAGCGCGGCAAGCTTTCCGCCATCCGGCCGTTGTTCTGGCAGACCGACACTTCGATCAGCCTGAAATCCTGGGGCTACATCGACAACGACACCTTCCGCTCTCCCGACTCTCTGGTGGACGACCTGGTCGATATAGTCAGCAAGAACGGCTGCCTGCTGCTGAATGTCGGCCCCAAGCCCGACGGCACGATCCCGGATCAGGCCGAGAAGATCCTGCTCGAGATGGGCCGCTGGCTGGCCGTGAACGGCGAGGCCATCTATGGCACGCGGCCCTGGAAGGTTTTCGGGGAGGGCCCCACCCAGGTGGTGGGCGGTTCCTTCAAGGACACCGCCAGCAAGCCCTTCACGGGCGAGGATTTCCGCTTCACCACCAAGCGCGGCACGCTGTACGCGATCGCGCTGGCCTGGCCCGAAAACGGCAAAGCCGTCATCAAGGCGCTGGCTGCCGGCTCGCCGCACCTCACGCGTAAGATCCGCTCGGTCGAGCTGCTCGGCTCGAAAACGAAGCTGAAGTGGGCGCGCACCGCGACCGGGCTCGAGATCGACCTGCCCGCCGAAAAGCCCGGCGATTACGCCTTCGCCTTCAAGATCCGATAGCTACGATGGGCCTGCAACGTTTCTTCGCGGCGCAGTTACGCAAGCCCAGCGGCCTGCTCGGCTCGATGATCGTGGCGAGGGCCATGAACACGGCAAACCAGCGCCTGGTGAACACCGCGATCGAGTTGCTCGATCTCCGGCCGGGCGATGCCGTGCTCGATATCGGTTTTGGAGGCGGACAGTCGCTGGTGGCAATGGCGGGCCGGGTGACGCAGGGCCTCGTCGTCGGCGTCGACTATTCTCCCGAGATGGTCGCGCGCGCCGGAAAGCGCATCCGGCGGCTGGGCCTGGATTCGCGCGTCAGGCTTTGCCTCGGCGATGCCGCTAGGCTGCCCTTTCGCGACCAATCGTTCGACAGGGTCATAACGGCCAACACCATCTACTTCTGGCCTGACCTGGGCGCGGGCCTCCGCGAGATCGCCCGGGTGACCAAGTCGCGGGGCCGGCTGGCGATCGCCCTGCGGTCGCGCGCATGCATGTCACGCTGGTCCTTCACCAGACATGGCTTCACGCTCTATGACCCCGAGCAAGTGGCCGCGGCGATGGCCGCCGCCGGTTTTCCAGCGCCGACGATTGACCACCGCGATCGAGACAAGACGGCTGACATCGTAGTGGTCCTGGGAGAGCGGCCCTGATTATTTCCTGGGAAAGCCGCGCAGGTATTGACGCGGAACCTCGGCCTCCCGGCCCAGCTTCCGGGCGGCGTGCAGGGGCCAATAGGGACTCCGCAGGAACTCGCGCGCCAACAGAACCAGGTCCGCCTGCCCGCCGCGGATGATGTTATCGGCCTGCTCGGGTTCGGTGATCAGCCCCACCGCTCCGGTCAGGATGCCGGCTTCGCGCCGGATGCGCTCGGCGAACCCAACCTGGTAGCCGGGCGCGGCCGGGATGCGCGCCTCCGGGCTGGCGCCCCCCGACGAGCAGTCCACCAGATCGACGCCGCACTCGCGCAGGCGCTTGCCAAGCTCCACGGATTCGTCGAGATTCCAGCCGCCTTCCATCCAGTCGGTGGCCGAAATCCGCAGGAAAAGGGGAAGCGTGTCGGGCCACGCGGCACGCACCGCTCCGGCAACCTCGCGCACCATGCGGGTCCGCGCGTCGAAGCTCCCGCCGTACTCGTCCGTGCGATGATTCGAGAGCGGCGAGAGGAACTGGTGCAGTAGGTATCCGTGGGCACTGTGAATCTCGACCACCTCGAAGCCGGCCTCGCGGGCGCGTCGTGCCGCCTGCGCAAACGCCCCGACGATGACGCGAATCTCCGCGACGCTCAGCTCGGCGGGAACCGGATCCGCGGGCCGGAAAGGAATCGCGCTCGGCGCCACCGTCTGCCAGCCGCCGGCTTCCGCAGGGATCGCCCCGTCGCCCGTCCAGGGCGCCTGCGTGCTCGCCTTGCGGCCGGCGTGCGCAAGCTGAATCCCCGGAACCGCGCCCTGCTCCTTCACGAACCGCGCGATGCGCGCCAGGCCCTCGATGTGCTCGTCCTTCCAGATGCCGAGATCGACTGGCGAGATGCGTCCCCGCGCTTCCACCGCGCTGGCCTCGGCGATCACCGCCCCCGCGCCGCCCACCGCCCGGCTCCCAAGATGCACCAGGTGCCAGTCGCTGGCGAAGCCATCCTCGGCCGAATACTGGCACATCGGCGAAACGGCGATCCGGTTCCGAAAACCGACGCCGCGAATCGTGAGTGGCGCGAAAAGATGTAGATCCGGTTCCATGCTTCGAGTATGCACCGAGCGGTCCACACTGCCTTCGCCGCCAGGTTTCATGCTATCATGCGGTTGAAAGGCATGATATGGCCGTCGAGGTGAAAACGATCGGATCCAGTGGGCAGATCTCCATCGGGAAGCAGCACGCCGGCCGCACCGTGACGCTCGAGGAGATCGAAGAGGGCGTCTGGCTGGTCAAGGCTGCCCGGGTGATTCCGGAGAATGAATTGTGGCTCCACAGTCCGCCTGCCACCGAGACTCTGGCCCGGGCCCTCGAGTGGGCCGAGCGCAACCCGCCCAAGGTATCCGACCTGGACAAGCTGGCGGCGAAGCTGAAGAGGCGCCGCTAGACGCGTCCGTTTCGCCATGGATCGAATCCTGCTGGATCTGAACAATCCGGTGTTCCAGGAGACCTGGTTTGCCTTGCAGCGCGCGGAGGCGCTGTCGGTGCTCGCGACCCTCAGGAAAGTCCGCCAGATGGACTGGAACCAGCTCTACCGGGACCGGGGGTTGCGTTGGGAGGCCATTCTCTCCCGAACCGGACCAGCCGGCCAGCGCCTCTATAGCCTTCGAGTAACGAGAAGGGTTCGGGCCATCGGCTACCGGGATGGGGACTTCTTGCGGCTCCTGTCACTCCACCCCGATCATGACTCCGCCTACTAGGAGCCGCGACCGTGAGTGCCCTATTCCCCTAGTCGTGAGAGCATTTGTTTGGCCCTCGATCCCATCGGCGAATCGGGTGCGATCCGGATCATCTGTTTGAGTTGCTCCACCGCCTTCTGGCGCTCCCCGGATTTGAAATACACTCCGCCCAGGTTCCAGCGAGCTTCCATGAGTTTCGGCATGCATTGAATGGCCTTCTCGAGTATGGGCCGGGCACCCCGGACCATACTCGAGACGTCATTGCGGTTCGGAAGCCCCGTGGAAGTCAGCCGAGGTCTGGCTCAGGGGCAATTCCGTATCTTCGCTGATAGCCATCGTTGATGCTCTTTCCTGACTTCCAGAACTCGTTGACCGTAGCAGACATCTCGGGGTCACTGCTAATACCGCCATCGAAGCACCTGTCGAACGCCTTCAAGATCACACCATGCACGGCAGCAAGCATGATGAAGTGCCGCTCAGCCTCGCGCGCATCTCGATGGAAGTAGTTCAGGACGATCACACCACCGCCGTCCGGTTTCCGGCGTTCAGCCCAGTCGAGGCTGCTGTAGTACTCCGGCGTGAAGTGGACGTAGGCGTCCGAGAGAATTCCGAGGAACCTGTCAAGGTCTTCCACAACAGGATCCGCCTTCAGGTCCTTGAACTGTACGTGGAACGGCCTGGGCTTCTCATTCTGTTGTCGCCTGATCCATCGGTCGTGCCGTTCCGGGAACGAGACCCACTGCTGCGCGTTATCGTCGTTTAGCTTGACCGCCAACGCGACCTTAGCGGCCTCGACAGCTCTGCGGGTGATTCCGACAGAGTCGTCGGGCTGCGATTGGGCGATGAGGGTCGCCGCGGCCAGCATCGACTTGTGGCAGATGAGAAGAAGTCGCCCGAAGATCTGAGGTGTGTCCGGATTATGCCTGTCGATGATCGTGCGGTACGCTTGGTCGAGTGTGCCGACCAGTTCCCGAAAGATCTCCCCTTGGCAACCCCGATCAAAGTTGTCCTTCTGTGCCTGGATGAACCGGTGCATTCTGTCAGCCTCTGGATTCCTGCCGCCAAACGGTTCGCCGAATACGCCATGCTTTCACGTTGAGTATACGACGGGCACGGTCGAGGAAGGCCCCACATTGGGGGGTGCTCCAATCTACTGCTCCTATTCTGGTATCCACGTGAACGGTGTCCACAAAGCCGGCTTTGAGTACGTGCACTTCTTGCAGTCGAACTTTGCTCCATGGGGCGGCCCGAAACCACGGCCTTCGATCCGGTTTGGGTTCACGCTGTTAAACTCAATTTGGTTCTGGAGATTGCACCGGTTATACTTCGGAGAACCGTCCCATGCTGAAGGATAACTGCATGTGAAGCCGAATCGAATGACGCCTCTGTAAACGCCGCTCGAGTCCTTCTTCAGTTCGTAACTATCGAACTCCATCTTGCGCTGCTCTTCGGTCAGAACGGTTTCCGCGTAAATGAAGTCACCCTCAAATCGCACCCGACGCACCTTGCCCGTAGATAACGACTTCCAGAGACTCGAATATCCAGAGGACTTGAAGACATCGGGCTTCGTCGCGGCCAGACTTGCCCTAAGTTCGTCGAGGCTCAAAGGCTTCTGGGCGTTGTCAAGCATGCCGCGCAAATAGTTGATCGGCACAACAAAGTTCAGGCCTTCAGATCCCCTTAGCTTGGCAGTGACGATTCCGATAGCCTGACCACGAGCGTTAAGCAAGGGGCCGCCGCTGTTACCAGGATTCACCGCTGCGTCAGTCTGAATCACCTTGTAGCCCGCACCCGATGGCTCGTCTCTGATGGCGCTGACCACGCCAGTTGTGACGGTACCTCGAAGGCCCCGGGGGCTACCGATCACAACGACGGGCTCGCCAGTCTTGACGTCGTTAGAATTGCCGAGTTCGACGACTGGGAGATCGAACCCCGCGATCTTGATGATCACAAGATCCTTCCGGTCGTCAAATGCAACTATTGAGACGGCATCATAGATTTCTCCGCTCGCAATCTGAACGCTCGCGCTTTTCAAGTCACGGATCACATGGAGGTTGGTCGCAATCTTTCCGTCGCGACTGACGATTACGCCACTGCCGAGGACGGTCCCGGTGCTGGCTTCTCCCTTGATGAGTACCACGCCAGGCGAAACCTTGGCCACGATTTCGGCACTATTGAAGGACGACTGCGCGCTCGCGGCAGCAGCGGCCGCAAACAGCCCCAACACGAGTTTCATGAATCGATCCTTTCGGATCAGATTATACTGCAACAGTCCGAGGTGCAGCGTGGATTCGCGAGGCCTCGCCGCGCGGTCAGCGCTTCCGCAGCACCGCTATTTGCCCCTGGCGGGCGTAGTCGATGGCCTCCGCCAGGATGCGGGCCGATTCCTGGGGCGCGTGAAAGCCCATGGAATTCTCGGCGTTGACGAAATCCACGCGCCACTGAGCCTTGCGTTGGAGTTGGAGCGCGGCCTCGGTGGCGCCGCCGGCCTTGAGGTCATCGATCAACGCGACCAGCGCGTCCTCCGCGCGCGAGAGCAAGGCCGCGTGGCGGTCCTGGATGGCCTCGACCCGCGCCTTCATCTCCGACGCCGGGAACGGATGGCAGGTCAGGCAGGAGCGCTCGATATCGAGCAGCGGGCTGCGCACGTTGTGGTCGCTGATCTTCATGGCGCCCTGCCGCAGGTAGGGCATATGGCAGTCGGCGCAGGAAACGCCGCTGCGCGCGTGGATGCCCTGGCTGTAGGTCTCGAATTCCGGGTGCTGCGCCTTGAGCACCGGCGCGCCGGTTTCGCCGTGCTTCCAGTCGCTGAACGAGATCCGGTCGTAGTAGGCCTCGATCTGCTCCATCTTCAACCCCTGCGCCCACGGGTAGGTCACGATCTTGCGCTCACCGGCGAAGTAGTACTCGACGTGGCACTGCCCGCACACGTACGTGCGCATCTCCTGCCGGCTGGCCATGGTGTTGGGATCGTAATTCTCGACGCCCTGGCTCTTCTTCAGCGCCTTGACGGCATAAAGGAAGGCCGGCCGCGTCACGCGGAGCTGCATGGTCTTCGGGTCGTGGCAATCCAGGCAGGCGATGGCGTGGTCCACCAGTTTGCGCGCCTCGCGGAACGGCATCGCGGAGACGATCTCGAAGCCCTTGAGGACGTCGCCGCCGCCCGCCTTGCGATACGCCGGAAGAATCGAGGCGTGACACTGGAGGCAACTGCCGGGCTGCGGCCGTTCCTTGGTGCGCCGGGTGTTGTCCTGGTCCTGGAGCGACCAGGCGTGGCCGCGCGCCTTGTTGTACTCGAGTTCGAAGGCGTACCCGGCGAAAATGCGCTTGAGCCGCGGGTCCTTGTCCAGGTGCGAGAAGGGCACGCTGCCGCCGTACTTGGTGGCCTGCATTTCCCTGGTGCGCTTGAAGCCGTCGTACTCGCGCGGGAAGTTCTTGCCCCACTCGGCGGGCTCGACCGTGTCCTCGGTGAGTTTCACCACCTCGACGAAAACGTCTCGCGCCTCCCGCTTGCGCTGGTTGATATTGATCAACAACAGCACGACGACGCCGATCAGCACGATACCGGCCAACTCCAGATAGGTCCAGCGGCTCAGCTTCATCCATTCATCTCCTGGGGCCGTGGCCCACTCCGGCGTGGCAGCGCACGCAGTCCTCCTCCGGCATTTGGGCGGCCATGTCGAGGTGGCAGCGCAGGCAGTTGGCGCGCAGTTTGCCGGCGTTCGCTGGCCGGATGCGTATGGGGTCGGGAAAATCCTGCAACGTGAACCGCAGCGAGTGGTTCCACCCGTTTTCCGCCTTGGTCAGGTACTTCCCAGCCAGCGCGTGCGGCGTGTGGCAGTCGTTGCAGACGGCGCTGCCGTGGTGGCTCGCCCTCTGCCAGGAATCGAAGTACTCGCGCATCACGTGGCAGTTCGCGCACGCGGCCGGATCGTTGCTGAAGTAGGAGTACCCCTTGGCATACACGAACGTATAGACGCCCAACCCGAGAGCGGCCCCCACCAGCGCACTGAGAACGGCCCGGCCTCCTTCCCTGCCAGTCATCCGCACCATTGTATGAGATCGGTGCGGGCCACGCTATAATGATTCAGTTCTCGATTGCTCCGGCAAGGAGGGATTCATATGCGAAACAAGGTGACAGTAGTCGGCGCGGGGAATGTTGGGGCCAATTGTGCGCTCCGGATCGCGGACCAGGAACTGGCGGACGTCGTGGTGGTGGACATCCTCGAGGGCGTCCCTCAGGGCAAAGGACTCGATCTGCTGCAATCCGGTCCGGTTCAGGGCTATGACGTCCTGGTCACTGGCGCCAACAATTACGAGCCGACCGCTAACTCGGATATCGTTGTCATCACCGCGGGCTTCCCGCGCAAGCCGGGAATGAGCCGCGACGACCTGCTCATGGCCAACTACAACATCGTCAAGCCGGCCACCGAGCAGGCGGCGCAGTACTCTCCGAATGCAATTCTGATCGTAGTGACCAACCCCCTGGACGCAATGTGCTGGACCGCGTTCAAGGTCTCGGGCTTCAGCAAGAACCGGGTCGTCGGCATGGCCGGCATCCTCGACACCGCGCGCTTCCGGGCCTTCATTGCGCGCGAGCTCGACGTTTCCGTCGAGAACATCACCGCCATGGTACTGGGCGGGCACGGCGACACCATGGTCCCGCTAGTTCGCCTGACCAACGTCTCCGGCATCCCGCTCACCGAGCTGCTGGATGAAGCAACCATCGCCCGCCTGGTCGAGCGCACCCGCAACGGCGGCGCCGAGATCGTCAAGCTGCTGAAGACGGGCAGCGCTTACTACGCACCCTCGGCCGCGGCCGTCGAGATGGTCGAATCCATCCTCAAAGACAAGAAGAAGGTGCTTCCCTGCTCCGCCTATCTCGAGGGCGAATACGGTATCCACGGCGTGTTCGCCGGGGTGCCGGTGAAACTCGGCGCGGCGGGAGTCGAGAAGGTCTACGAGGTGAGCCTCACGCCCGAAGAGCAGGTCCAGTTCGGCAAGAGCGCGGCCGCGGTCTCCGAACTCATCGAGGTGCTGACCCGCACGGCTCGGTAAGCGCACGTAACTACAGGACATCATAGCCGAGCCGCGACCGTCAGGGAGCGGTCCCAAGACTGTGCAGCGTGGGGCGGACTTTAGTCCGCGCGGGACTTCAGTCCCGCTAGGTGGCGATCCGAGAATTCCTGAAGTGGAATACAGCGGTAGTCTCCGGAGGCCAGTCCATTCCGGAAGCCGCTAATCCCTGCCGGTCCGCCCTTGCGCTCCAGATCGTCGGCGCTGCCGAGGACGGCTTTGTCGCTTTCGAGCAGCAGTTTCGCTTCCTCTACGCGAACCCCGCGGCCGAGCGATTGCTCGGGATGAAAAAAGCCGGGCTGATAGGGCGTTGCCAATGGGAAGCTTTCCCCATCACCGCCGCCACGCCATAAACGAGCGCATCGCCGTTGACCTGAAGAGCTTCGAGGAGCCGCGGGAGAAGTGGTTCGACGTCCAGACTGGGTCTCTGACCGCCTGAATAAATTCTATAAAACAGTTGCATATTGGAATGTTTTGGTGCATCACGCCGTATGCCGCGACGCCCAATCTCCATCCAAGTCAAGCCGAAGGATCTCGTCGGCATCGAGCGGTTCCTGCGAGCCGGAGTTCGGCAGGTGCGCGTCCTCCTGCGCGCCCTCGCGCTCCGGCAGCTCGCCCAGGGAGCCGCCGCGCCCCGAGCCGCGGAAGCGCTGCCCCTCACTCCGAAAGCCGTCCGCCAGATCGCCACCGTTACAACCGTGGTGGCCTGGACCGCGCCCTCTACGACCAGCAGCGGCCCGGCGCTAAGCCGCTTCTGGACGCTTCCCAGGAGCAACGCGTCGTCGCCATGGTCTGCGGCAAACCGCCGGAAGGGCGGGCGCGTTGGACCGTGCGTTTGGTGGCCGAGGAGGCCGTCAAGCGCAGGTTGGATCCCCGCGCGGGGCGAGAGACCATCCGGGTGCTGCTCGAAAGCCACGAGTTGAAGCCGTGGCGGGAAAAAAGTGTGCGCGTGGCGGAACTGGACCGCAAGTACATCGAGAGAATGGAGGACGTTCTGGCGGTCTATGAGAAGCCTTACCAGCCGGCCGAACCGGTGCTTTGCCTGGACGAGGAACCCGTGTCGCTGCACGCCGGCGTGCGCCCGCCCCGGCCGGCCAGACCCGGAAAGCCGGCGAGGCCGGACAACGAGTACAAGCGCTGCGGCACGGCCAACGTGTTTGGCGCCGTGGAGCCGAAGGCGGGCCGGCGCTTCACTACCGCGACTCCCGACCGCTCGGCCGCTCAGTTTGCCCATGTGGTGAGTGACCTGGTCGAGCAACATCCCGCCGCGCGGACCATTCACCTGGTCGTGGACAACCTGAATATCCACTGCCGCAAGTCGCGTGCACGATGAAGGCTTCCGGCGAGATGGAATAATCGCGCACTTCAGGCCCGCGGGACGACCTCGCCTGACCTCAACGGGGCTCGATGGTGTCCAACATCTGGCGCGCCTGTTCGGCATGCGGACCATTGGGGGCCAGACGCAGGTAGGTCTCGAACGCCTCGCGCGCACGCGATACCCCGCGAAATCTGCCGTCAGCGGAGACCTTGGCCTGAGCCATCAACCACACGCCGTATTGGTAATGGGACTCGGCGTACGCCGGGTTCGCCTCGATGCTTCTGCGAAAAGCCCGCCCGGCCTCAGGGGTGTGTCCCGAGTTCACCAAAATCGCGCCCAGATTGTAGAAGTACTGCCCGGCGTTGGCTGGTTCGAGCCGGGCGGCCTCCTCCAGTTGTGTCCAGGCTTCCTCCAACTTCCCGGACTTGGCCAGGGCGATCGCGTAGTTGTTCCGGTAGGCGCCCTCCTGCGGCTTGAGTTGCACGGCTTTAGCGAGAGCGTCTTCGGCCGGCGCAAGCGAGCCCACGCCGGTGTAAGCCGCGGCCAGGTTAGCCCAGATGGCATGCTGGCTGGGGTCGATGGCTAAGGCGCGGCGGAAGGCGGCGATGGCCGCGCGGTAATCCTTGGCCCTCGCCGCTGCCAGCCCCTCGTTGAAGGCGGCTTCCACGGCTCGTCTGGACGCACCCGGGTCACTCGAGCGATCCTGCCGTTCCCGCAGTTCCTTGAGCCGGCCGAGATCTTCGGCCAGGTCATCCCGATCCCGAGCGACCAGACGACTCCTTTCGACGATGGCAGTCAGGCCGCTTATGATCTCGCTCAGGATCTCTCGATCGAAGCGTCCGCCTTCCCACGCCGATTGGAACTCCGCGATCCTGTTCCGCACGCGGTTGAACCGGCGCATCTCGTCTTCGGAGAAGGAATTCACATCTCGCGCCACGCGGTCCAGGTCGGCGCGGACCCGGTCCAGAATTCCCCGGCCGCTTCCGCGGTACTGATTGCCCTGGTCCGGCTGCCGAGTCCCGCCCGGAGCGCAGGTCAATTTGACGACCGCCGGATCGCCCACTTGTGTTTTCACTTCGACGGCACTGTCCGCGTCCGCCTCGCAGAATACGCGGAAGACGCCTACGGGCAGGCCGGCATAGAAGAACCTGCCGTTACTGCTGCTGCGGGCAGGATAGACGCCCCGAAGGTCCTGACGTTCGATCCTGAGGGAAACACCGCCGAGGGGCCGATGATCCTGGTCCTCGACCGTGCCCTCGATTACAGTCGTCTGAGCCCAGGCCGACAGCGTCAGCAAAGCGAGCGTACCCGGGAGAACAGCGAATCGTGGCAGCGTGGCGAACATGCACAAATTATATACAAAAATGTTAGGTCACCCCAGTACCGTGGAAATCGAGGCTAGCCCGGCGCATCCACACGCCCCGGCGCGACAGGCGCGCACTGTCGCGGCAAAGTGAGAGTTTACACGCATGCTCGGTCGAATGCTGGTACACTCATGAGTTTGCGCCAGCGGTTGCCGTTCGCGCCCAGAGAATTAAGGATCTGCAATGAGCGCCCTCCAAGTCCCCGCCAAAACCACTCTGCTCGTCGCCGATGACGATCAAGGTGTCCTCCGGTTTGTCTGTAGCGTGCTCGAACGCGACGGCCACAGCGTGATTCCGGCGCACGACGGCTCTGAGGCTCTCGCGTTGGCGCAGAAGTACGGCCAGGACATCCGCGTGCTGCTGACGGACGTCCGCATGCCGGGGCTCGACGGGCGCGCGCTTGCGGATGCGGTTGTCCGCCTGCACCCGCACATACGCGTCATCTACATGACCGGCTTCTCGGAAGAACGGTTTGAGCGCGGCGCGGTGGCCCTACGGAAGCCGTTCAGGCCGGAGGAGCTCAAGTCTGCCGTAAGCCGTTCATCTGCATGCTGCCCGGCGTAGACTGCATAGTCCTTCTACTTCCTCCGCCTGCCGTCTTTCCCCCCGGAAGCTCCTGGAACTTACTCCGGCCTTCGGTGTCTAACTAGTCGGGTAGTGGAAAGGAGGCCGCAAATGTTCGAGCAGAGCATTCTCAAAGGCGCAACGAAAACGCGCCGCGCCTGGACGGTCATGGCCTCGTTTTTGGGCCAGACCATCTTCATCGGCATCGCGATCCTGATGCCGCTCATTGCCTTCGACCGGCTTCCGCAGGTGCGCCTGACGCCCCCGCTGCTGGCGCCGCCGCCCCCGCCGAGACCGCCCGATTTGGGGACTAGGCCGCACGTGACAATCGTCGCCGTGATCCACGGCCGCACCCCCCGCCCCTTTACCGCGCCGGCGTTCGTACCCAGCACGATCGCCACCACCGTCGCGGCTCCCGAGCCACCGGCGGAGCTACAGATGGCTGAGAACGCCGATTACGTCCTCTTTTCCCCCGGAGCGGGCCAGGACGGTGTGCCGCGAAGCCCCGGAAACGCCGCATGGCGAATCCCGCCGCCCACACCTCCTCCGCCGCCAACCAGGCATGATCCCAAACCTGTCGACAGGCCTCAGGATCCGGTCCCAATCGGCGGGCGCGTGATGATGGCGAAGCTGATTCACCAGGTGACGCCCGTGTATCCGCCGCTGGCGCGGCAGGCGCGGATTGAGGGCACGGTCCAGTTGCAGGCGTTCATCGGCCGCGACGGCCGCATCCGGGATTTGCGGGTGACGAGCGGCCATCCCCTGCTGATTCCCGCCGCGGTGGAGGCGGTCCGCCAATGGGTCTACCGGCCCACCACCTTGAACGGCAGCCCGGTCGAAGTTCTCACCACCGTCGATGTGAACTTCACGCTCAAGCGCTAGCCCGCTCAATCCCCGGTCTTGGCGGGCGCGCTGAGCTTCTCGAGCGCGGTGATGATGACGGGATCGCGTAGCGCTTCCACCTCGTCGCCGCGCTCGACCCCTAAGGACTGATTGAAGATCTCGGTCTTCAGCCGGCTGCTGATCCAGTTCCGCTCGGCAGACCACTCGGCGACGCTGGGACGGATATTCCGCTCCGAGAGGTACATCTGGAATCGATCCAGCAGTTCCCCACCGACCTCGAAGTTGTCGGCAACCGGGCTGCGCCCGCGCGTATACTCGGTGGCGAATGACGGGAACGCGCCGCTGGCCTCGATCGCCGCCCGAAACCGCGTCATCGGCTCCGGGTACACTTCATAGTCCGGCTGAATCCCGCCCCCGCCCCGTACCACCCGCCCCGCTTCGGTGCGGAACTCGCGCTGCTGCTCCCAGCGTTCCGATATGCTCGATTGCTGGATCCGGCTGCCGCGCAGCGGTCTCTGAATCGACCGCCCGCTCGGCGTGTAGTAGTACGCCGTGGTCAGTGCCAGAGCCGTGCCCTCCGCAAGCGGGAATACGCTTTCCACCAGCCCCTTCCCGAAACTCGGCTCGCCCAGGATCACCGCGCGGTCGTGATCTTGCAGCGCGCCCGCGACGATCTCGGCCGCGCTCGCCGTCTTGCCGTTCACCAGCACGGCCACCGGAAACTCGTACGGCGCCGCGCTCCTCGGCACGCTCTCCTCCTTGGATTCCACCACCCGCCCCCGCACGCTCAGCAGCGCCTGGCCCGGCTTGAGGAATAGCGACGCGGTTCCGAGCGCCGCCGGCAACAGGCCGCCCGGATTGTTTCGTAAGTCGAGCACCAGCCCCTTGAGCTCGCGCCCGCCGAGCTTCTCGATCGCCTCCCGGATCTGCGTGCCCGCCTCGGCGTCGAAACTCGACACGCGCAGGTAGCCCACGCCGGGACACAGGAAAAACGCCCGCTCCACGC
The DNA here is from genome assembly GCA_050008465.1 of Bryobacteraceae bacterium. Lineage (GTDB taxonomy): Bacteria > Acidobacteriota > Terriglobia > Bryobacterales > Bryobacteraceae > Fen-330. Next base: position 18,831 of record JBEKMO010000011.1, read on the forward strand.
TGGGCGCCTGCAACTCCTCGGGGGTAAGCGTTAATGGAAGCAGCCGCGCGTTGCCCGGCCGCCGCACGTCCAGTCGCGCTTGCGCCTGCCGCGACTGGCTGAGCAGAGCGACCAACTGCTCCAGATCCAGCCGCGCAAGCGGGATGCCGTTGATCGCGATGATCTCGTCGCCCGCCCCGATCCCCGATTTCGCCGCCGGCGTTCCCGGCAGTACTTGCAGCACGATCACTCGTCCCGGCAGCACCGACACCACGCTCCCGAATCCCTTGCGCGTGGATTTCTCCAGCTCTTTGAGCTGATCGAACTGCTCCGTATCCAGGAACACCGAGTGCGGGTCCAATCGGCGCAGCATGCCGGGGATCGCGCCGCCGTAAATCGCCTTCTCCGGGGCGACGGGGTCCGCGGCCTCCCGTTCCACCGCCGCGTAGACTGCCGCGAATTCCTTGAGCCGCTGCGCGACGTCCTCGGGCGTGGCCGGCGACGCGGCCAGCAATAGCAGGGGTGCGAAGAAAAGCATCAGATTCCAGTGTACTTGATGCACCGGGGCGCGACCGCGCTACGCGCGGCGCTGCTTCCAGGTGTTGACCAGCGTGGCGCCCAGGATCAGCGCGCCACCACCCAGCGCCCAGGCGCTGGGCCGCTCGCCGTGCACCATCCACGCCCAAACCGGATTCAGCGCCGGCTCCGCAAGCAGCAACGCCGAGGCCTCGAACGCCGGCACATGCCGGATGGCGCGCGTCAGGCAGAAGTACGCCACTCCGATCTGCACCACACCCAGATACAGCAGCACGGCCAGGTCCTTCCACCCCACGCACGGCAGGGGCAGAGCCATCGGCAGCGCCGCCAGCGACGCGATCACGTTGCCGGCCACCACCGTCGCCGCTGCCGCCGGACCGCCGCCCCTTCCCAGCCACCTCAACCCCATGAGCGTAACCGCCCAGGTCATGCCGGCGATCGCCGCCAGCATGTTCCCGTGGAGCGGGTCCGGGGCGGTCGCCGCGGCCGTCTCCCTTCCCACGAAGAACAGCGCCAGGCCCAGCGCCACCGCCGCGCCGAATCCCAGGTCGCGCGCCCCGATCGGCTCCCGCAGCAGCCACGGGCTCACCAGCAGGATGTAAAGCGGCGCCGCGGCCTGGAGAAAGATCGCATTCGCGGCGGTAGTCAGCCTGGTCGACAGCACGAACAACACCAGAGTCGCCGCGTACGCGCACCCCACCAGCAGCACGCCCCGATTCCATCCCCGCCGCGCCGCCGGCACCAGCGCCCACAACGTGGCCGCCGCGATGGCCGACCGGAAACAGGCCACCTGCCAACTGCTGACCGTGGCCGCCTTGATCGCCGCGCCGCCCGTGGAGAACAGCACCGCCGCCACCAGAAGCAACAGCCGGTTCCTCGTGCGCGGGTCCATCCTGCCCATTGTAAAATCGATCGGCGGACGGAAAACACCTCCCCGGCGCCGCAACACGCCGCTGTACACTAACTACAGGGCAGCTCATGCCGACCATTCTGGTAGTCGATGACGAGCCGATGGCCCTCAAACTCGTTCAGTCGGTCCTCGAAAGACGGGGGTTTGACGTGCTCACTTCCGAGAGCCCGCTCCAGGCCCTGGAGATCTTCCACTCCCAGCACCACCGGATCGAGTTGCTCATCAGCGACATCGTCATGCCGGAAATGGACGGCGCCACCCTGGCCAATCGAATCGTCGCCCTCAATCCCGACCTCCCCGTGCTGTTCATGTCCGGCTTGGTCACGGCGCGCGAGGTCGAGCAGGTCGGAGCCCTCGCCCAGTTCGCCTTCATCCGCAAACCCTTCCGCCCGGCCACCCTGGTCCAGGCAGTCCGCAAAATGCTCACCGACGAGGACCAAACCGCCTAGCCGACGGCTCAGGCTGTCTTAATCCTCCTGCTGCTGAGGCCTCCGGATCGCTACAATCGTTGAGAGGAGCCTTCCACCATGAAAACCGCGTTGCTTGCGATTGTCGCTGTCACTTTGCTCGCCGCCCAGCCCGCCGCGCCCCCGCCGGTCGGCAAGATCTTCGATCAGCAACTCTCCATGATCGAGCGTGAGTTCGTGCCGCTGGCCGAGGCCATGCCTGCCGATAAGTTCGGCTTCGCCCCTACCGCTGGCGAATTCAAGGGCGTTCGCACGTTCGGCCAGCAGGTCTCCCACACCGCCGCGGTCATCTACGCCGTTGCGGCTTCCGTGCTCGAGGAGAAGAACCCAACCGACATGGGCAAGGACGAGAACGGCCCGGCCACTTTGAAGACCAAGGACGACATCGTGAAGTACCTCAAGGATGCGATCGCCTATGGCCATAAGGCCATGGCGAAGCTCACCGATGCCAATCTGACCGAGTTGGTCCCCTCGGCCTTCGGCTCCGGGAAAGCGCCGCGGGTCTCCATGGCCAGCGTCGCCGTCTGGCACAGTTTCGATCACTACGGCCAGGCGGTGGTCTACCTCCGCATGAACGGCATCATCCCGCCCGCCAGCCGCCCGCGCTGACGCGTAGGGCGGGCGTCCACGCCCGCGTTCGGCCTCCAGGCCGAACTCGTCTACACTATTGGATGGGAGCACACGGATGGCTTTTGACTTGTTCAGTCTGAAAGGGAAGAACGCACTCGTAACCGGCTCTCAGGTCGGCTTGGGCGCCGGGATCGCGGTGGGGTTCGCTCAGGCGGGCGCCAACGTCGTCGTGCACGGAAAGGACAACACCGGCATCGACGACGTGTGCGCGGCCGTTCATGCCGCGGGTGCGCGCGCGGCACGGATCATCGCCGACGTATCCGATCCCCAGGCTTGCGAAGACCTTGTCGAGTTCACCGTCCGCGAATTCGGGACCATCGACATCCTCGTGAACAATGCGGGCATCATCCGGCGCGCGCCCGCCGCCGAGTTCTCCGCGAAAGATTGGGCGGACGTCCTCGAGATCAACCTCACCGCCGTCTTCCGGATGTGCCAGTTGGCCGGCCGTCGCATGTTGAATCAGGGCAGCGGCAAGATCATCAACATCGCCTCGCTGCTCGCCTTCCAAGGCGGCGTGTTTGTCCCCTCTTACGCCGCCGCCAAGGGCGGTGTCGCGCAATTGACCAAGGCGCTGGCCAATGAGTGGGCCTCCAAGGGCATCAATGTCAACGCCATCGCCCCCGGCTACATGGCCACCGACAACACCGCCGCGCTGCGCGCCGATCCGGTTCGCAGCCGCCAGATCCTCGATCGCATTCCCGCCGGCCGATGGGGCACGCCCCAGGATCTGGCCGGAACCGCCGTATTTCTGGCCTCCGCCGCCAGCGACTACGTCAATGGCCACGTGCTGGTGGTGGACGGCGCCTGGATGGCGCGGTAAAGTGTTGGCTGGCTGGGACCATGAAAAGAACTCTGCTGATCCTGCTCGCGCTCGCCATAGCCGCACCGCTGCTCTTGCTCCTTCTTTCCTCCGACACCGCGCTGACCCTGGATCCGCCAGTCCGCGTCATCGGCAAAGACACGCCTGTCCAGGTCCGGGTGGCCAATCCCCACGGCATCCGCCGCTTCACCGCGGAAATCGAACAGAACGGCAACCGGTACACGGTCTTTGAGACCACCCAGCCGGCGCACCGTTTCTTCTTCCTGGGAAAAAGCGAGCCGCCGCGGTTGGTGAAGTTCGGGGCCGGCAGGAAGCAGGCCCCGGCGCTGCGCGACGGCAAAGCCACCCTGCGGATCGAAGCCCAGGGCAATGACCTTCGCGCGAACACCGGGCGGCTGGAGCTCGACGTCGAGGTGGACACGCGCCCGCCCCGCGTCGCCGCCGATGGCTTCCAACACTACATCAACCAGGGCGGCGCGGAACTGGTGACCTTCACCGTTTCCGGTTACTGGACCGAGGCCGGCGTCCGCGTCGGCCCGTACACCTTCCGCAGTTTCCCGATGCCGGGCCGCCCCGCGGCCGAACGGTTCGCCTTGTTCGCCTTCCCCTGGGACACCCCCGCCAGCACCGTGCCCGTTGTCTACGCCCGCAACCCATCCGGCGCCGAGGCCACCGCGCGTTTCTGGTTCAAGGTCTTCCCCAAACACTTCCGTACGCGCGACCTCGAGCTACAGGATTCTTTCCTTCAGAAGGTGGTCGATGAGCTCGATCCCAACGGTTCCGGAGACCTGGTCACGCGTTTCCTCAAGATCAACGGAGAAATGCGCCGCCAGAACAACCAGGCGCTCGCCGATCTGCGCCTGAAAACCGAACAGCGCGTCCTGTGGTCCGGGCCGTTCCGCCGCTACGGCATGACCGAGTCCGAGTTCGCCGACACCCGCAACTATCTCTACAAGGGCAAGACCATCGACCGGCAAACGCACCTGGGCTTCGACCTGGCCGACGTCCTGCACGTCCCGGTCGAAGCCGCCAACGACGGCAAAATCGTCTGGGCCGATTTCCTCGGCATTTACGGCAACTGCGTCGTCGTGGACCACGGCTATGGCTTGCAGTCCATCTACGGCCACCTGAGCGAGATCGCGGTCAAGCCCGGAGACATGGTGAAGAAGGGGCAGCTTCTCGGCCGAAGCGGGGACACCGGCCTGGCTGGCGGCGACCATCTTCACTTCTCCATGCAAGTGGATGGCGTCCAGATCACCCCCGTCGAATGGTGGGACGAACACTGGATCCACGACCGCATCCTCAGCAAGTTGCCGGCCGGCGGCTGAACTTTCCTCGACCCTGTCTCGTATACCGTTTCTTGTTGGAGACTCGGATGACAAAACCCCTGCTCTGCAATTCTGTCCTCAGACTGTTTGTGGGCGCGCTCGCGGCCCTGCTTCTGGTTCCCGAATCGGCATTCGCCCAGCCGGCCAAGTTGAAAGACGAGATGCGGCTGCCCTGGCAGCGCCCACTGGCAGGCTACCTCCGGAGCTGGCTGGTGCTGGGTGAGTTTCCGAACCCGGATCGCAAGGCGCTGGACGTCGACTTCCTGGGCGAGCGCGGCGGCGAAGCCCAGATTCGCCCCGCCGCCGGCATGACCCACAAGCGGCCCGACGGCTCACAGGCGGTCTGGACCCAGTACACCTCGGATCGGGACATCGTCAACTTCCTCAGGGCTTTCCCGGGACGGCCCGCCAGCAACGTCGTAGCCTACGCCTTCACCACCATCGACCGCCCGGCAGCCGGCAAAGCCCTGCTCTCCCTGGGCAGCGACGATGGCGTCGCGGTCTGGCTCAACGGCGAGCGCGTCCACCACAATCCCGCCAGCCGCGCCGTCACTCCGGATGAGGACCAGGTGGAAGTCTACATGCCCGCCGGCGTCAATTCCCTGCTCCTCAAAGTGGAGCAGGGAGCGGGCGACTGGGGCTTCATCCTGCGCGTGCTCGAGCCGGGCGCCATTCCGCGCGCGGCCGCCCTGTCCGCGTCCATCCAGCCCTCGGAAAGCGGCACGCTGACCCTCACCACCAACTCGCCCGGAGATTTCCCGGTGAAGGTCGAGGTCATGGCGGCCGGAGGCAGAATCCAGGCTGAGAAGACCGCCCCGCGCGGCGCCAATATCTCCTTCCCCACCGCGAGCTGGCCCGAAGGCGCCTACGAGATCCGCGTCACCGCACAGGATTGGCAAGGTCGCCCTGAGCGCGCCTTCCTGCCCTGGTTCAAGGGCGACGCGCTGGCGGCGCTGAAGAACCTCGTGGCCACCGCCCCCAAAGGGAAGATCGCGTCGGCCGACGCTGGGCACCATGCCATGCTGGCCGAAATGGTCCTGGACCGCATGCAGGGAAAGCTCGATTCGCTCGACCGCGCACCGCTTCCCACCCTGTACACAATCCTGATGGAATTCCAGGAGCTGGAGCAGCAGCGGAAGGGCGGGCCGGGGCCGGTCCACTCGAGCGGCTTCGTGCGGCTGGCGTATCAAGATGACATCGACGGCTCTACCCAGTTCTGCCGGGCGTATCTGCCGGGCTCCTACGACCCATCCAAGAAATGGCCGCTCGTGTTGGAACTGCACGGGTACAATGCCGAGAGCCCCGTGTACGTGCGCTGGTGGTCGGTCGACGCCCGGCACAACGGGCTGGCAGAGCGCCACAACATCATCTTTGTCGAACCGCACGGCCGCGGTAACACGAGCTACTACGGCATCGGCGATCGCGACGTGCTGCGCTGCATGCAACTGGCTAAGGAACAGTTCCGCGTGGATGACGATCGCGTCTACCTGACCGGCCAATCCATGGGCGGTGGTGGCACCTGGCACGTGGCCACGCGCCACCCCGAACTGTTCGCCGCCATCGCGCCTGTCTTCGGTGGCTGGGACTACCACGTCATTCTCCCGGAAGAGCGTCTCGCCAAGCTGACCCCGCGCGAGCGCTACCTCTTCGAGAGCCAGAGCAGCTACGTACAGGCGGATTCGCTGCTGAACCTGCCCATCTTCGTCAATCACGGCGACGCCGATCAGTCGGTCAACGTCGACCAGTCCCGTTACGCCGTGCGCATGTTGCAGCGCTGGGGATACAACCTCCGCTACCGCGAGCATCCGGGCAAGGGCCACGGCGGCTTGGGCAACGACGACGAAATGATCGACTGGCTCCTCCAATACAAGCGCGACCTCAATCCCCCGCGGGTGCGTGTCCGGGCGGCCGATCTGAAATCGGCCTCCGCCTATTGGGTCCGGATCGACCAGCGGGCCGATCAGCGGGCCTTTATGGTGGCCGGCGCGGAGGTCGTGGGACCTAACGCCATCCGGCTGGATACGGACAACGTGCTGGCCGTGACGCTCTCTCCCGCGAGCCCCCTCATCGACCCCGCCAAACCTTTATGGGTTTCCTGGAACGGAGCGCCCGCGCAATCCGTGCCGTTGAAGGACGGGCGCGTCACGCTCTACGCGGACGGCTACGCGCCGGCGCCCCTGCGCAAGACCGCCAGCGTCGCCGGGCCGATGGCCGACGTGAAGACCACGCCGTTCGCCGTGGTGGTCGGCACCATCTCCCCGGACCCGATGATGCGCGAGCTCTGCAACCGCAAGGCCGAGGCGCTGGCCAGCGACTGGAAGAACTGGCAGCATGTCCCGCTGCGCCTCTATAAGGACACCGAGATCCCCGAGACGGAACTGTCGAAGTATTCGCTGCTCCTGATCGGAGCGAGCGATGCCAACGCGGTGACCAGAAAGCTCGCCGGCTCCCTCCCCCTAAAGATCTCGGGCGACGAAATCTCGATCGACGGCCGCTCGTTCAAGGCCCCCGACGCGGCTGTCGCGATGGTCTACCCGCACCCGCTGAACCCGGAGCGCTACGTGCTCCTCGCGGCCGCCACTTCGCCGGCGGGAATGTACTTCTTGGATCCGCTGGACGGCGATCTGGGCGCCTTCGATTTCGCCATCGTCGATGGCGCCCTCGCCAACTCCCACCGCGGCCGGCCCGTCGAAAAGATTCGCGTCGCCGCGGGGCTGTTCGACCGCAACTGGCGCATCGCCGACACCCTGCTCGACAAGGGAGACCCGGAGATCCGCGCCAAGGCTCCCCTGCGCAAAGTACGCCCGGATCTGACCACCGCGCTGGTGGGCGTGTTTCAGCTCACGCCGGAGCTCCTCGACGCTTATGCGGGCCAGTACCAGGTCCGCGACGCCACTGTAACCGTGACGAAAGAAGGAGACCGCCTGGTGGCTCACGTGCCCAATCAACCGCCTATGCCGCTATACGCCGAGTCGGAAACCGTGCTGGCAGTAGAGGGCGCGGACATCGAGATAAACGTCTTCCGCGACTCCAGCGGCAAAGTAACGGGCCTCATGGTCCGGCTGCCCAACCAGCCCGCCTTCCCGGCGAAGAAGATCAAGTAGGATAGGGCTCCAGCCCTGTCCCGGAGGTTGCCCACGACGTCACTCCGCAACCGAGGGAATCCGCTGCCGCTTTCGTTGTACCGTGAATTGATGTTCTCCTCGCGCCTCGATTGGGGCCTGCGCCCGAACCGGCTCTCCGTCCTGCTCGACGCCAAACGCCGCGCGGGCGCGCCGATCCTCGACCTCACCGAATCCAACCCCACGCGGGCTGGCTTCCTCTATCCCGGCGCCCAGATCCTCGAGGCGATCTGCGATCCGCGTTCGCTGATTTATGAGCCGCTGCCGGCCGGCTCCACCGAGGCGCGTGCCGCCGTCGCGGGCTACTATCGCGCGCGCGGCCACACAGTGGCGCCCGAGCGAATCCTCCTCACCGCCAGCACCAGCGAATCTTACGCCTGGCTGTTCAAGCTGCTCGCCAACCCCGGCGACGAGGTGCTTGTTCCCCGCCCCTCCTATCCGTTGTTCGAGTTCCTGGCCGCTCTGGAATCCGTTCGCGTAGTGCAGTACCCGCTGGTGTACGACGGCTGCTGGTCGGTGGATCTCGAGGCGCTGGAGCGCAGCCTGGCCCCCCGCACCCGCGCCATCGTCCTGGTCAATCCCAACAACCCCACCGGCTCCTTCCTTAAGCGGGACGAGTTGGCCCGCCTCGTTGCGCTGGGGATTCCGCTCATCTCCGACGAAGTCTTCTCTGATTACGCGTTTCGTCCCGACCCCGCCAGGGTCTCGACGCTGGTGGACCTCGAGGCGCCGCTCACCTTCTGCCTGAGCGGACTGTCGAAAATCGCCGGGCTGCCGCAGATGAAGCTCGGCTGGATGGTGGCCCGAGGGCCCGCTATCGAGCGCCTCGAACTGATTGCCGATACCTACCTCTCGGTGAGCGCCCCGATGCAAAATGCGCTGCCGCTCCTGCTCGAGGCCGGCGTCGCCGTTCAGCACCAGATCGCCCGCCGCACCGCATCCAACCTCGAACGACTACGCGATGCGGTCGGCGCCGATTCCGCCTGCCAGGTCCTGGACGTCGAGGGCGGCTGGTACGCCACGCTGCGCATTCCCCGCACGCGCACCGAGGAGGAGTGGACGCTCCTTCTCCTCGAGCGCGACAACGTCCTGGTCCAGCCGGGCTTCTTCTACGATTTCGACTCCGAAGCCTACCTCGTGCTCAGCCTGTTGACTCCGCCCGAGGTCTTTCGCGAAGGCCTGGCGCGGCTCCTCGAGACCACCAAGCACCGAACCGCGACCGTCAGGGAGCGGTCCCCTCGAGAATCCGCGCCCTCTTGACGTAATCCAGCATCTGGAACTTGCTCTCCAGGTACGCGTTCCCCTGCGTCTCGATCAGAGTCTGGTCCGGGCCCTCGCCGCGCGGCGGCGAATCTCCGTAGCCGTTGTGCAACCGGTCCACCACCTCCATGCCCTCGACCACTTTCCCGAACGGCGCAAAGCCCCGCTTGTCGAGCTGTGCATTATCCTTCAGGTTGATGAACACCTGAGTGGTCCGCGTGTTCGGCCCCGAGGTGGCGAAGGTGATCGTCCCGCGCAGGTTGCTCTGCTTCACCGGATCGTCGGCAAAGGTCATATCGCGCCAGCGCGCCTCGACGGCGGGGTTGCCGTTAATCCCGAACTGCACCACGAAATTCCGCACCACCCGAAAGAACCGCGCGTCATCGTAGAACCTCTGCTGGAGTAGCCGATAGAACCGCTCCGCCCCTTCCGGCGCCCAACTCTTGGTCACCTCGATCACGAAACTGCCCCGCGAGGTCTCGAAGCTGGCGCGGTAGACTTCAGGCACCGGTCGCAGCGCTTCGATGTTGACCCCTACCGTTTTGCCGCAGCCGCACAAGGCGACCACGGCCAGAGCCAGCACAAACCTGAGACTGGTGGACATTCGAGCCATTCTACCCCGAATATCCGCCTTCGAAAATCGCTAACCTTGTCTGAAACCCCGGACAACCTCCCGGCATCGAAGTGACGAATGACAATCCGGGCTCTGCCCAGCGGGCATCGCGGGCGAGATCGGGTGAGGTGAATCCGTGCGCTACGCGATCATGTGCTTGCTGTTTTCCGTCGCACTGTTCGGCCAGACGCATGTGCCGTACGGCGACTTCGAGTCCGGAACACCGGGCCAGGTGCCTCCTGGATGGTTCATTAGCGGCAACATGCCCGGTTTCCAGGCTGTTCTGACCGATCAAGGTTGCGTCGAGGGCAGACAGTGCGCCTTGCTGACCGCCCCTCCCAATCCACCGGCCAATTCATTCGGCACGCTGATGATGACCCTGCCCGCCAACACGTACCGCGCATCGAGGATCCGCCTGCGCGCCGCGGTTCGCGTACTGCCCGGCGCCGGGGCCCAGATGTGGCTCCGCGCGGATCGCACTAGCGGTGGATACAGTTTCCTCGATAACATGGCGGATCGTCCGATAACGTCCAGGCAGTGGGCTTACTACACCATCGATGCCCCGATCATTTCCGACGACGCGAGCATCAGTTTCGGTCTTCTGATCCCGTCTGGTACCGCCTGGCTCGATGATGTCACGATCGAAGTGCTTGGCCCGCTGCGATCGGATCCGCCCGAGGCCCCGCGACCGCTGTCCGATCGGGGCCTCGCGAACCTGGTCGCCTTCGCCAAGCTGGCCGGCTATGTCCGCTACTTCCACCCTGGCGATCAGTCCTACGAAGTGGACTGGAACACCTTCGTCATCAATGGGGTGAGAGCCGTCGAGAATGCCGCGACGCCCGATGATCTCGCCAGTCTTCTCCAGGCGGTGTTCGACCCTATCGCCCCTACCGCACAAGTGTTCAAGGAGGGCGCCGCTCCTGACCTCCCGCCGGACTTGCGTCCAGCCTCTTTGATAGGGCTGTCCGTCATTCAGTGGCTCCACTATGGCCTGAGTATCGGCACCGACAACTCCAACTCCATCTAGTCGAACCAGCGGAAATCTGCCAACGTTACCGGCCAGTGGCCGGGCGGATTCGCCGACCCGGCCCAGCCGTACGTGGCCTCTCTCGGTAACGGCCTGACGGCGCGAGTGCCGGTCGCGCTGTACATGAACGGGCAAGGAACGCTCCCCTCCCGCCCCTCGGCCTGGCCAACCGATTACTGGACTCGAGACGTGGCGGACCGCGGCACCCGGCTGGCCGATGTGATCCTGGCGTGGAACGTTTTCCAGCACTTCTATCCCTATTTCGACGTCGAGCAAGTGGACATGCCGGGTGAACTCAGCCGCGCCCTGGCCAGCGCCGCCGTGAACACCGGGCCCGACGATTTCCTGGCCACCATGCAGAAGCTCGTAGCCGCACTCAAGGATGGCCATGGTCGCGTTTCGTATGATGGCGCGGTCACTTACAACGTTCCGCTGGTCTGGGCTTGGGCGGAAGCGCAACTCATCGTCACCCGCGTCAAGGACGACCAGGGGCAGGGGGTTCAGCCTGGCGATCGCATCCTCACCATCGGCGGAAGGGACCTTGGCGAGGTCATGGCGCAACAGGCCACGCTGGAAGCCGGAGCCACTCCCCAATGGATCCGCTGGCGTGTTCTCCAGGACATCACCATCTGCGACGGCAAAACCCAGCAGATGCAGCTCGAAATCGAGCCGTATGCGGCGCTGGGCTCCCGGCGCACCGTGCAGTTCGCCTGCCGCCAGGGCGATACCGACTGGAGCGAGCCTCGGCCGGCCGAGAGCGCCGAATTGGCGCCCGGCCTCATGTACATCGACCTGGGCCGGATCACTGCCGCCACTCTGGCGGCTGTCATGCCGCGACTCCAATCCGCCACCGGCATCGTCTACGACTTTCGCGGCTATCCCCAGATCTGGCCTCCTTCGTTCCTCCAAAACCTCACCACCACCACGTTGCAGAGCGAGATCTTCCTGGTCCCCACCCCCACGCTGCCCGACGAGACCCAGATGACCTTCATGCAGGGGGGGTGGAGCCTGGACCCGCAAACCCCGTACCTGGCGGCAAAGCGCATTTTCCTCATCGATGCGCGGGCCATCAGCCAGGCCGAGACCGACATGGACCTCGTCGAGCACTACAAGCTGGCCGACTTCGTCGGGGAGCCGACTGCGGGCACCACCGGCAACGTCATTCCGTTCACTCTGCCCGGCGGATTCCACGTCCAGTGGACGGGCATGAAGGTTCTCAAGCCCGACGGCTCGCGCTTCCACGGCGTCGGGATTCGCCCCAACATCCCGGCCTCCCGCACGCGGCGCGGCATCGCCGAGGGTCGCGACGAGATCCTGCAGCGCGGTGTGCAGCTCGTCCAGGGGCCACAGCCCGGGCCTGCGCCCGCAATCACCGCCGCGGGCATCGTGAACAGCGCCAGTTTCGTTGGTGGCACGGTCGCACCCGGCGAACTCGTCGCCATTTTCGGAACCAACCTCGGATCTTCGCAGCCCGTCCAGGGCACTTACGACGAGTCCGGGTATCTGACGAACTACCTCGGCGAGACCAGGGTTTTCTTCGATGGCATCCAGGCGCCGCTCACCTATGCGTCCAGCACCCAGGTGAACGCCATCGTGCCGTATCGGGTCAATGCGAACACCGTCGTTACCGTGGAATACCAACTTCGTGGTTCGAACCCGGTCACCCTGCCGGTCGCGGTCGCGGCCCCCGGCATTTTCGCTTACCCCGGGAAAACCCAGGGCGTAATTGCGAATTCGGATGGAAGTCTCAACTCGGAGACCAACGCCGCCCAGCGCGGCGACTTCGTGGCGTTGTTCGCCACCGGGGAGGGACAAACCGTGCCGCAGGGCGTTGACGGCGTGCTCCCGGCGCCCGGCAAGTGGCCCGCCCCCGCAGCGGACGTCGAGGTTCGGTTTGGTGGAATTCCCGGTGATGTGCTGTTCAAAGGTGACGTCTACGCCGGCGTGCTTCAGGTGAACGTCCGCGTTCCGCCGTCTGCTCCCGCCGGAACCGCCGTGCCGCTCATCCTAAGCGTTGGCGGCGTGCCCAATACCGGCACCCTGACCATCGCGCTCAAGTAAGTCCGCATCTCCGCGGCCCTGGCGTCACCGGCACGGACTTTTCACCCCCGCAGTCGATGTTCTGGCCGCTCTTGACCTCGATCCGGCCACTGGCCAGCCGCCGGGAATCGATGCTGCCGCGCACCACCCCTTCGTAATAAGGAGAGGTGGTAGCTCGCACTCGCGCCTCCACCCCTCGCCATTCGCCTCCGTAAGACGCCCCGCTCACGGTCTTGTCCCTCTCCTGGCTCTTGCCCGCTTGCCTGCGCGGCAGTCCTTCCAGGAACTCCCGCACCTTGCCGGCAGGAGCCGCTCCAAGCAGTTTCTCCTCCCACCCCTCCAGCACCCAATGGCGTTCTCCAGAGATTCGCGCTCTCGCTCCAGCTTCGTCTGCCCCTCCAACCGCTCCTTTTCTTGCTGGGCCTGTATTTCCCACCTGAGCCCGAGCCGTTCAGTGCGCATTTCCGTTCTCTGAAGGTGGATTTCCAGGGATCACGCATCACCTCCGATCGTGGCCCTATTGTGGTGCCCGAGTTGGATGAGCGCTTGGGCTTAGGTGATCTCATCGTCCAGCACCTGACAGACTCACGCCGCGGCAAGAATACGCAGCTTCCACTGGCCGGCCTGTTGCGCCAGTCCGTCTACAGCCGCATGGCGGGCTATGAGGACGTGAACGATGCCGAGCGTCTCTCCCAAGATCCCGCCTTCCGCCTAATCGGTTCGGGGAAGATCTGGGACCGTGGCGCGGCCCTGACCTCTCGCTTGCAGACGTTCGAAACCGAGATGCTGGCCGAGGATGAGAACTTCGCCGGCCTGGCCCGCATTAACCGGGAACTCATCGGCAAGGCGGAAGCTGTCGATGCACCGCAGCGGGTCGTGCTGGACATGGACAGCCCGGAGATTCCGGTCTACGGCGAGCAGGAGCGGAGCGCCTGCAACGGCCACTTCGAGTCCACTTGCTATCACCCGCTGCTGCTGTTTAGCCGCGAAGGTGACTGTCTGGCTGCCAAGTTGCGCCCCGGCAACGTTCACAGTGCTGACGACTGGAAGGAACTGCTGCTGCCGGAGGGCCCAGAGGGCGCCCCGCGGCAGCAGAAACCGGACAAAGAGGAGGTGTTTCGAGCCGACGCGGCCTTCGCCAAGCCGGAGATCTACGAAGCGTTGGAGAAGCGCGGGGTGAAGTATGCCAGTATTCCGAGTTCCGGACTATGCCGAGTGCCTGGCAGGGTGCACGCCCCCGGCTACGTTCAGGGCCGTGTTCCTTGGTTGGACAACCCGGCATAATCCGGGCCGACGCCTATAAGCTCCTCAGGAATCGCAGCAGTTGGTCATCCGGGCGGTAGCGGCCGGGAGGCGCTCCGTTGATCGCTGGCGTCCTCGCCAGCGCGGCCTCCTTCATTGCGAGATTGGCGTCCAGGTACACCTGCGTAGTTTCTACAGACTCGTGACCGAGCCAGAGGGCTATCACGGCTCTGTCGACCCCGGCCTGAAGCAGTTCCATCGCTGCGGTATGCCTCAGGACGTGTGGCGTCACTCGCTTTGACCCAAGCGACGGACATCTTGTCGTCGCCGCCGCAGCGTGCTTCGCCAGAATGTACGCGACGCCGTCCGCGCTTAGCTGCCCGCCCCGGGCGTTTGGAAACACGAATCGAGACTGGCCGGGGTGCGGCTCTGCTATCCACGCTCGAAGCACTTCGGCTGCGTGCTTGGTCAGGGGCGTTCGCCGTTCTTTCCGGCCTTTACCCAAGCAGTGGACACAGGCCCCCCGACCGAGGACGACATCTTCCGGCCGGAGGGCTGTTATCTCTGACAGGCGCAAGCCGGTCTGAACAACCGTCAAAAGGAAGGCGTAGTCACGCCTACCGGTCCAAGTACTCCGATTTGGCGCTTCCAGCAATGCGTCGATCTCGGGGCGCTCAAGGAAAGCGATCAGCTTTCTCTCCGCTCGCTTGTTCGGGATGGCCAGAACGCGTTGGATTGCCGCCAGTTCGTCTGGCGCATGGTAAGCGGCGAAGCGGAAAAATGACCTCACCGCCGTCAACCTTAGATTGCGCGTCTGCGCCCCGTTACCACGTCGGCTTTCAAGATCCGCTAGAAAACTCGTAATTAACGAGCTGTCGAGGTCAGCAAGTGTCAGATCCGAGGGCCTCTTTCGAATGCGTCTCTCAGCATACCCGAGAAGAAGACGGAAGGTATCTCGATAGGAGGCCACCGTGTGCGGGCTTGCTTGCAACTGAGACAGCAGCCGTTCCGTGAAGAACCGTTGCAGCAACGCGGGAAACGTCGATGCCTTCATCGCGGGTTCCTCCACCGCTCCTCAAGCCGCCCAACGGCCATCCCCATCAGTTCTGGACACCCCGTCAGATACCAGTACGTATTGTTGACGTCACCATGCCCCAAGTACGCCGATAAAACTGGCATCTTCCGGTCGATGTCATCTCCATTGCGGTACCAGCGGATAAGCGAGCTGACCGCGAATGTGTGCCGAAGATCGTGGATTCGAGGGCGACGCGCGTCTCCGCACCGATCGAAGCCGAGTTCTCGTCTCAACAGATCGAACGTCGAGCGGACTCCGGCACATCCTATTTGGCGTCCGCGGTCGGTCCGAAAAAACCGCTGTGTCGCCACGTCGGGATACAACCGGTCGCGACGCTCAGCGTATTGCTTCAGGACACAGACTGTCGATTCGTGTAGTGGTACAAGCCGGGACTTGCGTAACTTCGCCTCTCGAACGAGAAGAAGGCCGGTCTGAAGATCGACGTCACTTTTCTCGAGGGCGACGGCTTCGCCAATGCGCAGACCGGTGACTGCGAGAAGGCCGAAGATGGCGTGGTACGTCCACGGCCTCAGGCCGCTCTGGGGTAGCAGGCGCAACGCCGCTTTGAGGAGCTGGTCGATCTCCTCATCTGAGTAGAGGCGCGGTTGTATTCGCTTTGGCTTGAACGGCAGGAGATGTTGCGCGGGGACTTCGGTACGAGGATCTATGGCGCTCCAGTGGCGTGCGAAACCTCGCACGCATGCCAGACGGGCGGCCCAGCGGGCCGGCTTCGAGGTAGTGTTTTGGGTTGCCCACTGCAGCGCAAGCGTCGATGTCACCACGGACGCATGATTCTCTTCCATGAATGACGCAAAGCTGCCGAGCGCTCTCTCTGTATCGTTCATTTTGAAGCCGAGCGCCCTTCGGAGCTTCACATATGCCTGCACGGCTTCTCGAATGCTGATCACCGCGCACCTCCCGGCCAGGGAAGCGCAAGCGCTCGCAGAGACCGCAGATCAACCTTGGCATAAATCGCGGTCGTTTTCTGAAGTCGGTGTCGCAACAGTTCCCCAATTTCAGCGAGAGAGGCCCCTTGGTTCAGCATGTGGGTCGCGAGACTGTGCCGGAACACATGGGCGCCGTGGTGCTGGGACTCTACACCGGCCCTTGCGATCGCTTTCGCCGCAATGGCCGAGACGCTGGAGACGCGAAGGGGTCCCGCAATCGGCGCTCTGTTAGGCAGAAACACGTGGCGATCCGAGCACTGCGGCCTGCCTCGTTGAATGTACACTGCGATCGCCTGGCCGACATCTGTCGGCAGGGGGAGCTGAGTTCTATGCGCGCCCTTCCCGCCTACAGTGACGAGGCCGGAGTCCCAGTCGATGTCGTCCAGCCGAAGGTTCACAATCTCGCCCGCTCGCAGGCCGAGTCGAGCCAAGGTCAGCAAGATCGCATAGTTCCGCCGGCCGTCACGTGTGTCCTGGCGAGCCGTCCTGAGAACGGTGCGGACTTGTTCCGCCGTGAGAAATCTCGGGATGCCCGCCAGCGGCCATTGGGCAATGGCAGGGACGCAGGCTGCGAGATCCGTGCTCAGTTCGCCGCGGGAAAGCAAGTACCGAAAAAAGGAACGCAAGCCGTCGATTACGTGCTTCGTGCGAACAGTGGAAACGCGCTCCGCTTGATTCTGAACGAAACCGATCACCTCGGCAGCCTGTAGTTTCAAAAAGTCGATCTGGCCGGAACCATACCGAGATACGAGGAACTGCCGGACGGAATAGGAGTGGTCGTCAATCGTGGCATTCGCCAACCCGCGTTCCTCTTTGAGATAACGTTCGTACTGGCTGACGATCGATTCGACAAACGATGGTTTGGGGGGATCCGCAGGGAGCTGCGAACGAACGAGGGCCAACAATCGGCGCAGAGCTGGAAAGTCGTCGTGACGCGCTGGCCGCTTCCGATGGCGGTACCGGAGGTAGCGTTCAATGGCTGCTTGATCGAGGTCCTGGATGCTCACGCCCATCTCGTGCATCCAGTCATTCAAATCGGCGACGATGCGGAGGTGGAGGCGCCCGGTGAAGCGCGCGTACCCCAGGGTCGCGAGCTGATCCAGGTAAGAGTCCAGGCATTGACTCAGCGGTCCTCCTTGGAGCCGGGCCAATGCCGTCATCCTTCCAAAGTGGGAAGTTGTCTTGGTTTCCATCCTGCCAGTCTGAATCAGACTTGCTCCCGGCTCAGGGGAACCTGAGTGGTACGTTGCTATCAACAATATGCCGAGCCCACGACACACTTCGTATGCCGTGGTACGGGCGTGGGTGCTTGGCACTCGGCATAGTCCGGAACTCGGAATACTGGCATCTATTCCGATATCGGAATAGCTGCCATCCGCATTCCGGCCAACGACAGCCTGGAGAGGGACATCGCGGAGTGGTTGACGCAGCCAGTGGGAAGACCGAGCCAAAAGCCGGTGGTCTGGTACAAGGGTTTTCTCTACCAGGCCGCGAGTTGGAAGACGGCGCGGCGGGTGGTAGCCAAGGTCGAGTTCCGCTTTGGAGAGCTGTTCCCTCGCGTGCGGTTCATCGTGACCAACCTGGAGACGGACAGCCGGGCGGTGGTGCGGTTCTACAACAACCGGGGGACGGCGGAACAGTGGATCAAAGAAGGCAAGCAGGCGGTGAAGATGACGCGGCTGAGCTGCCACCTGTTCCGGTCAAACGAGGTGCGGCTTTGGCGGAGCGTGATCGCCTACAACCTGGGGAATCTGTGGCGGGGGGGGCCCTCTGGGCCCGGTGCTGCCAAACAGGATCGGCAACTGGTCGCTGACCAGTTTGCAGCAACGGTTGGTGAAGACCGGCGGCAGGCTGATCAAGCACGCCCGGTACTACTGGTTGATACTGGCCGAGAGTCACCTGACGCGGCGGCTGTTTGGGGCGATGGTGCGGCGGATTGCGGCTCTTCCCTTGCCGACCGGATAGGGGGCGGCGGCGGGCAAGCAAACAGGCCGAAGAAAGGAGGCGGGATGGAGAGGTGTATGAAGAACCGCTTGGAATCGGGAACTCCCGTCTTTTCCGTTTCCGGGCCAGGCAGAGCTGGTTCCCTTCCTCGGCTGCTGGAGTCGCTCGGAAGGGGAAGGATGAAAAACGCTTAGCCAACGGAGGTGGTTGGATGTACAATCGATGCCCGCCAGGATGGCAAAACGGAAATCCTGGTTAACATGCGGCGACCACTCCCCGATGGTAACAGTTGTTAACAATCGCTGGTCCCCTATAACTAAAATGAGCCGCAACGGTGAAGTCGTGCAACTATATACAATAGAGATGCTATGTATGGGTGTTGAAGGCCAGTGTGTCCATCCCCAACCTGGGGGTTCACGGCGGGCAAGAAACCCTCGCTGCCGCCGATCTAGTCCCGGATTCGTGCTGGTTGCGTTCTCGCTCGCATTGCTCCTGATTCTTGGAGCACTGGGGCTCTCGTTCGACATCGGCAGGATGTATGTTACGCGGTCCGAGGGGCAGTCCTTCGTCGATTCGGCGGCGATCGCTGCGGCGCTCAAGCTGAACGGAACCTCCGCCGGACTGCAGGCCGCACGGGATGCCGCAGCCGCTACTGTCAAAGGCTGGCAGTTCGGAACGAGGAGCTTCCCGTTTAACAGCAGCACCGACGTGACCTTTGCGAAGGCCATTACAGACCCCGAGCCATGGCCGGCAAATCCGAGCCCCGCGGATGGCTATGCCTGTGCTCGCGTCACTACCCGCGTCAGTCTGCCGATCTTCTTGCTTCCTGTGTTGGTCGGGGCTACCAGTTCATCCATCGCCGCAAGCGGAGTCGCCAAACAGCTCCAAGTGGCTGCCCCGGGACCAGGCCATTACGGTCCCTTTTCACCTTTTGGGGCTCCCAGGATGTTGGACCCGACCGGCGAGGGCTGGAACCCCTATGACCCGTTCAACATGATCGGCGCGGAAGTACGACCGCTTACCGCCCCGATTACTTACCAGCACGGCCGCCTTTACAACATTCTCTGGCCGAATAATCAGCAGGTCGCGCAACACTCCACGCAAGACGATACCGTTTGCCCGGGAGATCAGTACTCGAGCCTGGTTTCGATCAAGACCACATCCGCGTCGAGCGACACGCTCGGGACCAGTAACCGAGGGTATCTTTACAATCCGTCCAGCCTGATAGCAGCCACGATCGTTGCGGGCATCTTGCCGGCGGGGTATCCTCCGCTTTCTACCGGCGCGGACCTCTACACCGATTTCCTCTCCGTCTCCAACGGCGCAAAGCACAACAACATCGTCGGTGGACTGCAGGATCGATCCAATACCGACAGCGACTCAACCAGCCAGTGGTATCAGGACTATGTGAGCGGGCACCATGGCAACGGGCAGCGCATCATGCTGATGCCGGTCAACTCGGGACCGTGCGGGGGCACTACGTTCACACCGCAGGGGAAGGGCGGTCTTCCTGCGTACAGCGGCACGAACACCTGCATTTTTCCCGTCGGGGACGGCACGAACAACACGGTGGCCTTTGGGAGTTACAAAGTGGTCGGCTGGGGTCGGTTTTTCCTACTGCCCCCAGCGGACTATTCTGTGAGCGGGAACAAGGGTGCCTGCGCCGAATACATCGGACCGGGCGAGGTGGAAGGAGGCGGGGCCGGGAACGGGACCTCCCTCTATGTGGTGAAGCTAATTCAGTGAGGGACCATGAACTTCGCGAAGCGTAGGTTCCGGGCGCGGGGCAGTGCGATGGTGGAATTCGCCCTGGTTCTGCCTCTGCTCGTCGGGCTCTTTCTTGGAGCTGTGTTTCTTGGCCAGGACATTCACGTGTACAACCGGCTTGAAGAGTCGGTACGGGCAGGGGCGCGGTTCGCCTCCACGGCAACCTACGATGCGTACTCGGGTGCGGATCCGGCGCCGACCAAGTGCGCTGCGTGCTCGTTCACCCCGACTTCCGGACCGTTCGTTACCACGGTGAAGAATATCGTCGCTTACGGCTGCGATCCCGCGGGCGGTTCGGCAACCGGCTGCACCGACTTAACCGTAGTCGAAGGTGTCCGGCCGGCCAATATAAACGTTAGCCTCAATATTGTGAATTGGGTACCGGTTTCAATTTCGGTTTCCGTCAGCGGCGTTCAGATGGTTACGCCGAACGGAAGGATGGCGCTGAATGGAAAACCGGTGACGGTGTTCCCATTTGTAGGCGTTTTCATGGCTCCTCCGCCCAGCTAAAACACCACCTGGGAGCTCGTGTGCGAAGGTGAGTCAGCACGCACGGGGTTTCAATATGACGAAGCTTGATACACGGTCGCGGCGCGGCGCTGTTATAGTCGAAGCAAGTTTTCTTTTGCCTCTGTTCCTGATTTTCTGGTTTGGCATTGTGGACTGGGGCATCGCCTTCTGGGTTCATCAGACGATCGTTTACCGCGCCAATCTTGCTGCACGTTGGGGGGTCGTGAATGCGTGGGATCCGGGCTCAATCAGGAACATAGTCGTCTTCGGCAGAACGACCGGTTCCGGCCAAGGGATTTTCGGCCTAAGCGCACAGGGAAACGCCGACGGGACGGGGACCAATGTTGACGTTAGTTTGCGATGCCTGACTACGCTGAGTCCAAGCTTGCAGAGCGGCAGCACATGTCTGGATGCTCAGTGGTCGGACTTTCGCTGGATCGAGATCGTTGTTCACAACTACACCCGGACGCATTTCACTCCGTACTTCGCCGGCTCCTACATCGGCCGGCAGGTGACCGTTACCCTCCCGGGGGAGAGTTTGGGATCGTCCTGACTCTCGGTTTGACGCCGCGCTCCTTGCCCTTAAGTAAGTGATCCGATATAAGGTAAGAACGGCGGGGCCTTGCGTGGACATCCCGCGGAGCATGCCGGATCGACCAACCGCTCCTCCGTCCTCTGTTTGGCGGGCAGTTCCATCGCTGTCAGGGCGGAGATAACCGCAACCAGAAGCGCCGCCGAGCACGAGGCTCACCAGGTTCACCAGGACAATCGCCGCTGACGAGTCCAGGGGGTATTCAGTCGAGTAAGTGTAGATGCGGGCGATAGTAGGGCGGGCGTCCACACCCCGCGTTCGGCCTCCAGGCCGAACTATACTCCAGGTCTATGAGACTTACGGCGATCAATCGAAACTGCTCGAACGGCGATCCGTGGACCTCGCGTTCGCTCTCCCTTCGGGCGCCCCGCCGGATTCGACCATCACCATCGATGAGACTTCCCGCTTCCAGGCCAGGGACGGCTTCGGCGCCTCGCTCACCGACTCCTCGGCCTGGCTCATCGCCAACAAGCTGGATCTCGCCGCGCGCCGCGCACTCTTCCGGTCGCTCTTTGATCCTGCCTGCGGCGCGGGCATCAGCCTGCTGCGGCAGCCCATGGGGGCCAGCGATTTCTCGTCCCGCGGAAACTTTTCCTATGCGGACCAGCCCGATCCGGACCTCACTCAGTTCTCCATCGCTCCGGATCTCGAATGCACCACACCCTCGGATTCATTCGAACGGACCGGTTCTCTGCGCTGGCGCTCTACTTTGTGAAGTTCCTTCAGGCCTACCAGCGCGAAGGGCTCCCGGTCTACGCCGTTTCCATGCACCACGAGCTGCTGTACTCGACGCCGGCTTACCCCACGGCTCGTATTGACGCGGCCGATCAGGCCACCTTCATCGGGAAATTCCTCGGCCCGGCCCTGCAACAAGCTGGCTTCGGCGCCACCAAGATACTTGCCTACGACCACAACTGGGATCACCCCGAATACCCGATCTCCGTGCTCGACGATCCCGATGCCGCCCGCTATGCAGTCGGCGCCGCCTTCCACTGTTACGGCGGGGACGTCGCGGCCCAATCCACCTTCAAGGCCGCGCATCCGGACAAGGACGTCTGGTTCACCGAGTGCTCCGGTACAGTGGGATCTTCCTTTGCCGGCGACCTGGCCTGGAATGCGCGAACCCCGCTCATCGGTGCGACGTGCAACTGGGCCCGCGGCGTGATCCTGTGGAACATCGCGCTCGACCAGAACTCCGGCCCGAAAAACGGCGGCTGTAGCAACTGCCACGGAGTCGTCACCATCGACACCTCGGTCTCGCCGCCCGCCGTCACGCGCAACGTCGAGCACTACGTCCTCGGCCACCTCGCGAAGTTCGTCCGGCCCGGCGCAGTCCGCATCGGCTCGGAGCCCCCCGGCACGGGATCCATCCTGCATGTCGCTTTCCGGAATCCCGACGGCTCGGTGGTTCTGTTCGTGCTCAACAACGGTTCTCCCGCGGGCCAGTTCACGGTCATGTGGAACGGTCAGGCGTTTGCTCATTCGCTTCCGGTGGGTGCGGTAGCGACGTTTGTCTGGAACCCGCGCCAGTGGACCCCCTCTCGCGCGTGGCGGGCACAATGACTGTCGATATCGGCCGCCGCCAGGTGATTCCTGACTACGCCGGCCTCGCGCCCTCCTTCGCCGGCCTCTGGCAACTGAGCGTCCTGGTTCCACCGGAAACCGCCTCGGGACCGGTTTCCGTAGTCATCGTGCTCAATGGCGTGCGCTCGAACCCCGCTACCATCGCGGTTCGGTGAGAAACCGCTACCAAACTCCTACATCTCCGCAAACGCCCGCACCGGAAACGAAGCCCCGCGCACCAGCGGCGGCGGCACCGCATAGAACCGGAATCCGGTCCGCGGCAGCGCCCCCAGGTTCGCCAGGTGCTCCACGATCAGGATGCCAGCCCCCAGCAGCCGCGTGTGCGCCGGCCGCGCCAGGTCGGTAGTGTCATCGACGTTCCAGAAGTCCACGCCCGCCAGCACCGCCCCCGACCGGATCAGCAGATCGATCGCCCGCTCGGAAAGGAACGGGCCCGGCTCCCAGTAGCTCGGCCCTCCCCAGCGCCGGTCCCAGCCGGTTCGCACCAGCACCGCGCGGCCGCGCAGCTCCGATTCCGCGCACTCCAGCGAAACCGGGCCCGCCGAAGCCGCCGCGTCGATCACGATTCCCGGCAGACCCGCCATGCTCTCCAACGGCACGCGGCTCAAGTCCGCGCCATCCGGATAGCGGTGGAAAGGGCTGTCCAGATAGGTGCCCACATTGCACGCCATCTCCACCTTCCCCAGGTGGAACTCCGCTTTGCCCTCGTAACGCGCGCGCGATTCCTCATGATTGAGGACGCACCCGATCTTCGGCGCAGGCAGCCCCGGATACGCCTGCATCCCATCTTCGATCGGATGGCTCAGATCCACCAGCCCCATTCGTCGATTATACCCGCGTGCTGTATCCTGGAGTCGATGCCGCTGAACCGCCGACAGCCCGTCTGGCACGTGCTGGCGGCGCTCCTCGTCGGCGCGCTGCTGGCGCTAGTGGTCCTCAACGCCGCCCACGGCGGCCGCGCGGACTGCCTCCTGTTCCTGCCGCTGTTCTGCTTCGCGCTTCTGCCCCCCTCCGCCGCCGCGTGGCGGGCACGCATCCAAGAAGCGCCGATCCCCGAACTCGATCCGTTGCTGGCATCCGCGGCCTCCCGCGCCCCGCCCGCTTTCTGATAACCCCCAGTACCGAGCCGCGACCGCGAGGGAGCGGTCCCTCCCGTCGCAGAAAGGAACGAGTTCATGTCCCCACTACAAGCCTGTGAGGGAATGTTCGTCTTCGCGCTGTCGGTTTTCGTCGGCATCGTCCTCCTGGTCTTCTTCCTGAGAAGAATGTTCGCGTGGATGGACCGGCGCGGCTGGATCACGTACACGGGCGACCCGCCCACCTATGGCTCGCTCGGGAACGCCTTCCTCGAGCTACAGAAGCTGGCGCAGCCCCAAATGGAGTACATTCTCGAGCAGAAGGAAGCGGAGAAACAGAAACTGGAGGAGGACGGCGAAGCCGGCCCAGACGACCCAACCCGAAAGCTACCGTAACTCCACCAACTCCGCGTTCGGAAAGTAGTGCCGCAGTATCTCGCGGAACGTGGCCCCGGCGGCGGCCATCCCCTTGGCCCCCGTCTGGCACAGGCCGAATCCGTGTCCCGCGCCTTCGCCGCGCGGATCGCAGTACGAGCAGCGCACGCGCGGGCCGCGCCGGCAGTACACGCAGTCCACCGCGAAGTACGGGTACTCGCCCGGCGCCGGATTCGCAAGCGCGCGCGTGCGGCCGCCACAGCTCGCCGAAAATAGCGCGGCGACCGTCGCGCCGCGGTAGCCTAGCACCATGCCGCGGGTGCGCTCCGCCGCAATCGCCGCGGGCGCATTCAACGGAGGCGGCTCGCGCAGGAACTGGCAGTGCGTGGTGTCGCAAAAATCGAACCCGTGGTGACGCCCGCGCGCCGCCGCGTAATACGAGCGGGTCACCACGGCCTGCGCCTTCAGCGCCTCCAGCGATGCGCCCGGCGGGCTCTCCGCCGCCACCGCCGAAGCCACCGCGACTTCCAACTCCATCGCCACTATCGCCACCAGCGCGCCCGCCTCGGCCCTCACTTCGAGTTCCCCGCGAAATCTCCGCTCGATTTTCCCCGGCACGCTCAGCACAAACTCGCCACCGCCGCGCGGAGCAGCGTGCACCGATCCCGCCAGCTCGCTCGCCCGCACCCGCAGCACTCGCCCTCCCTCGAGTACGATCCGCCCCGCGCCCGATTCCACCACCAGCGCCTGGCCCGGCACGGGCCGCACCACTATCTCCGAGGGCCGGAACAGCCCGAACACGCCGATCCACACCATCGCGGCTAGCATCAATACTCTTCACCTTGTCTTCGTGGGGCGGACCTCCGGTCCGCGGGCCGACGTCCACGTCGGCCCACCATCACTTCCCGTCCCGAATCACGCGCAGCATCTGCCCCGCCACCACTGCGGCCTCTGCGCCGGGGACGCCGTGTACCCGCACCAGCACCGCATAGCGCGGCGATTCCGCGGGATAGAACGCCATCACGTAGCCGTCGCCAGGCGCCTTCCGGCGGTGAACGCACGGCGCCGTGCCGGTTTTTGCCAGTCCCATTCGCGCGGCTCGCCCGGTTCCCGACCGCGCGCCCATCGCCATGCCGCGCACCAGTTCCGCCGCGCGCGGCTCCGCAACCAGCCGGCAGTAGGCGCGCGCCAGCTCGAGCGGCGCGACCCTCCACCCGCTGCCCAGCCCAATCAGCGTTTGCGCCGTTGAACCCGCCGGCGGCCCTTCCATTCCATACCGTTGTGCCAGGTTCGCCACATCCTCCATGCGCACCTCCGCGGCCAGCGCGCGGAAGTAGGCGTTGCAGGATTGCGCCACCGCCTCGCTGATCCCGATCCGCCCATGCCCGCGCTCCAGCCAGCAGCGGCTGGCCTTTCCACGGCACACGTACTCGGGATAGCGGTATTGGTGCGCCTCGCCGTAGGCCAGCGCCGTGAACGGCTTCACCAGCGATCCCACCGGAACCGGCCGCTCCGCGTTCTCCCAGCGCGAATCCACCAGCCGGCCCGTGCGCGCATCCACCAGCAGGTACGAGGTGCCTGCTTCCGGGAAACGCTCTCTCAGCAGCCGCACCAGCGATTGCTCGTACAGCGAGCCCGCCACCAGAACCAGTGCCGCGAGCTGCGTCATGGCCCCAAACGGTAGACCACCGTCTGGGTCACCGCGCGCCCGCTATCCCGCACCACGATCGAAGATGAGCTGACCCGCGAAAGCGTCCGCCCCAGGCTCGCGATGTTCTCCGAGAAGAACCGCGGCTCGCGCGACTCGCCTCTCTCCGTGTAGTCGATCAGCCGCGTCATCTTCGCGAAGTTCGCGCGTTCCCGCGCCAGGCTGAATCCGGCCGCGTAGTCCCCCTCCCCCTTCGCCGGAGCGTTTTCGATTCGCGCCATCACGCGGCCCAGGAGCGCCTCTGAATTCGCGATCACCAGCACGCGGCCCTTGGCCTCGAACGCGATCCGGCCCAGCGGGCCTGTCTCCGCCGCCGTGCTCAACGCGCCGCGCACCGCCTCCGCGCTCCAGTCCGCCGACCCAAGCAGCACCACCGCCGAATCGATCCCCACGAACACGTCATCCGGTAGCCTGCGCGTCCCGCCGACCTCCAGCATCGCCTCCAGCTTCGCGCCCTCGATCAGCCGGCGCAGCTCCTCGGGTACAAACCGGCCCCCGGTGTTCTCCAGCGGCGGCTCGTCGATGCGCGTCTCGAGGTCCCCCTCGCTGCCCGCCGCCGCGGCCACCGGCGCCGAGGGAGCCGCCTCCGATGAACGTCCACCCTGCGCTTGCGGAGCCAGTATCCTGCTGACCACCAGATCCAGCGCGGCCTCCGGCGTCGGATTCGCCCAGGCCCGATACAGCCCCGAATCATCCGGCGTCAGGCGCAGCGCTTTCCCCAGACCCTCCCCTGGCGCAACCGGCGGCCCCTGCGAGAACCGCAGCAGCACGCGCTGCTCGCGAATCTCGGAAGGCGAGCGAAATACGTCCGCGATTCCTGCACCGTATTGCCGGAACTCCGAAACGTTCCTCTGCACCCAGTACGACCGGAAGTGCGGGCTGCGCACCAGCTCCGGGACGTTCATCACCAGCCGCAGGTCGCCCCGCGCCCCGGCCGCACGCACGGAAGCGGCGAACCATTCCTCGCCCGCGACCGCACTTCCGCCGGCCCCCGCAATCAGCTTGAGCGCCGCCGGCATGAGGTCCTCGCGCGTCGCCACCAGCAGATAATCGCTCGTCGTGGCGAACGCGGCCACCCGCCGCGACTCCGGGTCCATGCGCACGAAGTAGTCCGTCCCGGCGGCCTTGCGCGTCTCGTAGTTCCCGCGCGTACGCCACAGCAGCGTCTCCATGGCCCGCGCCGACGCGAGCCGGGTGATGTACAGGAACTCCAGCTTCCCGATGTCGTAAATCGCCAGCGCGGATTCCCCGCCCGCCACCGATTCCGCGAGCGGCATGTCCGCCGGCAGCCCCGCCGCGGCCGCGTACTGCGCCTGCGCTCCGGCCAGCCGCTCGAACAGCCGCGACCGCGAGAACACCGCGTAGCTGGCGCTTTCCAGCCACAGCTTCTTCTCCGCCGATCCGTTCCAGTCGCGCACCAGTGCGCCGAAATCCTGGGCCTCCAGGTACAGGATCGGCCCGGCCGGAACGTATCCGGCCAGGCTGTGCGGCGCGGGCGCCTGCACCACGGCCCACACCGCCAGCGCCACCACCCCCAGCGAAAGAGCAATGCGGAGTCTCATTTCTCTCTGCCTCCCTCCATGCGCACGCGGACCAGGTGCTCCTGCTCCAGCCCGCCCTTTATCACCGGCCGCCGCAGCGCGTTCTCCTCCCGGCGCTTCGCTTCCACCTGGAGCCGTTCGATCCCGGCCCGAGCCTCCGCCGTCGGCTCGATGGCCAGCGCGATCCGGTACATCACCGCCGCGGAGCCTGGCCGCCCGGTCTTCTCGAACGCCAGCGCCAGCCCCTCGGCAATCGCCGCGCGCTCCCGGCCGGACAATCCGCTCGACGACGGAAACTCCTGCGCGTAGGAACTCACGTCGATGGCCTCGGACGTGCCCCGCTCCCGGAGCACGTACTTCAGACCGCCGGATTCAAACACCGGCTCCATCGCCGACAGCGCCAACTGGTACCGCGCGCTCGCCAGCGCCGCGCGCACCAGCGGGAGCCGCGCCGCGTTGGCTTCCGGCTCGATTGCGATCGCGCCCAGGAGCAGCCGGATGCGCGTCCCCGCGTCGCCCGCCGTCTCCGCCGCCTTCACCCTAGCGTGGGTGAAAAAGGGTTGCTCGGCCGCCGCCGGCGCAATCGCGCCCGTCGCCAGCAGGTCCAGTTCCGCGCTGCCGCTCTTCCCGCCCGGCTTGAGCGCGGCCGCCTGCGCGCGCAGTTCATAGGACGCCGCGGGCGCGCTCGCCACCGACGCATCCCCCAGCTTCACCCGCGCCCCGAAATCCCACGGAACGGCCTTCACCCGCGCCTCCAGGAACGGCCGCGCCTCCGCCTTGTGGCCCGTCTTGCTGAGCAGGTCGGCCGCGGCCTCCAGGTCCTGGAACGGCTCGTCCGCCACCAGCGTCATCCGCCGCAGCAGCGTGACCGCCGCCTCCGTGTTCCCCTCCTCGAGCCGCAGTTCCGCCAGCCCCAGGAAGTTCGCCGCGGTGAAGTTCCGCTCGTCGAGCTGGCGCGTGTACACGAACTCGAGCAGGCGCCGCGCCTCCGCACGCGGCTCGAGCCCGCCCGCCAATCGCAGCAGCGTATCCAGCGCCGGCGCCTTATCCGGCTCGCGCCGATACCGCTCGATGAGCTGCGCCAGCCTGCCGCCTTGCGCCGCGATGCGGATCTCGAGCGAAACCAGCGACTCCGCGAATTCTCCCTCGGCCTTCGCCGTCAGCGCCTCCAGCTCCATTCGCGCCCGCTCCGTCTGCTTGGTCTCGACCAGGTACTCGATCCAGCTCAGGCGCCAGCGCCGCACGTCGTCTCTCCGGTACTGCTGCATCGAGAACTGCGCCGCCTCCGCCTCCGCCGCTTCTTGAATCCGGCGGTAAACGGGCTCGCGGTTCTCCTTGGGCAGCCACTTCGATTCGATCACCGTGCTCAGCAGCTCCGACCGCTTCGGCGCGCTGCTGCAAAGGTCCAGAACCCAGGCCGTTCCCGCCGCCGGGTCCGCCGCCGCCTCGAATGCCGCGCCCAGCAGCGTGTCCGACCGGTACGCCCCATTGCGCCGGATGTAGGTCCGCAGCACGGCGTCGGCGTCCTTCTGCACCGCGGGCAGCAGTTTGCGCCGCCCGATGTTCCCGAGTTCGTGCTCCACGTCGCTCCAGAACGTCTCCGGCGTCCGCCCGTCCAGCACTTTGCGGAACGCCTGAAACGCCGCCTTCCAGTGCGCGATGGCTTCCTCGCGCTTCCCCTGCTCCCACAGCACCTCCGCGATCCGGTCCTCGGCGCTGCCGCGCTTCGGGTCGAGCTCCAGCGTGTGCCCGTAATCCGCCAGCGCCCGGGGGAAATCGCGCTCCTCGCGATAGTATTCGGCCAGCGTGTAGTACGCCTCCGCGCGCGCCGGCGTACCCTCGACCAGCGCCGGCAGGTAGTCCTCCGGATCGCCGCTCTTCTTCGCCGCCTCGTACTCGCCGTAGGCCGTGCCGTAGTAGAACCAGGAATCCCCCGCGAGCTGCTGGCTGCGGTCGCCCTTCTTGCCCAGTCGCTCGCCGATCGTCCCCGTGCCCAGCGCGCCCAGGAAGCTCGCCTCCACCGTCGCCGGCGCCACATCCGCGTAGTGCAGTCCCGTCAGGCCGGTGTAGGCTTTCGTCCACACCGCATCCAGCCCGCGCCCCCGCGCCGCCACCGCTCGCAGCGCCAGTTCGACGTTGCCGCTTCCGACTGCCGCGTTTGCCGCCGCGTCGCGTTCCTTCTCGCGAGCGTTCGCGGCGAGCGCTACCAACCGTTGCGGATCGCGCTTCAGCAACAACTCCAGGTACCGCTCCAGCGTGTCCCCGGACAGCTCGCTGTTCTGCTCCGCCAGCGTGAGCGCCGCAACCTCGCCCGACTCGTCTCCCGCCGAGCGATACGCCTCCGCCGCCTGGGTCAGCAGATGATTGTCTCGCTCCTGTGCCGGATAGACGTTCCAATACGCCAGCAGCTTGTGCGCCAGGTCGTCGTACTTCATCCGCCGAGTCTGTAGTTCGGAAAACCGCCTCTCCTCGGACGACGCCTTTCCGGCATTCAGCATGATGTGCCCGAACCACCAGCGCGCCTCCAGATCCGCCAGCCCGGCGTTGCGCGCCAATGAAACGTACGTCCGCGCGTCCTGCTTCTCAACGAACGCCTCGAGCGCGGATTTCTCCTCCGGCGTATAGTACGCCTTTGCCACCGTGCCCACCTCCGTGAGCACGGACTGGAACGGGCCCGGCTCGGTGGGCAGCTTCTCCAGCCGCCCAATCGCCGCCTCGTAAACCCGCAGCCGCGTCATGATTCGCGCGTAGATCTGCGCTCCCTCCTGGTAGTCGCTGTCCGCCAGCAGGTCCTTGCCCGCCAGCTCGACCCCGCGCTCCGCGAACCGCCGCGCCGGCTCCAGCAGGTTCCAGGAATCCAGGATCCGCGCCGCCTCGAAGAACGGCTGCGGCCGCTCCGGCCGGCCCTCGACGAGCGCCGTATTGAGCGCTTTCACCGCCGCCTCGGTCTGCCCCTTCCGCGCGTACACTTCGGCCACCTTCCGCATCCACTGCGGATCGTGGTAGGTCCGCTCGTAGAGCTTCGTGTAGCTCGCGAGCGCCTCGTCGAAGCGCATCAGCCGCTCCTCCAGCGATGCCCGCGCCATGTGCAGGTCCACCCGGTCCGGCCGGATCGCCGTGGCCTGCGAATACGCCGCAATCGCCCCCGGGATGTCCTCGAAGAACGTGTCGAGCCGCGCCATCACCATCGGCCAGCGATAATCCCGCGGCGAATCCGCCACCGCTTTCTTGAAGTACCCCACCAGCCGGTCCTTCACTCCGTGCGACGAAGCGTACGTCGCCGCCTCCCGCGTGACTCCTTCGTCTTCCGGATAACCCTTCACGATCTCGATGTACTGGTCCACCGCCGCCGTGTAGTCCTTCTGCCGCGTCAGCACCGGGATCAGCCCGCGCCGCAGCACGAGTTTCAATTTGTCATCCGAAACCTCGCGCATCTTGCCCGTGTAGAAATCGCGCAGCCCGCGGTCGTCGCCCTCGCGCACATAGGTGTCGGCCATCGCCGCGACGTACTCCGGCTTGAACGGATCGCCCTCCAGCAACCCTCCCATCAACTGCCGCGCGCGCTGGGTGTCGCCGGCCTCCGTCGATTTCATCGCGGCTTCCAGCGTGAACTGCTTCTTCAGCGTAGCGTTCGCGGCCCCCGCCGCCCCCACCAGCACGTCCACCGCCTGCCGTTGCAGCTTGTTCCGCCAGTAGAAATCCGCCGTCGCGCGCACCACCCCCAGGATGGCCGGATGCTCCGTGTACAGCGCCTCCACCGTCTCTCGCGCCCGCTGCACGTCGCGCTTTCCCTCGTGATACCGCATCAGCGCCAGCCGCAACCGCATCCGCTCCACCGGATCGGTCGCCACCGCGATCTCGCGTTCCAGCGACCGCCCCAGCACCTCGTCCAGCCCCAGCCGGTCCGCCGTCTCCCGCACTTTCTCCAGCACCTCGAAAGACGCCGTCCGCCCGGCGACCCCGAGCAGGAACTGCACCAGGTCGTCCCGCCGGTTCTGCGCTTCCAGCAGCGCTGTGCGCAGTGAGACCGCCGCTGCCCCCGGGTTCGCGCCCGCCGTCCGTTCGATAGTCAGCTTCTCGACGATCGCCCGCTGCGCCGGCCGCCGCGACAGTTTGATCAGCCGCGCCCGCGCCGAAGATTCCTCCTCCGCGCCCTGGATGTACTCCGCCACCGCCCGCGTGTAGTTGCGCTTGTTCTCGTAAATCGCCCCAGCCTCGTACGCATACAGCGCCGGATTGCCCAGCTTCTTGCGCCCTTCTCCGATCAGCCGCAGCGCGTCGTCGAAGAGGTAGTAGTCCCAGAACACCGTGGCCGCTTCCAAATAGCCGCTGGGTGTGCCGGGTTCGATCGCCGCGAGCTCGTTCCAATACGGTCGCGCGCGCGCAAACATCTCCCGGTCCGCATGAATCTCCCCCAATTCGGTCAGTACCGCGTGGTCCCTCGGCTCCGACTGGTGCAGCTTTTCCTCGATCGCAATCGCTTTGTCTGTGAATCGCGCATCGAACGCGGCCAGCGACCGGTCCAGCGATGCCGCCCGGTGCGCCAGCCGAGCGTTGCCCGGCTCCTGCTCCGCCGCCGCATCGAGCGGCGCCGCAGCCTCTTCGAAATGCGATCGCCACGCCTCCGCCTCGCCCAGAAAACGCACCGCGGCCGGATTCCCCGCGCCCGCCGCCCGCGCCGCCTCGACCTCCGAACCGAGCCGCTTTGAGCTCGCCAGCATCTCAAAGAACCAGGCGCGCACCCGGTCGTCGTGATACCAGTAATTCCGCAGCAGCTTTTCTACGGCCGCCGAATTCCACGTGTCCTTGCTCGAGTACGCCGAAAGCAGGTTGTGCACAAACACCATGTCGTACGGGAACCGCTGGTGCGCGTACAGGTTGAGCTGCAAGTGCATCGCCGCCCCGCTCGACCCCTCTATCACCACGCTCTGGAAGTACTTCTCCAGATCGGTGCCCGAGAAAATACCGGTTACTTCGCGCGTCAGCTTCTCAAACTCCGCCGTCTGCTTCCGCCGCAGATACCAGCGCGCCAGCTTGTCGTGCCACGACGTGCCCCCGAATTGCTGAATGGCCCGCCGGTACACCTCTCCGGTCTGCGCGTCGAAGCGGTTCTGCTGCATGAACGCCGCCAGCCGCTCGTAGAGCCCCGGATCGTTCGGGTTCCGGTCGAGTTCCCTCCGCAGCAGCCGGAGCGCCTCCAGCGGCCGCTTGAGAGAAACCAGCCGCGAGATGTACCGCTCCAGAACGCCCGAGTAATCGCCCGCCCGCACCGCCGGTTTGGCGGTCTCCTCCCCAGCGGACTCCTCCGTCCCCCCTTCCGTCCGCGCTTCCGAGCCGCGACCGCGAGGGAGCGGTCTTACTCCCGCACCCAACGGCAACCCGCCCGCCCGCTCCGCCAGCTCCTTCAGCACCTCGTCGTACATCGCGAATTCCTGCTGGGTGTCCCCCTTGCGCGCGAACGCCTCCGCCATGAGGAGCGCGACCTCGGTCCGCTCCTCGGCCTGCGGAAACGCCGCCCGGAACTTGCGCCCGCCGCGGATCACTCCATCGCTGTCCCCGTAGGTCGCGTAGGCCTGGATCAACCGGCTATGCAGTTCCGGCCGCCGCGGCGATTTCGGAAAGCGCGAGTCGAACAGCGCCATCAGCTCGGCGGCGCGCACCCGGTGGAAATAGGCCACCGAAGCCCGGTCCTCGTCGGCGTACTGCTCTCGCGGGGTGGCCGAGTTCAACAGCAGCGACAGGATGCCGTTCAAAAACCCGGGATAAGGGTCCATCGTGGCGACGTCTTTGTAGAACGACAGGTCGCCCGCCCCAAACCGGATCGGCTGCTCGGGCGCGGTGACAAGCACGCTGATGATTCCCGCCAGCGCCCGCTCGGCATCCGCCCCGCCGTTCGCCACCTTGTAAACCTCGTAGTAGTTCCGGACCGCTTCCTCGTACTGCTGCGTCTCCTCGAACAGCCGCGCCAGCGTCCAAAACTCCTCGGCGCTCCACGGCGACTTGCGCGCCTGCTTCCGCAACCGGAACTCCACCAGCGCCCGCTGCGCCGCCGGCAGGTTCCCCTGCTGCTGGTAGTAATAGAAGATGCGGACCGCCGCGTTCAGGTCGTTCGGGTTCGCGGCCTGCGCCCCGCGGGCCCGCTCCAGAAACCGTCGCAGGTTGTGCGTCCGCCCGAGCAAGCCGAAGTACTGCTTCACCAGTTCCGGCGGCCACAGCGGCTGGAACGCGCGGTCGTAGACCCCCAGCGCCTGCTCCACCGAGCCGCGGCTCTCCTCGATGCCCGCCCGCGCACCCACCGGAAACACCGCGTCCTCCGGAAAAGTCTTCTCGTACGTCGTCGTCAGTTCTCCGGCCACCGCGAACTGCTTGTGCCCCACCAGGTAGTCGAAGAACTTGCGGTACACCGCCTGCTCCCGCGGGTACCGTGCGATCCACGCGCGATACTGCGCCGTCCCCGTCTCCACCGGGAGCGCCTGCGCCTCCACCAGCGCCACCGCGCGCTCGAACGTGCGCCAGCTCCGCTGCTCCGCGACCGGCTGCAACCGCTCCTGCGACGGCGCCAGAGCCTGCGCGCCCGCATCGTCCAGCGCTCGGATCTCCTCCAGCGGCCGCAGCCGCCGATGGTAGAAGTCGGCCAGCGCAAGCTGGCCCTCCCCCTTGTCCGCGGCCAGTTCCGCGAACTTCTTCCAGTCCTCCTCGGCCGCGGCGAAGTCGAGCTGCTCCTCGGCCGCGTGCGCGCGCAGCGCCCGCAGATCGGCTTCCGCGGGCGTGGCCGCGATCAACTGGCTCAGCGCCGCGCGGCTCTCCTGGGGCGGGCGGCGCACCGTGACCGGCCCCCCCGGCATCTGCGCCGTGCGGAAAAACACCCCTTCCAGCCGCGCGATCTCCGGCAGGTTTTGCAGCCACCCCGGCAGGTCCGCGTAAACGGCGATCGCCGCCACCATCAGCGCGGCGGCCAGCAACAATAAGCGGTTACGGCACGACTTCAAGGGCCACCTCCTGCGTTCCGATGTTGTGCGCGAAATCCTCGGCCGTGACGGTCAGGACATACTTGCCGGCCGCCAGATGCTCCGGCACCGTGAACTCCCCGGCGTTGGTTCCCTCCTGCGCGCTCCACCGCAGGCTCACCGGCGCAATCCCATACATCCGCGCGTACACCGTCCGCGTGGTGCGCGACGCGCTCGCCCGCACCAGCACCGACTCCCCGCGCTGGA
The DNA here is from genome assembly GCA_050008465.1 of Bryobacteraceae bacterium. GTDB lineage: Bacteria > Acidobacteriota > Terriglobia > Bryobacterales > Bryobacteraceae > Fen-330. Next base: position 53,139 of record JBEKMO010000011.1, read on the forward strand.
AGCGCTTCTTATCCAGCCGCACCCGCACCACCGGCGGCTGGCTCGCGATCACGAACGTTTTCGATTCCCTGTACACGTGCCCCGCCCGGTCGCGCAGGATCAGCCGCACCCGGTACGTGCCGTCGTTCATGTCCACCGGCGCCAGAAACCGCGTCTGCCAGGTGTCCTCTTCCTTCAGGTACCGCAGCTCCTTCACCAGCCCGAACGGAAACAGCGCCACCACCGAGGCGATCGCCGGGTCCGTTTTCACCCGCAGCACCGGGTCGCCCGGCCGGATCAGCCGTGGCCGCAGCAGCGCCCGCGGCGCCGCCAGGAACGAAGTGTAGGGCGTCACGAATTTGTACTTGCGCGCCAGCCGGATGATCTCGTCGATCGTCGCGCGGTCCTCGCCATCCCGCTCGATCTTCTCCAGCAGCGCGTCCACCCGCGCCCGCGCCCAGGTCCGCGGCAACTGCGGATGCTCCGCGCTCAGGGCCGGCAGCGCCGCCTGGGCCCGCAACTCCAGCGGCTGGCCCTCCCGCACGCCCCGCGCCGTGAACGACGCTTGCAGTGGCTTCTTGTACTGACCGACCCAGGCCGCCTCCGACCCCGCGAACGTCGCACTCCCCAGCCGGTAAATCATGTCGAAGTTCGCCGCCGGCTCCGCCGCCAGCCGAAGCTGTTCGATAGGCCGCTGCCCGATCTTCGCCAGGAACGCGTTGAGCTTGAACTCCACCGGCTCGGTCGAGCGCACCCACTCGACGATCCCATCGTTGCGCCCCAGCATGTTCAGCAGCGGCATGTTCGCATCGTCGCCCACCGCGAAAACATACGTGCGCGGCCGCGCCTGCTTCCATTTCGCGGCGTACCCCGATGCCAGCTTGGCGTTCCGGATCGTTCCCCGCGTCGGGCTGCCGTCGCTCAACAGCACCAGGTACGATTCGCCCCCCGAAAACTGCCCCAGCGCCGTCGCGAGCGCCCGCTCCAGATCCGTCCCGCCGCGCAGCCGGCTGGCGCGCACGAACCCCAGCGCCTTCTCGACCGCCGCCGTGTCCGCCCCCACCGGCGCGGGCGCGAATTGCGTCACCTCGGTATTGAACAGCACCACGTTGAACCGGTCCGCCGGACGCAGCATGTGCAGCAGCGTATCCAGCGCCTGGAAGTTCCGCTCCAGCTTCTCCCACTGCATCGAGAGCGAGTTGTCGAACAGCGCCACCACCGTGCGCGCCCCGCCGCCCGCGCCGCTCGCCTGCCCCGGCGCGATCAGCGCCGAGGCCTCGAAGAAGCCCGGCTCGTTCGCATCCCGGTGCGTCAGCACCTCCACGCGGTCCGCGCCTTTTGCGTCCACCGAGTACCGCACCGCGAAGTCCTCGTTGAACGTCACGTTGCGGCCCTCGAACGTTCCTTTCACCAGGTACGGTGTGGACTCGCCGATCTTCAGCGGGTAGCTCTTGCTCGCCACCTCGACACCGGTCAGCGGGTGCTTCGAGCGCAGCTCGAACTGGATGCGCAGCCGGGCCGCAACCTGCGCCTGGTATGCATCCGGCCGCAGCGGCACGGCGAACAGGCACTTCAGCTTCTCCACCGGGATCGTCTCGTGATACTCGATTTCCAGCCGCTTGGTGCCATGCGCGGGAATCGGAACGATGCGCGCGCTGAACACCGCCGTGCGCCGCGCCTCGTCCGCGTCGCGCTCCCCCATTTGCAGCAGCCCGGGGTCGATCGCCTGTGCCTTGATGTCCCGGTACAACTCCTCGGCCCGCCGCCGCTCCAGAATCACTCCGGGGATGCGCGTCACGTCGTCCCACACCGCGAAGTCCGAGACCGTGGCCCGCCCCGGCAGCGCGAACAGGTAGTTGCCCTCCAGCACTCCATTGTGGTGGCTCAGGAAGATCTGCCGGATCTCCACCCGCGCGTCGCCGTTGTCGATGTGCACGTCAATCGACATCTCCTCCAGCGACAGCACCGACGCGTCCAGCTTCTCGCGATTCGATGGGATCAGCACCCCGGCGTCGCCGAACGCCAGCGCCGCCAGCAACAGCATTACAGCCGCCAACTTCATAACACCTCCGGAAACCGGACCAGCCCGTTGTCGGTCCCCACGTAGACATAGCCGCCATGCGCCGCCAGCGCCGTTACGTTCCGGGAGGGCAATCCCGCCGTCAGGTTGCTCCACCGGCCCGCCGCGCGATCGTAGACGTACAGCCCGCCCGCCAGCGATCCCGCGTACACCTTGCGGTCCGTCGCCAGCATCGCGTTCGAGTTGACTTCAAATGGCGCGCGCAGGTCCGGGAACGTCTGCCACTGGCCCGCCGCGTCGAACCGCTGCACGCCTGCCCCATACGTCCCCACGAACCACTCCGCGCCCACTTGCACGATTGCCGTGATCCAATTATGCCGCAGCTTCGAATTCGCCGTCGTGTAGTTCGCGCGGATCGCGTCGCCCTCCAGCACCGACAGCCCGCCCAGCGTCCCTACCAACAATCGCTCCCCGGAAGCCGCCAGCGCGTACGCGTGATTGTTCACCAGCCCGTGGAACGCGTACAGGCTCCGCATCCCTCCGGCGTCCGCGAAGGTAAGCCCCGCCGGCGTCGCAATGGTGAGACCCCCCGCCCTCGCCACCACGTCCGTCACGTGGTTCGAGATCAGGCCTTCGCTCCGTCCCAGCACCTGCCGCTGCTTGCCCGCGGCGTCGAACAGCACCAGCCCATTGGCGGTCGCCACCGCCATGATCCCGCGCTTCCGGTCCTCGACGATCCGGTTGACGCAGAACACGTGATCGTTTTCCACGTGCGTGGCCCGCTCTCCCCCGGCCTCCAGGATGTCCAGCCCGCGATCGAAGTAGCCCACCCACAGCCGCCCCGCGCCGTCGAAACCGAGCGCGGAGATGTTGCGGTCGGTCAGTACCGCGCCCTCCCGGTCCAGTACCCGCCGAAACCCGCCTCTCCGCTCGTCCACCACGTACAGCCCGCTCTCCGAGACCGCGTACAGCGCGCCGCCAATTTCCAGCAGCCGTTCCACTTTGCCAGGCAGCGCTTCGCCGCTCCGCTGCGCCGGACGCGGCCGGCCCGCCTCGAGCGGCACTTCCACCACGCCCTCCCCGAGCGTGCCGATGGCCAGTTTTCCCCCGCGCACCAGCAGCGATTGCGCAAAGAAGCCCGAGGCCAGCACCCGCCGGAACTTCCCCTCGACGAACTCCGCCACCCCCATCGGCGTGCCGGCATAGGCGGCTTCGCGGGTCGCCGCCAGAGCCAGCACCTGCGGATCGGGCAATCCCTCGCTCTCGCCGAACCGCTCCACCTCCCCCGCGTGCCAGTGCAGCACCCCGCGGTCCACCGTGCCCACCCAGACACTCGAGTCGTCCCCCGCGAGCGCGGTCACCGCCAGGTCGGCCAGCGCTGGATGGAATGCCGTGATCCGCTTCCCGTCATACACCAGCACCCCTTTCTTATGGGTGCCGAGCAGCACGCGGCCGGTCTTGAGCGGCAGCACCGCCGTCAGCGTCCGGTACGCCGCCGCCTCCGGGCGAACCTGCCGGAACGCCCGCCCGTTATACGCTAGGAGCCCCTCCCCCTCGGTGGCAATGAACAATTCCGGTTCGCTCGCCCCCGCCACCCCCGCCGCGATCCCCACCAGCGGCCCCGGCAATTCCAGCCCGGCGCGGTAGCGCGCTATTACCGAGCCCTCCGCGTCGTACTCGATGAGCCCCGCCGGTCCACAGACATACAGCCTGCCGCGATACACCGCCGCATCCCGAAACACCGCCGGCGCGGAAATCGCTTCCAATCCCGAAGGCCCTCTGCGATCCAGTGGCGCCGAGGCAAACGCGATTTCCTCCTCCGCCGCGACGCGCCGCGCCGACTCGCTCACCGCCCGCGAAGCCCGATACACCGTCCAGCCCGCCCACAGAATTGCCGCCAGCCCCACCGCCGCCAGTGCCACCCAGGACACGCGCGTGTGCCACATTTGACACGCCACCCTATGAATATATCCAACGCCGCGCCTCAATTCGTCCCCCATTCGCCTCATCGCCCACACTACAGCACTTCCACTGCCACCGTGTTTCGGGGAGATGCGACGTGGGGTGGACTTTAGTCCGCGCGGGACTTCAGTCCCGCCAGTCGCCAGGTCCTACGAGCCCGGCGAACGCACCGGCGCCAGCTCCACCACCAGTTGGTTCACTACTTGCTTCACGCCCTTGGTCTTCCGGGCAAGGTGCTCGGCCTTGGTCTTCTGTTTCTCTTCGCGGACCTTCCCGCGCAGAGTCACCACGCCGTCCTTCACATCCACCTCGATGCCCCCGCCCTTCACGTCGCGATCGGCAGCCAGGCGCTGCCGCACTCGATCGTAGACCTCGTCGTCGGCGCTCCTCTTCTGCGCGAACGCGGCCTGGCAAGCCGCCATCAGGATCGCGAAAACCACGAATATCGAAAGTGCACGCATAGTTGCCTGCCAATCTGTCCCGGAATCTCATTCTATCCCAGGCTGTCGCCCCCCGCCTCCCCGCCGCCCAACGTCCGCCGCCAGTCCAGCTCGTTGAGGAACTGCTGGCTCTCCCGCCACCGCGGGCGCACCTTCACGTGCAGTTCCAAGAAGACCTTCCGGCCGAACATCGCCTCCATCTCTCCACGCGCCCGAGTGCCCACTCGCTTCAGCATCGAGCCTCCCTCCCCGATCACAATCCCCTTCTGCCCTGCGCGCTCCACGTAAATGGTCGCCGAGATCCGCGCTAGCGCTCGCTTCGCCGTCTCCTCCCAGCGCTCCACCAGCACCGCGATCGAGTGCGGCACCTCGCCCCGCGTTTCCTCGAGCAGTCTCTCGCGGATCAACTCCGCGGCCAGGAACCGCTCCGGCTGGTCGGTCAGGTAGTCGGAGGGAAAATACGCGGGCCCTTCCGGCAGGCGCCCGATCGTCGCCACCCGCACTTCCTCCACCCCCTCGCCCCTTAGCGCGGAAATGGGAAGGTAATCCGCGAACTCGTGCAGCGCCTTGTACCGCTCGATCAGCGGCAGCAGCCGCTCCTTCGGCTTCACCCGGTCGGTCTTGTTGAGCGCCAGCAGCGCCGGCGTCGCGCTCCTCCTCACCAGTTCGACCCCTTCCTGCTCGGCCTCCCCCGGCTCTCTCGACGCATCCACCACGTAAATCAGCAGGTCCCGCTCGGCCAGCGCGGCGCCGATGGTCTCCATCATGCGCCGGTTGAACAGCGAATCGGGCTTGTGAATCCCCGGAGTATCCAGGAACACGATCTGCGCTTGCGGCGTCGTCACCACGCCCTGGATCAGTGTGCGCGTGGTCTGCGGCTTCCCCGAGACGATCGCCAGCTTCTCCCCCACCAGCGCGTTCAGCAGCGTCGACTTGCCCGCGTTGGGAGGCCCCACCAGCGAGACAAACCCCGAAACGAAACCAGGCGCCGCGCCGGCTTCAGGCATGATTGGCGGGTTCCGTCCTGGAAACGCGCACCTGCTCGACCCGCAGGTCGTTGCTGGCCAGCACCTCGATCTTGATCCCGTCCCGCGCCACCGATTCGCCCACCTGCGGCACTCTTCCCAGCCACTCCATCAGCAGGCCGCCCACCGTAGTCGATTCCGGCTCTTCGCCGGGGTGGAAATCCATCAGCTCCTCCAGCCGGTCCAGCCCGAAATTGCCCGAGACCACGTAATCCCCGCTGGCTTCCTGGGTCACGTCCCGCTCCGGCTCGTGCTCGTCCTGGATTTCGCCGAACACCTCCTCCATCAGGTCCTCCATCGTCGCCAGGCCGGCCGTGTTCCCGTACTCGTCCACCGCGATCGCCATGTGCGCCCGGTCGTCCTGCATCTCCCGCAGCAGGTCGTTCACCGCCTTGGTCTCCGGGACGAAGCGGATCGGCCGCACCAGTTCCCGCACCGTCCGCCGCTTCCGGTCCTCTTCCTCCAGCTCGAACATGTCCCGCACGTGCACGAACCCGATGATCTGGTCGATGCTTCCCTCGAACACCGGGATGCGCGAGTACTGTTCGTTGATCACCAGCTCCCGCAAGTCCTCCAGCGACTGATCCGCGCCGATCGCCACGATGCTCGGCCGCGGCGTCATCACCTCCCGAACCGTCTTGTCTCCGAAAGCCACCACCGATTGGATCAACTCCCGGTCGCTCTCCTCGATGAGCCCCTCTTCGGCGCCCGCGGTGATCAGCGCTTCGACGTTTTCCGCCGGAGTCGGCGGTTCCTCGGCGGTCTCGGCGTTCTCGGTCAAGTCGCTGAGGGCTTGGAAGAATCCGAACAGCGTCACCAGCGGGTACGCCAGGATCACCAGCGCGCGCAGCGCCGGCGCGAGCGGCCCGAGCCATCGCCCGCTGCTGCGGCGATACAGCACGTGCGGCGCGATATAGGTGGCCGCCAGCATGGTCAGCCAGGCGCCCACGAAGGCCTCCGCCAGCGCTTGGGCAGTCCACTTCGGGCTCAGCAGCAGGAACACCACCCCCAACAACATCAGCCCCGTATGCTTGATGACCGAAAAGGTCAGAACGCCACGGTCCGGCTCCACGCCGATCCGCGCCTGGAGCGTCGACTTGAAGTACTCCAGGCTCGCGCGCTCCCGCTGCCGCAGGCGCAGCGACTCGTAGTACAGGTGCTGCACGTAGGTCGCCACCACCAGCAACACCCCCAGCGCGATCGCCAGCAACACCAGCAGTGTGTTCACGTCCGCGCCCGCGCCCGCTCGATCAGGCCCACCGGCAAGCCGAGTTCCTCGCGATACCGCCGCTCCACGCCGGCCATGCGGCCCTCGTCCCGTTCGTGGTCCATCCCCAGCAGGTGCAGCAGCCCGTGCAGCATCAGAATGGCGATCTCCTGTTCCAGGGAGTGGCCACGTTCCCGGGCCTGCTTGGCGGCGCGCGTCGTCGAGATGGCAATCTCGCCCAGAGACTCCGCCGGGGCGGCTGCCGGAAACGAAAGCACGTCGGTCGGGTAGTCGCGGTCCAGGAACTGCCGGTTCAGCCGGCGTAGTTCGCGGTCGTCGGTCAGCAGGCAGTCGAAGTGGCGCCCGTCGGCCACCATCCGCTCCAGCAGCGTGGCGTATGCCCGCAAGCCGCGCCGCGGCAGCCCGCGTAGAGCGCGGCGAAAGATCAGCGTACTGGCGGATTCAGGCATGGGGACCGCATCACGCGCTGGGCGCCGCCGAGGCGCCGTCTTCGCCCTCCCGCGCCCGGTCGGTGGCAAAATCGCCCAACTTCAAAGTAAGCTGGCGGCCCGCCCCGTTCGCCTCGTACTTCTCGTAGGCCTTCACGATGCGCTGCACCAAGGTGTGCCGCACCACGTCCCGCTCGTCGAAGTACACGAAGCGGATGCCTTCCACCCCGCGCAGTACCTCCACGGCGTGCAGCAGCCCGCTGCGCTTGCCCAGCGGCAGGTCGATCTGCGTCACGTCCCCGTTCACCACCATCTTCGAATTGAAGCCCTGCCGCGTCAGCACCATCTTCATCTGCTCGGAGGTCGAGTTCTGCGCTTCGTCGACGATGATGAAGCTGTCGTTCAGCGTCCGGCCGCGCATAAACGCGATCGGCGCCACCTCGATGATCGACCTCTCCAGCAGCTTCTCCACCTTCTCCATCTCCAGCATGTCGAACAGCGCGTCGTAGAGCGGCCGCAGGTATGGGTCCACCTTCTCCTGGAGCGTGCCCGGCAGGAACCCCAGCCTCTCCCCAGCTTCCACCGCCGGCCGCGTCAGGATGATCCGGCTCACTCTCTTGCTCAGCAGCGCCGAGATCCCCATCGCCACCGCCAGGTAGGTCTTCCCCGTCCCCGCCGGCCCGACGCCGATCACCAGGTCGTTGCGCTCGATCGCCTCCAGGTACCGCCGCTGGTTGATGGTCTTCGGCACGATGATCTTCTTGCCGAAGTTCCGCTGCCGCCCGCTCGCCACCAGGCTGCGCAGGCTCACCTCCGGGTCCTCGGTGATCACGCGCAGGTAGCTGTTCAGGTCGCCATTCCCGAAGATGTGCCCCTCCTGGACTAGCGCGTTGTACTCTTCCAGGACGCTTTCGGCGCGGGCGACGTCCGCCTCGGCCCCCTCCAGCTCGAGGCAGTCGTCGAGGAGTTGCGTGCTGACTTTCAGTCCGGATTCCAGCAGCCGGATATTCTCGTCGTGGGTGCCAAACAGCGATTCAATCCCACGGCTGATCTGTACGGAAACTTTCATTCTTTAGGAAGCCCTAACCCTCCATGGCGCCACAGGATACACCACAACATCCGTCCTATAGTATATACCGGAACCTGGGCGCTTCGCGGCTAACCAAGCCCGTTGTTTTCAATGCGCCCCACAGGTCTGCGCCTGCACGTGCCATCCTGGCACGGCGTCGACCTCGACACCTTTGTCTTTGTGGGGCGGACCTCTGGTCCGCGGGCCGACGTCCACGTCGGCCCTCCAATGGGTCAAACCACTCCTCAACCCCGGCGCTATCATGTGAAAGGAATGTTGAAGCTCGTGCCCCTTCTGCTCCTTTCGCTCGCCGCCACCGCCGAAGACCGCTGGCTCGACATTCGCTCCGGCCCATTCCAGGTGCTCACCAACGCCGGTGACCGCCCCGGCCGCGAGGTGCTCAACCAGCTCGAACAGGTGCGCGACATCGTCGGCACGGCGCTCGGCAAGCCCGACTTGATGACCCTCTGGCCGGTGCGCATCCTGGTGCTGAAGTCGGGCCAGCCCGTCGCTCTCGCGCTCACCCGCGACACCTACACCGGCGCGCTCGTCGCCAATTCCCCAACCCCGCGCGAGCTGCTCCGCGAGTGCGTCCGCATCCTGATCGACTCCAATGCCCGCCGCCTGTCCCCCGGCATCGAGTCCGGCATGGCGGATTTCTATTCCACCGCCCAGGTCAGCGGCACCAGGATCACCCTCGGCCAGCCGCCCCCTCCCGCCGAACGCAGCCTGGACTGGGCCAGAATGCATCTGATTGGCGTCGACCCCGCCTACTTCGGGAAGCTCCGCGTGCTGCTCTACAACCTCCAGCAGGGCGCCGACCCGGAACCCGCCTTCCGCAACGCCTTCGGGAAAACGCCCGCCGAGATCGACAAGCAGGCCGCCGCGTACCTCGCCGCCGGAAACTTCCAGACCGTCACCATTGGCGGCCGGCCCCTCGATCCGCGCTCCGATTTCACGCCGCAGCCGGCCCCGCCACCGCTTCCCCAGATCGCCCTGGCGGATCTCAAACCCGCGCCCGCCGCTTACCAGGCGCTGCTCCAGGCGGCCGCCCCCGCTGTCGCACGCGAAGGCTTGGCCTTCCTCGCGTTGCGCGAACAGCACCTCCAAGAGGCGCGCAAGGAATTCGCCGCCGCCACCGAGGCCGGCTCCACCAGCGCCCGCTGCTGGGTCGAGTTCGCGCGCCTCACCCCTGACAAGGCGCGCCCGGCGCTCGAGAAGGCCGCCGCACTGAATCCCGCCTGGGCCGAGCCGCACGTTCTGCTGGCCGAGATCGAATCCGACCCCACCAAGAAACTCCAGGAGCTGAATACCGCCGCCCAGCTCGATCCCCGCAGCGCCGCCCGCTGGCGCGCCCTGGCCGAGTTCAATCTGGCCCACAATCGCTATCCCGAAGCCGCCAAAGCTTGGACCGCCGCCGAGGCAGCTTCAGTAGACGACGCCGAGCGCGCCCGCATCCACGACGCCCGCCGCGCCATCGAGCAACAGCGCCTGGATTTCGAGGCCGCCGAGCGCCGGCGCCGGGAAGCGGAACGCCAGCGCGACCTCCAGCGCGTCAAGGACGCGGCCCTGGCCGAGGTCCGCGCCGCCGAGCAACGCGCCAACCGCGGCCAGCCCGCCCCGCCGCCCGATCGCAAGATCGTCGGCCTGTTCGACGGCCCCGCGCCCTCCGGAAAGGCCCGCGGCCGGCTCACCCGCATCGATTGCATCGGCAGGTTGATGCGCCTCGTGATCGAGGGCGACGACGGCAGCCTCACGCGCCTCCTCATCCGCGACCTCGCCAAGGTCATCGTGATGGGCGCCGGCGAGACGGCCTTGGCGTGCGGCCCGCAGAAAGCCATCCGCACCGTAACGGTCGAGTACTTCCCCAAGCCCGACCCCAAACTCGCCACCACCGGCGAAGTCGCCACCATCGAATACTGACCTAATCCAGACTCCCCCCGAAATACGCCAAGTGGCTCTCGCACCGGCAGCGCTTGTTCCACGGGTTTTGGCACCCGCCGATCAGTTTGACCTTCGCATCCCCATCCGCCTTCGATACCGGACCGGACACGTGAACGGTCTCAGGCGCGTCCAGCGGCTCCCGCCAGATCACCACCGTGTACACCTGGCAGCTTCCGCAGAAGCCATAGGTCTCCGTGTACTCGTCGCCCATGATACTCCCCGAGATCGACGTCAGCTTCTCGACGCCCTTTCCGCATTGGCAGCAATAGATCGCGTTCATAAAACCCGCGCTCCCTCGAACTGCATCTCCACCACGAGCATCGGGAATGGCGCCATTCTGCCTCCCTCGGTCCACTATACTCCCCCGCATGTCAAAATAAGGGAATAGCCCATGACCAAAGCCCTGCTGCTCCTCGTCCTCCTGGCGCTTATGCCCTCCGCCTTCGCCCAGTTGCCCGACCTCTACAAATCCGTCGACCGCATCCTCTGGGTCGTCAAGGATCTGGAAAACCGGGGACAGTCACCATGTTTCCCATTTAATGGACTCCGTCCCGGCACCCAAGAATCCCTGCCTCCGCTTGACATGCGTTACGTGACGCGTTCCGGTATAGAGTGATCCAGTCCATCCGCCGCCGATGAAGAATCCACCACACCCTGGCGGCTTTGTCTACCGCCACTGCATCGAGCCTTTGGGCTTGACCATCACCGCTGCAGCCGCCGCCCTCGGCGTCACGCGAACCACGCTTTCCGAACTCGTGAACGGAAAGCGCGGAATCTCTCCCGAAATGGCCGTGCGCCTCTCCAAAGTATTCGGCGGCAGCGCCGAAACCTGGCTCACCCAACAGGCACACTACGACCTCGCCCAAGTCCACGCGGACCGCATCAAACTAAAGCGCCTTCAGGTCGCCTGGCAGCCCGTGGTGAAAGTCCTGCACAGACTGAAGTCCCTGCCACAGTCTCCTGCAGCTCATTGATTCTGCGCCGTGGCACAGGCATTCAGCCTGTGCGCCAGACCTCTCTGGAGCTTTCACCGCGGGCTCCTAGCCCACACCGGAATCTGGCCGCCTCCCGGTCGGAACCATCCAGTGCGCCAGCGCCCCAGTCATACTCCAAAACAGACGCCGCTTCCTGCCGGCGAGCCGGCACCAGCCTCCGCCAGGTTCAGCCCCTCTCCTCCGGTTCCATCCTCGCCCTCCGCGAGGTTACCCACCTCATCCCCGAATCGCGGATCGACGCCGAAATCGACCGCCCCCTCTCCGCCCTCCCCCTGTGCCAGGAGCCACTCCTCAGCCGGTGACAGCACTCAAACCCGCCAAGTGCCGAGTGGGCGGCCGCTGCTGCCCGGAGTCGATCACACGGATGCCGGGCTCGGCAGACTTGTTGCGTCGGGAGCGCAGCCGTGGAGAATCAGGGCAGACATCAGTCCGTAGCGGACAAATACGCGCGGGAAGGTCATCGGTTCCGTTCCAACGAAGTGCGGCTGTGGTTAAGCGTGATAGCCTACAACCTGGGAAACCTGTGGCGGGGGGTGCCCTCTGGGCCCGGTTCTGCCGCGGAGGATCGGCCACTGGTCGCTGACGAGTTTGCAGCAACCGTTGGTGAAGACGGGTGGCCGATTGCTCAAGCACGCCCGGTATTACTGGCTGCTGTTGGCCGAGAGCCATCTGACCAGGCGGCTCTTCGGGGCGATGGTAGGAAGGATCGCCGCGTTGCCGGTCCCGACGGGGGAGACGTAGGCGATGGGCGCAGCGAAATCAGGCGGCCAGGAGGTGAGGGTCGGCGAGGTGTCTGTGGAATGCGCTGAAAAGACAAGGCTTCCCGGTTTTGGATTCTTCTGGCAGGGCGACAACCGCGCCTTGTTGGGGCGCAGAAGGCCCCCACAAGAAAAAATGCAACTCGCCAGATCGACAGATGGCGGCTGGGTGTATACTCGGCAGTAGCCGGCAGTCCAAGATGGAGATTCCGGCTGAAGGCAAACGCTGGAGGAAAAAGTATGTTTCACGTAATCTGGTATATTCTTATTGGGCTAATCGCGGGGGTCATCGCGAAATCGGTGATGCACGTGCACATGACGCTCTTCTGGACGATCGTGCTCGGCATCGTCGGATCGATCCTCGGCGGCGGCGTTACTCACATGTTTTCGCGCCCGACAAACGAACGATATCATCCCGCCGGCCTCATTTTTTCCACACTGGGCGCGATCCTGGTTCTCTACATTTGCTATAAGCTGAAGATTCATCTTCCCCAGGTCAACCCCTTCTAGTGAGCTGTCCCAGCGATTCGCTTAGCGGCAATGCGCCTCTGGGGATCGGTGTAGGTCCAGCGGAACGGTCGGGCGTTGTTTGAGTACGCCCGGATGTACTTGATGAGCTTCCGCGACAGGTCGGCTACGGAAGTGAAGACACCGCGGGCGATCACGTCGCGTTGGATCCTCCCGAACCAGATCTCCACCTGATTCAACCAAGAGGAGTAGGTCGGCGTGAAGTGGAACCGCACTTTCGGGCGCTCGGCGAGGAATTGCTCGACGGCTTTGGTCTTGTGCGCGGACAGATTGTCGAGCACGATGTGGATCTCCCGAGCCCACCGCGCCTTACTCACCAACTTCGTTAGGAAAGCGATGAACTCCTCGCTGGTCTGCCGCTCGGCGGTCTTCCCCTGGACCTTGCCCGTTTTCACGTCCAGCGCTGCATAAAGTGAAAGCGTGTTAAGCCCCCCCTCACAACCCCCTCCCCCACAACCAGCAAAACAACACCGGCGTAATCACCAGCGACAGCACCATCGAAACCGCCCCCCCCGCCTTCCCGCTCTGCCAGGAGCCACTCTTCAGCCGCTGACAGGCTTCAAACCCGCCGAGTACCGAGTTGGAGGCCGCTGCTGTCCGGAGTCGAGCACACGGGTGCCCAGCTTGGTGGACTTGTTGTGTTGGGAGCGCAGCCGTGAAGAATCAGGCTAGGCATCAGTCCGTAGCGGACAAATACGCGCGGGAAGGTCACCCCTCCATCGAGGAACTCGTCGCCGAACAGGGCACCGTCTTCCCGAGCGACCCGCGCGAACTTCTGGGCGACTTCTGGCCGGAAGACGAATCTATCGAGGACTTCCTCACCGCGCTCCACGAATGGCGAAGCCACCACCGGACCGATCGCGCTGCACGACCCCCTGTGTAGTCGCCACCGGCGTGGCTTCGTCTCGGCCCCGTCTCCTCGTACCCTAACCCTCGAATCGAACGCAGCCGCGATCGCTGCGACGGCCGGCGGTCTGCGGCGTGCCCGCGAGACACCAGCTCCTCAAATCATCCCTAACGCATCTCCCAGCATCCGCTCCGCTTCCTCCAAGAACTCCCGCGCCTGCCCGATCATCGCCTCCACGTCCTCTTGGGTCATCGCCACCGTGAACCCGTAGTCACCCTCCAGACGCCGGTCGAAAGCCCCCAGAAGCCAGCGATGATACTTGGAATCCATCAACCCGGCCTTCGCAAAATGCTGCCCAAACAGCGCGTGGATTCCGGAATGACTGCGCGCACGCATGCCCCGCTCATGGAGCAATGCTTCAGCCACGTAAAACATGGCGTAATAAGCCCGGCCCGCGCCGAATTCCCGCTCCCCTTCGCGAACCAATATCTCGGCGGCGCGAATCGCTCTGGCAGCCTTGTCGAGCAGGTTCCGGGTGCCCTCCTTCACGCTGCGATTGCCTCCTCCCGCACATTCTCCAGAAACGGGCTGTCCACGGACCTCCACTCAGCCTCCGCAACGAAGACCCGGCTGACGCTGACACCGTAATCCAGGGAGCGATCGGACACCAGGTAACCGGTGCGCTCGATCTCAGTCCCATAGGAATCGATGCGGTCAAGGACAATCAGAATGTCCACATCCGAATCCTCCCGCTCCTCGCCCCGCGCACGAGACCCGTACAGATACACCCCCCGCAACCGCGCCCCATAAATCTGCTCCAGGCCGCGCTTCAACTCACCCAACAGCGCCCGAATCCCATCCGTCATCGCTCCCCCAAGCTTACCGCAACCTCTCCCTCACAAGCCCCCGCCGCCCTACGTGGAAAACCCTCTCCCGCAGCTCATCCCACGAACCCGCCCGCCATTGCCCACGTCGCGTTCCCGAAGCCAACGAAATGTTGGCGTCGAGGGCGGCCATCACTGTTTGCGGTTGCTCCGGCGGGCTCTCTTGAACTCCTCCACAAGCTCGTCCCCGCTCACGCCCGCGGCCTCCAGCATTGCGTCCAGTCGAGCGGCGGCGGTCCTCAACGCCGTCAAATCCTCGTTCTTCGGCTTCTTGCGCGTCGGTATGTAGAATCCCACCGTCTCGCCATGCCGCGTAATCGCCACCGGAGCATCGGCCTCCAAGAACGACGCCAGCCTCTGCCGAAACTCCCGAACCCCAACTTTGACCGCCTCCATATGTACCTCTGTGTACACATGATATCACTTTTTCCGATCCAATCGATGACCTCGAAGACGCCCCCGGATCGAGAACCCCGGCCAGCCGTATCGCCAGCGAGCTCTCCACCGTCTTCCACGACTTCCCCGACGCGTCTTTCTACTCCGACATCGCCCACGCAAAACAGGTCGCCAGCACCATGACCGAGGCTTGCCTCGTGTGCAAGACCCTCGGCGCCGGCCTCCGCCAGGTCCACGTCAGCGACGCGAACACCCGAAGCAAGCACGACCCCCTCTCCTACGATTCCACCCTGGCTTTCCGCGAGGTGGCCCGCCTGATCCCCGAACACATCCCCCTCATCCTCGAGACCCCCATCTCCGAGCCGCAGATCGACGCCGAAATCGACCAGAGGCCCCAAGGCACCGTGGCACAGAGCGGAGAGCAGACGGCGCGCAGCACGGCAACGAAATAGCGCATGATGGTAGAGTCCCCTATGGGAATGTCATCCCCATTCCTCGACGATCTTGCCCAGCGACTCGAGGCCGGCTGGCCCCACATCTTCGCAGCCCGCAGCCGCGCGCAGGCGAAGAAGGCCGAACTGAGGCCCAAGCTGGTAGGAATGGACTCCGAGGATACCAGCATCGTTGTCTTCGGTTCTCTCGCCCGCGATGACTTCACCGAAGGAAGCGACATCGACTGGACGTTTCTGATCGACGGATTGGCCGACCCAAAACACTTCAATCTGCAACGTAGCGTCGAGGCCGTGATCAACGAGGGCGCCGCCAAGCCCGTCGGTCGCGAGGGCACCTTTGGCGGTATGGCTTTTAGCCACGAGATCGTCCACCAGATCGGCGGCCAGGAAGACACCAACCGCAACACCACTCGGCGTGTTCTCCTGTTGCTGGAGTCCGAGCCAATCGGCCGCACTGACGCCTACAAGCGGGTCGTTACGAATCTCCTGAAAAGGTACATCCTCGAAGACCGAGGCTTTGTCCAGCGCGCTGGCCCGTACCATGTCCCCCGCTTCCTTCTCAACGATCTTGCCCGCTACTGGTGGACGATGGCCGTCGACTTTGCGTACAAGCAGCGCACCCGCTCAGGCGAAGGAGCCGCCATTCGAAACATCAAGCTCCGGATGTCACGGAAGATGACGTACGTTTCCGGACTCCTCACCTGCTTCGGTTGTCACCTGAAGATCGGAGCCCTGACGGCGGGCCCGGACTGCCCGCGCAGCGGGGCCGAGGCTGAATGCATCGACTGTCTCCGCAGGCGCCTGACCCGGCCTCCACTCGAAATCCTTGCTGAGACGCTGCTTCAGTTCGACCACTTGGATCCCACGGCGCGCAAGCTGCTGGCCGCCTACGACGGCTTTCTCGGCATCCTCTCGGACTCCGAAAAACGAAAGCACCTCGAAGAACTTTCCCAAGATGAATACGAGAACGACGCCGTCTTCCAGGAAGCGCGCCGCCTGAGCCACGATTTCCGCGATGCTCTCCTGGATCTCTTCTTCGACCAGAAGTCGGGCCTGTTTGATCTGACCAAGAACTACGGAGTCTTCTAATGAGACCCATCGGCTTCTCTACCGGCGCCCTGGCCTACTCTGATTTCCGCCTCGGCCTGTCCATGCTGCACGGCCGCGGCATCCATGCCGTCGAGCTTTCGGCCCTGCGTCAGCACGAGCTCGCACCGCTCGTCGAAGCTCTCGACAGTCTCGACCTCTCGCAATTCACCTACATCGCATTCCACGCGCCGAGCGATCTCCGGCCGCCGGAGGAAGAACAAGTTCTCCATCTCCTGGAACGCGTTGCCCGCCGCCGCTGGCCGATCGTCGTTCACCCCGATTCCATCCACACGCCGCCCTTATGGACGCGATTGGGAGACTCCCTCTGTATCGAGAACACCGACAAGCGCAAGCCCATCGGCCGCACCGCCGAAGAGCTTTCCGTCGTCTTTCAAAACTTCCCCGACGCCTCCTTCTGCTTCGACATCGGCCACGCAAAACAGGTCGACACCACCATGACCGAGGCCTACCTCATGTTGAAAGCCTTCGGCGCCCGCCTCCGCGAGGTCCACGTCAGCGAAGTCAACACCCGAAGCAAACACGACCCCCTCTCCTACGGCACCATCCTAGCCTTCCGCGAGGTCGCCCACCTGATCCCCGAACACATCCCCCTCATCCTCGAGACCCCCATCTCCGAACCCCAAATCGACGCCGAAATCGACCGCGCCCTCTCCGCCCTCCCCCTCTGCCAAGAGGAATCCCTCGCGCGCTGACGCTCCTCTCCGCCTTCCCCGGAACCCCCGCGCCGCCCCATAAGCGCCAACCTAGCCAGTGGACGCTGGAGGTTGCCGTGGCGCACGCACTCGTGCGTGCCGCGTCGCCACTCCTAGCGACGCCGCGCGCGGTGGACCACGGATAGTCTTCAGCTCGTGCAACCAGACCGGCCTGGACCGGGTTGTTTTCGATGTAGGCCGCAATCCGATTCCACTCCGCCTCGTTCCGCTCTTCTCCGTCTTCTCCGCGACCCCGGGCAGCGCTCAGCCGGCCAGCGCAGCGCGGTGCAGTTCCCTGGGCGCCACTCTCGGAGCGCGCTCGCCCTGCGCCATCGTGGCAAGCCTCACCGCCCGCCAGGGCACCCTGCTACCACCGCCCCGGCGGTTCGTGAAGGTCGAAGGCTCCGCACCAACCCTTCGCCTCTTACCACCGCTGCTGCATTCCCTGAAATCCACCCGTCATGCGCGATCTATGAACGGCAACGCCCTGCCTTCCGTGGAGCGGACTTCACGAGGCCAATGTCGGGTCTGACGGCGAACCAGCGTGTTTTCAGATAGCTAGAACGTTTATCCTCAAGCCATCCCACCCACGAGGCGCGCCCATCAAAACGTTTTGGCGGTCAGCGTTTGTGTTGAACGGTAGCGGGCTTTGCGCCCAGGTGGATCTGAAGGGATCCCAATATCCTGTTTTCAGACCGACCCTCTGCCGTGCGGCTTGCCCTCTGGGCTTCGGATTGTGCTCTAATATCCAGGTGTGGGCCGGTCGTTATGTGGTACCGCGAGCTTGTGCCAGCGGTTTCGTGGCTAAGGGTGGCTGTTTTTCGTCAGTCCAAACAGAAGTAGTTGGACATCGAGGTCTCGAGCGGCAATGGCATTGACAAGTGCTTATGTTCAAGTATATGGGCAGCTTGCCGACGTGTTCAAGCGCATCGCGGAGGCGCAGGCCCCGGAGAAATTCACCGCCCAACATCTGAAAGACCTGGGCTTCACGTCGGCGAACTTCCGTGCTGTCATCCCTCTCTTCAAGGCACTCGGCTTTCTTTCTGACGACGGTGCGCCCACAAGTCGATACCACGAATACAGGAACACGGCTCAGTCAAAGCGAATCCTGGGTGAGGCGCTCCGGGATGCCTACGGCGACCTCTTCACGATAAAGGCACAGCCAACACCTGCCGACCGCGAGTTGATTGAGGGGAAGTTCAAGAGTGTGCACAACGCAACTCCGAACACAGCCAAACTCATGGCGAGTACCTTTTACTCGCTGTTAGATCTGGCCGACCTATCCCCTGCTGCCAGCCAACCCAAGAAAGAGGAGAAGCAACCGGAGCCCGCGACCCAAGCTAAGACCGAGCCTAAGGCACAGCCCAATCCGCTTCACGGTCCGACCCTGCACTACGACATCCAGATTCATCTACCGGCTACGAAGGACGTAGAAGTGTTTAACGCTATCTTCAAGGCCCTGAAGGCACACTTGTTTGAGTGACCACCGACACGAGCTGCGTGACTTTCTCTTCCGTGGCCTGATGTTCGAGGCGGAGGCTACCGGTTTTCAATCGGCTGGTATCCAGGTCGGCGCGGACACCAGTCAGGCTGAAGAACGTTTGCTTTCTCAAGCCCTCTCGCCCTTCAACGTCGCGGCCCGAAACAACGCCTTGGAAATGGGCCGCCTGTACGCTGTGCTGTACTGTTTCGAGAACGAGGTTCGCGCCTTGATCAGGGAGACACTTGAAGAAAAGGACGGCGCGGACTGGGTTGAGAAGCTTCCGAAGAAGGTCAAGGAGTACGCCGAGAACCGCCAGAAAACGGCTTTCCAGGATTCTTGGCTTGAAGGTGAGAAGTCGGATCTATTGGGTTTCGTGGACTTCGGCCACCTCGCTTCGGTCATTATCGAGAAATGGGAGTTCTTCGAAAACATCGTGCCTTCTCAACACTGGCTGAAGCAAAGAATGGACGAGTTGGAGAAGGTTCGAAACTTCATTGCACACAACCGTATGCTGTTGCCCAGCGAATTCCAAAGGGTCTACCTTTACATTGCCGACTGGAACAAAGCGATCGGCCTGTAAGGTCCTCTGGAGACGCGGTGCCCACCGCGCAAAGCTACAAAACCCCGTTCGCAAGGATCGCTTGGGATCGTCTCATTGGGTAGTTGTGGGGCTGCTCCGGATTCCAAACGTGGCTCGTGAGCCTTCCCTCGGCCTGATACGGAACTGACATTCCAACACGAGAACCCTCGGACTGCCTTCCACGGAGCCGAAGCGCCTTCAACTGAGGCTTCACACAATAGATCCTTAGCCGCCTTCCGGCCGCAACTCGGTCCGCAGGGCTTTCGGCCCGATCACTCTCGGTAGACGCCCTTCACGTCCGATGACTAGCCGGCGTCGGTAGGCTATGGCCGGCTTGGATCGTGAACTCGCCGGGCCGATCCCCGAGATCGCCGTTTCGGGCCAACTTCCGAGTGACCGACGATCCGCTCACTGCGCAGGAACCTAGACCCTTCGGCGTCAGGGGGGAGTAATGGCGTTGAGTGCGCTGGGCACAGGCTGGAGAGATAGCCGTACTGGGCACCACGAGCCATCGGCCTGCGCGGTACCGGCAGCGACTTCCACCCCCACCGCGAAACTAATAATCGTGGCTCTCCTCCGCGTGCGCGGGGTTTTCCAGCAGACCTTGATGAAACGTGCCCTGAAACGTGATAGGGTAATACGGATAACCAAGCTCTGGAGAAATTAGCGATGCTCGGCACTAACGCACTCTGCTACCAAGGCATGCAGCGAGTTTTTCGCAACGCCATCGTGCACTTCCTGCGCGAGCGACTTCCGCGGATCTTTCCAAAGGACCACCTCCAACGGATGAAAGGGCTCTTTGGCGAATCATGGGAGAAGGCGGCCCGCAATGCGGCACTTTCTCGTGATCAAGGCGGGACTGCCACGACGATCAAAGACGAATACGATCTTTTGGGCGTCAACCACTTCTACGAACTCTTTGACAAATTCTGGGATAAGCTATTCAGTGCAGAAGCGGGGCACCCCCAAGCCACACCGCGACCAGTCAAAAGCAAGGCACTTGGGAACCTCAAGGCAATCAAGGACGGTCGCGATCCACTCTCCCACCCGGTGGATGAAGAGATCTCCCATGAGGAGGCAATGGGACTCCTTATTGACGCCAAGCAAGTCGTCACAGCCCTCGGCCTGCACGCGCCAGCAGCTGACCTTTCGGAGCTGATAACCCAGCTTGAGCGCGTCGACCAAGTACCCGCCACCGTCGTCCGTCACCTCCCACCACAGGACGCCATCTACCTCGAATTCATCGGGCGCACCACAGTTCTGAACGACCTCACGGCGTGGTACGCACAACCCGATAACCGCCGCTGCCTCCTCGCCGGTGACGGCGGCAAAGGCAAATCCGCCATAGCCTACAGATTTGCACAACAACTGGCGTTCAACCCTGGCAGTTACCAGCTCATCATTTGGCTCAGCGCAAAACGACGGAAATTCCAGGAAGGAAGCGTCGTCCCGATCGCCACCCCCGACTTCACCACTGCGGACGATGCGATCAACCGCCTCCTCCTCGAATACGGCGCGACCACGGACGATCTCCAGGCACCAACCGCCAAGAAACAACAACTCCTCGTCGAGTTTCTCAACTCGTACCCTGCATTCCTCATCGCCGATGATATCGATACGGTCCTCGATGACTATGACGTCGTCAGCCTCTTCACCCACGTCATCCCACACACGAAGACAGCCGTCCTTCTCACTTCTCGACGCGACATCCCCGGCATCAAGAGTTTTGTCGTCAAAGGTTTCGAGGCTCCAGAAGCAGAAACCTTCATTCACTCTCGCATCTCCCTCTACGGCCTCGATCGCACACCATTCACGCCAACCGTCATCACCGAAATCCTCAAGGTCACGGACAGGTCCCCGCTCTACCTCGACGACCTCCTCCGCCTTATCAAAGTCGTCAATGTTCAGAAGGCGATTACCACTTGGTCCGAGCGCCGCGGCGACGAAGCGCGAAAGTACGCCCTCGAACGCGAGATGGAAAAACTCACCGAGGACGCCAAGAAGGTCCTCGTCGCCGCCGCGATCAGCGACACGCCCATCAGCCTCGACGAACTAGAGAACATCCTGGAATTCTCAGCAGACCGCCTCATCAACGCACTCACCGAACTCCAGACACTCTTCCTCATTCCAAAGCCCCGCGTCGTGGCAGGAGAACAACGGTTCGAGATCAACCTAAATACCCGAAAACTCGTACGCCTCGTCACAGGTAGCACCGACCTGTACGCGCGCGTGGAACGTGCCAGCAAAGCACTCAGTGGGCAACTCCCAGACGTCGGTTATGGCGTCATTGGTGCCCTTATCCGTCAAGCACAACTACGCCTGAACACGCAGCGCAATCAGGAAGCAGAAGCGCTCATGCTCCAGGCAATTGATAAGTACCCGAACGCTCCCGACCTCCATGGGTTTCTCGGGTACGCGTACCGCCGCATGGGCCGCGTGGTTGATGCACGAGCACAATTCGAAGCCGCACACAAACTCAAGACGAAGCGCACAGACACGTACCTCCAATGGATCAAAATGGAGCTCGCGGAGAAGGAATGGTCAAGAGCTATTACGGCAGCAGACAAGGCCCTTAAAGCACTCCCCGACGCGTACGAGGTCCTCCAGTTCAAGACTTATGCCAAGCGGCAAGCAGGATTCGACTTCCACCGAGGACTCCATCGGGAAAAGGCAGAGAGGATGTGGCGGGATGCAGTCGAGGACATCAAGAACGCCATTAAGCCGCCAGAGTCCCTGCAACCCGGCGAGCGAACGATCAACGCTGCCATGCTCGCCACGATTGTCATCTGTCTGGACATGCTCGGCGAGTTTGGCGAACGTGACCGATGGCTCAATCAGTGGGAGACCGAACACCCCGACGACCCACGTGTAGCGCGGCAGAAAGACTTCCTTGTTAGAAAGCGCGGCGGTCTTGCGATTCCCGCCGAGGCCTCACGCTAGGGATGTGCCACGGATCAGGAGCGTCGCCTTCGACCCCTACAGCATCGGCGGAGCGGGTAGTTGGGTTCGACCGGTCGGACCCCCGGGAGTTGGCCCGAAACGGCCTTCTGGAAAATAGATCCTGCTTGGTCGCCCAGCGTTTACCGACGTCTTCGGGGCGCCATCGAGTGCTTCGGCCGGATGACGGCCCACTCGGACGTTGGAGGTCCAGGTTCCGCGCCATGGGGCTTCCCGGTCGGTGCTGGCGTCGCCTACCGTCCCTTGAGGGAGAGGCCAAGAGGGTGAATACTGGTATCGGTGCCTTGTGGGCGTCTGTAAACTGTGCCGAGGAGAACGGCAGCTTCAGAGAAGTCATCTGATCCCGCGCGCGTTCTACAGGCTTCTCAGAACGCCCGGTATGGACGACCCCAATCCAATCGTTGCGGATTCCGAAGTCACACAAGCAAGCCAGGAACAGATGGCTCAGCCACTCTTATGCTCAGACTGCGAAGCTCGCCTCAACCGACACGGCGAGAAATGGGTGCTTTCGAAAGGCTATCGGCTGCAAGGCCCATCGCCTCTGTACGCGGCCCTCTCCAATGCATCGCCAGATCCGGCGTTCCCAAGCGGTACAGTCTACAGCGCCCTAGCCGTCCCAGACATAAATATCGATCAGCTCGTCTACTTTGGGGCGAGCATCTTCTGGCGGGCGTCGGTTGCCGATTGGAGGTTGAATCGCAAACCGGCCGAATTGGTGTGGCTCGGAAGTCCGTACGAAGAGCAATTCAGGCAGTATCTTCACGGCGATGCGGAGTTCCCCGCCAATGCGGTGCTGTGGGTCGCTGTGGCTCGTTCCGAGCACCCCTCGCCCGTGTTCGCCTTTCCCGCCGGTGAACGCGTTGGAAGCTACCACCGTCACACGTTTGATGTTTTGGGTCTGTCGTACATGCTTTACGTGGGCAACTGTCTTCCCGAGGAGGTCAGGCGGTTGTGCGCCGTGCGCTCCCCCAATCGATATATGTTTTTCACGGACATCGACCCCATCATCGATCGCAACTTTCGCAGGAGGTTCAGCGAGTCCCCCCCCAGCCCGAAGCTCGCGGCGCTGAGAGAAAAGGATCTCTCAGAGTTTCCGCAGATCGTCAGGGACCAAATGGCCAACCTGGCCAAAGCGCGCTGCGGAAGGAAAGGGCCGAAGTCTTCAGCGATGTGAATATAGTGTTCGCTTGCAACAATCCGGCGCTACGTCAACCTCACCCCGTGGAATCGAGCGCGGCGCCGTCCAAACTCAACAGATCGATTCTTGGGGATTTGACGGCGCCCTCTTGCGGCGTGACGGTAGGTTGACGGCGCATCCCGAAGCAATCCCTGCTCTCTCGCGGCGGCCTCCACCGGCGGTGCTGCCAGGTTGGCCATGCGTGGGAGTTCGGGGAAGTCTGAAGTCAGAGCGGCCTCGGAGCGGATACATCCCGGGAAACGCCGGTTGCAGCACCTCTCTTCACTCCTCGTCCAGCCTCCAGCCAGCGACCGCTGCCGTCAACAGCCCCTCCCCTCGGCCCAACCAGCACGACGAATCACTTTAGGAGCCCCCCTCACAACCTCCTCCCCCGCAACCAGCAAAACAGCACCGGAGTAATCACCAGACTCAGCACCATCGACACCGCCACCCCCCCAATCACCGCGATCGCCAGCGGCTGCAGTAACTGCGCCCCGCTCCCGATCCCCAGCGCCAGCGGCAGCATCCCCGCGATCGTCGCCAGCGCCGTCATCAGAATCGGCCGCAGCCTCCGCCGCCCCGCGCGGAAAATCGCCTCCCGCAACTCGAACCCCTCCGCCGTAAAACGTTTCTCGGCATCGAGCATGAGAATCCCGTTCTTCTGCACGATGCCCACCACCATGATCGCCCCCATGAACGACGCCACGTTCAGCGTCGACCCCGTCACCCACAGCGCCCCCAGCGCTCCGAACGCGCACAGAATCGTCGCCCCCAGAATCGCAATCGGGTGCGAAAACGAACGGAACTCGAACACCAGAATAATGAAGATCAGCAGAATCGAGGTGAGCAGCACCTGCGTCAGCGCCCGGAACGATTCCTGCTGAATCTTGTATAACCCGCCGTACTCGACGTCCGTCCCCGCCGGTAAGTGCACTTCCTTCGGCAGCCGCCTTTGTATCTCCTGAACCGCCGACCCCAAATCCCGCCCCTCCAGCCGCGCCGTCACCGACGTCATCTCCTGTAAGTTGTCCCGGTGAATCTCCGTCACCCCCTGCTCCATTTCCACCTCCGCCAGGCTCCCCAGCGACGTCGTCACCCCCGTCGGCGACGTCAGCAGCAGCGACTTCAACGTCTCCACCGAACTCCGGTACTCCGCCGGATACCGCACCCGAATTCCCACCAGCCGGTTCCCCCGAATCATGTTCGACGCCAGCTCCCCATCCAGGATCGCCGACTCCAGCCCCGCCACGTCCTTCACCCCGAACCCCGCACGCTGCGCCCTCTCCGGATCCACCCGGAAGTTCACCGCCGGCCCCACCACGATGGTCTGGTTCACCACGTCCACCACGCCCTTCACCTTCGGCAGCCACTCCTCGACGCCTTTCGCCACCGCCTTGAACACCGCCGGATCGTCGTGGTACACCTTCACCTCGATCGGTTGCGGCGACCACGACAGGTCCCCGATCAAATCCTCCAGAATATGCGGGAACTCCACCTCGATCGCCGGCTCGCTCCGCACGATCTTCCCCCGTAACTCAGCCGTAACTTCCTCCAGCGGACGCCGCCGCCCCCGCTTCAGCTTCACCAGAAAATCCCCCGTATTCGGCTCCGCGATCGCCAGCGCCAGCCGCGCCCCCGTTCGCCGCGAGTAACTCTCCACCTCCGGCGTCGCTCTTAAGAACTGTTCGATGTGCAGCAGCACCCGGTCGCTCTCCTGAAGCGACGTCCCCGCCGGCATGATGTAATCCAGCACGAACGCCCCCTCGTCCATCTCCGGGAGGAATCCGCTCCCAAGCTGCTTGTAGATCCCCACCGACCCCGCCAGGATCGCCACCGCCGCAATCATCACCACGCCCGTATGCGCCAGCGCCCAATGCAGCGCCGCCTCGTACCGCGCCGTCCCCCACCGCATCACCCGCCCCTCGCCCGCCTGCTCCGCCGCCTCCAACGCCTCCGCTTCCGTTCCTCCCGCTCCCTCCACGCCGCCCCGTTCCGCACCGCGACCGTCAGGGAGCGGTCTCCCCCTAAACACCACCCCCGCCATCACCGGAGTAAAAAATATCGCCAGGAACAGCGACGCCGCGAGCGCCGTCACCATCGTCATCGCCAGCGCGCGGAAGAACACCGCCGTAATCCCGCCCAGAAACACCAGCGGCACAAACACCA
>JBEKMO010000110.1:0-13769 GCA_050008465.1 Bryobacteraceae bacterium
ACCGGAGGCGCTCCGCTGTCAGGAGCCATCCGCATGGACGGAGACTTCACGCGCGACACCTTCGAGAACGATCTGCGGAGCCGCCGAAACCGGGTGGTGCATATCGCGACGCACTTCGATTCGGAGCCGGGCGTGGCGGCCAACTCGCACCTGCTGCTGGGGGACGGCAGCAAGTTGAGCCTGGCGGAGATTGAAGCGCAGACGCGCTTGTTCAACGGCGTCGAGCTGTTGACGCTCTCGGCGTGCAGCACGGCGTTTACGAACGGCAGCGAAGATGGGCGCGAGGTGGATAGTTTCGGGACCATCGCCCAGAGGCTGGGGGCCAAGGGGGTGATTGCCAGCCTGTGGAGCGTGAACGACGAAGCCACGGCCCGTCTGATGCGAACGATGTACCGCCTGCGGGAGGAGCATCCGGAGCTGGGGAAATCGGAGGCTTTGCGGCGGGCACAGGAAGAGATGGCGACCGGGACGTTGCGGCCCGGCGGCGGGAAGGGCGAGGCGGGGCGGGGATTGGGGACGGACGACGGGGCGGCGGCTCACGACTGGAGTCATCCGTACTATTGGGCGCCGTTCATTCTGATTGGGAACTGGAAGTGATCCTTCGGGCAGGAAACTTGTCCCCGCCGGCGGCCGGTTTACGCAGACCAAGGTGGGAGCGGATAACTCCTGCCGGGCGGCGGTTCACGACCCCGTCCGCCGCCGGCTTCTTCTGGATCCCCGCGACCAGTGCAATGATGCTAGCTCTTCCAATTCGGGCCGATCGGACACCGCAGGGAAATGGTCTACAATCGGTTTGCAGGGGGCGCATGAACGAAGACCAGATCGCGGAATTTCTGGGCCTGCTGCGTTCCTACGATCCGGACAACGAGGCCGAGGTCAACCGCCTGGCGCAGCTCATCTACCCGGACCTGCGGAGGGTCGCGGCAGGCCTGCTGAGGGACGAGAGAAACATAGGCGTGTCGCTCCAGGCGACCATGCTGGCCTCGGATTCCATCATGCGGCTCATCGTGAAAAACCGCGTCGAGCCCAAGGACTATCCCCATTTCTTGAGCATTGCGGCGGCGGCCATGCGGCAGATGCTGGTGGACCACATTCGCCGCAAGCGGGCGCAGAGGCGCCCCAGCTCCGGACGCCGGGTTGAGCTGGACGACGGTCTGGCGCTCGCGCCGCAGGTGGCAGACGAAGTGATGGACCTGCACGAAGCCATCGAACGTCTGGGATCCGAGTACCGCGAGGTGTTGGTGATGCACTATTTCGGCGGCGCCTCGGTGAACGAGCTGGCGGCACGGTTCGGCGTTTCCGACCGCACCATAAAGCGGAAGCTGGACGTCGCCCGCCTGCGTCTTCGCGCGTTGCTCAAGCCGGGGAGATCGGGCTCATGACCGCGGACCAGAAACGCGGGGACCAGCGGCGGCTGGCCGACGAGCTCCTGGCCGACGCGATGGAGCTTCCATCCGGCCAGCGCCGGCAGTTCCTTCTCGACAACGCGCCGGATGCGGAGCTTCTCGCCGAGACCCTGGCGCTCATCGAGCACGCGTCCGAACTCGACGCGGAGGATGCGAGGCGGGCGACGTGGGGCCGGGCGAGCGGCGACCGCATAGGGCCCTATTGTTTACGTTGGCGCCTCGGCGGAGGAACATTCGGCGAAGTCTATTTGGCCGTCCGCGAGGATGTCGGCCAGCGGGTGGCCGTCAAGCTGCTGAAGTCGTCCGTGCATGCCCGCGATCTGGCTCGCTTCGAAAACGAGGCGCGCCTGCTTGCGTCTCTCGACCATCCCAACATCACCCGGCTGGTCGATTATGGCCGTTCGAGCGGTGGCCAGTCTTACCTGGTGACGGAACTTGCCGAAGGCGGCACCCTCGACGCGTGGGTGACGGGGAATCGTCCCAGCCGGGAGGAACTTGTCCGGCTGTTCGCAAAGATCTGCGATGCTGTGCAATATGCGCACAGCAACCTGGTTATCCATCGCGACATCAAGCCTTCGAACATCCTGATGGATTCGCGTGGGGAGCCCAAACTGGCGGACTTCGGAATTGTCCAGATGCTCGGGACCTTGGCCTCCGCCAGCGGCGCCTGTGTGCCGGAAGCGCCGGCGGGAACACCCGCATACGCCAGTCCGGAACAGCTCCAGCGCCTGCCCTTGACAACCGCAAGCGACGTGTTCAGCCTCGGGGCGGTGCTGTATGAATGTCTCTACGGACGGCGTCCCGTGAGGCGCCAGGAGCGAGACGCGGCCAGCGAATCCGCGCCGCTCCGCGGCAAGGCCGACGATCTGGATGGAATCGTGCAGCGGTGCCTGGACGAGAACCCGAGAACGCGGTATCCCAACGCCGGCGAGTTGCGCAACGATCTTCTAGCTTACCTCGACCATCGGCCGGCCAAGGCGGGACGGCGGGATTGGGTTCATGTGGCCACGCTGTTTGCGCGCCGGAATCGGAGCGCGGTCGCGGCGGGCGCGATGGGCCTGCTCCTTCTGCTGGTTGCCCTCGGCTGGATCTGGCGCCAGAACCTCGAGCTGGCGAATCGTGCCAGGCAACTCGAAGCCGACGCGGTCGAGAAGACGGAACGGATCCGCCGGGTGATGGAAGCGGCGGAGCACGTCGACCAATTGCAGCGGAGCGAGTACAACCGGAACTGGAACGGCAATGCGGACGCGCGCGCGGCGCTTGCCGCGGCAGAGCGTCAAATGCAAATCGGTCCGACGCTAGACGCGCGCTTCAACGCGGCGGTCTGTTTGCGCGCCTTGGCGGAGGTGCTGCTGCACGCGGACGGCCCGAAGGAGCGCCTGGAAGGCTGGAGCCAGATCAATCGAGCCGGAGAGATTCTCAACTCCATACGCTCGGAGGACCCCGGCTACGCCGGAGTTCAAAAGGAACTCGCCGTCATCGACGGAATCCGCAGGGAACTGGATGCCGGAGTCCGGACGGGAGGACTGGGATTCGCCGCGGAGCGCACTCCGCCGAAGCTTGGTCCAGGGGCGCAATCCCGCGAGGCCGCCTCGGAGGCGCGATCGGCGCGCGCTTTGGGCAATCTGTGGCGAAGCCTGGGTGAGCCCGGCAAGGCGGCCGCCGCCTACCAGCGCGCCATTCAATTGTTCGAAAGGGCCGCCGCGGAGGGCGGGAACGACTTGAGCGAAGAGCGAAACGGCTGCGTTCAGCTCATACGATCGCTGCGATGATTCCTCGAGGCGCTTGGTTCGCCGATCGGGGTAGAACAGCCCGGCGCAAGACCGGGGGCGGCGATTCACTCTCGGTAACGGGGTCGAGAAAAGAGATTTCCGACTTGCAACTGCGGGACCTTCTGTGGGATACTGAGACCTACGTACACTCAGTTCTGGGCGGGGCTAACTTTCATACGGCGCCAGTCGCGTGTTCCTACGGACCGGTTCCATCTACCGGACGATCTCTCCTTGGTACGACGGTCAAAATTCAGATGCTTGCAGAAAGGAAATTGCATGAGAACCTTGACGTTGGTTGCGCTACTTAGTTTGTCGCTGGGCGGCTTCGTGTACGCCCAAGACACAAAGAACTTCACCGACAAAGCCACCCGGAGCCGTGGGAACGACGGCGCCCGGGACCCGAACATCAAGAGCGAAAACACTGTGAATAAGGTCAACCCGGACATTCCCGCCCCGCCGAGCAAGGGTGGCACGGCGCGCGCGGAGTACTGCCAGGTGCACGTCGATAATCGGACCAATTTGATCATCAAGGTCTTCGTCGACGGTACGTATCGCGGGTTGATGGGGCCGTGGGGAGACCTGTACACGTATACCCTGGCTGGAGGGACAGGACTCTATGCTCGAGCCGACTACGAAGACGGCACTTACTCCTCCTGGGGGCCGCGCGTGATTAGCTGCTACGGCACCGAGACGTGGACGCTGCATCCCTAAGTGCCATTGCGAAACCGTACTGCCACTTCGCTCCGCCTGTGAGCCGCGCCCGCAGAGGCGCGTAGGCGCGCGGCCCGACGAGCGCGGCGCACGGGTGGTGAAGTGGTCCCGAGGCGGACCATTGGCGAGACGAGCCAGGCCGCGACGGCCAGCCGGCCCGGGCTTGGCTGGGGCTGGAACGAATCGACAAGCAGGCGCGGGAGGCCTGTCTTATGTTGCGGGTTGCGGTTGTTGTCGCATGCTCGGTTCTGCCCTTGGTGGGCCAGACCAGACGCGCGTTGGTGGTGGGTATCGACCACTATGAGACGCATCCAACGGCGTCGGCTCCGGCTCCGGCGGAAGGGATCGTTGAAAGCGCGACTCGGCGCACGGCGGCGAAGGTGGCGCGGCCTCCCGCCACCGGAACATCCCGCGGCTCCTGGCATAACCTGGAGGGAGCGGTTGCGGATGCCACCAACTATCGGCAGATTCTCATCGACCGTTACGGCTTCTCTCCGAGTAACATCGTATTCCTTACCGACAAGGTAAACGCCAAGACTCCGGCGGAAGTCGCAACCGCGCAACGGATTCTCGACACGTTTCGATCTTTGTTGATCGACGCCGCGCGGCCCGGAGACATTTCCGTATTCGTTTACGCGGGCCACGGTTCCCGCATGCGCAACCTCGGTTCCGATGAGCCCGACCACATGGACCAGACGATCGTTCCCGCCGATTCGGAAGACGGCGCGCCGGATATCCGCGACAAGGAGCTGGCACGGCTGTTTCGAAAGGCGGCGGACAAGAAGGTCCTGCTGACGATCGTCGCCGACAGTTGCCACAGCGGGGGCATTTCCCGCGGCGCCGGCATTCCCGCAGTGACGCGGGAGTCGCCTCCGGATCCGCACGTGGTGAACGATCCGCCCGATATCGATCCGAAGACCGGGAAACCTTTTCCGGACCCGGCGGAAACCGGATTCGTTCTGGTGATTTCGTCCGCCTTGGACAACCAGGCCGCCGAGGAAATGGATGCGGATGGGCACCCGAGGGGCGTATTCAGCTATTTCTTCCAGCGGAGCCTGCGGGCCGAGCCGGCCAACGAGCCCATTGAGGAGATCTTCAACCGTACGGTCGCCTTGATGCGAGCCGCCGGGCGGATGCAGATGCCGAACCTGGAGGGCAAAGATCGCCGGGGCAAGTCGCTGACCGGCGCGCCCGCTTCCTCACTGGCCGGAGTTGCAGCGGTGGTCCAGGGTGTGGACGAGGGCAAAATCACGCTGCGCGGAGGCCTCAGCCTGGGACTGGAGCAGGGCTGCGAGTTGGTGCGCCACGGCGACAAGGGTGCAACGCGAATCAGAATCGCCAGTCGTCCGACTCTCTCAAAGGCGGTCGCCGAGGTCGTCTCGGGCCCATTGCCGCATCCGGGAGATGTTTTCGTGCTCGATCGCTGGACAGTTCCGCAAGACGTGGCCACCCGGTTCTTTCTCCCCACCGCCGGGCTGCCGTCACGCGAGGAGTTGCAAGCCGCGGCGTCCGCCATCCATTCCGCCGCGGCGGGGTGGCGTTGGATTCTCGACCCCACCAAGGAAACTCCCGAGGTGGTGGTGCGGTA
Source organism: Bryobacteraceae bacterium (assembly GCA_050008465.1). Taxonomy (GTDB): domain Bacteria; phylum Acidobacteriota; class Terriglobia; order Bryobacterales; family Bryobacteraceae; genus Fen-330. The sequence goes on from JBEKMO010000110.1 coordinate 5,478, forward strand.
CCAGAGCGGAGTCTGGGAAATCGAACGGCGAGAGAACGGGCAGGTGACGCGAACCTCGCTTGGGAAATTGCCTTTGGCGGCCGCGTGGACCGAGGCCCTGGCTCATCCCTCCAAGGGCGGCCTGTTCGTGGATTTTCCTCCGCCAAAGGAGTTTGCCGGCGCGATCAGGTCCCAGGTTGAGCCCGGCGCCAACGCGGTTCAGTTCGTCGAGCGCCGGTCGGAAGCGCTGTACGATCTTGTCGGCCGCCTGGCGGGTGAGGGGGACCGGCCCGACTTCGAGTACGCCTGGGTTCTCGCGAACACGGACCGGAGCGACGAGGGCCACACGCCCTTGCCGATCCGCACGGACTGGTTCGCGGCGGCGGCCGCCGGCTCGGCCGCCGAGCTCGAACAGCGAACGCTCAACATCGCGCGGCTCCGCCTCTGGTTGCAGGTGCAGGTCCCGGGCGGCGGCACGGACCCGTTTCCCTACTCGCTCGCGTTGCGGAACGAGAAGACCGGCGAGCTGAAGACGGACGGGAACATCGTCGAAGGCGAGATGTACGACCTGGTTCTGGTCTCCACTCCGGAGAAGCTGAAGGAAGCAACGGCATCCGCCTTGCCGCAGTGGGTATACGTCGCGGCCATCGATCCTACGGGGAGAATGAAGCCGATATTTCCGCGGCAGTTGATTAACAGCAGCGCCAACAGCCTGCCTCGCGACGGCGCTCCGGCCGAGATCACGCTTCGGAGCGGAATTCCGGTCGGCGCACCGTTCGGCACGGATACCCTGATCCTGCTTACCAGCGAAGATCCAGTGGATCCCGCGGCGCTTCAAATCGACCCGGTAGTGACGCGCGGCGCCCGGGATTCCGGCCCCAAGGGGTCGGTCACGCGGTTCCTGTTCCAAATGCAGGGCGCGTCGCGCGGCCTCGGCGACGACGTGCCCTCAACCTGGGGCGTGCGGCGGCTGACGTTCCACTCGGTCAGGAAATCGCCGTCGAGCGAATAAAGGTGGCTCCATGAAACGGAACTCCGCATTGCTCATCGCCCTGTCGCTCCCCATCGCGGGGAGCGCTCAGACTCCTTCGGACATGCTCCAGCGGGTGCTGCCCGGAGTACTCACGATCGCAGTCAACGAGACCAGCCCGGTTAAGAAGTCCATGGGCGCGGCCTCCGGAAGCGGGCGATTCGAGAAGGCCTACGATCGGGTGCTGGACCTGTCGGATGCGAAAGGCTCGGGCTCGGGGTTCCTGGTCAAGTACGGGGACCGCTATCTGGTGGTGACCAATGCGCATGTCGTCGAGATGGCGCAGCCCGATGAGATTTACGGGTACAGCATCAACCAGAGCCGCTACAGGCTGCGGGTCTTCGGGGGCGATTCGTTTTACGATGTCGCCCTGCTGGAGTTTGCCGATCCGGACAAGCCCGGTCCGGAATTGACTCCTCTTGCTTTCCGGCCGGACGATCCACGCGTCGGGGAGGTGGTCTACGCCCTCGGAAATCCGCTGGGCGAATATCCGTACTCGGTGACGCAGGGCATCGTCGGCGGCAGAAACCGGTTGCTCGGCGGATTGACCGGGCGGATCGGCTACCTGCAGCATTCCGCCAGCATCATTTGGGGCAACAGCGGCGGCCCGCTCATCGATTCCTCGGGTCGTGTGGTCGGAGTGAACACGCGAATCGAGATTGCCGAGCGGAGCCAGCAGTTCCTGATTTCCCAGCTCAACTTCGCCCTGGAGACTTCGGTCGCGGCGCGGGTGATTGACGGGCTTCTCCGAAACGGCGGCCGTCTGAAACGAGCGTATCTCGGACTTGAGCTGACGCAGACTCTTCCTGTCAACCGGTTTCGCAAGGCGGTGGCAACGGCGGCGGTCGTCGAATCGGTGGTTCCCGGCGGCCCGGCCGCTGCGCTCGCCAGGTTCGCGGGGTACCGCGTGGATCGGATCGGCGCCATGTCCGTGAGGAACCTTGACGAGGCGATGCAGGCGATTGAGGCAGTGAAGCCCGGTGAGCGCATCGAGTTCGAGGTGACCAAGGACGGATCCACGGAAACGGCGACTCTCACCGCCGGCCAGTTGACCGCGGCCAACTACGCGGCGTTGGCAAATCACGTCATCGGCAGCCGCTCCGATTTCGAGGTGCTGGAAGAGGACGGCCACGTCCTGCTGCGGCGGAAACGCCAGCCTCAAGAACATACGAACGCCAGCATGACGCCGCGCCAGATCGGCACCGTGCCGGCAAAGTCGATGCTGGAGGCGCCCCGGGTTCTGGGATTGGTGGCGGTGGGGCTGGTTCCGGAACGACGTGGCGAGAACGACGAAGCCGAGCCGGTCCTCTATCGCGTGAACACGATCCGGGACTTTGGAGTCGCCATGCGCTTGTTCCTCATGGGTGGGGGCGCCGACCTTGTGGTGGTCCCGCCGAACTCGAACGAGCCGGCTGTTCTGCGCTGGAGCCTTTCAGGCAGTTCCAATGTTCTCACGCGCATGCTCATCTTGTAGCCGGCCGTGGCTCATCCTCCTCCTGGCGGGAGCATGTCTGCGGATCGCCGCCGCCGGCTCAGCGGATGATCGAACCGCCGGGAGCGTCTACGAGCGGCTGGTGCGCGCGGCCGGCGTCGTCAATCCACCCAAGCTGGTGGTGGAGCGGTATAGGCCTGGCGCGGCTGATCGCGTCGCATTCCTGAGGACGGTTCCCGGTCCGCTGCCGCGGCGCGAATTGGTGATCGACGACAAGACCATCGCCATCTGCCAGAGCATGGGCGAGCGGGCGGAGTCCTGTCTGGCGTATTTTCTTGGCCACGAGCTTGCGCATTTCACGAACAATCACAACTGGGAGATGCACTTTGCCCGGCAGCAGGTGGACGAAAGCATCCCGCCGGCCCAGTCCGTCGAGTACGAAACCCAGGCCGATCGCTTTGGGGGCCTGTACGCCGCGCTGGCGGGCTACGATTCCTTGTCGATCGCCGGCAAGGCGTTGGCGCTCGTCTATCGCGAGTACGGGATTCCCGCGAACCTGCCCGGCTACCTCTCGCTCGCCGAGCGGCAGAAGCTACCGGAAGACGCGCGCGTGTTCCTGTCGGGGCTGCTGCCCATGTTCGATGCAGCCGGCCTGCTGATGGCTCTCGGCGATTACCAACCGGCGGCGGCGCTTTACGATGCGATCCTCGACCAGTTCCCCAGCCGCGAGATCTACAACAACGCCGGAGCGGCCTTGGCGAGTTGCTACAATCCATCCATTCCGTGGTTGCTGGACGGCTCGACACGGTTGCCGGAACGGGGGTCCCGCGGGGAAGCGGATCTTGCCGCACTCGCTGCCCGCGCGCGCGACCATTTCGAGAGGGCCATTTCTTTGGACCCGGATTATGCGGTGGCGCACGTGAATCTGGGACTGCTGCTTCAGGCGGCGGGAGAGGAGCCGGAGCGCGCAGCGGCGGAATTGAAGACCGCAGCACGCCTGGCGAAAGGAAACCACGCGGCGATTGCAGCGGCCGCGGGGGGCCAAAAGCCGGCCGTGGCCGCCGCTGGCGGTCCGAATGCGTCCCAACTGGATCTATCCGCGCTGCTCCCGGGCGGCAGGCGTCCGGCGGACCTGATTCCGGCGCGGCCCGATCCGGTGGTGCGATTGTCCGGCGGGTTCTCCTTCTTCTCCCGCGCGGTGAACGGTCTTTCGGTGTTCTCGGTCGGACCGATTGGTCCGGACGCGAAGATGCTGATTGCCGTGCTGTTCCCGCGCGTGCCGGAGGAGTGGCGCGGCCGTTTGGGCCCGGGGAAGGAGATCGGATTGTTTCCGGAGAAAGCGACGCTTTACGAATCGCTGGGTGTACTCGTCGGGGTGCGTGGCGCGCTGATTTACCAGCTTCGCTGAGGTTGGACGTCGCGGGACGTCATGTTCCCTTTTCGCCGCCGTGCCGTGGTGCGCCTGGGCCGAGTTGTATCCGCGGTTGGGCCGCAAGCCGGCGACCGTTTCCTTCGACGGGCGCTTTGTGTTCAAGGGCAGCGAGGACAAGACTGCCCGCCTTGAGGTTGCCAATTGCGGAACAGAGCTGCGCCGCGCTGCGGGCCGCTCCGCCAGGGGCCCGTCGACCCTGAGATCCATGCGCACATCCGTATTGCTGGGCGCACAGCCCCAGGAACGGCTGCCAGGCATCGAGGCGGACCGCCACCGCCTGTTTGCTTCGGCTGCGGTTCCAGTTCACTAGAACGTGGGCAACTTGCACGCCGACAAGCAGACGAGGGGCACGGAGGACGGATCGAACTTGGGTTCAGAATCGGGTTCAATTAGCGCCCGCCACGCCCAAGACCCAACGGGCCGCACTTCAGGCCGAACACCTAATCAAGGCATAGGCACTGAGCCAGGAATTCGTAATCGGCAGGTCGCCGGTTCACGGTAGGGACTTTTGCAGGGAGTCTCTTTCAAAATCAGTCGCAACAGCGATCGTCCGCCGCGCCTCAATGGGAGGGTCGAATGCCACAACTGCTTTCTCTCGAGTATCTTCGCTCAACGCTTCACATCGCTCTCGTCCTCTTCCATTCGGCTGTTAACCGAAGGGTTGTAGGTTCGAGTCCTACCTGAGGAGCCAATCACTTGCGGACCTCTTGTGGTCGATTTCTCTAGTACTGTAGGGACTTTTGTAGGAACCTCTGTTTCACACCCCTGAACATCGGCGATTCACAGTGAACAAGCGGTGCGTTTGATGACACTCGCCATGAGGGAGACCCGCGGCGCTGGCTTGCTCGACGCCGGGAATGTCTTTAGCGCGCATTTCAATCCGGCGTCCGGTGACAATAACGAGCTTTCGGGTTGTGTGAATGATCGGGACCTGCTTCGGAGGGAAGAGGTTTTGCGGGGGCTTGCTATCAAAGACAACGTACGCAAGCAGTGTGCGACGGCAACACGATCAGCGCGTGTCGCCTTGGCCGCTACCCACAAGTCCGACCGGCACCGTCACGGCGCCAAATCGCGGTGCAGCAGCGCGTTGCTCACAGCCTCCCGGAGCCGAGCTCGAAAGCGCTCGACTTCCGAGCAGTTCCCGAGTTCTCTTCCAACCGGTTCGGGAGCCGCCCCGCACGGCTGGCCATCCAGCGAGTCCTTGAGGGGCACGGCTACGAGCTGACCGGCCGCGACACAATCGATGCCTGGCGACAGTCGCGCCTTCATCTGGACCAATTGGCTACCGTACGCACAATAGGCTATTATTAGGCTACTGAGACGCAAAGGAGACTCGCCTTGCTGACACTCGACCCGCGCAGGTTGGCCCAAGCAACGGTCCCAGTCGGAACTGGATGGCTTCTCGGCGCATGCATGGAGGCACGGGGGAAACAGGACCTCTGGATCAGGCAGAAACCGGAGGTCCTGGACGTTCTGCGTGAGCAGGCCATTATCCAGAGTGCGGAATCGTCGAATCGTATTGAGGGCGTGACAGTGCCAGCGGACCGGCTGCGCCCACTGGTCATCGGACGCGCCAAGCCACGAGACCGCCCCGAGGAAGAGCTTGCCGGGTATCGAGCGGCCATGGATTGGATTTTCTCGCGAAAACGCGCGGTCCCGATCGCTCCGGATGTCCTGAGACGGCTCCACGCTCTTGCCCAGGGCGGATCTACCGGAGACGCCGGGGAATGGAAGAAGCGCGACAACGAGATCATCGAGATCCTACCCAACGGCGAGCGTAGCGTTCGCTTCGTCGCAACCTCTGCCAAGGACACTCCAGAAGCCGTCGAGATGTTGTGCCGCAACTATCGCGCCGCCGGCGATGAGGAACGCGTTCCGCCGTTGCTGATCGTGGCGACCTTCGTCTTCGACCTCCTTTGTATCCATCCTTTTCGCGACGGGAATGGCCGTGTCTCACGGCTTGCGACATCGTTGCTGCTTCAATCGCACGGTTTTGAAGTGGCCCGGTACATCAGTCTGGAACGGCTGGTCGAAGAGAGCAAGGAGGAGTATTACCGGGTTCTCAAGCTATGCTCCCAGGGGTGGCACGAGGGCGAGAATGAGATCGTTCCGTGGTGGAACTACTACCTGGGCCTGTTGCGGAATGCCTACAAGGAGTTCCAGCGCCAAGTGGAATCGGCTGAGGCCCGCCCCGCCAAGAGCGACCTGGTTAGGCAGACCGTGCTCGCGCGGGTGGATCGGTTCACCTTAGCCGACGTGGCGGCTCTGTTGCCGGCGGCCAGCCCCCAGCTCGTGAAGAAGGTGCTCGCGGAGATGAAGAAGTCCGGCAAGGTTCGACTCGTAGGACGCGGGCGGGGCGCTTGGTGGGAGGTCATTCGATAGGGCTGGCGCCGCTCGGGGATCGTGCGCCCGATGGCGGCTCACCGCGATCCACTGTGCGCTGGCGGGCGGCGGGGGAGGCGGTGGAAGGTCGACAAACCGAATGCGCTGCCACCAACTCCGACTATGCCCAATACTATGCCCACCCTGTGCATGGAGAGGGTGTGACGGCTTGCTACGTCGGCTACCGAGATCGGCAGCAAGCGGCTAGCGGAAAAGAACGTGTCGCAACCGCTGACAACCGCTATGCCCACAGCTAAGTCATTCATTTTCTTCGTCTTCCTGGTTCGGGACCAGGAGGTCGGTGGTTCGAATCCACTCGCCCCGACCAAACATCTCGCTATTATTCCCAGGTGAATCGCCACGCGCTGTATGAGAAGACCGTACTGCGTCGTGGGGCCACCGTGGGAGCCAACGCCACTATCGTCTGCGGCGTGGAGTTGGGGCGGTACAGCTTCATCGGCGCGGGCGCTGTGGTGGCGAAAAACGTCCCCGACTACGCCCTGGTGGTCGGAAACCCCGCGCGGCAGGTCGGATGGATGAGCCGGCACGGCCACCGGCTGGTGGAGCCGGATCGGGATGGCGTCATGACGAGTCCCGAAAGTGGGTACCGGTACAAAGAGGTGGAGCCCGGCGTTCTGCGCTGTCTCGGCCTCGACCAAGAAGCGCCGCTGCCCGCCAAACTCAACACCGGCCTAAAATCCTACGACGAATACAAATCGCTCACCCCCGTGTCCACCTGACATGGTCCGTCTTCATCTATAATCATCTGTGGCTTAAATCTGCCTTTCAGTCGTTCGACCACATCAGACAAACGTAAATGAAAGTCCCTCTTCTCGATCTCAAGGCGCAATACGCCACCATCAAGAACGAAGTCCTCGCTGCCGTCGCGGAGGTGCTGGAGTCCCAGGTCTGCATCGGCGGCCCTAAAGTCGCCGAACTGGAACGGACCATCGCCGCGCTTTGCGGATGCAAGTACGCGGTCGGGGCATCCAGCGGCACGGACGCTCTGCTGAACAGCATGATGAGCCTGGATATCGGGCCGGGCGACGAGGTGATCACTACCCCATTCACGTTCTTTGCGACCGCGGGCTGCATTGCCCGCACCGGCGCCAAGCCGGTGTTCGTCGATATTCACAGCCGCACGTACAACATCAACCCCGAGCTGATTGAGGCGGCCGTGACGCCACGCACCAAGGCAATTGTCCCCGTCCACCTCTTCGGCCAGATGGCGGACATGGACCCAATCGGGGACATTGCGGAACGCCATGGCCTGGCCGTGATTGAAGACGCCGCGCAGGCCATCTCGGCGACGTACAAAGGACGCCAGGCCGGCAGTATCGGGACCGTCGGCTGCTTCAGCTTCTTCCCCAGCAAGAACCTCGGTGGAGTCGGAGACGGCGGGATGATCGTGACCAATGATGACAAACTGTACGAACGGCTCGTCATCATGCGGAATCACGGCTCCAAGCCGAAGTACTATCACCAGTACGTGGGCGGCAACTTCCGCCTGGACCCGATCCAGGCGGCCGTGCTGCTGGTGAAGCTGCCGCACCTGGCCGAGTGGTCGGAGGCACGGCGGCGGAACGCCGCCTGGTACGACCAGCGGTTTGCAGGGACTGGGGTAATAACGCCGTACGTCAGCCCGGACTGCGTAAGCGTCTATAACCACTACGTGATCCGCGTGGAGCGCCGGGACGAGCTGGTGGCGCGCCTTAAGGCGAGTGAGATCGGCGTGGAGATTTATTACCCGGTTCCATTGCACCTGCAGAAATGCTTCGCAGGCTTGGGGTACCAGGAAGGTGATCTGCCCCAATCGGAGCAGGCTGCCAAACATGTGCTGTCGCTGCCGGTATATCCCGAGCTGGGATGCGATCAGCGAGATCGGGTCGTCGGTTGCTTGCTGGGCTAGCCCGCTCGGGAAAGGCTGTTAATCAAGCCATAAGTAGGTAGACCTTTGACTTGGTCGGATTCACAGAGCGGCCTACTGGGTGTCCGGCGTCAGGAAGAACATGCGAACCGTCCAAGGCAGTTTCTGCA
>JBEKMO010000111.1:0-13696 GCA_050008465.1 Bryobacteraceae bacterium
CACGGCCGCCGGGCTGCAGATTCCGCCCACGATGCACTTGTTGCGGCTTCCGCCCTACAGCCCGGAACTGAATCCGGTGGAACACATCTGGGATCACTTGCGCGAGAACTACATCAGCAACCGCATCTTCGGCTCCCTGGAGGCCGTCGTCAATCAGGTGTGCGTGGGCCTGCGATATCTCCACCATCAGCCGGACCTGGTCCGGTCGATGACCTGCTTCGATTGGCTCAAAACACTATCTTTGACGTTGAACTAGTATCAGACCTCGTTTCGCGCCGGGTGGTGTCTTCCATCAAAGAAAGTGCCGCGCGCCCCACCGTAGCGCACGGTTCAGCCTGGACCGGTGCGCGACAGGGAGCCTGCGGTGAAAGTCGGGTTCAACTCGGGGACGCAGGCGGAACCGCCTGCGCCACACGGGGGATCGATGACTTGGGCCAGATGGTCTGTTAGGCGAACAGTTCCTGGGCGCGGATCAGGCGGTCGCGGACCTGGACGCCGTTGGGGCAGCCGACGGCGCAGGATCGGCAGTCCGTGCAGCGGACGGCGCGCACCTCGGCCGGCAGCGCCTGGAAGCGCTGGTAACCCATCTGGAAGTCGCCGTACCCGTCGGCGTAGGTGACGTAGCGGACCAGGTCGGAGACGGGCAGGCCGCGGGGGCAGGCGCCATCGCAGGCGCCGCACATGCGGCAAACGTAGGGGCGGATACGTCGCAAGTGCGCGATGAGGATCTTCTCATCCTCGGCGCCGTAGCGCTCGGACATGGCGCGGACGTTCTCTTCCAGCATCTCGACGCTGGTCATGCGGGGCACGGTCGTGTGGATGAAGGGCGTGCGAAGCACCCACTTGAGCGCGGACAGGTGGGCGCCCGGGTGCTGGTCGAAGAAACCCTTCAAGGGCAGGTTGCGCTCGCGATTGAACCGCGCGCCGCCGGCCATGACCTTCATGGCGACTACGCCGAGCCCGTCTTTGTGGCACTTCTCGATGGCCTGTTCGTCCACCGACGGGGTGTAGTCGAACTTGCCCTTAGTGAAGTTGTAGGGCACCAGAATCACGTCGAAGTGCTTGCGCGCGAGCAGCGGCTCCATGGCCCGGATGCGGTGGGTGCTCAGGCCCTTGAAGCGGATCTTGCCGGCTTTTTGCGCGGCGGCCTGGGCTTCGAGCATGTCGTCGGGGACGTCCTTCGGATTGTCCTTGGCGCCGATGTAGAAAATGTCGAAGTAATCGGCCCCGGTCTCTTTGAGGCTGAGGTCGAGATCGGCGCTGAACTGTTTGGTGTCCTTGGTGTAGGAGCGGCTGCACAGGACCACATCCTTGCGACGGGCGGCCAGCGCCTTGCCGAGCATGCGCTCGCTGCTGCCGCGCTCGTAATCGCGCGCGGTGTCGAAGAAGTTGATGCCCAGATCGAGACCGCGGTAGTAGATACTAATGTCGCTTACGGCCTCGGTGCCGAAGCCGACTTCGGAGACCCGGAGGCCGGTCTTGCCGAGCGTTCGGTAGCGCGCCTGGGGCGCTGCTGCCTGCATCCGTGATGCCGCGACAGGGGCGGCCAGGGCAGTGGCGAAAAAGGTACGTCGAGTAGGGCGGTTCATAGCAGCTTCCAGTCGAACACAGTTTTCACGAGGCCGGGCGGAGCGCCCCGCTTACGGTTTCACGGTAACCATCACCACTCCGTGCGAGGCCACCGGCGCGGAGAACTTGCCGGTGAACTTGCCGAGGTCCTGGTGCGACCACAGGTCGCGCACGGTGGCGCCGAGGTGCGCCGGGTAACCAAGGTCCTCCCAATCCACCGTCATCGTTTGCCCGGCTGTTCCCCGGTTCAACAGCACCACCGCACGGCTGCCATCTTTGAGCTGCTTCACCCAGACATCGAGAGCGCCGTCGCGGCGAACCCGCCGGCCCTGGATCCCGAGCGGGTCCTGGTCCACCGCAATGACCTCCTTGTTGGTAAGGATGTCGTGGATTTCGGGCGACATCGTTCGCAGGTCGTTGCCGGCCGCGAGCGGCGCCGCCAGAATCGCCCAGAGGCTGAAGTGCGAGCGGTACTCGGTGGCGGTCATTCCGCCGTTTCCGACCTCGAGCATGTCCGGGTCGTTCCAGTGTCCGGGACCCGCGTAGTTCTCGAGCCCAACCTGAAGGTCGACGATGTTCATGACGCCGAGCCCGTACTTCTCCCCCTTGCCCTCCCAGATATCCTGGATGTCGCCGGTAGTGCGCCAGAGGTTCCCGACGTCGCCCGCCCACAGCCACGGCTTGGAACTCCCCCATTCGCAGATGCTGAACACGATGGGGCGGCCCGCAAGCTTGAGCGCATCGCGCATGGTCTCGTAGGACGAGCGCGCCTCCTGAGTGGACGTGTTGCACCAGTCGAATTTCAGGTAGTCGGCGCCCCAGGCGGCGTACTGCCGCGCATCCTGGAACTCGTAGCCGCGGCTGCCGGGCCGCCCCTGGCAGGTGGCCGTGCCGGCGTCCGAGTACAGACCGAACTTCAGCCCCAGCGAGTGGACGTAATCGGCCAGCGCCTTCATGCCGGAGGGAAACCGTTTCGCATCCGGAACGATATTGCCGTCCGGGTCGCGCGATACCTGCCAGCAGTCGTCGATCACGATGTACTGGTAGCCGGCGTCTTTCATGCCGGTTTTCGCCATCGCGTCGGCCATCTGCTTGATGAGATCTTCGCTGACGTTGCAGCCGAACTTGTTCCAACTGTTCCAGCCCATCGGGGGCGTCTTGGCCAGGCCGTTATCGAGCGCCGGCAGGGTGGCGGCGAACAGAACCAGGTAAGTGATTGGCAGAAGTAGTCTGCGCAGCATAGTATTCGTATCCTACCGGACTTCCACTGTCCGGTCACCAGCCTCAAGGCAAGCATGGACCCGTGGCCACACCCGCTCGATCGCGGCAAGGAGTTCCTGCTTGCGACAGTTTCCCAGGCGCACCCAGACGAATTGTACGGTTGCACTCGGCTGCCCGGCCAGATGGAAGAAGTCCTCGTCCTTGCTGATGAGGATCAGTCGGTGCTGAGCGGCATAGCGCCAGATCTCGCTGTCGGATGCCTGAGCCAGGCACAGGTCCAAAACGTGCTGGCAACTCACGCCTCGGCTCCCCAGGAAGCGAGCCAGCGCCACCGGGAGTTGGTTGTCAACGAGGAATCTCACGAGGCTAACAGCACAGGGTGGTCGGTTTGATGGGCGGCGTACTCAATCGCGGCGAAGACGTCCTCGCGCTCGAGGAAAGGATAGTCGGAGAGAACCTCGTCGACGGACGCACCCGCGCCCAGCAGCTCCAGCACATCGCTGACGCGAAGCCTGTAGCCGCGAATGCAGGGGCGCCCCCCGCACTTACCCTCCTCGACCGTAATGCGACTGAGCCGGTCCAGCTTCATAGCGCCACTCCTCTGCCAGTCTAGCAGCCTTTCCGGCTGCACGGCGTCACCTCACGCCCGCGAAACCACCGCACTGCGCGCGCTCATGGTGTTGGCGAAGTGCGCCAGGATGTGCGACCGCTCCTCGAGCGACCGCCGCGGGGCGCCGGCCAGGTACTTCCGGGTGGCCAAGAACCACTTCTGCTGGAGCTTGAAATCCAGCATCAGGATCCGCTGCTCGATGCTGTGGCCGCCCAGCCGCAGTCCCGAAGTGTAGCGCAGCAGGCAGGTGAGGACTTCGTAGTCGCGCAGCAGCCACTGATCCAGCGCCTCCAGTTCCTCCACCGTAAGCTCGGTCTGGAGGTACTCCAGAACGAAGGGGAAGCGCAGTTCATTGGCCGCCGCTACCTGTTTGGCGCGCTCGCCGGTGGCGGCGGTACGCAGAAGGGAGTGACAGTTATAGCGGAACCAGTAGAACAGCAACACCACCGCGAACAGCAGAATCAGTAACTCGGAGAGCATGCACAAAACCCTTGTGCCGCCGGCCTCGCCCGGGGCAACCTGGCGAATCGCCTGGGAGCGCCGATTCCGTCCGAGAATAGCATCCCTTTGTCCGCCCCGCAAGCCCCTGCTTTCGTTAGGTTATCATCGTGTTTCACCCTAGGAGGAACGGATCTCATGACCTTCGATTCCACCCGGCGCGGCTTTCTCGGCGGCGCGGTTGCGGCCGGACTCGCCGGCGCCGGGGCCGCGGCCCCGCCCGTGGAGGGCGCCGAGGACCTCAAGCTCGGGGTGGCCAGCTACTCGCTGCGCGAGTTCCAGCGCGGTCTCACCATCCGCATGATCCAGCAGTTGAACGTCGCCTACGTCAGCGTCAAAGAGATGCACCTGCCCTATCGCAGCACGCCCGACGAGCTTCGCAAAGGCGCACGGGACTTCGCCCAGGCCGGCCTCAAGATCGTCGGCGGCTCAACCATCTACGTGGATAAGGACGATGACGACGACATCCGCCGCTACTTCGAATACGCCAAGACCTGCGGCCTTCCGCTGATGGTCATCGGCACGACCCACCAGGCGCTGCCGCGCATCGAGAAGTTCGTCAAGGAATACGGAATCCCGGTCGCGATCCACAACCACGGTCCGGAGGACAAGCACTTCCCCTCGCCGCAAGTAGCATTGAAGGCGATTCAAGGAATGGATCCGCGGGTCGGATTATGCATCGATGTCGGCCATACCACGCGAACCGGAGCGGGCGTGGTGGAGTCGATTCAAGAGGCGGGCGCGCGTCTGCTGGACCTGCACATCAAGGACCTGCGCGACCTCAGGGACAAGAACAGCCAGTGCCCGGTCGGCGACGGCGCCATGCCGGTGGTGGAGATCTTCAAGACCCTGAAGAAGATGAACTACCAGGGCTGCGTGAATCTGGAGTACGAGATCGACGCCGACAGTCCGCTGCCGGGCATGGCGAAGTCGTTCGCCTACATGCGAGGAGTCCTTGTGGGGCTCAAACAATAAAGGCCTGTAGCCGGTGCCCCGCGGTTTCAAGGTGCACCGGCGACAAGCCACAGGCCACAAGCCACAAGCCGTTTTTCAGCTTTTCCCCGTCTTCAGCTTCTCGCGCTGCTCTTTCAGCACCGCCCTGCGGCTCAGCTTGATCTTGTTGCCCTCCAGCGCCAGGACCTTCACCAGGATCTGGTCGCCTTCCCGCAACTCGTCGCGCACGTTGCGGATGCGGTTCTCGGAGATCTCGCTGATGTGCAGCAGGCCGTCGGTGCCGGGGAAGATCTCGACAAACGCGCCGAATTCCACCAGCCGGACCACCTTGCCCAGATAGGTCTTGCCCACCTCGGCCACGGCCGCGATGTCGGTAACCATCTGCTGCGCCTTGGCGGCCGAGGCTTCGTCGGCCGAATAGATATGGACCGTGCCATCGTCTTCGACATCGATCTTGCAGCCGGTCTGCTCGACGATGCCGCGGATCACCTTGCCTCCCGGACCAATCAATTCGCGGATCTTGTCCGTCGGGATGGTCAAGGTGTAGATGCGAGGCGCGTAGGGGGAGAGCTCCGGGCGGGGCGCCGAGAGCACCTCTTCCATCTTGCCGAGAATGAACAAGCGGCCGCGGAGCGCCTGGTCTAGCGCTTCGCGCATAATCGCGGTGGTCACCTTGGGCACCTTGATGTCCATCTGGAGCCCGGTGATGCCTTTCCGCGTGCCGGCGACCTTGAAGTCCATGTCGCCGTAGTGGTCTTCGGCGCCGGCGATGTCGGTGAGCACCGCGTGGCGGTCTCCCTCGATCACCAGCCCCATGGCGATGCCCGCCACCGGCGAGCTGATCGGCACGCCCGCGTCCATCAGCGACAGCGTCGCGCCGCAGACCGTGGCCATCGAACTGGAGCCATTCGACTCCAGGATGTCGCTTACCACGCGCATCGTGTAAGGGAATGCAGTCTCGTCGGGGATCACCGCCGTGAGCGAGCGCTCCGCCAGCGCGCCGTGGCCGATTTCACGCCGGCCAGCGCCGCGCATGAATCCGACCTCGCCCACGCTGAATGGCGGGAAGTTGTAGTGCACCATGAAGCGCTTCGAGGTTTCCCCGCCCTCGAGCAACTCCAGCCGCTGCTCGTCTTCCTTGGTGCCCAGGGTAACCGTGACCAGGGCCTGGGTCTCGCCGCGGGTAAACAGCACCGAGCCGTGCGTCCGGGGGAGCACGCCCACTTCGATCGAAATCGCCCGGATCTCATCGAAGGGCCGGCCATCCGGCCGCCGCCGGTCGCCCAGGACCTGGTCGCGGAAGATGCGCTCCTTCAGGGCCTCGAACACCTTGCCGGCCTCTGGCTTCTGCTCTTCGGCCGCGGCTTCAATCACCTGCTTCTTGAGGGCGTCGACCTTGGCGTAGCTTTCCACCTTGGGGTACTTCTGGGTGTCCAGCGCGTCGGTCAGCTCGGTGCGGTATTGCGCGAAAATCTGGGCGTAGAGTTCCTGGTTGAGGACGGGCGGCGTGAACTCCATCTTGGGCTTGCCGGCCTTCTCGACCAGTTCGCGGATGCCCGCGGCGATCTTCTTGCAGCACTCGTGGCCGAAATCGATGGCATCGAGCACCTCGGCCTCGCTGGCCCCCAGAGCGCCCGCTTCCACCATCACAATGCCGGCCTCGGTGCCGGCCACAGTAATGTTGAGCTTGGATTCCCGCACCTGATCGTAGGTCGGGTTGGCGATGTATTGCCCGTTCACCAACCCCACCCGAACGGCGGCGAGAGTTTCGGGGAACGGAATGTCGGAGAGCGCCAGCGCGGCGCCCGCTCCCACCATGGCCAGCGTGTCCGGGTTCAACTGCGGGTCGGCGGACAGCACCAGGCCGATCACCTGCGTCTCGTGGTTGAAGCCCTTCGGGAACAACGGGCGGATCGGCCGGTCGATCTGCCGGCAGGTCAGGACTTCTTTCTCCGAGGGTCGCCCCTCGCGTTTGATGTAGCCGCCGGGAATCCTCCCGGCCGCGTACGTGTATTCGCGGTAATCCACCGTGAGCGGGAAAAAGCTCGCGCCTACCTTAGGCTCCGGCGCCATACACGCCGACACCAGTACCACGGAATCACCGCAGCGAACGACGGCCGCGCCGTTCGCCTGTTTTGCGACCTTGCCTGTTTCAATGGAAATCTTGCAGGAACCCAGGTCAATCTCAGAAGTGTGTAACATCTTTCATTCTCCAATCCCGGCCTTCGGGCCGGTTCGAGTTTGGGCGGTTCATCGGAACTGCCCAAGATGGAGATTGGAGTGGAACGAGCTAGGCGGGTTTCGAACCAGGGCGATGTCCCCTTCAGGTCTTTGAGTGATGGACTCGATGGACTCTCGCCCGCTGTGCCTGTGAGTATGCTCTAGCGCCGGAGGCCCAGTTCTTGAATCAGCTTCTTGTACCGGTCCGGCGTCTCCGACTTCATATACTTCAAAAGCCGCCGCCGCTGGGCTACCATGATCAACAGACCTCTTCGGGAATGGTGGTCTTTCTTGTGAATCTTGAAATGCTCCGTGAGCTCGGCGATCCGCCGGCTCAGGAGGGCCACCTGCACTTCTGGCGAACCGGTGTCGGTCTTGTGTGCCCGAAACTTGCCTATAATCTGCGTCTTGACGTCTGTCGCCAGTGCCATCCTAGAGTGGATACTCCTTCTCTCTCTTTATCTCCGTCTTGTACTTCTGTAGGATAGCACAAGGCTGGCCGGGCCGCTGGAACAGGGAAATCCCCGCAATGCCGGCGGCTCCGGCGGCCAGGCAATCGGGCGCGTTTTGTTCGGTGATGCCCCCGAGCGCCAGCACGGGCAGGCGCACGGCCTGGCAGGCTTCTCGCAGGCAATCGAGGCCCAGCGGATCTCCGTAAGGGGCTTTCGAGGGTGTGTAGAACACCGGGCCAAAAACCGCGAAATCGGCGCCCTCCCACTCGGCTGTCCGAACCTCCTCGATGGCGTGGCAGGAAACGCCGATCAGGAATCCGGGCGGCGCAATGGCCCGCAACCGGCGAGGCGCGATCGAGTCCGCGGGCAGGTGCACACCGTGCGCCGCGCAGGCCAGGGCGACATCCAGGCGGCCGTTGACCAGGATCTTTGCTCCCTGCGGATTGGGGAGCGCCAGCGCGTTGCGCACCAATTCACACAGTTCCCGCGTTGGCAAGTCCTTCTCCCGGATCTGCACCATGTCAACGTCCACCACCAGGTTCCTGGCAATGACCTCGAGCAGCGGCGTACAGCCGCCCAGCGGCTGGCGGTCGGTGATGTAGTATCGAATCACGATTTACATCCGCTCGATTTCGCTCTTGACATCGGGCGAATAAAAAGCGAAAATAGTCCCTGTCTGGAGGACACCATGAAGATCTCCGATGCCCTGTTGCCTGAATTCGACCGCGAAATGGCCCTGACCCGAACCGTCCTGGAGCGCTGCCCCGAAGCGAAGTTCGGCTGGAAGCCCCACGTGAAGTCTTTTAGCATGGCCGCACTCGCCACGCACATCGCCAGCATGTGCGGTTGGGCTGTCGAAACCATTGCCAAGGATTCCATGGACGTCGCCCCGCCCGGCGCCCCGCCTTACAAGGAGGAACTGGCGACTTCCCGGAAAGAGCTGCTGGAGCGGTTCGACAAGAACGTGGCCGCCGCCCGCGCCGCCATCGCCGAAGCCGCCGATGACCACCTCATGAAACCCTGGTCGCTGCTGGCCGGCGGGAAGGCGATCTTCACCCTGCCACGAATCGCCGTCCTGCGCCTCATGATCCTGAGTCACTGCATCCACCACCGCGCCCAGCTCGGCGTGTATCTGCGGCTGAACGACATCCCCGTTCCCGCCATCTACGGCCCCTCGGCCGATGAACCCGGAATGTAATCCAGCGGCTCGTAGTAGCTTTCTCCGGCGCAGGCGCGGCACAGCGTCACGCCGTCCCGGACCACCTCGCGCCGGAAGCTGATTCCCTCGCCGCAGGCGGCGCAGACCGCGCGGGGGCCTTTGTAGCCGGGCAGCTCTTCGGGCGCGATCCGTACCCGCACCCACTGCGCGTCGAACAGTTCAGCATCGGGCATCTCGCGATAGGCGCGCATCTGCTGCTGGTTCTTGTCCGCGATCTCCGGATGCAGTTCCCGTGCGCGCCCGATGGAGGATTCCTTGGCCGCCACCCGCACGGCGCGGTTCTCCTGGAGATCGCAAAACGTCGCCGCGACCTTACCGAAGTCGCGGAACTTGAGCGCGCGCTTGCCCATCCGGCAGCCGGTAACCACCGAGATGGCGTCGCTGGCGCAGCGGTCGATCTCGACGAAGGTCACCAGGCGTTTGCGGTCCTTCCCCTCGGGGTCCGGCAAGCCCAGCAGACGCAGACCGTAGAGCGCCATCCGCAAGCCCAGAATCTGGCCCGCGCAGATGTGGCCGTGGATCTCCGCGGCCAGGGCGAGGTACTGGTCGAAGGTTTTCATGTCACAAAACGCGCAACGCGTCTTGCGGGAACCACACCAGCCATTCCTTATTATGCTTCTGCTTGTCGAACTCCGGGCGGGAGAGCTCGACGCTGATCTCGCCGGCGAACTCCAGGCGCACCGCCTGCGGCATCTCGATCGAGCGCAACAACTGCGCCGGGACCTGGTTGGGGCCGGGCTTGCCGTCGCGGGCGGAGACGCCGAGCTGTTCGGGGCGCACCGAAATCCACACCCGGTCGCCGCGCAGCCGGCCGGGGAAGTAGTTCCCCGCCAGCTCGAACTCGCCGAAGCGCAGCCGGCTGAGGTTGCGCTGCGGATCGAGCTCCAGGATTTCCGCCTGAAAGAGATTGAAGATGCCCAGCAGCCGGGCGACTTCCACGTTCGCGGGGCGTTCGGCGATGGCTGCGGGTGAGCCGCTCTGCACCAGCCGTCCCTCGCGCAGGATGAGCATTTCGTCGCCCAGCTCGAAGCACTCGTCCAGGTCGTGGGTCACCAGCAGGCTGGGGGTCTGGAACTCGGCGCGGACTTGCCGCAGCACGGCGTAGAACTCGGCGCGCAGCGGGGCGTCCAGGCCGCGGGCCGGCTCATCGAGCAGCAGCAGCTTGGGCGACCCGATCAGCGCCCGCGCGATCGAGCAGCGCTGTTTCTGGCCGCCCGAGAGCTCGTGCGGGCGGCGGCCGGCCACCTCGGTCAAATGGAACCGTTCGAGCATCTCGTTGACCCTGCGGTGGCGCTCCAGACGGGGCCGCCGCTCGGCCGCGAAGGCCAGGTTCTGGCGCAGGGTCATGTGCGGGAACAGCGCGTAGTTCTGGAAGACGTAGCCGCAATGGCGGGCCTGGGGAGGGAGGCATACCCCCGACGGAGCGTCGAACAGGATCTCGTCGTCCAGCATGATGCGGCCTTCGTCTGGGGCGACGAACCCGGCGATCGCGTCGAGCGTCAGGGTCTTCCCCGACCCGCTCGGCCCGAACAGCACGGTCACCCCGGCGGCGGCCTGGAAGTCCACCTCGAGCGAGAACGCCGCCGCGTCCGGGCGGGCCGGGAAGCGCTTGCGGATGCGTGCCTGAATCATCCCGCCGCCTGCCTCGCCGCCAGCCGGTTGGCGATCGAGAGGATCGCGATCGCCAGCACGGAGATGACCACCACCAGGGTGCGAGCCAGCGCGCCGTTGCCGGCTTCCACCGCGTCATAGATCGCCACCGCGATGGTTTGGGTGCGGCCCGGAATGTTGCCCGCGATCATGATGGTGATGCCGAAATCGCCCAGCGTGCGGGCGAAGGCCAGGACCGAGACGGCCAGAATCGAGCGCCGCGCCAGCGGCAGGCTCACTCTCCAGAACACCCGCCACTCGGATGCGCCCAGGTTGCGCGCGGCCCTCTCGTAGCTGCGGTCCACGCTCTCCAGGGCGGCGCGCGCCGAGATCACCAGCAGAGGGATGGCATGGAACATGGCCGCCACCACCGCCGCCTGCCAGGTGAAAACCAGGGGAGCGCCAACCACCCACTCATAGAAGTGGCCCAGCGGGCTTTCCCGCCCCAACAGCACCAGCAGGTAGTAGCCCAGCACGGTGGGTGGCAGCACCAGCGGCAAGGCCACCGCCGCGTCCAGCACCTCCTTGCCACGGAACTTGCGGTTGGCCAGCAGGTAGGCCAGCCAGAGACCCACCAGCAGCGACAGCAGGGTGGCGATGGAGGCCACCTTCAGGCTGAGCCAGAGCGGGAACCAGTCGATCTGCATGAGAAACGATTATACAGGTGGACACATTCTAATGACATCGCTCCCAAGTGTCGATGAGAAGGACAGGCCAAGCTATGAGTGTCCGCACCGCCGCACTTCTGTCGTCCATGGGCCGGTGGTTTCAGGCCAGGCGGCGGCAACTGGCCGGCGGCGACGAGGAGCTGCTGGAGAGCGAAGCCCGGTTCCGGAGCCTATTCGAGGACGCCCCGGTAGCGTATCACGAACTCGACCGCGACGGCATCGTTCAGCGGGTCAACCGAGCTGAATGCGAGTTGCTCGGCTTCGACCGCGCTCAGATGGTGGGCCGTCCCGTCTGGGATTTCATCGCGCCCGAGGCGCGCGTAGCCAGCCGCCGCGCCTTCGCCCGGAAGCTCGCCGGCGAGCAGGCGCTGGCCCCATTTCAGAGGGAATACCTGCGGGGCGACGGCGCCCAGGTAGTAGTCGAGATTCACGACCGGCTCATCCGCGACGCGCTGGGGAACGTGGCCGGCATCCGGTCCGCGCTCCTGGATGTCACCGCGCGCCGCCGGGCCGAGCAGGCGCTGGAGCAGGTAAACTCGCTGCTGGAAGCCGTGATCCGGGCCTCGCCGCTGGCCATTGGCGTCCTGGATCTCAATGGCAACGTGCGAAGCTGGAATCCGGCCGCCGAGCAAATCTTCGGCTTCCCGGCCGAAGAGGTGCTGGGGCGCCCGGCGCCGAACATTGCCTCCGGTGGGCAGGCGGACTTCCGCAGCCGGATCGCGGTCACGGCGGAGGGAAATCAGCTCGAGGCCGCTGAGGTCCGATTCACCCGGAAAGACGGCTCGGCGCTGGACGGCGCACTGTGGTCCGCGCCATTGCGGGACGTCCGCGGCGAGGTGCAGGGCGTGTTGGGGATTATCGCCGACATCACCCAGCGCAAGCGCGACGAACAGAAACTGCGCGAGAGCGAGGAGCGTTACCGCGAAGTGTTCGAGAACGCCCACGACATCATCTTCTCGATCGACCTCGACGGCAACTTCACCTCCTTGAACAAGGCCGCCGAGCAGGCCACCGGGTACTCGCGCGCGGAAGGATTGCGGATGAACGTGGGCCAACTGGCGGCGCCGCGCGACCGGGCGCGCGTGCGTGAGTTGATCGCCTGGAAACTCGCCGGCGGCGCCGCAACCACGGACGAGGTAACCATCCTCACCAAAGATGGCCGCGAAGTCCTGCTCGAGACCAGCAACCGGCTGATCTTCGACAAAGGGCGGCCGGTGGGGATTCAAAGCGTGGGCCGCGACGTGACGGAGCGCAAACGCCACCAGGACGAACTCGCCCGGTACACGCGGGAACTCCAGCGCAAGAACGAGGAGCTGTTGGAGGCGTTGACCGCCGCCCGCGCCGCCGCCGAGGCCAAGAACTGCTTCCTGGCCAACATGAGCCACGAGGTCCGCACCCCCATGAACGGCATTGTGGGGATGATCGACCTGCTGCTGTCGACCCCGCTCGGCCCGGAGCAGAGGGAGTATGCCGAGACCATCCAGATGTCGGCCGCGGCGCTGCTGGCGGTTATCAGCGACGTCCTCGAGTTCTCGAGGATCGAGGCCGGCAAGCTGGAGCTGGAGACCGCGCCATTTGAGCTGGCAACGGTGCTGGGCGCGGTCTGCGCGCTGCTTCGCATCCGGGCACGGCAAAAGGGATTGCAGCTCAGCTTCGGCGTCGACGCCGCGGTGCCGCGCATGGTCCGGGGCGATGGCTGCCGGTTGCGCCAGGTCATGACCAGCCTGATCGGGAACGCGATCAAGTTCACCGAGCAAGGCGAGGTCGCGGTGCGGATGGCGCTGGAGAGCGAGGCCGGAGAAATCGTTACCATCCGGGTAACGGTTCGGGATACGGGCATCGGCATCGCGCCCGAGCGCTGTGCACCGCTGTTCAAGGGTTTCGAGCAGGGCGACAATTCGGCCACCCGCAAGTATGGCGGGGCGGGTCTCGGACTGGCCATCTCGAAGCAGCTCGTCGAGATGATGGGCGGCCAGATCGGCGTGGAAAGCGAGTTGGGGCGCGGCAGCACGTTCTGGTTCACCGCGCAGCTCCGCAAGCAGATCGAGCCGGCCACCCCGGCGCCACCCGATTCGCGCGCGGCAGCCGCGTCCATCTCCCCGGCCGGCGTTCGTGTCTTGCTGGCCGAGGACAACGAGGTGAACCGGAGAATCACGCTGCGCATGTTGGAGAAGTGCGGTTTCCAGGCGGAAGCGGTTTGCGATGGGCGACAGGCGGCTGACGCGGTTCTGGGCGGGCACTACGATGTGGTGCTGATGGACGTCCACATGCCCACGATGGACGGGCTTGCGGCTACCGCCGAAATCCGGGGCCGCGAAACCGACGGGCGGCATACCCCGATCGTTGCCATGACGGCGCGGGCCCTGGCGGGCGATCGCGAGGAGTGCCTGAGCGGCGGCATGGACGACTACATCGCCAAGCCCGTCCAGATGGAGGAGCTGCGCCAGGCCATCCTGCGCTGGGCCGGAGCGGAGGGCGCGCCTCCGAATCGATCGCTGGACCCATGAGGATCTCTGGTATCACTACGTTATGTACTTATGGACTGCGCGAACTCTTCGCTTCGGCGCCGCAGTAGGCGCAGACGCCGGTCCATGGGAACGGCAGATACTGAATCTCACGTCGCGTCCTCGGCAGG
>JBEKMO010000112.1:0-13386 GCA_050008465.1 Bryobacteraceae bacterium
AGGGGGCAAACGGAAACGCATGCGGCCAGGCGTTGCCTGGCCGTCGGATTCAACTTATCGGGTCCTGAATTGTGTCAACGATGTCACTGGACTAAAGTGTCAAGGATGTCGCCGACTTGACACAGTTCGGACCCACAGGCCACAAGCCACAGGCCACAAGCCTACCTGTACGCGAACACCGACGCGTAGATGATCAGCGCGACTAGCACGAGA
Source organism: Bryobacteraceae bacterium (assembly GCA_050008465.1). Lineage (GTDB taxonomy): Bacteria > Acidobacteriota > Terriglobia > Bryobacterales > Bryobacteraceae > Fen-330. Next base: position 214 of record JBEKMO010000112.1, read on the forward strand.
CCGATGGTCAGGGCGGTGAAACCGAGGCGGCGCCAGAGTGTGACCGCCAGCGGCGCGGGCGGCGGCATCAGGAGCTGTTCGAGCTCGCCGCTCTCGACTAGTTCCCGATACTCGCGCGGGCGGTCGCGCTTGAATTCCTCGAGTGGAACGCCGGCGGTGAACACCACCGTATCGATGGGGAACTTCTCCGGGCGGAAGTGCGTGTTGAAGAAGTGCACTGTGAAAATGAAGCCGACCGCCAGCAGCGCTTCGTCGCTGTGGATGGTGGTGGCAACGTTGATCCACGATCCCGGCAGCACGCGCGTGAAGAAGGCCGGGAACCATAGCAGCAGACCGGTGGAGCCGATCACGGCCACGCCCCAGAACACCGCGAAGTAATCGAATTTCTCCCAGTAAGTCCAGCGGCCGTACTCGGGACGCGGGCCGCGGCCGAAGAACCATTTGAGCGCGCCGACCAGTTCGTGCCAGTCCCGGCGGTTGAAGAGCATGCTCTTGGAGTTCCAGAGTAACTTCTTCCAGCTCCCGCCCTGTCGGCTGCGGTGGCGGTAGAGATCGAACAGGTGCAACCCGAAGTAGGAGAAGGTCAGCAAGGCGCAGAAGCGGTGGATCAGCCCCGCTCCCTCGAACCCGCCGAACAGCCGCGCCAGCACCCGCGCCCAGCCGGCATACGAGAACTTGAGTAACATGCCGGTAAGTGCCAGGCCCAGGAAGCTGACCACCACCAACAGGTGCAGGTTGCGCTGATAGTTGGTGAACCGGCGCACATACGGCTCGTCCGCGCCTCCGTTGTGGGCGGCCCTGAGCTCCCGGCGGTACTGGAGCGAGCGGGGCAGCCAGGCCAGCGTGTGGAGGCCGGAGACGACTAGTGTGCCGATCAGCAGGGAGGTCATCCCCCAGAAGGTGTAGAACAGGAACGGATACTTCGCCGGATCGTGGTGAGTGGCGTGCGTCAGGTAGCCGGCGAAGCGGCGGTTGGAGCCGCTGTGGCATTGGGCGCAGGTCTTGACGATGTTGGCGCGGCTCAAGTGCGAGCGCGGGTCGCTGACCGGCAGGACGTCGTGGGCCCCGTGGCAGTCGTAGCACTTGGCCGTCTTCACATAGCCCAGTTTGGAGACCTTGCCGTGGTAGGTCTCGAAGTAGGCCTCGGTGATCTGCTTGTGGCAGCGGCCGCACTGATCCATGATGTGCAGCTTGAAATCGGAGAGGTCGGTGCGCTCGATGCTATGCGCGGAGTGGCACTCGCTGCACACGGGCAGCGGCTTCGAGGTCTTGGTCACCAGCGGGGAGTGGACGCTCTTGGTGAACAGTTCGTAGATGCCGCGGTGGCACTGTGCGCAGGTTCGCGCGATGTTGGCGGGGTTCACGCTGGAGCGCGGATCGCGGCTGGGCAGCTCGCGATGCGGGGTGTGACAGTCGGCGCAATCGGCGGTGACGGTCAGGCCGCTTTCGAGTAACCCCTTGCCGTGGATGCTCTCGATGTAGTGCTCGACCACGTCGCGCTGAGTTCCGTGGTGCGCGTTATAGCGGACCGAGGCCTTCTGCCCGGTGCGGTGGCACTTGGCGCAGAGCGCCGGCACGTTGCGCGAGTAGGTGGGCGCCTGGGAGCTGTTCTTGGTCTCGACCGCGTGCGCGTGGCCGTGGCAGTCCTGGCAGGCGGGGGCGTCCGGACTGCCCTGCGCGGCGAGCGTTCCGTGCGTGCTTTCGCGATACTGCGCCACCTGGTCGGCGTGGCAGATGGAGCAATCCACCTTAGTGGTCATGGTGCGGCAGGGCCGCAGGTCGGACGGCGTCCCGTCCGTGTGGCACTGCACGCAGGCTTTGCGCGCGTGCCGGGACTGTTCGAGCTGCGCCTGGTCGACGAACAGCGATACGGTCTTGCCGCCGCGCGTGACCTTGAGCGCCGGGTCGCCGTGGCAGCGCATGCAGTCCTTGTCCGACATGCCCTGCTCGTAAAAGACGCGGCGGACCTTGTGCGGCTCGTGGCAGTCGACGCAGGCCGGAATCAGGTGCGGCTGCTTCTCCCACAGCTCGCCGCGGATCACCTTGCGGTGCACCAATTCGATCTGCGCGTGGCAGCGCGTGCAGGTCTTCACGATCGCCTGCTTGGAGATGGAGGACCGCGGATCGGTGTGCGGCAGGACAAAGTGGGCGGTGTGGCAACTGGTACAGACTGCGGTGACGGTCAGGCCGCGGCGGAACAGCCCCTCGCCGTGGATGCTCTCGGTGTAGTTCTCAAGGATGCGCGACTGCGGAATGTCGTGCGTGAGCTGCACCGGCGAGCCTTCGTGATGGCACTGGCCGCACAGGCGCGGGATTTCGATGGTGGCGATGGGCGAGCCGGGGTCGCTGCGCCGCAGGACGTTGTGCGTCCCGTGGCACTGCTTGCAGGTGGGCGCCAGCTTGTCGCCGCGCTGGGCCGCCTTCCCGTGGAGGCTTTCGGCATACTGCTTCTGCTCATCGGTGTGGCAGCTTCCGCACTCGACCGGCGGCAGCTTCTCGGGGTGGGGGAGCTCCTTGCCGGTGTTGTGACAGCTCTTGCATTCGATGGCGGAGTGCGGAGAGAGGCGCAGCGCGGCGTCATTGAAGACCGGCGGCACGCCGGGCGCGCGCTTGACGGCGCGGCGGCCAGCCTCGTGGCAGGCCGTACACTCTTCCGAGCCCGGAAGCGGCTTAGACTTCTGCGCGAGCGCCGGGGCCAGCGTGAGTGCGGCGAGCAGGAGGAGACGAAGCATCCGGTCAAGCCTTCTTCAGGAGAGCGCCGCGGCTGCTTCGGCCCACGGACGGACGTTCCGCTACCTCGAGGCCGGCCTGGGCGGCAACTTTCAGCTCATCCGCGAACTTGGCGGCGTTCACGTGCCCGGCAGGCTCGGCAAGGAGGAGACAGCCGCCCGGCCGCAAGGCTGCGGCAATCTCGGCGAAGAAGACGTCAGCGGAAGGCAGTTCATGCACCATGTAGTAAGCGAGCGCGAAGTCCACCGCACCGGCCAGATCGGCCAGGCCCATGGAATCGCGCGAGACCAGGCGGGCATCCACGCGCTCGAGGAGCCCGGCCTTGGCGACCCGTTTCTTGAGCCCGTCGAGCATCCTGGACTGCATGTCCACCACCACCACTCTGCCGCGCGGTCCCACCAAGCGGGCCAGCTCGAGCGTGAAGAAGCCCATACCCGGCCCTGGTTCGAGCACTGTCATGCCCTCCTGGACGTGCGGGGCCAGGAGCTTGGCCGGGTTCGATATCAAGCGGCGCAGCGGGCTGGCCAGCAGATAGCCGAGCCACCAGGGACAGACGCGTTCAGCCATGGTACTCCTCAGTATCCAACACTCTGCAGTCGGCCGCGGGAGCATCCTGGGGCGGGCTCCGCCCCACGGCCCAGTGTGGCAGACTGAATCCTGCAATGATCTTCTTCCTGCTCCTGTTGGTGTGGGTTCCGCTAAGCCTGTCTCGTCTGTATGAGGTGGCACGGACGCGCGGCTTCCCTAGCGACGTGGGCGTCTACGTCTATCTGGGCATCGTAGCGGTGGCTCTGCCGCTTAGCATCCTGGTCCATGAACTGGGACATGCATTTGCAGGCGCCGCAGTCGGGTGGCGTTTCCGCAGTCTCGCCGTCGGACCGCTTGAGCTGGTTCGCTTCCCGCACGGCTGGAGGTTCCGGCACAACCGCGCCGGGCATTTGGGCTTCGTCACCTTGGTTCCCGCCACCCTCGCCGGATTTCGCAGGCGATTCTGGATCTACGCGGCGGGGGGGCCTGTGGCGACACTGCTGCTTGCCTTGGCGTGCGCCAGCATGGCTTGGCAAGCCATGGATCCGGCTCTGTTCTGGCTCACGGCCGTGATCGCCCAGTGGGCGTTGTTGTCGTCGTTCAGCTTCGTGGCCGATCTGATGTTCCCCGATTACCGCCAGCGGGTATCCGATGGCCAGCGGCTTCGGGAGCTGTCTCGGGGAGGTGAAGCGGTGGATCGCCTCCAGTGTGCTCTGCTGTCCCTCACCTCGGACGCGACTCCGCTCAGGCCGCGCGACTGGCCGGCCGCTCTGATCCGGCGCTGTGCCGAAACACCGGGGCCGAAGTCTGAGCGACGCCATGCCTTCTACCTCTCTTACGTCCAGTCTCTGGACTCCGGCGACGTGCAGGCGGCCTCCTCGTGGCTGGCCAAGCTACTGGAACGCTGGGAAGCGACAGATCCGGCGGAATACTCACTCGAAGCCACGTATTTCTACGGCTTCCACGAGCGCGATCCGGACAAGGCCCGGCAGTGGCTCGACGTTCAACTCGAAGACCCCGAACCCTGGGTCCGGTTGCGGGCGGAAGGCGCGTTCGCGTTGGCCGATGGCCGTCCGGACGACGCGCGGCGTCTGGTGGAGCAGGCCTTGTCCGCGCTAAACGATGCGCCCGGCTCGGGAGCTAGCGTCTATGAGGCGGATCTCTTGAATGCCATGCTGCACGAGATTCGCGCTCCGCTGTAAGAATCCGCCCGGATTTGGATCTAAAGGGGTGTCATGAAGAACGCAATCGTCATGGTCGCCCTGGCCGCATCGCTCGCGGGCGCACAGCCCATCTCGATCTCGAAGACCGGCCAAGGCCCACCGCTGGTGTTCATCCCAGGCTTGGGCTGCCGCGCGGAGGTCTGGCGCGCCACGGTGGAACAGCTTTCCAAGCGTCATCTCTGCGTCCTGGTTTCCATCGCCGGATTCGGCGGCCTGCAGGCGGACGGCCCTCCCGACTTCGGGCGCGTGAAAAGTGCGATTGTCGAGGCGGCGGCCCGGGAGAAGTGGAGAAGCCCGGTGCTGATCGGCCACAGTTTCGGCGGGTACCTCGCGCTGTCGCTCGCGGCATCGCATCCGGATCTGTTCGCCAAGCTGGTGATTGTGGACGCCTATCCCTTTCCGCTGGGGCTGATGCAGCCCAACCTGTCGCCGGAATCGGCCCGGCAGCAGGCGCTGGCGTTGAAAGGGATGACACTCGGCCAGATGGACGCCGGGTTCAGGCAGCAGCAGACGCTGATGCTGCAGATGTCGGTGTCCGACGACGCCCAGGCCAAGAGCGTGCTGGAGTGGATGCTGGCCTCCGACCGGGCCACGCTGGCGCAAGCTCAGTATGAGATGCTGTCCAACGACCTCCGCGTCCAAGTTGGTAAGATCACAGCCCCCGTCCTGGTGCTCGGAACTTGGGCGGGCAGGGAACGGTTGGGCTTCACGCGAGACAAAGTCGAGCAGTGGCTGAAGGAGCAGTACCGGGCGCTGCCCCGGTCGACCATCGTCGTTTCCGATCGTGCCCGGCACTTTGTCATGCTGGATGATCCGGCCTGGCTGGCCGATCAGATCGCGAGGTTCAGCGGGCAATGAAACACGCGGAGAGAGAGCGGCTGTTCGTGGAGTTGTTCGAGGAGAACAAAGCCAGGGTCCTGCGCCTCTGCTATGGCTACTTGAACTCCGAGCAAGAGGCGGAGGACCTGTTCCAGGAGGTCATGAAGAACGTCTGGAACAGCCTGGACGGCTTCCGGCGCGAAGCCAAGATCAGCACCTGGCTGTTTCGGATCGCCGTCAATACCGCGCTGATGTATCGGAGGAAACTGAGGCGCGGGCAAGCCCTGGTAACCAGCGGGGTGGTGCCGGACACCGCCGCCCCGGCGCCGGCGCCGGACGACGAAGAGCGCCTGCGCGCGCTACGCAGTGCGATCGCGGCCTTGCCCGCTCCAGACCGCCTCATCGTGACGCTGTTGCTGGAAGGCCTCAGCTACAAAGAGATCGCGGATGTCACGGGGATTACGGTCAACTACGTGGGAGTCAAGATCTCGCGCATCAAGGAAGCGCTCGAGAAACTCATGAGGGGAGTGAGTCATGGAACAGCTTGAAGAACTGCAAACGCTGTGGCAGAAACAGCGCCTCCTGATCGGGGATATGGCGCGGTACCAGGACAGGCAGCTCCGGATCAACGCCGCCAAGACCATCGCGGTGGCGGTGCTCCTGATTCCGTTCTGCTGGATCCTGGCCCGCTACCTGCGCTCGCCCCTGGTGGTGTGCGGGATTCTGTGGATGGTGGCCAGCGTCATCGCCTTCATGCTGGCCTACTGGAAACGGCAGTTCCGCGTTTCCAGCCTGGACTTCGCGGCGCCGTCGCGGGAGTTCATCGCAGCCGCCGTTGCGAGGCTGAAGCAACAGCATCGGCTCTTCGGAGTCCCGTTCCTGGTTTTCGTTCTGTGTATGATCGCGGGTCTGAATCTGACACTGCTTGGCTTGTCAACGCGACTGGCTGCGCACGTGATCTACTCCGCGGAAGTGCTCCTGTTTTGCTGGGTCGGCCTCAGAATCCGGGAGCGGCGCTTCCGGCGTGAGTCGCAGCCGCTGATCGATCAGCTCGCCGTCATGGAGGATGATCTCGCTACCCGGTAGGCTGCGGGCTGGTTCGGGACTCCAGGTAGCCGAACTCCCGCGCGGCCGAGAACAGCTCGTCCTGGAACTTCGGATGGGCGACTTGGATGAGCGCCTCGGCGCGCTGGCGGAGGCTCTTCCCGTGGAGGTAAGCGATGCCGAACTCGGTGACGATGTAGTGGACGTCGCCGCGCGAGGTGACGACGCCGGCGCCGGGCTTGAGCATTGGGACGATGCGGGAGAGGGCGCCATCCTTGGCGGTGGACGGCAGGGCGACGATCGGAACGCCGCCCTTGGAGCGCGCCGCGCCGCGCATGAAATCCACCTGCCCGCCGATGCCGCTGAAGGGCAGCGTGCCGATGGAATCGGCGCAGACCTGGCCGGTGAGGTCGAGCTCGATGGCCGAGTTGATGGCCACCATGCGGTCGTTCTGGGCGATGATGAACGGGTCGTTGGCGTACGAGGTCGGGTGGAACTCGAAGATGGGATTGTCGTGGATGAAATCGAACAGCGGCTTGGTGCCGAGCACGAACGCGGAGATCACCTTGTGCGGATGGATGGTTTTGCGCTCGTTGTTGATGGCTCCGCACTGGATCAGATCGATGATGCCGTCGGAGAACATCTCGGTGTGGACGCCCAGGTCCTTGCGGTCGCGCAGCATGGCCAGGACGGCGTCGGGGATGCCGCCGATGCCGGTTTGGAGCGTGGCGCCGTCGGGAATGAGGCCGGCGACGTGGCGGGCGATGGCGCGGTGGAGATCGGTGACCTCGCACTTGCGGTATTCGGGCAGGGGATGCGAGGCCTCGACGATGGCGTCGGCCTTGCCCACGTGGAGGAAGGAATCGCCGAGGGTGCGCGGCGCCTGGTCGTTCACCTGGACGATGACGTGGCGGGCGTACTGGGCGGCGGTGAGCGCGATATCGACTCCGGCGCCGAGGCTCATGTAGCCGTAGTCGTCGGGCGGTGTGCACTGGATGAGCGTCACGTCGAGCGGCATGGCGCCGCTGCGGAACAGCCCCTCGATTTCGCTGAGGAAGATGGGGATGTAGTCGGCCCGGCCCTGCTGGACGGCCTGGCGCACGTTGGCGCCGATGAAGAAGGCGTTGTGGCGGAAGTGGCCCTGGTATTCCGGCCGGCTATAGTCGGCGGTGCCCATGGTGGCCATGTGGACGACCTCGACATCGCGCAGTTCCGGAGCGCGTTTTAGCATGGCGGCGACCAGGGTCTCAGGCTCCGAGCAGCCCTGATGCACGTGCACGCGGTCGCCGGACTTGATGACGGCCACGGCCTCCTCGGCGGTCTTGATCTTGGATCGGTACTGTTCCATCCATCGCATGGGGATCACCGGGGTTCGGACAAGATATCGGCCAGGGGACGGTGGGGCGCTTTGAAGGCGGCGGCGAGTTGCGGCTGGACGCAGGCGCCGCGATAGGTATAGACGCCGCCGGCCAGCTCCGGGCAGCCGCGCAAGGCGTCGTCGAGGCCGTCTCGGGCGATGCGCAGCAGGTAGGGCATGAGCGCCTGGGCCAGGGCGATGCTGGTGGAGCGGCCCATGTCCGCGGTGAGGTTGGGCACGCAGTAGTGCACCACGCCGTTGACCTTGAAGGCGGGCTCGCGGATGGTGGTGGGGCGGCTGGTCTCGACGCATCCTCCCTGATCGATGGCCACGTCGATGACGGCGGCGCCCGGGTGCATGGCCTCGACCATCTGCTTGGTGACGATGTGCGGCGTCTTCGCTCCAGCCACCAGCACGGCTCCGATGACCACGTCGGCCGAGGCGACCGCCGCGCCGATGGACTCGGCGTCGGCCAGGGCGGTGGCGACGTGCGGGATGTGCTCGATCAGGCGGCGGAGCTTCTCGCTGTCGATATCGAGCACGGTGACGCGCGCGCCGGCGGCCACGGCGGCGCGGGTGGCCCAAGTGCCGACCGTGCCCGCGCCAAGCACGACCACGTGAGCGGGCGGCACGCCGGGGCTGCCGCCCAGCAGAATGCCGCGCCCGCCGGAACTGGAGCGCAGCAGGTGCGCGGCGAGCGGGATGATCATCTGGCCGGCAATCTCGCTGACCGCAGCCAGCACCGGGAGCCGGCCGTCGAGGCGCCGGATGATCTCGCAACCGATGGCCGTGATATGGCGCTGGAGCAGGGTGTCGAAGATCGCAGGACTGGCGACGGCCATGTGGTAGAAGGCCATCAAGGCAGCGCCGGGCGGGCTCAGATCGAGTTCCGGGAGCGTTGGCACCGCGATTTTGACCACCAGCTCCGAGCGGTGGATGACCTCGGCCGGCGAGTAGGCGATGTGGGCGCCGGCACGGATGTACTCGTCGTCGCGGAACATGGCGCCCTCGCCGGCGCCGGTCTCGACCCACACGGTGGCGCCGCGCTCGGCCAGTTTGCGGACCACGGGCGGCGTCACCGCCACCCGCCGGTCCAGCGGGTTACCTTCTCGAAGCACTCCAATGTTCATGGCTCCAGCTCCACGGGTAGTGTCCTTACGGGAAATCGAACGTCACGTTTTCGATGCGGAACGTCGCCAGCTTTGCGCTTTGCGGAACCACGAAGGGGCATTCGTAGTCCGAGTCGGCCACCATCTGCTGCATGGGCACTGCGCTCTTGTATTCTTTGCCGGCGATGTCCACCACCGCGCTGCAGTATCCCTGGAGGACGCCGGCGTAACCCTGCCCGGGCGCGACCTTCAGGCGCACCACTGCGAACTCCCAACCACGCCGGGAGACCTGGAGATGGTCCATCCTCTGATTGATCACCTTGAGGATTGGGGCCGACCAAGTGACAGCCCGCCGGACTTCGGCAAGCGTCAGGACCACCGTGTGGTAAACGTGGGATTCGGGGGGCGCGGGTCCGGCGGCGGCGGCGCGGACTCCGGGGTCCGGATCGGTCTTCGCGATTTCAGCCCGAAGGGCCCGGCCGCCAATATTCCGGAGCGCCGCCCGGCGCACGCCCGCGTCCTTGTCGGTCTTCACCACCTCGGCCAGAGGCTCCTGCCCCAGCAGTCTCTCGACCGCGGCCACGCGCACGGAGGACGAGACATCCAAGCGGGCGACATCGGCCAACACCGCCTGATCGGAGATGTAGGCCACCGCGAGCTGGCGCACCTGCGGGTCGCTGTCGGTCTTCGCGATCATGGCCAGCGCCGACTGCCCGGCGAGGTTCCTGGCCGCGACCTCGGGGTTCGCCGCCTTGCCGTCCCACGGGGTCCCGTCCAGAATCATCCTCACCGCCAGTTTGTTTACCGCGGCCCGGCGCACATCCGGCGCCTTGTCGGTCCTGGCGATCTCGGCCAGAATCGCCTGGTCGACCAGGTCCTTGGTTGCGGACTCGCGCACGTCCTCGTCGCCGGCGGTTTTCGCGACGTCGGCCAGGAGCGCCTGGTCGGTCAGCTTTGCGGCCGCCGCCCGGCTCACTTCCGGGGCCGGATCGTGGACGGCGATTTCGGCCAGGACCTTCTGATCGGTCAGTTTCTCCACCGCGGCTTTGCGGACCCGCGGGTCGCTGCTTTTCAGCAGCTCAAGACAGGCCTGCTGCTTGCCGGTCTCACAATCCTTTTTCAGTTGATCGATGTCCGCTCCCGCAAGCAAGGCGGGAATGAGCAGAACGAAAAGCGCCCGCATTCAGTATCCCTCCTCTTCCAGCCGGACCTTGCCGGCGAAGTGGCGGTAGGCGAAGACGGTGTAACCGACGACCAGGGCCATGCCGGGAATCCACCAGGCGAGGCCGACGGCCAGGCCATGGTGGGCGGTGGCGGTGTTCCAGATGGTCAAGCCAAGAGCGGAATTCGTGTTCGAGGGCAGCACGTAGGGGTACAGGCCGAAGGCGGCGCTGGTCAGCATGCCGACGATGTACGCACAGGAGGCCAGGAAGGGTTTCAGCGCTCCACCGAAGCGCATTCCGGCGAGGCCCGCAAGCGCCAGGGCCGGGAAGACGTAGCCCCAGGGATGCGCTTTGAGGTTGTCGGCGACGTGGGGCTGGATGCGCAGGGTGACGCCGGTGACGATGAGGGTCAGGAGGGTGATGGCGATCCAGGCCAGGCGGGCGACCTTCCGCGCGCGCTCTTCAAGGATGTCCTCGGTTTTGAGCACCAGCCAAAGAGCGCCGTGGTGCGTCAGGGTGAAGAACGCGAGCAGGCCCACCAGCACGGTGTACCAGTCGAGGATGCCGGCGTCGGCGCCGGCGCGGAAGTCGGTCCACAGGGGGAGGAAGAAGTAGCCGGACTTGTCGAGCGGCACGCCGCGGACGACGTTGCCCAGCGCCGCGCCGTAGAAGATCGCCAGCAGCGCACTCGACCCGGTGAATACGACATCGAAGAAGGGGCGCCAGAGGGGCGAATCCAGGTGGTTGCGGAACTCGATCGAGACACCGCGCGCGATGAGCAGCCAGAGCACCATCATCAGCGGCAGGTAGAAGCCGCTGAAGCTGGAGGCGTAGAGGGCGGGGAAGGCGAAATAGAGGACGCCGCCACCAGCGATGAGCCACACCTCGTTGCCGTCCCAGACCGGGCCGATGGAAGCGAGGACGCGCCGGCGCTGCGATTCCGTGCGGCCGACGCAGAAGTGGACGATGCCGGCGCCGATATCGAAGCCGTCCAGGACGACGTATCCGGCGATCATGACTGCGACCAGGCAGAACCAAAGGGTTTCCATGTCCGTTTCCCTAGAGCAGCCTCGATTCCGAGCCGTGGACAATGCCATCCGGCGTGCCAGCCGGTACGGGGCCGTGCTCAATCTCGCGGCGGGTCAGGAAGAGGAACAGGATCGCGAGCAGAGAATACAAGCCCATGAATCCGAGCAGCGTGAAGAGGGTATTGCCCGCGGAGACGTTGGACGAGGAGCCTTCGCCAGTGCGCATCACGCCGTAGATCAACCAGGGTTGCCGGCCGAGCTCGGCGGTCAGCCAGCCGGCGGTATTGGCGATGAACGGGAATGGCAGCATGAGCATGAGGACCCAGAGCCAGCCGCGGACGCGGTAGAGCCGGTCTTTCCGAAGCAGCCAGGCGGAGACCAGCATGACGACGATGAAGATGGTGCCCAGCCCGACCATGATGTGATAGCTGTAATACAGCAGCGGGATGTTGTCGGGCAGGTTTTGTTTCGGGAAGGCGTCCAGGCCCTTGACCTCGGCGCCCCAGCGCTTGTAGGTCAGGAAGCTGAGCATGCGGGGAACGACCGCGGGATTGTCCAGCCTGCGTTTCTCGGTATCTGGCTGGCCGAGGATGGCGAGCGGCGCGCCTTGCGTGGTTTGGAAAAGCCCTTCCATGGCGGCTAGCGTGGCGGGCTGATGGTGGGCGATCAGGTTGCCCTGACCGTCACCCGTGGGGAAGAGCATCAGCACAGCAGCGATAGAGCCGCAGACGACCCCCAGGCGGACGAAGGTGCGGCCGTAGTCCTCGAACCTGCGGCTGAGCAGATAGAACGCGCCGACGGAAGCCATCGTGAAAGCGGCGGTGACCACCGTGCCGATCATGTTGTGCAGGTACATCCAGCCGAGCCAGGGGTTGAACAGCAAGGCCCAGAAGCTGTCGAGCACGGCTTCGTCGGTAGGTGCAAACTTGAAGCCCACCGGGTGTTGCATCCAGGCGTTGGTGGCGAGGATGAAGAAGCCGGAGAGCCAGGTGCCCAGGAACATGAGCAGGGAAATGAACCAGTGGCCCCGTGCGCTCAAGCGCCTCTCGCCGAACAGAAGCAGGCCCAGGAAGGTGGACTCCAGGAAGAAGGAGAACACTCCTTCCATGGCCAGCGTTTGGCCGATGACGCCGCCGGCGGTCCTGGAGAACCGGGCCCAATTCGTGCCGAACTGGAACTCCATGGGGATGCCGGTGACCACGCCGACGGCGAAACCGATGGCGAAGATCTTGATCCAGAAGCGGGCGGCGCGGTGGTAGTGGTCGCGGCCGGTCCGGAGCGCCATAGTTTTGAGGATGAAGATCAGCAGCGCCAGCCCCATGCTGAGCTGGGCGAAGAGGTAGTGGAAGGTAATGGTGAAGGCGAAATGGAAGCGATGCATCGCTAGAACGGAATCCATGGCCTGAACTTCCCCTGTTCGATTATGTCGAGGTGACTCCCTGCTCGCAAGTGGCGCCGGGATGCGGCGGGCCGCAGTGACCGGGTGCGGAGGGGCGAAATCGGTTTCGTTTGGGGGGCCGGCGGGGCACGATGGGGGGTCGGCTGAGCGCGGCTCCGGGGCGGCCAGGTAGAGGTAACACCCAGAGAATACATGGGGTTGGGCGCGGCTGGGGGACTTGGGCGGTGGGCCGAAATTGGTTTCGTTTGGTAAATTTCACTTTTTGGAGGGCGCGGTGGTCCCGTGCGGCGTCCCGTGCGGCAGAACGGCGGCGGAATGTAGTGTGCCGACATGACTGGCCTATTCTAAACCGGCGGCGGAGCAGTGAGGCGTCCGGCGGGGGGCAAGTGGGCGGGACAGCGGGGAATATACTGGCGGCGGAAGTGTGATCGGACCGGGAGTGAACCAGTGGTTGGAGGGAGGGCGGTTATGGACAGAAACCGGGTTCGGCCTGGTTTCAGGGCGTCCTTTCCCACATCGGGACTTGGGGCGCCCTTGGGGTCACCACTTCCGCGCGTAGCACGTGATACGGCCAAGTGCCAGTGATCGTGGGCTGTTGGAACCTTTCTGCCAGCGTTGCGTAATTGTTGAGCAGGAGAAGCAATGAGAACACTTCCGACGGATCTTCCCTCTCGTGGTGAGCGGATTATGAGCCGGAAAGGGATTGTTCTGTTGGGCTTGCCGGAATGCGGGCGGGTCAGGGTTCTGCCTACGTTGTCTACTGCTCGGGAAGC
>JBEKMO010000113.1:0-12958 GCA_050008465.1 Bryobacteraceae bacterium
CCAAAGTCGATCTTTACACGGCGTTCCTGGAGTCCGGTCTGAAGAAAGCGGAGTGCGCCCGCCGTATTGGAATACCCAAGACGCACATCGATCGCTTGTTCTCTCTCCGGCACCACTCTCGCTTGGATCAGATCGAAGCGGCGCTCGCGGCGCTCGGCAAACGTCTGCACGTCGAAACGCGCGACGCCGCCTGAGTCAGATGAATCCTGGCCTCCGGGAGCAACCAGCCCGCGCCGCCTATTTGAACGTGATGCGAGCCGTGTTGGACGGCTTCCCTGCCGCGGTGAGCACCAGAGGCACGTCGCCCCGGCCGGCAAGCGAGGGCGGCAGCAGCACGTTGACCTGGTCCAGGCCGACGTCGGTTCCTTGCGCGCCGGCGTAGGTGACGGTCGTGGCGACACCGCCGATGGAGACCGAGACCTGGCCGGCGGCGGCACCGCGAATTCCGGTGCCGTACAGGACCAGGAAGACCTGGCCGGTCGAGAGGTCGACCGGGCGGGCGGAGACGGCGCCCGCGCTGTCCAGCGTGAAGAGTTGCTCGAAAACCGGGTCGCCGCCACCCGTGGGAAAGCGGAGGATGTTGCCGGCAATCAAGCCGTCGGCGTTGAAGGTGAACAGGGCGGGCTCGATGGCCGCGACGCTGACCAAGCCGGTGCTCGTGCTGCCATCCCCCGCCTTGACAACCACGGTGGCCGGGCCCAGAGCAACGGAGGCCGGAACCGCGTAGTTCACCTGGCCGGGGGAAACATAGAAGAGCAGTGCAGGACTGGACCTGCCGCTCGAGTCGGTAATCGTCACGGTGGTGCCGCCCAACGTGGTCGAGAGCGAGCCGCCGTTGTCGGCCGTGCCGGTCGCCAACTGCCCGCCGTAAGCGGCCACGATCGACTCGGGGGTAACGACGGTTGCGGTGCTCCCGGGCTCGACACAGGTGACGATGCGGCCGCCGCCGGCCGCCTGTTGGACCGCCCGTTGGTCGGCCAGGTCGCCGACCCTCAGCATGAGGATTGTGGGGGGCTCGGGAGGATTCGGGTAGCGGACGAAGAACTTCTGCAGCGCCTGTTCGGCGAGCGCCAGCGCGCCGGCGAAATCTCCGCCTGCCGCGAGCAGGTCGGCCTTCTCGGTGTAGGCTTCGAGGATATCGGGCTGGTGGTTGATAAGCGTGTCGAGCGCCGTTTGAGTGCCCGGCTTATCGCCGCGAAGCCGCGCGTAGGCTGCGAAGGCGAGGTACTTGGAGGCCTCGACCTCGGCCGAGAGCGTTGCCGGTTCGGCCTGCAACTGCACCGTCGCGATGTTGCCTTGTACGCTGCCGCTCCAGGTTCCGCTAGCCGCGGCGGCCGTGGTGTCCAGCGTGACCGACAGGCTGTACAGGCCGGGAACTAGGGTCGAGGTATCGGTGGGGGCCACCAGCCAGACCGCCTCCGCACTGGTGATGCCATTCAGGTATAGCGTGGAGGAAGCTGGCACCAGCAATTGCACCGGCCAGTTCTGGACGACGCCGTTCGCATCGGTGATCGCCAGGTGGAGAGCCTGGGTCCAGGGACCTCCGTTGAGGCGGATCCTCACCGCTTGTCCGTCGGTCGAGACCACCGCAACGCGGATCAGGAGCGGCCAGCCGTTCGCCACCACCGCCTCGCTTTGGGCGTTGACGTCCAGCCCCAATTCCGGAGTTGGTGTGGTTTGCGCGCTCAATAAAACGGCGAAGCACAAGAGAGCCAAGCTGAGCCATGCCTTGCTCATCGGTTACCTCCTCGGCGCGGGGACATTGTCGTTGACCAGGATCTGGCCGCGGCAATTCCCGCGGCCGGCGGCCGCATTACCGTAACGCGGCTGAGGCGTGCGGCCGGGAGCGTTCACCCCCGTCCCCACGGTCGAGGTGCACAGGCTCGTCCCGGCCGGTTCCTTCGGCTTGAAGCAGTAACGCACGGTGGCCGGGTTGGCCTGGGAGTAGTAGCCCCGCGCGTCGTCGTATCGCATCACGCAATTGTCGTCGCCGGTGTGGGGATCATCCGCTACACCGAGGCTCACGTGGGCTACTGTGTCGGCGGGCAGGGGGTACGGCGCGCCCGATTCGTCCAGCACCGTGACCGCGATATCGGACGGCACTTCGATCACCGTCTTGGTGGAAGAGCTTAGTTCCCACTCCACACTGGGGTAGCCCGCGTCTCCATGGTGATACACATTGCAGGCGTGAAATAGCTCGTGTGCCAGGCCCGACGCCAGGTAGTCGATCCAGTCGCCGGCAGCCCCGGGGAGGATCTTCGGGGTAATCACTTGCGAGATGGACTTCGGCGTTCCGGGCCCGCCCACCGCCTTCGCGTAGCCCGCATCGGCGGCGATGGCCGAAATGACGACCCCGTGCTGGTCCACGATGTGCGCGCCCTGGTCATGGTTGGGATTGATCACCCGGCTGAGCGGCATTTCGGTCTGCTTCAACAGGTAGTGGACCGCCAGGCCGCTCAGATTCTGGAACATCTTAAGGCCGGAGAGATAGGACCACCCGGCGGTGTTCACGATGAAGTAGTCCTTCTTCTTCGGATCGCCCTCGACGTGCTGGCCGTCGATGATGAAACCGCGATATTCCTCATACAAAGTCAGGCCGTCGCCAGCACTGCCGTCGCCATTCGGGTCGGTCTCGTTGTCGCTGACGTCGGCGAGTCCCTCGACGCCGTGGTCCTTCTTCCAGACGTCGGCGATGAGGCTGCTGTCCGAACGCATGGGGAGGCGCACGTCGGTCTGCGAGGGGTCGCCGTCGAGGTAGCCGACAATCTGGCTGGTGTCGGGCATCACGGCGGTCACCTTGACCTTGCCGAAAGCGCCCCAGTCATAGGGCGCGAGGACGATGGAGGAATCCGTGAGCTGTCCCGCCTGGGTTTGCGCTTTCTGCCCCAGAGTGTCCAGAGGGATGAGGGAAGGTGTTCCGCTCTCTATCTTGAGATCGAAGTCCCTGCTCGGACTGTCCAGCGGCGCATTCATGGCGTAGCCCGGCTCCTTCGAGCACTGGGTAAGCTCCCAGATGAAATACGCCACCCGCTCGTTGGTGGGCCCGCCTCCCTTGGCTTGCAGCTTGGCGGTCAGGTTCAAGGGGTTTCCGCGAGCTCCTTTGACGCCCGCAGTGGGCCGCCAGTTCTGGAACTCGGGGGTCTTCTGCACCACCACTTCCGCCTGCTCCAGGAGGCCCGGCTGGATGCTCCACTCGACCGTCACCTGGATCTGCGCCGGCTGGCCCCCGAAGACCAGCGACAGCGGCTGCAAAGGCGAGTTCATCGTCACCTGCTGGGAGCCGGTGAGGTTGAACCCCGTGGCGGGCAGCGTCTGGATCTTGTCGGAGAGCACCGGCGAAAATGTCACGGGCCCCGTACCGCCCACGGGGCCCGGCGCACAGTCGATGTTCGTGCTGCTGGTCGCGCCTGGCGCCTCATAGACCGAGGGATAGAACACGTACTGATTGGTGCCCTGTAGTCGCATCGTGAAGCTCGTCCCGGCGCCGCCGACGGAACCCTGGAAAACCTGCGTGAAGGTCTCGTTGCAGCCGCCAAACGTTGCCACGTCCTTGGCGTTTACCGCGGAGGAGCCGGTAAAAGTCCCGGTCCATCCCTGGATGTTCGGATTATAGGTGTCGAGCTGGATGGTGAGGTTCGTGGTGATACCGTAGTCCCACACGTCGGAGTAGATGCCACCCGAGGTGGACCCCGAACCGGTTCCGGAAACCTTTACGGTGCCGTGCCAGTTCTGCACGCCGAGAAACTCGCTGACCCGCCCCTGCGCGAAACACACCGGGGCCGCAATCAACAACGCCACGCCCGGAATCGACACACGAACCCAGCTTTTCAATTTGCCCCCCTTTGGCCTGAGTATAAGAGAACTCGGCCTTTCCGGAGCCTTCGGGGTCGAAAGTTTACATTTGGCGGCGATTGACACTGCAGAACTGCTGAGAGTTGTAGACTCTAGTTGGCGGCAAAAGCACTCCGGGAATTGCCGAGGGAGCCATGGCAGACCTTCCAGACCTACCACCAGACGCACAGGCCCGCATCAAGGCCGCGGAGACGGCGGCAGCAGCGACTCTCAGGATCTATCAGGCCGAAGGCGACAACTCGGTAGCGGAAGCCTGCCGAGGATCGGCCGGGGATCTCGATTTCGAGCCAACCTTTGCGCGGTTGGGGTGGCAGGAGGCCCGCTACTATTACCAACAGGGCAGGATCGACGCGGCAGAGCGGGTGTTCGATGCTCACGCACGGGAGTACCTGAAAGCAGTCCAGCCGGACGTCGGAAGATTCCTGGCGATTCTGAGCCACGTCGGAAAACAAGTGCTGGACAAGTACGGTGGCGAAGCGGCGGATGCAATCCTGATTCGCAACCTGGTGTGGCAGAAGCGCGCGTGGAAGCAACATCCCCAAGCCGGGGCCGGGGATATCACCGGCGCGGCATCGTAGCCGATGAGGTGCTTCATGGTGCGCCTGGGGTGATTCGAACACCCGGCCTTCTGGTTCGTAGCCAGACGCTCTATCCATCTGAGCTACAGGCGCACAGGGTTTTTGGGGGAGCCCAGAACCCAATTTATCACAGATGGACGGTGTTCACCGCCCCTGCTACCACACCGCGTTCGGATAGTGCGCGTGGATCTTGGCGTCGGAGGTGATCAGCGGCGCGTAGCCGTTCGATCGCGCGTGCGCCACGATGAGCCGGTCAAACGGGTCGCGCGTCCAGGTCTCGTACAGCGCGGTCTCAATAATCCCTGGGGGTCGAGGTAACAGATCACAGTTCCGCCCAGTCCGTCTCCCACTCGGACTGCATCTCCTGGAGCAATTCGCGGCTAGCCTTCTCCAGATCGGTCCCGCGCGCCACCACGGGCTGCCCCGTCAGACGCGCCAGCCTCGACGGCTTGACCTCCGACTCAACCTTGAAAACCACGCCCCGGTACGTGAACTCCAGCGGTTCACCCGCGAGAGCCCGCTCGACGAGCCGGAACAAGTCCCGCCGAAATTGTGTGATGGTTACCCTCACACTCTCAGCTTATCGCGAGATGGACATCACGCGCGTACGATCTTCCCCTCCCGGTTCAGTCGCAGCCGCGCGCCGCGCCAATCCACGGTCGAGCCGAAGAGGCCGCAGGCCCACAGGACGATGCCGGCGAGATCGCGGAGGGGGACGAGGAAGAGGCTGGCGGGGACGCGGCGGTCTTGAAGAAGAAGCCGGCCGACGACGAGGGCCATGGCCAGGCGCAGGAGGAACAGCGGCACGGCCGCCCACCAGGCGCCCGCGGCAGCCAGCGCGACCGACCAGAGCGTGGCGTTTGAGAGCGGCAGGCCGGCGTAGCCGCCGCCGCGCGAGACACGGATGGTGCGCGCCCAGCGCAACTGGTGGCGCCACACGTCGCCCCAGGTGCGGTCGGCGAGCGAGGTCTCAACCACCGGGCGCGCGAGCACGATGCGCTTGCCGAGGTCGTGGATGCGGCGGCCGAGCTGGTAGTCGTCGGCGATGTAGTCGGCCAGAGCAGCGAACCCGCCGATGCGCACGAGGTCTTCGGCGCGAAACAGCATGGTCGAGCCAAACGCGGATTCCGTGACCCCGACCATCCGGGCCACCAGCGTGCTAGGGGCGAAATCGGTGGCGATGCCGACGGCCTCGAAACGTCCGGGCCAACTTGCGGGGCGCGCGCGATAGAGGCAGGTCACCATCCCCACGGCCGGATCTTCGAGCGGGGCGACCACGCGGCGGAGGTAGTCGGGGGCAACCCGGATGTCGCTATCGTTGACCAGTAGAATCGAATGGCGGGCCGCGGCCGCGAGTTCCGCCAGAACGCCGACCTTGACGTTCGCGGTCTTGGGGGAGGTCACCAGCAGGCGGATCGGGCGCGCCGGGAACTCCTCCGCCAGGCGTTGGATTTCCGGGATGGCGGAATCGGCGGGGTCGCTCACGCCGAACAGGATCTCGAACTCGGGGTAATCCTGGAGCGCGTGGGAGCGGATGCCGGCGTAGAAGTCCGGATCGAGGCCGTGCACGGGCTTCAGGATCGAGATGGGCGGCAAACGGGTGGCGGCGGGGTCGCGGACGCGCAGGCGATAGAGCGCGGCGGCCAGCGCCAGCAGTTGATAGATGCCCGCGGCGGCGCCGATCGCAAGAAGGAGAGTGATCACAGGGCCAGGAGCAGGACGCCGCAGGCAACCAGCCCGGCCCCCGTCCACCGCTTCCAGTTGACCTGCTCTTTGAGCAGGTACCTGGCGACGAGGGTCTCGGCGACGTAGCTCGCGGCGGTCGCGGGGACCGCGAAGCTGAGGTCGGCGATCGACAGCAGCGTGATGAAGGCGTAGAAGGAGACCGCCATGGTGGCGACGGCGGCAGGGATGTACCAGTTGCGCGCAAGCGCGGAAGCAGCGCGGCCGAGCGCGCCGGGACGGAAATCGTGGATCTCCCCGTGGCGCTTCATCCCGGTGGTTTGCAGGTAATCGGCGAGAGCGGTGCACAAGACCACGAGCGCGACCAGGAACCACTTCATTCCCGAGGCGCCTCCGGCGCGGTGGTGCGAATGGAGGTGGAGCCCACCAGGGCGATGCCGGCCACGATAAACAGGGTGCCGGCCCAGCGCGCGCCGCCGATCTGCTCGCCAAGAAAAACGCGGCCGAGCACGGCGGTGAGCACATAGCCGATAGCGGTGACGGGCACCACGTAGCTGAGGTCGGCCCAACTCAGCAGCGCCATGCGCGAGAGCATCCAGACAATCAGAAGGGAAATTCCGAATGCCACCCAGGGATCCAGGATGACGCGGATGTATTCCAGGATGGAGAGGCCCAACAAGGAGCCACGCCGCTTCACGCCCCAGCTCATGAAGAAGTTCCCGAACACGTTGGCGAGGACGACAATTACGATGAAGACCCGCGTCTTCAGCCGGAGGCGCTCGCTCACTTGGCCGCCCCGGCGCAGGCGCCGGTCCCTCTATGCTCGGCGACGTACTTCTTGCGCTTGGCGCGCAACGCCAGGTACTCGCGTGCCTCTTTGTAGAGCCGGCGCCGTTCGGCGTTGTTGAAGATGGCCTTGCGCGCCACCCGCCAAATGACCCGGGGACGGAAGTAGTATTCGCCGTAGAACCGCTCGACCCAATCCAGCAGCTCGGCGCGGTCGAGGCCGGGATAGACCACGTTGGGCATCTGGTGGCCGGTCTCGTCGATCATGGAATCGATGGTGAGCAGCCCGTTGCGCGAAGCGTAGTCGTAGAATTCGGTGCCCGGATAAGGGTGCGCCAGGGAGACCTGGACGGTCTCGCAATCCAGGCGCTTGGCGAAATCGACGGTGCGGCGCAGGCTCTCGCGCGTCTCGCCGGGCAGGCCCACGATGAAATCGCCGTGCACCACCAGGCCGAGCTTCTTGCAGTTGGCCATGAAGCGCTGCGCCATGTCGATGGTGGCGCCCTTCTTGATGTTCTTGAGGATCTGCGGATCGCCGGACTCGAAGCCCACGATCAGCAGGCGGCAGCCGGCCTCCTTCATCGCCTTGAGCGTGTCGTAGTCGGTGGTGACCCGCGAGGTGCACGACCAGGTGAAATTCAGCGGCTTGAGCTTTCCGCACAGCTCGATGGTGCGCGCCCGCTGGTAATTGAAGGTGTCGTCGTCGAAGAAGATCTCCTTCAGGTTCGGAAAGGTCTCGATCGCGTAACGGGTTTCCGCGGCCACATCGCCGGAGGAGCGCAGGCGCCAGCGGTGCCCGGAATGCGTCTGCGGCCAAAGGCAGAAGGTGCACATGGCGGGGCAGCCGCGCGTCGTGTAAAACGCAATATACGGGTTCAGCAGGAACGGGACGTTGTAGCGGGTGATGTCGAGATCGCGCTTGTACACCTTGGTGACCCAAGGCAGCGCGTCCAGGTTCTCGATGAAGCCGCCGTCGGGAGTGTGCCGGAAGTTGCCGTTCGCGCGGTAGCTGACGCCGGGCAGCTCCTCCAGCGGCCGGCCGTTGGCATAGTCCACGATCTGCCGGTCGAACTCCCGCCGCACCAGGAAGTCGATGGCCTTGGATGCGCGCAGCGTCCCCTCCGGGTTGATGGTGACGGGCGGTCCCACGAAGGCCACCTTGAGCTTCGGGTTGGCGTCCTTCATCATCTCGGCGATCTTCACGTCCACCTGGAATCCGGGCGTCGAGGTGAACAGAACCAGCAGCTCGAAGCCGCCCGCCATGGCCACGCTGCGCTCGATGGAGATGCCGTGGGGCGGGGCGTCCACCACCTTGCTGTCCGCCAGCATGCCGGCGGGGTAGCAGAGCCAGACCGGGTACCAGTAGGATTCGATCTCGCGGGACGCGGGCCAGCGCGAACCGGCGCCCCCGTCGAATCGCTCAAAAGACGGAGGATTCAAAAAGAGGGTTCTCATTCCATGCCTCTGCCCCAGGGTTGAGTGACCAACGATCAGTGCTGGGCGTTCTCGGTCTGAACCAACTGCGGGGCGCCTTCGCTGGGCAGGGCAGCTATAGGCACCTGGCCCCCCTCCCCTAGCTTGTAGTTGTCAAACCAGATGGTGAGCTGGGCCCTTCCGACCAGTCGGGTATTGACTTCGCTGATCAACCGCCGGGGGATCGAGATTCCGTCGTAAATGTAGTAGTCGCGAACGAAATAGACCTTTTTCAAGAAGACGGAAGGGTTCTTGACCAGTTCGCCCCACTCGCGCAACGGCAGGTAGGTCTGCTGGTCGATCCACAACTCGCCCTTGAACAGGCCTATACGCTTTTTCACAGGGGCCACCTGGAAGACGTACACGCTACGATCGCCGCAGTCCGCAGTCCCTTTGAACTTGAACTTGTAATTGGCGGGAGTGATCGCCAGGGAGCTGGCGTACGTGGCCCGGGCCTGAGCTTCCGCCTCCAGGTACCGCGCGATCACTTCTTTCTTAACCGTGCTGTCGCCCTCGAAGCGCGGGCGATTGTAGAAGACCTTCCCGACCTTGGTGATGAACCGCAGCGCGTGGAACCGGCCATGCTTCTTGAGGCCGGGAAGCTGGGCGTCCATGTCGACTTCCATCGAGACGGCTTGGGGATGGCTCTGCTGGCCCTGTACCGCCGAGACGTAGCGGTCGACGATATCCGCCGTGGCGCTATCGGAAGGAGGGGCCGAGGAAGGCCCTACCGCCCCCCACAGGGGCAGAGTCAACACTACTGCGAGCGTGCGGATAAGCCTCACCTGGACTCGGACCTCAGACCACTAACTCTACCACAACATTGGACGCCAGAATCATTAATCTTGATACTCAATTCCGCATCTCACTGATAAGATAGGGGCATGGCGAACATTCCCATAGGCGCAAAGAGGGAGGATCGGCTGCTGGTCACCGGCGACGTAGCGATCGATTTCCTGGGGATGGAGGCCGCGCGGGTGCTCTCGACGCCGCACCTGATCGGCTATCTGGAGATGACCGCGCGCAACCTGATCCAGGAATGCCTTCCGCCCGGCTGGGATTCGGTGGGCACGCACGTGGACCTCAGCCATCTGGCTGCCACGCCGGTCGGGATGGCGGTGCGGCTGTGCGCCGAGGTGATCTCCTCCGGGGACCGGCGCGTCACCTGCCGGGTGGAAGCCTACGACGAGCGCGAGAAGATCGCCGAGGGCACGCACGAGCGGGTGCTGGTGGACGTAGCCCGGTTCGCCGCCCGGGTCGCAGCCAAGGCCGCGGGGCAGTAGGATTCCGATGAGGCTGCTGGCGCTGGCTATGCTGCCGGCGAGACTTCGATCTCCTTGGTCAGACTGGCCGGCGGTGGGATCGGCTCGCCGAACTCGCGCAACGTCCGGAGGTGCCCCTGGATGGCCTCGCGGATGTTGCGCTCGGTTTCCTCCAGCGTCTTGCCAGTGGTGATGCAGCCGGGCAAATCGGGCACGTAGGCGGCCCAGTTGCCTTCCGCCCGCTCGAAGATCACTGCATACTTCACGTTCATTGCTTCGCCTCCAATCCGGCGGCCTTCAGAATCGCCTTTAGCGTGCCCGTCGGCAGGTCGTCGCGTGGATGACCCGGGATCGTAACGACGGACGGTTTCGACGGGTGCTTATAGTGGCGATGGCTGCCAGTGGTTCGCACATGTCTCCAACCATCGAATTCAATCAGCCGGATCAGATCTCGAACCTTCACCAGTTCTGATTGTAAGCCGGCGTGACTGCCTAGCGGGAGGGCGAGGGATCTTCCTGCCGATCAGCGCCGGTCCTCAGAGGAGGGGTCGATCTCGACTATCGAGTCCGGTTCATGCCGCGGCCGATGGCCGCCTCTGCTATGCTTTTCCATGCGCCGTTGCCGTTTCGGATGCGAGCCATGGAGCGCGCGGAAGCGCTGATCGTCGCGTGGCCGCGTCACGCGCGGCAGCTACAATGGGAATGTGGAGAACATGGGGTGGGTAGCGTCCTGACGGCTGAGGAGAAAGAGTCGCTGCGAATGCAACCGTGCCCGGACTGGCCGGCCGTCAGGGAGGCCTGCGAGTCATTTCCGGCACCTTGCTTGGAGGACGACTCCCAGGGGGAGCCTGTTCGAACTACGTGGGTGTTCAGGGACAAGTCCGATAAGTACGACCTCAAGCCCTCAATCGAGCGCGTGGCCGAACAGAAGTCGAAGCCCTGGGCAGCACTCGAATCGGAGCTCCTCGAGGAGTTTCACAGTAAGGCTCGGATGTACGTGGACCCGTCGCAGGTTCCCCCCGTCGGCGAGCGGTTGAGCTGGTTGGCGTTCATGCAGCATTACCGCGTCCCAACCCGGCTGCTCGATTTCAGCTACTCGCCTTACATCGCGTTGTACTTCGCTCTTCGCCAGCGAACGGAGACAGAGCAGCAACGGCCCGCGGAGGTGTGGGCCATTGATGCGAACGTGGTACTGGAGTGGGCTCGCAGGGTCAGCGCTATCGCCAGCAGGGCGGGATCCTCAGACCATCTCCGCCCGCTTAGCAACGAGGATTTTGCGTCCGACAGGGAGGTCTTGGAACGCGAACGGATGTATTGGGACAAAGTGAATAGCGATACCCTGGATCCTTCGCGCATCCACAGGGAGGTGTTCAACAACGAGGGGTTCGTGACAGTCGCTTTGCCCCCGGTTCAGAACCAGCGCCTTTCGAGTCAGCAGGGTGTGTTTCTTTTCAACGGCGCGGAAGACCGCACGTTCGAGGACTCTCTGTTGAGAATGATGCCTTCCGACAGGCGGAGGTGGTGCAAAATCATCCAGGTCCCGGCAGTGATTCTTGAGGAAGTGGAGCGGAAGCTGTTCCAGATGAACGTGCATGAACTGTCCCTCTTTCCAGATCTCGAAGGCTTAGCCGGGTCTGTCCAGCAGAAGATCCGATGGCACTGGTGGCCGCGCTGAGGGGGGGCAGTTCGCTTAACAGCGTCAGGCTGTCTTCGGGAACTCCCTCGGGTACTTCTTGCGGCGCTGGTAGGTGCGGGCTAGCTCGAGGTAGACGCCCAGGTCGCGGTCGAGGTCGGACTGGGTGCCGTCGAAGTAGAAATTGCGGATGGGGATGCCGCCGAGGTCGCGGCTGACGCGGGGGTAGACGGCTTCGCAGACGATGCCGTTCATGCAGGTGAAGGGGCTGATGTCGATGATGCCGTCGGCGCCGCGGCGGGCCAGGCAGATGGCTTTGCCGACGTTGAGCACCATTTCACCGAGAGCGCCGTCACAGGGCAGGTAGGGGCGGGCGGCCTCGAGCACCTCGCGGACGTCGGGCTCGTCGTAGCCCTGGAAATCCTCGCGGAACGGCTCGAGCAGCACGTGCTCGTCGCGCTTCTGGACGCGCTTGCGGAGCCACGCGCCCAGCGCCTCGAGCGAGATCTGCCGGCCCTTCAGCTTCAAACGCCGGAACTGCTCGGCGATGGTGTACCAGACCCATTCGGTGAGGTCGGAGATCCAGGCCTCGGCCTCGTACTCCTCCAGCCGGCGCACCAGATCCTCGTTGGAGAACGCATTCAGGCGGCAGAAGATCTCGCCGACAATGCCGATGAGCGGGGTCGTGCGCTCGTGGCGCACGGGGACACGACGGAGGCGGTCGCGGCAGCGCACCATGGCCGCACGCATGGCCTTCAACTGAACGGGCGGAGTGAGCGGCGCACGCTCGATGGTCGAGCAGAGGTCGCCGAGGCACTCCTCGTAGGCCGCCTCGGTGGAGCCCTTCTCGACTTCGTGAGGTCGCGTCTTGAGCAGCATCTTCTGCAAGATGTCGGCCGCCACCAGCGCCCGCCAGCCGGTGCGCACGAAGGGACGCGCCAGTTCGCCGAAATCGGCGTAGCCGTCCTGGCTGGAAGGCGAGAGCACGGCGGTGTTTGGGTAGCCGTTGCGATCCAGAATGCTGCGGAGATAGTGCGCGTACTGGCCGAAGCGGCAGGGGCCGTCGGCGGTGGGCATGAAGAAGGCGACGCGGGCCGGATCGACGTCCGGCAACTCGAGCACCTTCATGAAATCGCCGACGGTGACCTTGGCGGGGTAGCACTCGTCCCCGGAGGTGTAGCGCGCGCCGAGCTCGCGGGTGCGGTGGTCGGAGGGCGGCGTGATGTCAGCCTGGAGGCCCAGCGCATGGAAGGCCGCGGCGAAGGCGCGGCCGCTGCCGTAGGCCATGGGCGGGATGTAGACGCGTTTCCCGGCTAGTGGACTGTGGTTGCCGCCAGCGCGGTTTCCGCTCCCGCCTTGTAGCATCGCAGAATTCCTTTGCTGTCCAGGTACGCTTCGCAGCGCGTCATGTAGCCGGCGTCGTTGCCGTGCCCATCGAACTGGAGCACCAGCAGGGGGGCGCCCGCGGCCTCGCGGGTGAAGTGCTTGATGTAGGAGTCGGGACCGCACTTGAAGTTGGAGATATAGATGACGTGCAGGTTGGGCCGCGAGCTGGCCAGCCGCGACGCGGCCAGGATCTTGCGGCCGGAGGTCCAGTACATGTTGGGATGCAGGTCGGCGACCGGCTCGCGGCCGGTGACCACGAAATCGATGGGGATGACGTTGGCGCCGTAGCGATGGCGCAGCTTGCG
>JBEKMO010000114.1:0-12808 GCA_050008465.1 Bryobacteraceae bacterium
GGCTCGACCGGCATCACCACCAACTTGCAGCCTTCGATGACGCTCGGCTGCGGCGCCATGGCGGGCAATGTCACCAGCGACAACGTCGGGCCGCAGCACCTGATCAACATCAAGCGCGTGGCCTGGATGGTGCGCACAGCCGAGGAGGCCCTGCCGATCCCGGCCGAGTTCAAGGACGCCGCCGCGAAGCTCGCCGCGCCTCCGCCGGTTCTTTCGGTACCCGCGAGGCTCGACCGGCAGACGATTGCCACCGCCGTCGAGAAGTACCTCGCCCAGCGGGGCATCGCCGTGGCGCCAGCCCCGGCGGCGCCCGTGGCGGCCACCGCCGCGGCCAACGTGGCTGCCCAGGTGGTTGACCGGTTTCTCGCTTCGCGGCGTGTGGGCCCGCCCGCAAGCTGTCCCGCGACCTGCCCGTGCGTTCAGCCCGGAGCGCAACTTCAACCTTCTGCCGCCACTCCCGCTCCGCCGCCTCAGCCTCCCGCGCCCGAAGTCGTCATCGCCGACTTCGTTTGCGAGGACGACGTCCGCGCCGCCCTCCGCCAGTCCAGGAAGATCTACATTGGGCCGAAGACCATCGTGACGCCCTCCGCGCGTGACCTGGGCCAGCAGCATGATATCCTCGTGTTGGCGAAGCGTTGAATGAGCCTGAACCTGGACGAGCTGAGAACTGAGATCCTCACGCACCTGGAGTCGCAGGGATTCGTGGTGTTCCACGGCTACTCGCGGCTGGCGGACACGGATTCGTTCGTTGCCTGGGACGTGGACCGGAAACCGGACTACCGCGGCTTCCTCGAGACCGCGAAGAACGCCGGGGTCAAGCTGATCGTTTATCACTGGCGGGAGTTCTCGCGGGCCCACCTGGACGAGGCCGCCGAGCGGCTGGAGGGCTGCGACATCAGCGTCGAAGAGCAGCGCGGCTTGGAAAAGCGCCTGCGCGAGCTGCGCGCTTACGAAGGCTTTACCTGCGCGCTCGAGCTTTCCTTCGAGTTCGAGGCCAGGGTCTACCTGTTCAACCTCCGGGCGGAGTGGTATGAGGAGTACCTGGACCTGCTCGAAGAGATCGACGCCGCGCTGCCGGATGAGGAGGACGAGGAAGACGACTCGATCGGCGGCTACTACTCCAGGAACTAGCCTCCCGCGCCATGGATAGACCGGCCCGCTGGCTGATCCCGCAGATCGATCCGGGCCAAGCCGGGCGCCTGGCCGACGGCCTGGGTCTCTCATTGCCCGCTGCGCGCGTGCTCGTAAGCCGCGGCTATCGCGACCCCGCCTCCGCACGCCGATTCCTTTCCCCTTCCCTCGACGACCTGCACGACCCCTGCCTGCTGCTCGGCATGAGCGCCGCCCTCGAACGGTTACGGCGGGCCATCGCCGCGCGCGAGAACATTCTGCTGTACGGCGACTACGACGTGGACGGGACCACCTCGGTGGTCGTCCTCAAGAAAGCTATTGAGCTGGCCGGCGGCCAAGCCGGCGTGTTCATCCCGCACCGCATCCGGGATGGCTACGGCATGCGTCCGGAAGTGATCGAGCAGGCCGCCGCCGCCGGCGCCACGCTGGTCATCAGTCTGGATACCGGCATCCGCGCGGCCGAGGCCGTCTGCCGCGCCCGCGCCTTTGGAATGGACGTGATCGTGACCGATCACCACCTGCCCGACGCCGAGCTGCCGCCCGCCCTTGCGGTTCTGAATCCCAATCAGCCGGGCTGTCCTTACCCGGAGAAGAACCTCTGCGGGGTGGGCGTGGCGTTCAAGCTGGTGCAGGCGCTGCTGGCCACGCTCGGCTGGCCCCCCGCCAAGCTCCGGCGCATGACCGAATCGTTCCTCAAGCTGGTGGCCATCGGGACCGTGGCCGACGTGGTGCCGCTCACCGGCGAGAACCGCATCCTGGTGAAGCACGGCCTCGAGGGCCTGCGCTCGGTGCGCAACCCGGGCCTGCGCGCGCTGCTCGAGGTCGCCGGGTTCGAACCGGGGCAGGTCCCCTCGGCCGGCCAGGTGGCCTTCCGCATCGCGCCACGGTTGAACGCCGCGGGGCGCATGGCGGACGCCAACGACATCGTGGAGCTGCTGCTCACCGAGGACGAGGACCGCGCGAAAGAACTCGCCGCGCGGCTCCATAGCCTCAATCGCGACCGCCAGGAGGCCGAGGGCGAGATCGTCCGGCTGATTCTGGACGAGTGCCTCGCGGCCCCCGTCACCGACCGGCAGGCGGCCCTGGTGTTCGCTGGAAAGGAGTGGCACCGCGGCGTGGTGGGGATTGTCGCCAACCGCCTGGTCGAGAGGTTTCATCGGCCCGTGTTCGTGCTCGGCGAAGATCCCGAGCAGGGCGTCGCGCAAGGCTCCGGGCGCAGCATCCCCGCGTTCCATCTGCTGGACGCCCTGGAATCGATGTCCGGCCTGTTCCTCCGCTTCGGAGGACACCGGCAAGCCGCCGGACTGACGCTCGCCACCGAGCGCATCGAGGAATTCCGGGAGCGGCTGAACGCCTATGCAGCCGCGCGCCTCGCCCCCGACGACTTCCGGGCCGAGGTCGAGGTGGACGCCTCCATCGCCTTTGATGAAATCACGGAACGGGTAGTCGCGGAAGTGCTCTCGATGGCGCCATTCGGTTTCGGCAATCCCGCTCCGGTCTTCGCCGCCTTCGGCGCGGAAGTGGCCGCCGCCCCGTGGGTCTTCAAGGAAAAGCACCTGAGAATCGGCCTGCGCCAGCGCGGCCACACGCTCACTTTCAAGGGCTGGAACTTCGCGGAGCGCGTCGGGGAGTTCGCGCCGGGCGCCCGTCTGGATGTCGCCTTCACCCTGGAAAGCGACGACTACGCCCTCAGCCGCGGCTACCCCGACTGGTGCGCGGTATTGCGCGATGTGAGAAGATCTGACTCGTAAAGGAGCGCACTGATAAACATGGAGAATCGCCGTAACTTCCTCGCCAAGGCGCTGCCCGCCTGCGCGGTGTCCTGCCTGGGGTGTAGCGCCGCCTCTACGCAGGAGGCGCCAGCCGCCAAGCACAAATTCCAGGAACCCTCCGGAATGACCTACGAACAAGTCTTCCGGATGGCGTTTCAAGAGGCCTTCATACCCACGATGAAAGCTCTTGCCGAAGACCTCGGGAAGGAGAAGTTCGTCGAGCTGCTTAAGAGCGCCTGCTCACGGACCGCCGCGCGCGGCACAGCGGATCGGATGAGCAAGGCGCCCAAACGCGACATAGCCACGTTCGCCGCCCCTCTGGTGAAGCCCAACGAGTTCTGGAAGCACGTTCTGACTTACCAGATCGTCGAACTGACGGACAAGGCCTTTGAAGTCAAGGTGACCGAGTGCCTCTGGGCCAAGACCTTCCGCGAGAAGGATGCAGGGGATATCGGATACGTGGCGATCTGTCATCCGGATTTCGCCACAGCCCCGGCCTTCAATCCGAAGATGAAGATGGTTCGCACCAAGACCCTGATGCAGGGGAACGACTGCTGCAATCACCGCTGGGAAATGGAAGGGTGAGCGGGTTCCCCGTCCTGCCCGGCCGGACGTGCAGGTCGAGCGGCGCCCGGCTCATCGAAATCTCACACTCATCTCGCCGGAGATCTGAAACCAGCGGTCGCGCCCGTTGGCAGGGTTCGCCAGGAACAACCGGGGCGTAGCGCCCAGCCAGAAGTGCTTCCGGCCGTCGAGCGCCACCGATGCGGAAGCTACGAAGTAGCCGCCCCAACCGCTGCGCGACTGGAGGCCGAAGGCACTGTTCGGATTGCTGACCGAGTATTTCTCGTAGAGTCCGCCTCCGCCGCCCGAGAACTCGACTCGGCCAAGGTAGAGCGGCGCGATGAAGCGGACGCCGAAGGGAACCCACACGAACCGGTCATTGGGGTTCCAGAAGTAGTTGGCTCCCCCAATGTCGGGAGATGGCTGCAAGGCTGTGAACACGCCAGTTTCCGCTTCGATGTACGTGTGAACGCGATACCCGTACGATAGCCCCAACCCTGCGGCTGTCTCTTTCTCCTCAAAGGAATAGCCGCCCACTTGCCGGGACCAGCCGCCGCTAAAAGTCAGCCGATTGCGAGGAACCGATTGCGCAATAGCGCAGGAAGCCATTAACAGGAACGGAATGAATGCACGCACACGTCTAAGACCCGCGAAGGACGCGGTTTGACGACGCCTCCGTGCAGAAACTCAATCCGTGCCGTCCTCCACTCCTCGTCGATTTCGGGTCAACTGCAACGTGAAAGACGTTCCCGCCCGCTGCGAAGCCATAATCACCGGGCTCTGGCGCCTTGACGGCAAACCGGCAGGACGAGTCCTCGTACTTGGGCACGTCCACAAGGAAGACGCGGGCCCCGGCATCTGAACAGACCCTCTTGCGCCACCCCTACCGCTTGGGCTCTCCGGCCCGGATCAGCGCCGACGCCCGCTGCGGATTCGCGATCAGCTTCTTCACCGTCTCGTTGAGATCGCGCTGGTCCCCCGGCACCGTCGTATACGAAAGCCGGATGAACCGCTCAGCCTGCGGCGTCAGTTTCTGGTCCAGCCGCCGCAGCTTGGTCTGCAGCCGGTAGTTCACCGCTTTGTCCTTGTTCTGTTTGATCGCCGCTTCGTATTGCCGCCGGGCCTGCGCATCCTTGATCGCCGATGGGTCCACACCTGGCGGAAACTGCCCCCCTCCCGACGGCGGTGGCGAGACGCTCACCCTCGGCTGGTCGTTCGGATCGAACCGCGGATCCAGGTTCTTGTCGATTGCGGCCAGCAGCGTCAGCCAGAGCTGCAGCGTCTCGCGCCGCAACGCCAGCCTCTTGAGACCCTCCTCCTCTTTGGAGAGATCCACCTCGACCAGTTGGTCGGCCGCCCGCTGCAACTTCTCCGGGTCCTTTTCTTTCTCAAACTCGGCGACGAGCGCCGCCGCGCGCGCGGTGATGTCCGACATAGCCTTCCTTTTGGCGCCGGTCTGGGCCGGCGAGAGCGCCCCGCCTGCCGCCAGCGCCGCGATCGATATGACCAGTAATCGAATCACGCTCAATACCCGGAGTCCTCGTCATTCAGGTTCGTCGTTTCCGAGGCCCCTCCCTTGCTCGTCGTGCAGACGCCGGCGGAGGTCACCTCGTGGCGCTGCTCGAAATCGGGCATGGCTTTCTCCCCCCCGCCGGCCACTCGAAACTCCCACGTGATCGGGAACGTCATCAGCCCCACGCCCACCGGCGCATTCGTGTACCCGGAGTAGATCTCGTCATGGCAGTCCGCCGGCGATCCCAGCCCCTCGCAACACTCCTGTACCGTATACCAGTCGCTCTCGTCCTGGGGCTCCGGTTGATGCCTAATGCCGTTGAAAGATAAGTAGTAGCCCGTGGCCGTCGCCTTCGAGTTCTTCTCCCGCACCTCGATGTTCTGGAACGACACGCTGTTCGGCTGCACGTACGGCCGGGCCAGAAAGCCGCAATCGGGCTTGCCCTTCTTGTGGCGCACCAGCGACGTCCGCGACATCATGATGCCCGACGGTTCCACCACTGTAAACGTGATCGAGCAACAGCACCCGGCGCCCTCGGCCGTCACCGTCGCGCTACCCGCGCGCTCGCCAGCCCGGAAGGTCACGCTCGCGCCGCTGGAAGGGCTCACGGTTCCCGCACCGCTCACCGACCACGTCGCCGGCGCCGGATCCACCGTCAGCGTCACCTCCTCTCCCACCCCGACCGTCGTGCGCGTGCGGTCCGCCGGGACCGACGCTGTCGTCTGCGAGGTGATCGTGCACTGGGTGCAGTTCGTCGTTGCGCTGTCGGTGTCGCTGGTGGGATTCGAGCCGCTTTCGGGATCGCTGGAGTCGCCGCTGCAACCTGACATGGGATTAGCCTTTGCTCCGATTTTCTAGCGCCTGCCGCAGATAGGTCTGGGTGCGCGCCGTCAGGCGTTCCAGGCGCGCTTTCGGTTCGCCACCGCCTTCCAGGCTCGCCGCCACCCAGGGGAACAATGGGTCCGTCAGCGCTCCGGACCCGAACGCGAACATCAGCCCGAGCACCAGCGGCGGACCCTCCGGCGCGGGCAGGCTGCAGCGCGCCGAAGCCTGCTGGGCCTGTTGCACCAAATTCGTGAGCGCCGCCGCGCCCGCATACGCGCACTTGCGCCGGTGCAGCGTCTCCAGCCAGCGAACCGCCGACGATTCGTACGACCGTCCCACCGCCATCAGTTCTTGCGGCAGCGCCTTGACGATGTGCTCGAGCCCCTTGGCCACGTGCTCGCCCTCCGGCCCATACACCAGGTCCAGGTACGTCGTCACGTGCAGGTGGAGCCGCGCCGCCTGCACCATCTCGTCCAGGCCCTCCCGATCCTTCAGAATGTCGCCCACCCAGAAGAGCATCGGGTCCCCGTCGAATTCGTGGCCCAGAATCACCAGGAAGTCCAGGAACATCCGCACTGGCCCGCGCGCCTTGAACCCGTGCCCGCGCGCCCGCTCCGCGCCTTTCGAGATCAACTGCTTGAGCCGGGCCTCTTCCACGCCTCTCACCGCCTGCGGGTAGTCCTTCCGGATGTGCTCCAGCGCCTCCGTCTCAAAGTTCGCCTGGGCGGCCTCCTGAAACGATTTCATCTGCTCTGGACGGATGATCATTGGTAGTTGATTATAGCCGCTCGCGCACCCCGATAGGAACCGGCCTCACGCCCGCGCGTAACCGGCCCGTCAGGCGCTGCGGCTTGGGTCGCACCCGGGTAGGTTGCGGCGCCGACTGGAGCAGACGCTGATACGCTTCCTTGGCCCGCGCTTCGGCGCGGAAGATGCGCCGGTGCTGGCCACCGTAGCGCTCCCTGGCGGCGCCCTTCACCTGCAAGGTAGCCGACCAGCTCGAGGCCGCCGGAAGCCGTCCGCCGACACCATGGGGGCCATTATAGCAACTGATCGCCGGCGGCTTCCGCTATAATTTCCAGGTGCGGCTCACTCGGCTCGATTGGGCCATCGTCGGCCTGTACTTCCTCTTCAATCTGGCCATCGGGCTCTACTACAAGGCCCGCGCCGGGAAGAACATTGGCGAGTTCTTCCTCTCCGGCCGCAACGTGCCCTGGTGGCTGGCGGGCACCTCGATGGTGGCCACCACCTTCGCCGCCGATACGCCGCTAGTTGTGACCGGCCTGGTGGCTAAAGGCGGCATCGCCGGAAACTGGCTGTGGTGGAACTTCGTCGCGGGCGGAATGCTGACGGTGTTTTTCTACGCCCGGCTGTGGCGGCGCGCCGGGGTCATGACCGACGCCGAGTTCGCCGAGATCCGCTATGCCGGCGGTCCGGCGGCCTTCCTGCGCGGCTTCCGCGCCCTCTATCTCGGCATCCCCATCAACTGCATCGTGCTGGGATGGGTCAATCTGGCGATGGTCAAGATCCTGATGCTAATCCTGGGAGTGACCAAGTTCCAGGCCCTTCTGATCATCTTGGGCATCATCGCGATCACATCGCTGATTTCGACGCTGGCGGGACTCTGGGGAGTCCTGGTCACCGACCTTCTCCAGTTCGTCATCAAGATGGGCATGGTGATCGTGCTGGCGGTGTTCGCCGTTGGGGCGGTGGGCGGAATCGAAGCCATGAAGCTGAAACTCGCCGCCAGCGGCCGGGGCGCCGCCCTCAATTTCGTTCCCGACCTGAACTCGGCATGGATGCCGATGATCACCTTCTGCGTGTACATCGGGTTGAACTGGTGGGCCACCTGGTACCCCGGGGCGGAGCCTGGCGGTGGCGGTTACGTGGCGCAGCGCATGTTCTGCGCGCGCGACGAGAAGCACTCGCTGCTGGCCACGCTCTGGTTCAACGTCGCGCACTACGCGCTGCGGCCCTGGCCCTGGATCCTGGTCGGCCTGGTCGCCCTCGTCCTTCACCCCGGCTTGAAGGACCCCGAGACCGGCTACATCCTGGTGATGATCGGCCAGTTGCCCGCCTCTCTGCGCGGCCTGATGGTGGCGGCCTTCGCGGCGGCCTATATGTCCACGGTAGCGACCCAGCTCAACTGGGGCGCCAGCTACCTGGTCAACGACTTCTACAAGCGGTTCGTGAAGAAGGACGGCAGCGAGCGGCACTACGTGCGGGCGTCGCAGTGGGCCACGGTGTTGCTGGCCATCGTCTCGGCGGTCGTGGCCTTCCACTTTGAATCCATCGAAGGCCTATGGAAGCTGCTCATCGTGACCGGGGCGGGCACCGGACTGGTCCTGCTGCTGCGCTGGTATTGGTGGCGCATAAATGCCTGGAGTGAAGTCTCGGCCATGATCTCGGCGTTCGTGGTCTCGCTCGCCATGCAGATCGGCGGCGGTTTCAACAGCGATGCTCCGCGGGACTTCGCCTGGATCATGATCGTCACCATCTCGATCACCACCGTGGTCTGGCTCGCTACGACCTTCTTGACGCGCCCGGAGAGCGATGCCACGCTGATCGCGTTTTACCGGCGCACGCGTCCGTCGCTGGCCGGCTGGAGACCGGTGGCCGCGATGGCGCCGGACATCGTGCCTTCGCGCGACGGCTGGCACAACCTGCTCGACTGGATCTGCGGCGCGGCGCTGATCTACGGCTGGCTGTTCGGCATCGGCAAGCTGCTTCTCGGCCACACGGGTCTCGGCATTCTGCTCATCACCATCGGCATGGCCGCGGGCGCGGTCATTTACTGGGATCTGTCCCGGAGAGGCTGGAAGACCGTTGCCGAGTAGATCCCTCCTGCTCGTCGCCGCGCTCGCCGCGCGCGCTTTGGCCGGACCGGTCGAGTTCGGCATGGCTGAAGTGCAGCGTGCGCTAGCCGCCCGCGGCCTGAAGCCCGGCGCGATCCGCTTCGACGCCGAGGTCAACACGGACGACCCGGAGTCCTTCAAAATCCTGCCGGGGTTGATCTCCGGCGGCGATCTGCGCGGCCTGATGTACGGCCTGCTCGAAGCCGCCGACCAGATCCGCGACACGGGCCGGCTGGTCATGGCCAAAGGAACACCCGCCACGCCTATCCGCGGCATCCGGTACGTTCTAAGCGGCCAGGATCTCCAGAAGGACTGGCCGGAATACTTCGCCATGCTCGCCCGGAACCGCTTCAACCGGTTCCACCTGGTCTTGGGGCAATCCGCCGGTTCGCTGCAACGCAACCTGGATACGCTGCGCACCATCTCGCAGGCCGCCTCCGACCACGGCCTTGACTTCATCCTCGGCATACAGTCGGAAAGCGCCGAATCGCCGAGCTACGAGGCGCTGCGCAAGGCGCTCAGTTCCTGCCCGGCCATCCGCGGCCTCCAGATGCGCGTTGACTCGCGCGCGCCGCGCGACGCCGTGTTTCGCGCCATCGGCCACGCCGGGCGGCGCGTGACGCTGGATCTGCCCGCGGGACCGCTGCCAGCCGGCCTCGTCGAGGCTGCCCGGACCGCGCATGTGCCGCTCCGCATTTCACTCCGCTATTGGGCCGGCGATCTGGGGCGCCCCTACCAGCCCGCGGAGACGCTCCCCGGCTCGAGCTACATGAATCTGCTCGAGAAACCGCGCCAATACGAATGCCTTTGGTCGCTCGGCTCCCAGCGCCTGTTGCTATGGGGCGATCCGGATTTCGTCCGCCGCGCCGTCGCCACCTTTACCCTGCCCGGCCCCGCCGGCTTCGAGATCGACGCGCCGCTCGAGCAGAAGGAGCGGACCTTCGATCGCCACTGGTTCTTCTACCTGCTCTGGGGACGATTGAGCTACGATCCGAAGACCCCCGACAAGATCTGGATGGCGGAGTTGAAACGGCGCTTCGGCGCCGCCGCGACGGATGTCCTCGCCGCCTACCAGGCCGCGAGCGGCGTGCTGGGCGAAATCGTCGCGGCGAACCTGCCCGATCCCAACATGTCTGTGTGGCCGGAGGTCAACCCCGGCGGGCTGCTGGACGCCTACCGCGATGCCTCGCCGGGCGACGGGCGCTTCATCGCCGGCATTCCCGAGGCCGTCCGCAATCGCCTGCGGGGCGCCGCTTCCGCGAAGCAGACTCCCGCGGAAACGGCCGGCATCCTGAGTGAGCGCGCGGCGAAGATCGACTCCGTTCTAGCCCGCATCCAGGCCAAGATCCCCGAGAGCAATCGCGAGTGGCGCGCCTCGGCTCCGGACTTCCAGGCCCTCGCGCTGCTGGCCCGCTACCACGCGCACAAACTGCTCGCCGCCGACCAGGTCGCCTACTTCGACGAGACCGACGACCCGACGGCCCTGGAGACCGCGCACCGCGAAATTGCCGCCGCCGTTTCCGTTTGGGAGAAACTCGCTTCGAACGACGCCGGGCAGTGGAGGGACAAACTCCCCTACGTCCGCCACGACCTGAAACTGATCGAAGAGCGGGCGCAGGTCTTCGAGCAGTTCGGCCGCTTCGATTTCGGTTTCGACTTCGGCGCTGCGGCGGCGCCGCGCTTCCAACATGTCGGGACGGCCACGCGGTTTACCACTGCGGCGGGCTTCGGATGGCTCGGCGAGGGAGACCGCCAGGCGCAGGCGGTGCCGCCGAACCCGCAGCACCTGCCCCCCAACGCTCTCTACGGCGACTGGATCCACGGCCGCGGCCCCCAGACCTTCCGCATCCGCGCCGCCGACGGCGTCTATTCGGTGTTCATCCTGCACCCGGACGGCGCGGCTACGCCCCAGAAGTTGCGCGCACGCAACGGCGTCCTGGACGTGCTGTTTCCCGAAGGGGAATTCGATGTGAGCGGCCTGGTGGTCAAAGGCCCGCGCGCACCCGAACCCCTCCCGCCGCAGAATTGGCCGAAACGGCTGCCGCGGCCCAACATCGCGCACTCCCCGCCGAAGACGGCGCCGCCGGACAAGCCGCTGGCCGTGGCCGTGCGAGTCTCTCCCACCGCCACCGTCAAGGCCGTGCGCCTTCACTACCGCGCCGTCAACCAGCTCGCGAAATTCAAGACGCTCGAGAACGCCGGCGCCAAGGGCGTCTTCACCATCCCCGCCGCGGACGTCTCCAGCCGCTGGGACCTCATGTACTACTTCGAAATCCTGAACAAAGAGAACACCGGCTGGTTCGACCCCGACCCGCGGGTGGCCACGCCGTATTACGTGGTACGTATCGAACCATGAACTCTCCCTGGATCGACATCTCCGTTCCGCTGCGCAGTGGCATGGTGCACTGGCCCGGTGACGCGGGGGTGCGGATCGAGCGCACGCTGGCCATCGAGCGCGGCGACTCGATGAACCTCTCCACCGTATCGATGTGCCTGCACAGCGGCACGCACATGGATGCGCCGCTGCACTTCCTGGCCGGCGCGCCGGGCCTCGACCGGATTCCGCTCACCGCAACGGTCGGCCCTGCGCGCGTCATCGAATTCCCCGACGCCGCGACCATTGGCCGGGCGGAGTTGGAACCGCACGCCATCCGCGCCGGCGAGCGCATTCTGTTGAAGACCAGCAACTCCTGCCGGTGCTGGAGCACGGACGACTTCATCGCGGACTACGTTTGCGTTTCGCCCGAGGGCGCGCGCCACCTGGCCGAGTGTCGCATTCAGGCCCTCGGCATCGACTATCTCTCGATTGGCGCACCCGGCCCGGAAGGCGAAGAGACCCACCGCCTTCTGATGACGGCCGGAATCTGGATCGTCGAAGGCCTCGACCTCTCCGCCATCGCGCCCGGCGACTACGAACTCATCTGCCTGCCGCTGAAGATCCTGGACGCCGACGGCGCCCCGGCGCGCGCTATCGTGCGCCGCTTCTTGCCGGCATCCTGACGGCCAGGAGCTGCATCAACACCTGCGTATGCGCAACGTGATTCTCGGTGTCGGCATCAGCCTCGACGGTTACATTGCCCGCCCCAACGGCGATGTGGATTTCCTCTTCGTGCCAAAGGATTACTCGATGGCTCCCTTCTTCGCCACCATCGATACAGCCATCCTGGGCCGGAAGACCTTCGACGCCGCCGTCCGGATGGCTGGCGGCCCCTCCAGCTTCGGGTCAATGGCGACTTACGTCTTTTCCCGGAGCAAACCGGCCGGCGAGCGCGATGGCCTAGTGTGGGTCAACCAGTCCCCCGCCACATGGATCCGCAAGCTCCGTAAGCGTCCCGGAAAGCACATCTGGCTCATGGGCGGGGGCGAACTCGCCCGCGAGTTCCTCAAGGCCGACCTGGTCGATGAAATCCACCTGGGCATCGTCCCGGTCTTGCTCGGCGACGGCATCCCGCTCTTCCCCAGCGGCTTTCCCCAAAGCGACTTCACGCTAGTCGAGAACAAGACGTATTCCCAGGGCCTGATCGCACTCAAGTACAAACGCTCCCGCCCGAAGCCAAAGCGAAAATCCTGACCCGGCGCCCGCTATTTCGCGTCGCGCCAGTTGTCGCCGATGCCCACGTCGGCGATGAGCGGCACTTCCAGCTTCGCGACGCTCTCCATCTCGCTCTTGACGAGCTTGCGGATCTCGTCAAGCTCCTCGGGCGGGGATTCGAACAGCAGCTCGTCGTGGACTTGCAGGAGCATCGCGGTCCCTAGCCCGCGCGCGCCGAGCGCGGCGTCGATGCGGATCATGGCCAGTTTAATCAGGTCCGCCGCGGTCCCTTGCAGCGGCGTGTTCACCGCCGTGCGCTCGGCAAAGCCCCGGGCGTTCGGATTGCGGCTGTCCATATCCGGGATGGGCCGCTCGCGGCCGAACAGCGTGCTAGTCGCCCCCGTCCTCCGTACTTCGGCGATGGTCTCGTCGATGAACCGCCGCACACCCGCATAGCGCGCGAAGTAGCCGTCGATGTAGGTTTGCGCCTCGGTGCGCGGGATGCCGAGCTGCGCCGCCAGCCCGAATGCGCTCAGCCCGTAAACGATGCCGAAATTCACCGCCTTGGCGCGCCGGCGCAGCTCGGGGGTCACCATCAGCGGCGGCACGCCGAACA
>JBEKMO010000115.1:0-12793 GCA_050008465.1 Bryobacteraceae bacterium
ACCACCTCGAACTTGAGCTCGTCCGAGCAATCCACGCGGATCTCCGGCGTCGACACCATCTGCGGCAGTCCCTCGAGCTGCGCCGAGAGCGGTTTGCCCGACCGGGCCACGATCTCGATCAGCCGCAGGGCCGCATAGAGCGCGTCGTCGAAGCCATAGTAACGGTCGGCGAAGAACATGTGCCCGCTCATCTCGCCGGCCAGCTCCGCGCCGACCTCCTTCATCTTGGCCTTGATGAGCGAGTGCCCGGTGCGATACATGATGGCCTTGCCGCCCAGCCGCCCGATCTCGTCGTACATCACCTGCGAGCACTTCACCTCGCCCATGAAAGTTGCGCCCGGCTTCCGGCTCAAGATCTCGCGCGCGTAGATCAGCATCAACTGGTCGCCCCACAGCACGTTGCCCTTCTCGTCCACCGCTCCGAGCCGGTCGGCGTCCCCGTCGAAGGCGACCCCCAACGCGGCGCCGCTCTCACGCACCGTCTCGATCAGCGTGCGGAGATAAGCCGGGACGGTCGGGTCGGGATGGTGGTTCGGGAAGTTGCCGTCCATCTCGAAAAACAGTTCAGTGGCATCCACGTTGAGCTTCTCGAAAATACGGTGCATCGCCGGACCGGCGGTTCCATTGCCCGCGTCGGCCACCACCTTCACGCGCCGCTCGAAGTGGAATTGCGCGGCCACCTCCTCCACGTATGGCGTCACAACCTCCGCCGATTCGAGCCTGCCCTCGCCGCGCTCGAAATCGCCCCGCTCGATCAACTCGCGGATCTCCCGAATCTGATCGCCGTGAATGGTCGAGGCGCCCGACACCACCTTGAAGCCGTTGTACTCGGGAGGGTTGTGGCTCCCGGTGATCATCACCGCGCCGGTCGCATTCAGATGGAACACCGAGTAGTACAGCACCGGCGTGGGCACGCAGCCTACGTCGACGACCTCGCAGCCGGTGGCGGCCAGCCCTCTTGCCAGGGCGTCGCGCAGCCGCTCCGAGCTCAGCCGCGTATCGCGCCCCAGCGTGACCTTCTTGCCCGTGTGGCGCTGCAAATAGGTCCCGATCGCCCGCCCCAGGATTTCGATGTCGGCATCCAGCAGCTCCCTGTCCGCGACGCCGCGAATATCGTATTCACGGAAGATGGTGGGGGTCAACATATACTCCGATTGTAACTGGCCGGTGAGCGGCTGACGCGAGCCGCACTTGACAGCCTCCTTTAAGGAGACGCCAGAGCGGCGGATCTCCGTGCAGTCCCCCGGGATCGGGAGCGATAACCGCCCTATTGTTTAGGTTTCAGCTCAGTGGACAGACGGTCGGCCACCCTTCCACACTCAGGTCGTGTCCGGATAGGCCGCCAACCGGGAGCTGGGCTGCTGGCAGTGACTCTGGCTGGACTCTCCGCAAGCGCCGTTCGGCAGAATGTGCGCACATGCCGGGGCCCGCCCTCCCTGCGGGTATTTCAGGGCCGGGGTGCGCGAATGAGGCGCCCACGGCCCTCACTCGAGATAAAAGCGCGGAGTTGGATGTAAGGACGGTGTGGGTTGGACCGGCTCAGCGTAGTGCGGATCCAGCTCTCCTGGTACCAGCGGTCGAACGGCGGATACTCGGCCCGGGCCAATTCCGTCTCCAACTGGTCCAGCGACGCACGCGCCTCCCGAACGAGCTGCCACATCCGTGCCGCGTCCGGCGCGCGCAGCGCCTCTTCCAACTTGAGCGCCGCCCGCGTCTGCCGCTGGGCCACCTCGAGACCGAGCGCTGCGTCCACGGAGAAGAACCGCTGTGCGGAGAGCGGCATCCCGTTCTCTGCACGCGACTCCGCCCCCAGCGCCTCTTCCAACTGCCGGTTGCGCGACTGCATCAGGGCCATCGCGCCGGCGTCGGCCGCCGGAACCGTTTCGCCCGCCACCTTGCGATAGAGCCGGTCCAGCAATTCCCCAATCGCATCGGAGGCCACCCAAAGGCTGTCCGGCGTGCCGATCGTGGCGAAGTACCGGTTGTACGCATCCCCGGCGGCCTCGGCCGCGCCCCCGAAATACTCGCGCGACCACCACGCGGTGTAGCGCCCGGCGGGGTCGGGGGCGGCATAGATCGCGGGAGCGTCCCAGGTGATGTCCGCGATCATGCGCGCACCCATGACGTAGTCGCGCATCTCCGACACGTTGAGCAGCATGTACTCCGTGGCTCCCGACTTCACAATCTTGTCGAACTGCTCCGCGACGGTCGAGGGCGCCACGGTATGCGTCAACTGCTTCGTCAAACTGCCGCCCAGGTAGGCCAGGTGATAGTACACGCCGTGCTTCCAGTGCCCCAAGCCCGACGGCAAGCCGCGCATGTGGCCGTCGTTGTCGTCCGGCCACACGACGATGACATCGGAGGGCAGGTCGAACGCCGCGGGATCGCGCTGGTACTGCGGCAGCATCTCCGAGTACATCGTGAAGTGAAACAGCGGAGTTTTGTCCTTGGGGAGCAGCTCGCGGACCATATTTGCCTGTTCTTGGATCACCTCCCGGAAGGTTTTCGCCTTGTCATCGTCCGTGGTCCCCGGGGGGAAGACGAAGGGGCGGTCCTGGGTGCCGCGCATGCCCACGGGCCAGATCACATCCAGGTTCCGGTTCTCCATCACACCGGCGCGCCAGTATTTGAGCATCCCTTCGCGGTTGGTGAACCAGTTCCACTCCGGCCGCACGCCACGCTCGGCAGCCAGGTTGAACCGCACCAGGCCGAATGGATTGGAAACCAGAATGTCGTAGTGGTGCGAGGTGTAGTAGAGTCCCCAGTCGCTGGCCAGCTTCTGCACCTCGTAGCGCCGGTGGACGCGCACGTAGGGAGCCACCATGTTCATCCGCAGGCGCAGCGCGGTCTCAAAGAACCTCTTGTACCAGTCCAGCGGGACGTCGCCGGTCTGCAATGGGTACCCGTCGGCGTCGAAAGGCCGCGGCAGGAGGTCCTCGTCATCGTGGAAAAAACCGCGATAGCGGAAGGCCGGTGGACCCTGCGCGAAGTCCGTGCGCTTCAGCACCAGCGGGTCCCGATGCTCCGGCGCGTAGCCGGTCCAGATGTACAGCGGATCGACACCCAGCCGCTCGGACAGGGTGTAGGCAGCGAACGCGGTGCCGCGCGGGTTCGACCCGACGAGCCACACGGCGCGGTCGGCGGTAACGATCCGGTAGCTCTCCCACTGGCCCCGCATGGCGCCGGAATGGATCGCGGCCGGCGCCTCCCCATGGCCCAGCGTAACGAGCCGGATGCTGACCCGATCCCCGCCCGGCGTCTTCACGACGCGAGGCCTGTACCCGCTGATCTTCTCGATGTCGCCCGCCAGGAACTCCGCGGCCTGGTGCACCGCGGAGTTCTCGTCGTCGCTCACGACGACTTCGCTGGCACGATCTCTTCCCGCCAGTATCACGTCACCCTGGGCCGGTGGCCCCGTCTGAACCCACGACCCGCGAAGGGGGGTCGTCCAGGGAGCCGTCTGGGCAGACGCCAGGCTGCAAGCCAAGGCGCACAGCGCCAGTAGGAAATAG
The DNA here is from genome assembly GCA_050008465.1 of Bryobacteraceae bacterium. Classification (GTDB taxonomy): domain Bacteria; phylum Acidobacteriota; class Terriglobia; order Bryobacterales; family Bryobacteraceae; genus Fen-330. Next base: position 3,513 of record JBEKMO010000115.1, read on the forward strand.
GGAATGGTGCGAATTCCTCGTAGAGTCATGGAAACCTCCGCAACTTCTCGGGCTTCACCTTTGGTTCGAGTCTCGAACGAACGCCGTCTCATACTGTAACTCATCCGGGGTCCGCTAGCTGATTGAGTAGGCTAAGTTCTGGATCGCCCACCCGGCGGGCATCATGATGTCAAACAAGGTAGAGCCTTCTTGACCACAAACCGCAGCGGCCAGTCGGCGGAGTGCGCGATGCCGATGCGCGGCGTGGTCTGGATTTCGAGCAGCGGCTCGCGCCTGAGCGCTCGCACCGTCAGGGGGCCGCGCGTAGAAAGCGCGCGGCAGGATGCGGCTCTCCGCTATGAGCCGTCTCAGGGGAATCCGGTCCGCCCACTCCGTCAGGTTCTTGGCGGGAGTCGACATTTCCATCCGCGACGCCCAGACTGCGATTGAGGTGGCCCAATTGGTTGAGGATCTCACTCGCTTTCGCCCTGCCGAGCCTGCCCAGCGAAACTGCTGGAAATACATCGCGGTACAGGATCGGGACTCCTGGATCGTGGCTGTCACGCATGTCGGCCAGCCCGCGCCACGGGCATTCCGTGTCGCACCGCTGTTGAAACGCAGACCAACTCCGTCTGCTGTCGCTGAGCCCAGGGGCTTGGCCACCGTTGCGGTACTCCACTTGCATTCGGTGCTCCGGCGCGAACTGCTGCCGGTGCGGTGCACCCCGGCGGAACCGATCTCCGAAAACGCCGCATCCTGGCAGTTTCGCCACGGCCAAAACCCGCTGCCTAGTCGGAAGAAAAGACCAATAGCGGCCGGTTCGCGCCGATACGATTGTTGTGGGGAGAAGTGGCTCCTCCGCCGGACTGGCTGCAAGGGCGGCATTGGTGTGTGTGGCGCTCGGTTCGCTGTGGATAGGCGCCGGCGGGTGGCCCGCGTCGAACGCGGGAGGAAAGCGACTGACCACGGTCTCGCAGGTGCGGCGCTTGTCAGCCCGGCCATCGACGGAGGCTGCCGTCCGCCTTCGCGGCACGATCACCTACTTGAACGGCCCTTTCGAAGAGATCTTCCTTCAGGATCGGACTGGCGGTGTCCGCGTCGAGAACGTACCTTTCGACCCCCTCCTCGAGGTAGGTAATGAAGTGGAGGTCACCGGCACGGTCGCGGCCGGCGGCTCCAGTCCGGTGGTCGCGCGTCATGCGATGCGCGTCATCGGCAAGAAGGGGCGCGCAGCGCCCATCCAGGCGCGGCTGCGCGAGCTGGTCTCGGCCGAGCTGCAATATCGTCTCGTGGAGACCGAAGGAGTCATCCGGTCCGCGACGATCGACCGGCGCGGCAAGCTTGAACTTACCATGCACGATCAAGGCCGCGATCTCCACATACGACTCCGGGACGCAGGCGGAGACGTAGGCCGAGCACGTGCCGCCGGCCCAGCCTATGTCGATGCGCTCGTACACGTTCGCGGCGTGCTGGTAGCCGGCATCGGTGCGGGCGACGCCGTCGCCGGTTTGAAGATGTTCACGCCGTCGCTTCGGGATATCTCGGTTGTGCGTCCGGCCGCATCCGAGAAGGACATCCCGCTGCGCCGCATCCAGGCGGTGTTCACGTCCGATCCGCCGCCGCACCGAATACGACTGCGAGGCTCGGTCACGCGCGAACGCGCCGGCTTCGTTCTGAAGGACTCTACCGGATCGGCGCTCCTGCACCCGCGCGAATCCCGGCCGCTCAAGGCAGGCGACGACGTGGAGGTCGTCGGCTTTGTGTCGAATGATTCGGGCGTCCCGGCGCTGGAAGAATGCGCGGTCGTACGATCGGAGAGCCGCCCCCCTCCGCCATTGCCCGTATTAACCACCGCTCGCCAGGTGCATGTTCTGCCCGAACGCGAAGCCGGCTTGGCCTATCCCGTGCATATCCGCGCCGTGGTGACGTTCTTCAATCCCGCTGGTCCGAATCTGGTGGTGCAGGACGAAACCGATGGCGTTTACGTATCGGGTTATCCGAGAGCTGCTCCACCATTGAGGGTAGGGCAGCTCGTCGACGTCGAGGGAGTCACTGCTCCAGGGGACTTCGCGACGGTGATCCAGAATCCGCGTGTCCGCATCGTCGGGGAGAGGGCCTTGCCGGAGCCACAGCGCGTCGACGTCGAGCAGTTGCTGGCGGGCGCAGTGGATAGCGCCTGGGTTGAGGTTCGCGGCCTCGTCTATTCGATCGGCTCGGCAAATGGCTACGCGAGATTGGGCCTCAGAGCGGGCAGCCGCCAGCTTGAGCTGACTGTGGCGGGAACGACCACGCTGCCGGCCTCGCTCCTGCATTCGCGCATCCGGGTATTGGGCGTTTCCGCCCCGCGCTTCAACTTCAACCGCCAGATATTGGGAAGCGAGATTCGCGTACCTGGCGCCGAATTCATCCATGAGGAAGGCGGACCCGTTGTACTGGCCACACGGAGCATCGGACAGCTTCTGCAGTACGCGCCGGGAGCCCGCGGCGACGAACCCGTGCGGGTTCGCGCCATGATCGTTCTCACTCATCCTCGCGGACCGACATATCTGGCCGATGAGACCGGCGGCGTCATGGTCCAGAATCATGACGAAGCCTCCGTCGAGGTCGGCGACATCGTGGAGGTCACGGGATTCCAGGAACAAGGGCTGTTCAAGCCCGTGCTGCGGGACGCAGAATTGCGCAAAATAGGGCACTCGAGCGTGCCGGAGCCGCCGGCGCTAACGGTTTACGACGTCCTGCAGGATAACTGGGAATCCGAACTCGTCAGAATCGATGCGGTCCTGGTGGACGACGTGGTTGGCCGGGCCGATCAGAGGCTGGTGCTCCAAGCCGGCAACCTCCTTTTCAATGCCCAACTCGGGGGCGGCCGGCTCCCGTCGTTCGCCAATGGCAGCCTCGTCCGCGTCACGGGGATCGCGTCCATCGAGCCGCCAGCCCTCGGCCAGAAGGTGCCACGAAGCTTCTCCCTGCTCCTCCGATCGCCCGCCGACGTGATGGTGGTCGGCGGGGCGCCATGGTGGACAGCCGCACGGATGTTCACGCTGATCGCGGCATTGGCGGCAGCGGCCCTGCTGACCTCAGCGTGGGTCGCCGTCTTGCGCCGGCGGGTGCGGGCGCAGACAGAGGATCTGCGTCAAGCCAAGGAAGCCGCGGAGCAGGCCAAAGAGGCTGCCGAGAAAGCGAACCGGGCCAAGAGCGAGTTTCTGGCGAACATGAGTCACGAGATTCGCACACCCATGAATGGCATCCTGGGCATGACCGGGCTCGCCCTGGATACCGAGCTGACACCCGAACAGCGGGAGTATCTCTCGATGGCCAAGTCTTCCGCCGACTCGCTGCTTTCAGTCATCAATGAGATCCTGGATTTCTCGAAGATCGAAGCCGGCAAGCTGAAGATCGATTCGGTCCCGTTCCCGTTGTACGAAGTCATCGCCGATACTGTGCGAGTGTTTGCAGTCCAGGCCGCGGAGAAGAAGCTGGAATTCGTCTACGACATTGAGCCAGGCCTGCCGGAGCGGGTCGTCGGCGATCCCGTCCGTCTTCGGCAGGTGCTTACGAACCTCATCGGAAACGCCATTAAGTTCACGCATCGGGGCGGAGTGTCGGTTCAGATTGAACGGCAGGCGGAAGCAGACGACCGCATCACGCTCCAGCTCGCGGTCCGCGACACCGGAATCGGCATCCCTAACGACAAGCAGCAGGCCATCTTCGATGCGTTCACGCAGGCAGACGCATCCATCACCCGGCAGTTTGGCGGCACGGGTCTGGGACTCTCGATCTCTTCCCGGCTGGTGGAGACGATGGGCGGGCGCGTATGGCTGGAGAGCGAAGCCGGCCGGGGCAGCACATTCCACTTCACGGTCCAGTTGAAAAGGGACCTCTCGCACGCCACCGAACGTCCGCCGTCGAGAGCGGACCTCCAAGGCATGCCTGTGCTGATCGTTGATGACAATGAAGCCGACCGTCGCATTATCGAGCGAATCACCCGCCACTGGGGCATGCGGCCGCAAGCCGTCGGTGGGGCCGAGGCCGCGCTGTCCGTGCTTCGCGGGGCACGCGCGAATGCGACTCCATTCGGCCTGATTATTCTGGATTGCGAGATGCCGGATATCGACGGGATCCAGTTGGCGCGGCGCATCTGCCAGGAGGATCTCGCGCCCGGCTCCCCTTTCCTGCTGCTGACCTCGGCCCGAGAGCGGCAGGACAGCGCGACGTTCGGCGACCTGGGCATCTGCGCCTGGCTCAGCAAGCCCCTGGACCCACCGGATCTGATGGATGCGGTGGGGCGTGCGCTGGGGCCGGCCCTCGCTCCAGCGAAAGTGCCTGAGCGAGACGAACGACCGGCCAGTGTTCCAGAGAGATCTCTTTCTATCCTGGTGGCGGAGGATAATCCGGTAAACCAGCGGCTCGTGACGCGCATGCTGCAGAAGCAGGGCTATTCGGTCACGCTGGTCAAGAACGGCCGTGAAGCCGCCGAAACGTTCACGCGCCGGTCGTTCGATGCGATCTTGATGGACGTACAGATGCCCGAGATGGACGGGTTCCAGGCGACAGAGATCATCCGCGCGAGAGAGCGGGAAACCGGCGCCCGACGGACGCCGATTATCGCGCTGACCGCTCACGCCATGACCGGCGATCGGGAAAGGTGCCTGGCCGCAGGTATGGATGCCTATGCTTCAAAGCCGATCGATCTGGCCGAACTCACGGAAGTGCTGGACTCGCTGGCGCCCCGGTTGACCGGCCAGGAAACCCCCGCCGCGATTCGATGATCGCGCCGCCGGCTCATCTGTAACCGGCTTCCGTAGCTCATTGGCCTTTGAAGATACGGCCTACGCGAGCGGGTTCGTCCAGCGCAGTCCGGGAAACCGGGCGAAGCCGCGATCGGTGGTGTGGAGCACGCCGCCGTACTCGATGGTGAGCGCGGCCAGTTGCGCGTCGGTGACCAGTGGATCGCGGGCCTGGCCGTCGATCATCATCTGGCGGAGAACGGGCCAGTGGCCATCGCCGGGCCCCAGCAGCCGGACGTTGGGTTGTTCCACCCACCGATCGATTACTCCCGCCGCCTCTGCGAGGGTGAACCGCTCGCCGGGGAGCCTGGGATTCGTCGCAATCCGGAGAAAGGCCGCGGCAGTTTGCCACGGCAGCCCCACAGGCGTCCCGCTCGATAACACGCGCTCGACCCACCAGCGGGCCCTCGTGTGTTGCGGCGAAGTTGTGTCGTAGGCGTAAAGAAGGATGTTGGCGTCGAGGACGATCACTTGTGCGCCGCGCCCTCCAGCGCCTCGAGCAACTCCTTCACGTTGTCGTAACTGAGTCCTGGAGGAAGGCCCAACTGGCGGGGAGTCACCCGGAACGGTTTCCGGATCCGCTGTCCGGATGCCATCAAGCCCAGGCGGAGAAACTGGTTGACGGCCTGCTTGAAGGAGACGCCGAGCTATGAGCTACGAGCTACGAGCTTCTTGACCACAAACCGCAGCGGCCAGTCGGCGCACTCCCGGATGCCGATGCGCGGCGTGGTCTCGATTTCGAGCGGCGGCTCGCGCAGCAAGCCCCGCACCGTGAGCGCGCCGCGCGTGACGTCGGCGCCGTAGAGACGCCGGGTGATGCCCAGCGCAGCCGTCAGTTTGCCGGGGCCGGAGGCCAGATCCTGGACCGCGCGGGCCGCCGCCCGCCGCTGCTTCATCAGCGCGATCCCGGCCAGCGGCTCGAGCGCGCGAATCAGCACGCAGCCTGGCCTGCCGTCCGGCTCGGTCACCAGGTTCAGGCACTCGTGCATGCCGTAGACGAAGTAGACGTAGGCGTGCCCCGGCGGCCCGAACAGCACCCGCGTTCGCTGGGTGATTCCGCGCCAGGCGTGCGCCGCCCGGTCGTCCAGCCCCAGGTAGGCTTCCGTCTCGACGATCCGGCCGGCCGCCCTGCCGTGCACCAGGATCTTGCCCACGAGGTCGCGCGCCACTTCCACGGTCGCCCGCGCGTAGAACGCGCGCGGCAGGATGCGGCTCTCTGCTATGAGCTGTCTCAGAGGAATCCGGTCCGCCCACTCGGTCATTGCGCGCGCGATGACTTCCGTCCGACAATTATAGCTTCGATCATGCGCCTGTTTGCCGCCGTCGATATTCCGCGGGAAGTGATCCACTTGCTGGACGGGCTGATCGCCCGCCTGAAGCCCAGCGCGCGCATCAAGTGGAGCCCGGCCACGAACCTGCACATCACCACCAAGTTCATCGGCGAGTGGCCCGACCAGCGGCTCGGGGAGCTCACCGAGGTATTGCGCGGCCTCGCCGCGATCGAGCCTATCCCGATCGCGGTTCGCGGCCTCGGCTTCTTCCCGAACGCGCGCGCCCCGCGCGTTTTTTGGGCCGGCGTCGAGGCGCCCGCCAGCCTGGCCGAGCTGGCACGCCAGACCGATCGCGCCATGCACCGGCTGGGCGTGCCGCTCGAGGCGCGCCCCTTCTCGCCGCACCTGACCCTGGCGCGGATCAAGGAACCAGTTCCGCTCGGCCTCCTGCATGAGGCCATCGCCGCTCTGGCTTCGACGGAGTTCGGCGCGTTCACGGCCGACCGCTTCTACCTCTACCAGAGCACGCTCAACCCCTCCGGCTCGGTCTATACTCGGCTTGCGGAGTTCGCGTTCCTGCCATGACCGGCGCCCTGATCCTCATCGGTGCGTACCTGCTGGGCGGCATTCCGTTCGGCTACGTGCTGGTGCGCCTGAGGACCGGACGCGACGTGCGCGCCTCGGGCAGCGGAAACATCGGGGCAACCAACGTCCTGCGCACGACCAGCCGGACGCTGGGCGTTGTCACCTTGTTGCTCGATATCGGCAAAGGGTATCTCGCGGTGTGGGCGGCCGGGCGCCTGAGCGGCGGCTCGCCCGCGTGGATGAGCGCCGCGGCGCTGGCGGTCATGGCCGGGCACGCTTTTCCGGTTTTCCTGAAATTTCGGGGTGGCAAAGCGGTGGCCAGTTTCGTCGGAGCGTTCCTGTGCCTGACCCCGCTGGCGCTGGCGGCGGCGCTGGGGATTCTGGTCGCGGTGGTCGCCTGGAAGCGCTACATCTCCCTGGGCTCGATCATCGCGGCCGCGGCGCTTCCGCCGGCCGCCTGGCTGATCTCGCGCGCGGCGCCGGAGGTGATCGCAGCCGCGGCAGTCGCCGGAGCTTTCGTGATCTGGCGGCACCGGGAGAACATCGCGCGGTTGCGGGCGGGCACAGAAAACGTGTTCGCATTTGGAGGCAAACCGTGAGGCGGCTGGCGATCATCGGTGGAGGCAGTTGGGGCACGGCGCTGGCCATCGTGCTCGCCCCCCGGTTCCCCGAGGTGCGCCTGTGGGTGTACGAAGCCGACCTCGCGGAGCGCATGCGCGCCAGCCGGGAGAACGACGTCTTCCTGCCGGGTTTCTCCGTCCCGGGCAACGTTCAGATCCTGAGCGACTTGCAGCCGGCGCTCGAGGGCGCCGAAGTGGTACTCAGCGTCACCCCTTCGCAGGCCACTCGGGCGGTCTACACGCGGATGTTGCCGTGGCTGGATCCCGCCATGCTATTCGCGAGCGCGACCAAGGGCCTGGAGAGCGAAACGCTGCTGCGGATGTCCGAGGTCATTCGGGAAGTCGTCGGCCCGCGGTTCGCGCCGCGAGTGGCAGTGCTCTCCGGCCCCACTTTCGCGCGCGAAGTCGCGGCGGGCGAGCCGACCCTGTTGGTGGTCTCCTCCCAGGACCATGAATTGAACCAGGCCATCCAGGCGGCCCTCTCCGGACCGACCTTCCGGGTCTACCGGAACGAAGATCCGGCGGGGGTGGAACTGGCGGCCTCGCTGAAGAACATTTTTGCCATCGGGGCGGGCATCTGCCAGGGCCTGGGGCTGGGCAGCAACACCACCGCCGCGGTGATTACGCGGGGGCTGGCGGAGATGACGCGGCTGGCAGTGGCCGCCGGAGGGCAGCCCGGAACCCTGGCCGGCCTGGCTGGACTGGGAGACCTGGTGCTGACCTGTACCGGCCAGTTGAGCCGCAACCGCCAGGTGGGATTCGAGTTGGGCCGCGGGCGCACGCTGGCCGACATCACCGGCTCGATGCAGATGGTGGCCGAGGGCATCCAAACCACTTACGCCGCTGTGGATCTGGCGCGCCGGCACTCGATCGAGTTGCCAATCACCGTGGAGATCTGCGCCATCCTGCGCGGCGAGCGCGAGCCCCGGGTGGCCGTCCGCGAGTTGATGGAACGGTCCCTCAAGGGGGAGTAAGGCGCGGTTTCTCCGCAACCTTCGATGGGCGAGCGGGTTAACAAAGATATGGTGGCCGTGGCGGCGCTCGAGCCCGACGCCCAGTTGATGCTGCGCGTCAAAGAAGGGGACGCCGCCAGCTTCGCGTTGCTGCTGGAACGCCACCGCGCTCCGGTGATTCATTTCCTCTACCGGATGGTGCAGAACCAGGCCGTCGCCGAGGAACTGGCGCAGGAGGCCTTCCTCCGGGTCTACCGGGCGCGGGCGAGCTATGAGCCGACCGCGAAGTTTACCACGTGGCTGTTCCGCATCGCCACGCATCTGGCGCTGAACAGCCTGCGGGATGGCCGCTTCCAAAGATTTCACGAGAGCCTCGACGAAGAGGGCGAACAGGCGGCCAGCCGGGAGATAGCCGACCGGCGGCTGACCATCGAGCAGACGCTGCTCGACCGGGCCAGGCTGGAGGAAGTGCGCCGCGCGATCGCCGCGCTGCCGGACAAGCAGCGCGCCGCCGTGCTCATGCACAAATATCAAGAGATGGAGTATTCTCAGATTGCCCGGGTGCTGAATTGCTCGGAACCGGCGGTGAAGTCGCTGCTGTTCCGGGCTTATGAGACGCTGCGTGCGCGGCTGGCGCACATGGCCTGAGGGAAAGGAGAGGGCGATGGAATGCCCGGCGCGAGAGCGGGAGGGGGCGGCGGTCCTGCTGGACTACTGCGCCCGCAAGCTGGATCCGCAGAGCGCGGCCGTCGTGGAGCGGCACGTTGCGCAATGCGGAGCCTGCCAGGACTGGATCCGGGCGCAGCAGGCGGTCGGGGCGGCGCTGGATGGCTGGAAAGCGGCCCCGGTTTCCTCGGATTTCGACCGCAAGCTGTATCAGCGGATTGAGCAAGAGGAGCGCCCGGGGCGCTGGGGCGGGCTGTTCCGGCCGTTGGGGGGGCTGAGTCTCGGCCCCGCGCTCTCGCTGGCCCTGGCGTCGGTGGTGCTGCTGGCGGCAATCCTGATCCGTCCGGCTCCGCCCCAGCCGGCGCCCTTGCCGCAGCAGGCGCAAGTGGAGAGCCTGGATGCGGACCGTCTGGAAAGGGC
>JBEKMO010000116.1:0-15125 GCA_050008465.1 Bryobacteraceae bacterium
TGGCTGGCCGGATAGATGCGCATCGGCCACTTGTAGGGGTCCTCGCCGGTGATGCGCTCGTACATCTCGAACAGGTTGCCGTAGCGCTCATCGATCACCGCGCGGCCGAGCCGCTCGAGAGCGTCGCGGAAATCCAGGTAGACCCCGTATCCGCTCGGCCCGACGCCGCGGCCCTCGTCGCAAACCGCCTTGGCGTTGCGCGAAGCCACGTCGCGCGGCACCAGGTTGCCGAAGGCCGGGTACTTGCGCTCCAAGAAGTAATCGCGCTCCGCTTCGGGGATCTGGTCCGGAGGACGCTTATCGCCCTTCTGTTTCGGGACCCAGATGCGGCCGTCGTTGCGCAGCGATTCGCTCATCAGCGTGAGCTTGGACTGGTAATCGCCGGTCACCGGGATGCAGGTCGGATGGATCTGCGTGAAGCAGGGATTGGCGAACAGGGCGCCGCGCTTGTACGCCCGCCAGATGGCGGTCACGTTGCAGCCCTGGGCGTTGGTCGAAAGGTAGTAGACGTTGCCGTAGCCGCCCGTTCCCAGGGCCACCGCGTCGCCTACGTGCGATTCGATCTTGCCGCTGATCAGGTCGCGCGTGACAATGCCGCGCGCCTTCCCGTCGATCACCACCAGGTCGAGCATCTCGTGGCGTGGGTACATCTTCACCTGGCCGGCCGCCACCTGCCGCAGCAACGCCTGGTAGGCGCCCAGCAGCAGTTGCTGTCCGGTCTGGCCGCGCGCGTAAAAGGTCCGCGACACTTGCGCCCCGCCGAAGGAACGGTTATCGAGCGTTCCGCCGTATTCGCGCGCGAACGGCACACCCTGCGCCACGCACTGGTCGATGATGTTCATGCTCACCTCGGCCAGCCGGTGGACGTTGGGCTCGCGCGAGCGGAAGTCGCCGCCCTTCACCGTGTCGTAGAACAGGCGGTAAACGCTGTCGCCGTCGTTCTGGTAATTCTTGGCCGCGTTGATGCCACCCTGGGCTGAGATGGAGTGCGCGCGGCGGGGCGAGTCCTGGTAGCAGAAGCACTTCACGTTGTAGCCCAGTTCGCCCAGCGTTGCGGCGGCCGCCCCGCCCGCCAGGCCCGAACCCACCACGATGATCGTGTACTTCCGCTTGTTGGCCGGGTTGACCAGCTTGAGATCGAACTTGCGCCGGCTCCAGGCCTGCTCGATGGGGCCGGAGGGGACCTTGGAGTTGAGTTCCATCATTTCACCAACCCAATCATCACGGAGAGGGGAATCGAGATATAGCCCGCCGCAACCAGAATCGCCACGACGTGTGCCGCCCGTTTCAGCAGCGGCGTATAGCGCCGGTGGCTGATGCCGACCGACTGGAACATGCTCCAGAGGCCGTGGTAAAGGTGCATGCTCAGGAGCACGATCGCGATGATGTAGGCGATCGATACGGCCGGGTGCTGGAACCCGCTGACCACGTTCTCGTACGCGAAGAACCGCTCATGCTCCGGCGCCTGAAATCCGAGACCGGCGTTACCTGTGGTCAGATGCAGAATGTGGAAGACGACGAACGCCGCGAGGATCGGGCCGCTCCAAATCATCGTGCGCGAGGCGTAGGACGCCGGGACGTCGTCCTTCTTCACGTAGCCGATCGGGCGCGCCCGCCACTTCTCCAGCCACAGCAGGAAGCCCGACCAGACGTGCAGCGCCACCGCCGCCAGCATGACCGCCCGCGCGGTCCAGAGCAGGCCTTCGTGCGCGTGCAGGAACCCGGCATAGGCGTTCAGCCGTGCCGGCCCCACGTAGACTTGGAGGTTGCCCGCGAGGTGGCCGAAGATGTACAACACCAGGACCACCCCGCTGGCCACCATGACCAGTTTCTTGCCGATGTAGACCTGGTAGATCCCCCAGGTCTGTTTCAGTGTGGCGTCCATCGCGACTGTGCCCATCCAGAGTACCCCTGACTAGCGTTGGCCAACAGCCGATCATTATAGACACACTGTCAGGCGGGCGTGGGAAAAGACAATAGCATCCTGAAATACCTGTTTGCTACACTTTCACGAACCACTTCCGCCGGTACATCCCGTAGGCCACCAGGTACAGCACCGCCACGAAACTCAGCGCCCACAGCAGCGAGGCGTTGGGCGGGCTCGCCCAGGGCGCGAACAGATGCTGGAACAGCCACTCGTGGAGCGACACCGGCTGCCCCGCCCTCGCCACCCGGATCACGTCCAGTAGCACTTCCAGCGCCCCGGCGAGCACATACACGGCGATCGCGTTCATGCCGTAGATCGCAAACGGCCTGGTCCACCGGCGGTATCCCTTCACATCAACCAGCCAGTAACAGAACGCGAAGACGTTCAGCGCCATCCCCGCCATGAAGACCGAGTAGGAGCTGGTCCAGAGGTTCTTGTTGATGGGCAGCCAGACGTTCATGACGATCCCCGCCACCAACAGCGCGTTGCCGGAAACGAACATCCAGACGGTTTTCTCCGCCTCCCCGCGGCCAGACCGCAGAAGGTGCCCCGTGAGAACGCCGATGAGCGTGGTGGCGATCGCCGGAAGCGTGCTGAGAACGCCCTCCGGATCCCAGGTCCGGGTTTGCGCCCACATGTGGCCGTCCAGCAGCAGCCCGTCGATGTGCCGCGCCAGGTTCGCGCCCTTCTCGACGCCTCCGGGGCCAATGAGCACCCAGTAGACCGCCAGCAGGGCGATGGTCCACACCGCCTGGCCTCGCCAACTCGTCCACAAGAAGATCAGTGCGGCGGCCAGGTAGCAGACGGCGATCCGCTGGAGAACCCCAGGGATGCGCCAGGTGGCCGGGTGAAAGAACGGGAACCCATTCAGCAACAAGCCCAGCGCGAAGAGGATGACGGTCCGGCGCAGAGCATGCAGGAGCAGCTTGCGGCGCCCGTCGCCCCGCTCGACGCGCTTGGCGAACGCCAGCGTCATCGCCACGCCCACGATCCACAGGAAGAACGGAAAAATCAGGTCGGTGAACGTCCACCCGTGCCATTCCGCGTGGCGCAGCGGTGGATAGACCGCGCTCCAGGTGCCCGGGTTGTTTACCAGGATCATCGCGGCGATGGTCGCGCCGCGAAACACATCCAGCGATTCCAGGCGGCCCATGGCTAAGGTGTCTTCTCCTGGTGCGCGGACGCCTTGCTCAGGTGCCGGTAGTAGCCCAGGTCCGCGCCGGTCAGCAGCTTGGTGGCGTAAATGATTTGGCCGGTGTGCTGCGCGAAGTGCTCCGTCACGTGCCCGATGGCCTCCAAAACCGAGACCTCATAGCCCTGGATGGAAACCCTCTCGGTGAGGCGCTCCGCCGTGGTGTTCCGAATCACCGCGAGTGCCTCTTCGACCGTGGTTTCAAGGCGCGCCGCCAGTTCGGCGCCGGAAACCTCGCCGCGGGCCGCGAACTCGGCATCCCGGTCGCGCGCCCCCGAGAGGATCCACTGCCGCACGTTCCCGCACAAGTGCAAAACCAGGTTGCCCACGGCGTTCTGGTTCTCGTTGCCGCGCGACCAGATCTGGTCGTCGGAGAGCCGCCCCAGGCAGTCCACAATCCGCGAACTCAACTGGCCCAGCTTGTTGGTGGCGAACTTCAGGAAGAGCGCATCGAGCTGGGCAGCCATCCCCCAATGGTCGCACGCCGACCTTCTTGAGGAAGGTCATCATCGGGCACCAGTTGGTGAACGCCGACTGTTCCCGTGCGTGACTGATTGCGGCCGGCCTGTCACTTCTTCCGGCGGAATGCATCTTTGAGCCTGGAGGCATCCGATGGAGATGATCGTCAATTATCGCGGTGGAGTACAGTTCGAGGCGAATGCCCGGGGTCACCAGGTCCTCTGCGACCAGCCTTTGGATAACGGTGGCGCGGACGCCGGCATGAGCCCGCCCGAGTTTCTGCTGGCTTCGCTCGGCACCTGCGCAGCCTTTTACGCGGCGCAGTATCTGCGCGCCCGGTCGCTCCCGGCCGACGGCCTCCAAGTGCGGGTCTCGGCCGAGAAGGCCATGGGGCCGGCGAGGCTCGCCGCGTTCCACATCGAGGTGCGGCTTGCCGGCCTCGAAGACGACAAGCACCGCGAAGGTGTGCTGCGGGCCGCCAAGTCGTGCCTGATCCACAACACTTTGTTGCAGCCGCCGATGATCCAGATGACGCTGAACACGGACCTAGCGGCGCGGGCCTGAGGACGGCTACAATGCCTTTGGGTGCCGTCTCCGAAGACAACCAACGAAGTCGAGTTGGCGCGCGACCTGCTCGCTGGCAAAGCGGATGCCTTCGACCGCTTTGTCGAGGTGTTCCGCTCCAAAATCTTCCAGTATGCGTTGATGATGTGCGGCCACCGCGAGGACGCCGAAGAGGTTGCCCAGGACACCCTGTTCAAGGTCTTCGAGAACTTCGACCAGTTGCGCGAGCCGGAACGGGTGCGCGCCTGGGTTTTTCGCATTGCCCGCAACGCCTGCTACATGAAGCGGCGGAAGAGCGTGTTCGCCCCCGCGCAGGAGCTATCGCTCGAAGACTTTCTGCCGCATTCCGAACAGGACGGCGGGCGCCGGAGGCTCGAAATCGCCGACTGGTCGGCGCTGCCCGACGACCAGGTGCTGCGTTCGGAGCTGCGCGACGTGATCCAACGGGCCATTCAGGGATTGCCGGAGATTTACCGGGCGGTCATCCTGCTCCGCGACGTGGAGGAGTTGAGCACGGATGAGGCGGCGCAGGTGCTGGACATCAGCCCGGAATCGGTCAAGACTAGGCTGCACCGCGCGCGGCTGGCGGTGCGCCAGAAACTGGACCGGTATCTGAGGAGCGTCCAGCGGGGCGCGGCGGGGAGCTGAAGCGTATGGAACCAGGCGAGCACAAGGACGACTGCAAGCAGGTCTTCGCCCTGCTTTCCGAGTACCTGGACGCGGAGCTCAGCCCGGAGAGCTGCGAGGACATCAAAGCGCACTTGGCCGGCTGCCCGCCCTGCATCGAGTTCCTGGAGAGCCTCAAGCGCACCGTCCGGCTGTGCCACAACTGCGAAGCCGCCGAGGCGCCCGCGCCGCTCGGCCCCGAGACTCGCGAACAGCTACTCGCGGCCTACCGGAAGTCCCTCACCCGGCGTTACGGCTCGCGCGACACTACCCTCGGAGCGTCGTAGAGTTTGCGCAGCTCCTTCGGCTGCTCGGGGCTGCCGGTGTCGTCGGGAGCGGCCAGAAACCACGCCCACCTGGACTGTTGCCCCACAATCGCGGGAGAAGGAAGGCGGAGGCCCACTCCAATCACCTTGCCCACGCCGAAAACAGCCAGTTCGCCGTCGCGCCGAAATCTGAAACCGCCGTCCTCGATGTCCACGGCTAGGGCATCCACGTATTGCAGGCCCGGGAAGAAATCGCTGTACGTGCCGGGCGAATCGGGCCGGAATCCAGGGGCCGCCGCGTTCCACACCCAGATGAGGTTCCGCAGCTTGCGGTGGTTCACCAGGCGGTCGAAAAGCTGCCGGTAGAGCGCAGCGGATCCCCGGTTCCCCTTCCGGCCGCCCCACCAGAACTTCGTCCCATTGGGCTGGGGATAGGGCCGCCACAGGACCGGGACGCCGGCGTCCTGCAACTGCTTGAGATACCCCGCCATCGCGTCCACCTGCGCGCACCACCGCTGGTAAAGCCGGGAACCGGGCGTGAGCAGCTCATTCCACTCGAAATCCGTCAGCTTGCCGCGAACACTCGCATCCGGCGCGTCGGCTTCCTCGTCGGTAGGCCGAGCGGCACGCCAGGTCAGGGTCACGATGGCGTGGTTCTGGTGCTGGCGTTTCGCCTCGTCGACGATCGCCTGGCGGGCCGTCCCAACCTCTAACATGGCGTCTTTCGTGATGCCCAGATCCTGGCCATAGATGGCCGGGTACTTCTTGGTGACCTCAAAGACGCGGTCGGTCGAGCGCGAAACCGACCGCGGGTCGTTCTCCTGGCCACTCAGCACGCTCCGCCCGATCGCCTGATAGAGCCGCGCCAGCAGCGCCTTCGCCTCCGCCGACGCGCCTGGCGTCACCGGCTCCGCAGCCGGATCCGCCGATGCTTTGCGAATCGCCGCCAGGGGCTCCGCGACCCGGGGATCGTCACGGCTCAGCGTACTCGGAGCACTGTAAGTTGCCTGCAGCGCCTCCAGTGGATTTCCTATTTCGACGATTTCGCTCCAGGTCATGAACCACGCCCACTTGGGCTGCTCCTTCAGCACGGCGGGGCTGGGGACCGCTCCGACTTCGCCTAAACCGATCGGCTTGCCGGCGGCCAGCGCCAGCAGGTCGTCATAGTGGCTCGTCTTGAACTCGCCGTAAATATCGGCGGCCAGCACATCGGCATATTCCGGGCCCGGGAAGAAGTCGGCGTACGAGCCTGGGCCAGTTGAGCCGGTGCCGGGGGGGCTTGGATTCCACACCCAAATCAGGTTGTCGAGCTTGTGGTAGTTGACCAAGCGGTCGAATATCTGACGGTACAGCGCCGCCGATCCGTTTTTCCCTTTCCTCCCGCCCCACCAGAACCAGCCCCCGTTCATCTCGTGGTATGGGCGCCAGAGCACCGGCACCCGCGCATCCCTCAGTTGCTTCAGGTAGCCCGCGATCACATCCACCTGTGCGCACCAGCGGTTATAGAGGCCGGTGCCGGGCGTCACCAGTTCGCTCCATTCAAAGTCCGTGAGATGGCTCTGAACGCTCTCGCGGAACGAGACCGGCTCGTCCTGAGTCGGCGGGACCGCGTGCCAGGTGAGCGCTACGACCGCGCCGTTCCGCCACTGCCGCTTGGCTTCCTCGACCAGCGCCGGCCGCGCCAGCACGGAATCCTTGTCGGCCCCTCCCTCGAATCCGAAATCCTGCCCGAACAGGGCCGGATACTTGCCGGTGAAGTCGTAGGCGCGGTCCGTCCAGCGGGCGATCGTGTTGGGGTAGTTGTGCTGACCCGCAAGCGTGTACCGCCCCGAGATCGAATACAGATACCGCAACAAGGCGCGCGCCTCCGCGGACGCATTTGGGTTGACCGGTGCCTGCGCTGGCAGCGCGGTTTGAGACAGGAGCAGTATCGCCGCCGCTGCCGCGGTCTTTCGTAGCCACATCATCGCGCTGGGCCTCCTCAGCCGGCTGTTTTCCAACTCCCACTCTACACGAAGCTCCTCCCCGCGCGGTCGCCCGAAATTACAGGACTGGGTACCAGAACTGGCCTGGTCGACTTGCGCCAGGTGAGGACGCCACCCAGATAGCGTTTCTTGCCAGCGGGCTCGTCGCGAATGCCCAGGTGTTCCGACGGTGGCTCCTCCGGCACCTGCGCCATCGTCTCCACCATCCCGCCGGCGCCGGATCTCCGCCCTCGCGGGCTGCGACCTCGCCACCAGCTCCAGGGCCGATCGAACTGGCAGGGTCACTAGGCGTGACAGCCTACTGTTTGACCAGTTCCACGCGGCGATTCTTGGCGCGGCCGTCCTCCGTGTCGTTGGAACCGACGGGCGCGAGCGGGCCCACGCCCTGGGCGACCAGGCGCGCGGCGGCGACCCCGTACTTCGTGGTCAGGGCTACGACGACGGCGTCGGCGCGCCGCTTGGAGAGATCCATGTTCGAGGCGAGGGAGCCGACGTTGTCGGTGTGGCCGACGACGAAAACTTTGAGCGTGGGCGTCTCCTGAAAGAGCTTCGCGATCTCCTTGAGCGCGGCGTCGGACTCGGGTTTGACTTCGGCCTTGGCGGTATCGAAATAGATGCCGTAGACGGCCGAATGGCCGGTCGCGGCGATGTCGCTGGCGAGCGCGGCGGCGTCGACGCTGACGAGCCCGCCCTCCATCGGCTTCAGCTCGACGACGTAGAGCACGACGTAGGCGCCACGATTGGTATCGGCCCATTGTCCGATGTGCAGACTGACGTAGGCGTCGCCCGTGCCACGAGGCGATTTTGCCGCGAGGTAGCGGTGGCCGGAGTTCCAACCCCAGTCCTCTCTGCCGATGGAGGCGAGTTGAACGGGGCCCGCGTTGCCGCAACCCTCGCTGTTGACGCAGGACCAGAGGATCTGAAAGCCGCTCTTCAGCAGGGCGCTTTCGTAATTGCGATAGATCTCCAGAATCGAGCGGTGGGCGGGCGCCGCATAACCGATGCGGGTGATTTTGCCTTCCAGGCGCTGGATCTTCTCGAACACGTCGTTCCGATTGGCCTTGCCGAGCGGAAGCATGACCTCGTCGTACTCCGAGTAACTGTACTCGCCGATGACCGACCCGGGATAGCGCGTGACCAAAGGATGATCCTGGCTATTCGGGATGTCTTTTTGCTGTGCGCCACAGATGGCGGCGGTTAGAGCGCCAATGAAACAAACGGCGCCGATTCTCTTATTCCATATCATGACTAGTTCCTCTCTCTTTGCACTTCTAAAGATCACGGGGCGAATGACGTCCTCCGCGCCGCGGACTCTCCTCAGCCGCGCGGCGAGGACGGACAAGTCATTACACCACTAGTGTCCGCCTGAATCTGTTCTGGAACGAATAAACGGCGCAGAATCATGTCGATAGCGGGTTTGACGGATTTTTCGATTGGCAGCCCAAGCGGCTGGATTTGGCTGGTATGCCCTCGCACCCTCGCGCGAACAATCGCAGTCCCGTCTGCGTCCTCATGATTGGTGCGCAAACTCCGCTTCATCCTGGGTCTTGGGTTGGTCGCCCTGCTGGCGATGGCCTTGGCCGGCGTGGTGGTCTCGGAAGCCTTCCTCCACCCCCATCGCCACGAGCTGATTGCCAGCACGCGCAACGCCGCCGCCCGCACCGCCGAATCCCTGGGCGCGCGCCTGGAAGACGCTGAAATCGCAGCCGCCGACGGCGTGACGTTAAAGGCCTGGTTCTTCCGCGCCAGGGAACCCAGCGGCAAGGCCGTGATTCTGCTGCACGGCCAGGCCGACCATCGCGGCGGCATGCTCTCCTATGCACGGCTGTTTCTGGCCCGCCAGTACGACGTGCTGGCAATCGATTCCCGCGCGCAAGGCGAGAGCGGCGGCTCCATCGCCACCTATGGGCTCCGAGAGGCCGGCGACCTGACGCGCTGGGTGGACTGGCTGGTCGCCGAGCATGGCGTGCGCCACGTCTTCGGGCTCGGAGAATCCATGGGCGCGGCCATTCTTCTCCAGGCGCTCCGGAATGAGCCGCGCTTTGAGGCCGTGGCCGCCGAGTCGTCCTTCTCCAGCCTCCGCGAGGTCGCCTACGATCGCATCGCCGCCCAAGCCGGTTGCGGCGGATGGCTGGGACGCACGCTTCTGCGCCCGGTCGTCGAAACGGGCTTCTGGTACGCCCACCTCCGCTACGGCGTGAAGTTCGAGGAAGTTTCGCCGGCCGCCGCAGTCGCCTCGACGCGGATTCCCATACTGCTGATCCACGGCGCCGAAGACCGCAACATCCCGCCAGCGCACTCGCGCCGCATTCTGAACAGCGCTCGCGGCCGCGTGGAGTTGTGGGAAGTGCCGCAGGCCGGCCACACCGCCGCCTTCGGCCGCTGGCCCGCCGAGTTCGAGCGGCGAGTAGCGGGCTGGTTCGAATCCGCGACTTTACCCGACAGACCGGCGACGGGCAGTCTGGTATATACTGATTGGTTGCCAGGAGTTCGAAGGGGGGTAACCCATGAAACGTCTCCGGAGACTGTTCCCGATCGCGGTGGCCATTCTGGCCATCGCTCCGGTTCTCGCACAGGAACCGAAAGTCGACCTGATTCACCTGGACTCCCAGCCCGCCATCAGCGGGGGATGCCCGGCCAAAGTGCACTTTACCGGCCGTATCCGCACCACCGGCCCGCTGGAAGTGACCTACCAATGGCTGCGCAGCGACGGGTCGCACACCGAGCACACGCTGATCTTCAACCGGGCCGGGACCCGCGGAATCTCCACCGACTGGTCCCTCTCGAAGGACTATTCCGGCTGGATGCAACTGGTGATTCTTTCGCCGCGCCGGATGCAGACCGCCAAGGCGGCTTTCTCCGTGAACTGCGGGAGATAGCGGCCAGGCTGAAAAGGCTGCCGCGAGAGTCCTCTTAGCCACCGGAACGGTGCAGTTGGCCTGCCAGTGACGTACCGCCATTGGCCCCAGCTCAGCATTCCTGGCTGCTGGCATGCGCCAGCCCCGGTGGGGCAGACGATCGCCTTGTGTCGTATGCCAAGATAAGCCAAAATACTCCCTCCCGAAGGCCATCCGATACAATAAGCACACGATGCGTCCTGGATCTGCCGCGCGCCGCCTGATACCGCTCCTGCTGGCGCTGGCGGCGCTGGCGGCACTGGCCGCCGCGGCCGTCCCCTCGCCCCAGAGCCACTTCGGTCACCAGATGGGCGCCGATCGCACTGTGCTCGATTGGGACCGCGTGGTCTCCTACTTCCAGGCGCTCGAGAACAGCTCCGACCGCATCCGCGTCAAGGAGCTCGGCAAGAGCACGGAAGGCCGGCCGTTCCTCGCGGTCACCATCGCCGCGCCCTCGACGCTCCGCAGCCTCGACCGCTACGCCTGGATCCAGAAGAAGCTGGCCGACCCGCGCATCACTCCCGAGGCCGAGGCCGAGAAGCTGATCGGCGAAGGCAAGGCGGTCGTGCTGATCACCTGCTCGATCCATGCGACCGAGCTCGCCTCCACCCAAACCGCCATCGAGTTCGCTTACCGCCTGCTCACCGAGGACACCCCGCGGTTCCGCGCCATCCTCGATAACACCATCTTTCTGCTGGTGCCCTCGCTCAACCCGGATGGCGTGGATATCGTCACGCGCTGGTACCGCAAGACACTAGGCACGCCGTTCGAAGGCACTCCACCGCCTGAGCTGTATCAGAAGTACGCCGGCCACGACAACAACCGCGACTGGTACTTCTTTACCCAGGCCGAGACGCGCCTCACCGTCGCTCAGCTTCACAACGTCTGGCACCCGCAGATCGTCTACGACATGCACCAGCAGGGCCCTTTCGCCTCGCGCATGTTCGTGCCGCCCTGGATGGACCCCATCGAGCCCAACATCGATCCGATCCTGGCGCAGGAGTGCAACCTGATCGGAATTGGCATCGCCGTGGACCTCACGGCCGCGGGCAAGACCGGCGTGGTCATGAACGCTCTCTACGATCTCTGGAGCCCGTCCCGCCACTATCAGGCCTATCACGGCGGTCTGCGTATCCTCACGGAATCCGCCAGCGCCCGCCTGGCCACGCCGATCACCGTGCGGCCCGGCCAGATCGAGCCCTCTGCGCCCGGCTACCTGCCCCGCGAGCGGAGCTGGAACTACTTGCAGCCCTGGATGGGAGGCGAGTGGAGGCTCCGCGACGTCGTCGACTATCAGTTGATCGCCATGGAGTCGGTGCTCTATCAGGCCGCCACGCGGCGCGAGGACCTGCTGCGGAACTTCTACCGCATCGGCCGGCGCGCAGTGGCGAGGACCTCTCCGTGGGCCTTCGTCATCCCCGCTGCCCAGCGCGATCCCGTCGCCGCCGCGAAGCTGATCGAGACGCTCGCCTTCGGCCAAGTGGAAACCGAGCAGGCGGCCCAAGCCTTCGAAGTGGATGGCAAGAAGTACGGCGCGGGCGCCTACGTCATCCGCATGCAGCAGCCCTACAGCTCCTTTGCCAAGACGCTGCTCGAGCGCCAGCGCTACCCGGACCTGCGGCTCTATCCCGGCGGCCCGCCCAAGCGCCCCTACGACGTCACCGCGCACACACTGCCGCTGTTGATGGGCGTCCAGGTGGATTCGATCGATACCCCCGTCGCCGTGCCGCTCGCGCCGCTCTCCGGTGAGATTCCAGCGAAGCCCAGCCCGCTGTCAATTCAGGCGCGCATCGGTCTCTACAAGAGCTTCGTGCCATCCATCGACGAAGGCTGGACGCGCTGGGTGCTCGAACAGTTCCGGGTCCCCTACCACAGTGCCTCCAACAGCGACATCCTTCCAGGCAAGCTCCGCCGCCGCTTCGACGTACTGATCTTCCCCGACCAGCCCGCCGCAGTCATCGCCAACGGCTACCACGCGGGCGAGATGCCCGACGAATACACCGGCGGTCTCGGCGAGAAGGGCGCCGAGGCTCTGAAAAGCTTTGCGTCCGCGGGCGGCACGCTGGTATTTCTCAACCGCTCCACCGACTATGCGATCGCAACGCTGGGCCTGAACCTGGCGCCGGTGAAGTCGGGAGACTACTACTCGCCCGGCTCCCTGCTCAACGTGAGCCTGGACCCGAAGAGCCCGCTCACTCGCGGTCTGCCCGCCGAAATCGCCATCTGGTCGGAAGCCAGCCCTGCCTGGGAGGTCCCCGAAGGCTCTGCGGCGCGAGTGGTGGCGCGCTATCCACAATCCGGGATACTGGCTTCCGGCTGGCTGCTCGGCGAGAAGTACCTGGCCGGCAAGGCAGCGCTGATCGATTACCCCATGGGTGCCGGCCGCATCATCCTGTTCGGCATGCGTCCGCAATACCGCGGCCAGAGCTACCAGACTTTCAAGCTCCTCTTCAACGCCCTGGCGCCGGCGCCTTGACCAGGAACCGGCGCACAATCTCGAAGAACTGCTGCGGCTGCTCGATCCAGGGAAAGTGGCCGGAGCGGTTGATGAACTGGAGCGTCGAGCCTTTCAGCGCGAGGTGCGTCTCGTAGGCCATCCGCGGGTCGATCGGGTCTTGCCGGCCGCTGACGATCAGCACCGGGCGGGAAAAGCTCTTGAGCGTACCCGTCCGGTAAACCCATGGGTCGGACGCGCTCGGCGCACGTGCGTTGGGAGTGAGAAATAGCTCAGGGCCCCGCAGCCAGACGGGCCGCGGCCCAGCGGTCGGGCAGCAGTTCCTCCACCGCTGCTTGGGGTGGGCGCTGATGCGCCCGAACACGTCGCGCAGATAGGCGAACGGATCGATGTGCAGCCGCTTCGAACTGGCCACCAGGCTGGTCAGCACCGCCGCCGTCGAGCCGCCGGTGTCGCTGCCATAGAACATCCAGTTCTTGCGGCCCACCGCGACTCCGCGCAGGCTGCGCTCGGCGCCGTTGTTATCGATCTCCAGATCGCCGTCCTCCGAGTAGCGCACCAGCGCCGCCCAGTTCGACAACGTGTAGGCGATGGCCTGGCCCTCCGGACTCTTCGGCAGCACCTTCGGCCGCTCCGCTTCCAGATACGTCTTGATGTCTTCCAGTATTGGGCGCGACTTGGCCTGACGCAGCGCCCGGCGCTGGGCGCCCCGCAAGTTGCCCTCGCGCGCTTCGCGCTCCACATCGTAGAGCAGCCGGATGTAGGCCAGCAGCACCATCGAGCGCATCAGGTCCGAGGACTGCGCCTCGAAGAACTTGCGCCGCGCGTGCGCCCAGCACGCCACCTCGACCACACCGCGCCCGGGCTCCTGGTACAAACGGTCGTACCCCGAGTAGGCGTCGGCTTGCAGGAATCCGCGGAACTGCTTCAGAAACGCATCCGGGCCCTCGCGGCTGCGGTTGGGCGTGTAGTCGTAAACCGTATAGGGATGCTCCCGGTCCCCCACGTAAGTCCAGATCCGGCCCGTGCGCGTGTGCGCCAACTCCAGGTCGAGCACCGGCACCGGAGTGTCGTCGGTCTGCACCGCCTTGGAACTCAGCACCCGCTCCTTCATCAGCGCGACCAGCGGGCTCGCCAGCTCGGCCGCTTGCCGCATCCAGCCGCACATGGTCTGGCGCGATAACTCGACGCCCTGGCGCTGGTAGATCTCCCCCTGGCGGTGCAACGGAACGTGATCGCCGTACTTGCTCACGGCCACCTGCGCCAGCAGCCCCGGCCCCGGCAGGCCCTTCTCGATCGGCGCGGCCGGCTTCTCCGCCGTCACCACCGTGCAGCCCTTGGCGCAGGCGTACTTCTGGCACGCCTCCTGGATCACGTGCAAGGAAGCCGGCACGAACTCCAGCCGCTCGCTGATCTCCTCGCCGATGTGCTTCAGCTCGCCGTGGCACTGGGGGCACTGCCGTTCCTGCTGGTTGAGATCGTAGACCACGCGCCGCCTCTCGAGCGACTCCGGCAAGCGCTGCCGGCCATGGCCTCTGCGCTCCGCTGGGGGCGCCGTCGGGCTGGCCTGCGGCGCGGGCGCGGCGGCCTGGTCCTGGCCGGAGTGGACCATCCCCACCGCGAACAGGAACAACTGGTTTTCATCCACCCGTTCGCGCTTCTGTCCGTAGCGCCAGCGCAGCAACTGCTCCAGCATGTGCCGCACGCGCGCCAGGTCCCGCTCCTTGGTTTCCAGTTCCTGAAGCAGCCCCAGCACCATCTCGCGCAGAGCGGCTGCGTCGTTGGGCAGTTGGTTGGGATCGATCTCCATCACGAGTAAGTAAGTAACTTACTCCACTTACTCGCACTTGTCAATGGAAAACAACGCAACGCCGCACTATTGTTTTGGAGCTTCGAGTCCCGCGCGATCCTCGCTCGCCGCCGCCGGCAACGAGTAGCGTTTCCGCCGCCGCCCCTTGCTCAGATCAATGCCTTCCAGCAGCACGCCCAGCTCCCAAGCCGCGATCTCCCGCCGCCCCGTCTGGGCGAACGGAAACTCGAACGTCCCCGCTTCCAGCCGCTTGTACCAGATGGCCCAGCCGTCCCGGTCCCAGTACAGGATCTTCAGCCGGTCGCTGCGCCGGTTGCAGAACACCAGCAGGTGCCCCGAAAACGGATTGCACCGGATGATGTGCTCGGCCATCATCGACAGCCCGTCGAAGGACTTCCGCATGTCGCAGGCCACCGTGCAGAGGTAGACCCTGATGGCCGCCGGGAAGCTCAGCATCCCGGCTGTTCCAGCGCCGCCAGCACCGCCCGCAGGGTCTGCTCATCGACGCCCTTGGCGATCCGCAGTCTGCGCCCGGCGGCCAGCACCAGCTCGATGCCGGCGTCCCCGCCTCCCGCTTCCTCGCTGACCAGCGCGAAGCTCGCAGGCGCGGCGGCCGGCCGCGGCCGGCTCTTCGGAGCTTGGCGCGCCAACCGGCGCTGCCACCAATAGAACTGGCTCTCATGCAGCTTGCGCTGCCGGCAAAACTCGCGGGTCGACAGGCCGCTCCGCGCCGCCTCGCGGATCGTGGTCCGCCAGTAACGCGCCTTCTCCACATCCTGCTTTCTGCTCACCCGGATTCCTCCCTGCGCGGCCTGCGCGCGCACTTCAAGCCGCACATGCGCCAACACAAGGGAGTATGATCCAAGTCCTCAGGCCGCGAAAGATGGGTTCACGGGACGCTTAC
>JBEKMO010000117.1:0-12504 GCA_050008465.1 Bryobacteraceae bacterium
GTTCCGCTCGATGGCCGTCCAGAGAGGTTCCGTGTTGCGCCCCTGCCGCTTCGCCTCTTCCAGGAACGCGGCGACATCGTTCAAGGGTGTTTCCCAGGCGCGTTCCGCCACTTTATCCGGGTCCCGCTCGATGGCCGTCCAGAGAGGTTCCGTGTTGCGCATCTGCCGCTTCGCCTCTTCCAGGAACGCGGCGGCGTCCTTCAAGGGTGTTTCCCAGGCGCGTTCCGCCACTTTATCCGGGTTCCGCTCGATGGCCGTCCAGAGAGGTTCCGTGTTGCGCATCTGCCGCTTCGCTTCTTCCAGGAACGCGGCGGCATCCTTCAAAGGTGTTTTCCAGGCGCGTTCTGCCACTTTATTCGGGTCCCGCTCGATGGCCGTCCAGAGGGGTTCCGTGTCGCGCCCCTGCCGCTTCGCCTCTTCCAGGAACGCGGCGACCTTATCCAACGGTGTTTCCCAGGCGCGTTCCGCCACTTTATCCGGGTCCCGCTCGATGGCCGTCCAGAGAGGTCCCGTGTTGCGCCCCTGCCGCTTCGCCTCCTCCAGGAACGCGGCGACATCGTTCAAGGGTGTTTCCCAGGCGCGTTCCGCCACTCTATCCGGGTCCCGCTCGATGGCCGTCCAGAGAGGTTCCGTGTTACGCCCCTGCCGCTTCGCCTCTTCCAGGAATGCGGCGACGTTGTTCAACGGTGTTTCCCAGGCGCGTTCCGCCACCTTATCCGGGTCCCGCTCGATGGCCGTCCAGAGAGGTTCCGTGTTGCGCCCCTGCCGCTTCGCCTCTTCCAGGAACGCGGCGACGTTGTTCAACGGTGTTTCCCAGGCGCGTTCCGCCACTTTATCCGGGTCCCGTTCGATGGCCGTCCAGAGAGGTCCCGTGTTGCGCCCCTGCCGCTTCGCCTCTTCCAGGAACGCGGCGGCGTCCTTCAAGGGCGTTTTCCAGGCGCGTTCCGCCACTTTATTCGGGTCCCGCTCGATGGCCGTCCAGAGGGGTTCCGTGTCGCGCCCCTGCCGCTTCGCCTCTTCCAGGAACGCGGCGACATCGTTCAAGGGTGTTTCCAAGGCGCGTTCCGCCACTTTATTCGGGTCCCGCTCGATGGCCGTCCAGAGAGGTTCCGTGTTGCGCCCCTGCCGCTTCGCCTTTTCCAGGGAAGCGGCGACCTGATCCAACGGTGTTTCCCAGGCGCGTTCCGCCACATTGTCCGGGTCCCGCTCGATCGCTGTCCAGAGCCGGTCTGCCAGCGAGGATTGGCCTTGACTTGCCGCCGTTTGCACCAGGTTGGAGGCCCATCCAAGCGAAACCAGCTCTATCCTCCTGATCAGATCATTGGGATTCAGAGCCAGATGCCGCCAAAGCAGTGAGAGTCGTTCCAACGAGCCTTCGCGGCGGAGCCGGGCAGATAAGAGAAGAGCAGTTATTGGATATCGGGCTGCGGCTTCGAAGAGGATTCTCTCCCCATCTGTGGGGTGAGCTGCCAGGATCAGCCGACCCCAGCCGGGCTCGCGCAGCCGAAAGCTACGGTGCTGGGACAGCTTCCCACGATGTCTCCGGACAACAAGGCCAAGTCTCAGGAGCAGATCGGTATCGTTCGGATGCGGCAGAGCGTGGTCAGCTACTTCGAGTTCGAATTCCTGTGAACCGAAAACCGACAGGCATAGGAGATTCTCAAGCGCTCTTGCGTTCAGATGTTTGAGCCATTTCTCCTTGACCCAGTCCGACGCGGCCTCCAACGGCAGTTCCCAGCGGCCGCGCGAGAACTCGTTGAGGCGGCCCAGCACGGCAAGGCAGAATGCCCCCAGCGCATTGCCGTAATCGCGGTGCCATTCTTGCAACACACTCGGTGGAGGAGCCGCCAGTGGTGCGGCTCGGCCGGCACCGACGCGTCCATGGATGCACGCCAGAATCGAGACCAGATCGGCCGCAGCCGGGCGGAGTTCAATGGCGGGGTTGGCGGCATGGCACTCGAAGAACTCCAGATCCTGGGCGGGCGTCGTGAT
This sequence comes from Bryobacteraceae bacterium, assembly GCA_050008465.1. GTDB lineage: Bacteria > Acidobacteriota > Terriglobia > Bryobacterales > Bryobacteraceae > Fen-330. Next base: position 1,993 of record JBEKMO010000117.1, read on the forward strand.
GGCCACGCGCTGGATTCGGGTCGCAATCAGCAGGAGCCTGCTCCCGCGAGATCGATCTCTCCATTGCTCCCACACTTGACGCGCGAGCTCAGGCTGGTGATGCGCATTATCGACGATCAACAAGGCTCCCGGTCGCGCCAGGCTCCGCGCCGCGGTGAGCGCGTCCATCACCATCTCGGGATCGACCATAGCGAGATCCACGTAGTAGGCCGGATAATCTCGCTGGGCCGGTGTGGCGGCGATGCGTAACCCCAGAGTCGTCTTACCGACGGATGCGACGTCCAGTACGAATGCCCACCCGTGGCGTTCGAGGCGGGCCAGGACTTCAGCATCGGCTGCCAGGGTCGGCACTCTTCCATCCAGGTACTCCGCTCTGGAGGGAAAGGCCAAGGTCGCCGGCGAGTTTGACGCGCGGTAGAGGAAGAAGTTTCCATCTACCGGCACAAAGGGCCAGCAGTGCGCGGCGGGGGTGAGAGAGGTCAAGATGCCTGGCAAGTCCGCGTGGTCCGCATAGCCAATGATCACGAGGTTCCGCGGCTTATCGATTCTCTGTGCCAGCGCATGCGCCTTGTCCGCCTTGGCTAGGAAGTAATCGGGCAGGGCACCGGCGCCCCAGCGTTGGCCCCATGCCAACAGTCTGCCCAGGTTGGGGTCATCAAGCCCATCACCGCAGCCGACGTAGATCCACGACCACTCTAACCACAGGCTCTTGAAGATATCCTGAAAGTCGCGATCAGCAACGATTCGGTCATACGAAGTACGGCCTAACACGACCGATGACGGGCGCTTCCAATAGCCATGAAGGTGCAAGATCCCCGGACGTTGGCGGCTAACCACTTTCAGAAACTCGTCGTGCTCTTGCCACGTTACCGGCTGAAGCCCGGTTGCCTCGGCAAGCAGGCTGTCGTAGTTTGTCGTAACCAGGAGTACGCCTGCCTGTTGAAGATTGCGCAGGGCGTCCAGTGCCGCAGCCCTGCCCGGCCGAATAGGAAAGGTAGCAAAGGCGCTATCCAACCACTGAGCGAAACACGCAGGGTTGGGAACCATCAGATTCCGCTCGACCAATTCGGCGTGCTCGATCGCCTTCACCAGATCGAACGGGGAGAAGGCCGTCTCCAACGACGCGATGAGATCGGCCCCACGTTTGCCAGGAAAGAACTCCGTGCTTACGAGATGATTAACGCCATGCTTGAGCAGCCCAAGCCACGTGGCATGCGGCAAAGATGTGGCGTCAGCCGAGATACCTGCACCAACTAGGGCGAGGACTTTCGGTTGATCACTCTCAAGCAGGTTGGCAGCCGGCGCAAGCTCGGGTGATAAAGGAGACGTATTCAACCCTCGCAACAGAACTGTGTACGCTGAGTCCTGATGAAGCGCACTGCTACAGTGTAACGCTAAACTTCCTGATTATTTGAGGTATTGGCATCTCAACACAGGGTGACCTTCTCTTGCTGGGCGGCGCTTCCGCACTGGAGGGGAGTGATGCTAGCACTGGGACCCCGTATCCTTCAAGAACGACGGCACGAGAATGGATTGGGGGGCAGTTCGAGCCATTTGGCCGTCTGACGCTCCACCCGGGAACTGGCCCACTGCCCGTTCAGTGACACGCTGGCACGCCGTGTGCGCCCGCGAAGCCGCGGTAGATGGTGACGGCTGCCGCCAGCAACATGAGCGCGCCGCTTACGAGCGGCAGGGGGACGCGGCGGAGGATGCGGCGGGCGGCCAGCGCCGAGATGGTCAGCGGGATGGCCGTCGTGATTCCGAGGACCAGCATGGTGGCCGCGCCTTGGAGTGGCGAGGCGGTGGCCGCGGCCATCGCCACGAATGCGTAGGTCATGGGGCAGGGAAGGAAGCCGTTGGCGGTGCCTAGGACCAGTTTTCCGGCGAAACCCTGGCCGGCCAGAGACGCGATGGTGCCGGCGGCCCGCGCCAGCACTCCAACCCCGAACATCGAGTCGCGCAGAACTCCTAGGGAGTGCAGGCCGGTGAGCAGGAGCAGCGCTCCCGCGATGATCGCTAGCGCGCGAGTGCCCACGCCGAAGCGAAGAACGGTCTCGCCGAAAGCTCCCGCGAGCGCGCCCAGCAGCACGTACGTCGACGACTTGCCCGCCAGATAGAGCGGCAACCCGCGAGCGCCAGCGAGCGCGGCCAGCGGTCCGCACATCCCGGCGCAGTGGAGGCTGCCGGAGATCCCCATCAGGAACAGCAGCGGCAGGTTCAATGCGGCGCCTCGATTAGTTTGCGCCGGGTGTACGCCATCCAGGCCCAGAGGAATCCTCCGGCGAAGCCCGCCGTGATGAGGGCTTCGATCAGCAGCGGAGCGCTTTGGCCCCTCCAGATCGAAGGAACGATCCAGATGTAGCGCTCCAGCCAGAGCATCACCAGGATCCAGCACGCCACCGCCGCCAACCGTTTGGGCTTGCGCTTCAGGTCCTTGCTCAGCAGGATCACCAGCGGGACGATGAATGCGCCGTAGGTCATGGTCCAGGCTAGCGGGGCATAGGGCATCTGGTAGTAGCGCCGGATCACGAAGGCGATCTCCTCGGGCAGGTCGCCGTACCAGAAGACCAGCCACTGCGCCCAGAACAGGCCGCCGGTCAGGAGGCAGAAACCGAACAGCAGACGGCCCATGTCGTGGGTCGCGTCCGCGGTGAGGTGGTGTTCCAGCCCCCAGGTCTCGCGGAACAGCGCCGCGGCGATCACCAGGAACGCCAGCGCCGCGTAGAACGCGCTCACGAAGAAGTACCAGCCGAACAGGGTACTGTACCAGCTCGGGTCGAGCGACATGACCAGATCGAACCCGATCAGCGAATAGCCCAGGCCGAAGGCGATGAGCAGCACCGGAGCGAGCACGCGCGTCCGCCGGGCGCAGCGCTCGGCATCCTCGGGATGCAAGACCGGCCGCTGCGAGTAGTAGACGTAGGCCGCGCTGAGCGCGTACAGGCCGGCGAAGACCACCAGATCGCGCGTACCCAGGAACGGCACATTTAGCCAGACAAGCTTGTCCGCGACCGGCGTGCGGGCCCACACGAAGATGCTGCTAGCGCCGAAAAGCATCATCGCGACGAACAGCACCAGCGAAGCCGGCAAGAAGAAGACGAGGCTTTCGCCCATCCGGCGAAAGGCGTCGCTCCACTGGCCCTTCGAGACCTGGTAGGCGGCGGCGAAGACCACGCCGGACTGCGCGATGCCGGTCCAGAACAGGAAGTTGAGCAAAAACGCCTGCCAGACGCGCGCCGGGTGACCCAGCGCCAGCGCGACCACGAACGTGGCGGCCCCCAGCGCGAAGAGCGCCTGGCAGACTCGCAGCTTGGTCCGTGTCTCGTTCATGGCCGTTGCAGCTTTCGAACGTAGTTCACGACTTGCCAGCGCTCGGCGGGCGCGAGGGCTTCGGCCAGCGGCGGCATGATCACGCCGCCGTACCGGATCGCGTAGTAGAAGAGTCCGTCGCGGGCTTCCAGGTATTTCTGCGCGGTGAGGTCGGCCGGCCGGGAGATCTTTCGTGCCACCGGGCCGTCGCCACGCCCGGAGGCGCCGTGGCAATGCTGGCAGTAGATCGTGAAAAGCTTCTGGCCCTGCGCGACGGAAGCGGGTGTTGCGGCGACCGGGTTGGCGGCTTCTCGCGTCACCGGCGGCTCGACGCCAATCGTTGGCACCGCGCCCTCGGCCAGCGGGAGCGGGTCTTTTTGCGGCCGGAACGAGGGTTGATCGACCATGTCGTTGCGGATGCGCACGTCGCCGCCGGTGGGGTAGCGCTCGCAAGAGGCAAGCAGGAACACGAGCAGTAGCGCGCTATACCTCCACATACTTCACCTCTTCCGCGCCCAGCGCGAGCAACCTGCTCTTGACGGCTTCGATTTCGTCCTGGCCGCAGATCACCTGCAAGCCGAAGCGGTTGCCGGTCAGGCGGGGATCGTAGCCGCGTCCCACCTGAATGCGCGGCAGCCGGGCGTTGAGCAGCATCCCGAGCACGGTGAACAGTGCGCCGAACAGAATCGTGCAGATGTAAGCGATGACGGCGAATGGCGTGAGCGAGACCAGCGGCTTGCCCCCGACGATCAGCGGATAGTGCTCCGCCGAACCGATGGTGAGCGCCCAGCCGGCCACGAAGCCGACGAGGCCGCCGGCGAGCGTGAACCGCCGCACCGGGCTTGGCCTGGTCTCCAGAAGCTCGTCGACCTGGTGCAGCGGCACGGGCGAAATCGTGCGGATTTCGTGCGCGCCGCGCAGGGCCTTGACCGCGCTAAGCAGCGAATCCACCTCGACGTAGAATCCGATCACGCTGTGTTCGGTCATTTCGGCAGGCCCTCCTTGATCTCCCACATCGAGACCACCGGCAGGACTTTCGCGAAGACCAGGAACAGCAGGAAGAACCAGGCGAAACTGCCCGCCAGAATGGAAAGCTCGGGCCAGCGCGGCGCGTACCGATGCCAGGTGAACGGGTCGTAGTCGCGCGCCAGCGACGTCACGATGATCACGAAGCGCTCGAAGAACATTCCCACGTTCACCAGCAGGCAGAGCGCGATCAGCCACGGCGTGCTGTGGCGGACCTTGCTGAAGCAGAACAGCAGCGGCGACCCCACGTTGCAGGCCACCAGCAGCCAGAGCGCCCAGGCGTAGTCGCCGAACGCCCGGTAGAAGAAAATCGAGCGCTCGTAGATGTTGCCGCTGTACCAGGCGACGAAGAACTCGACGCCGTAGGAATACCCCAGCAGCATTCCGGTGACGATCATGAGCTTGGCCAGGTTGGCCAGGTGCTCCTGGGTGATGTAGGGATCGAGGCCGAACAGCCGGCGCATGGGAATCACGATGGTCAGCACCATCGCCAGGCCGGAGTGAATCGCGCCCGCGACAAAGTAGGGCGGAAAGATGGTGGTGTGCCAGCCGGGCACGATCGACATGGCGAAATCCCAGGAGACGATGCTGTGCACCGAGATGACCAGCGGCGTGGCCAGTCCCGCCAGAAAGACGTAAGCCGCCGCGTAGTGCCGCCACTGGCGGTCGGTGCCCTGCCAGCCCTGCGCCAGGAAGCCGTAGACCTTTTCGCGCCAGCCGCGGCTGCGGTCGCGCACGATCGCCAGGTCCGGCACCATGCCGGTGAAGAAGAACAGCAGGCTGACGATCAGGTAGGTGGAAACCGCGAACACGTCCCAGACCAGCGGCGAGCGGAAGTTGGGCGAGAGGCCGCCCATCTGCGGGTAAGGCGTCAGCCAGTAGGCCACCCAGGGACGGCCCAGGTGGATCAGCGGGAACAGGCCGGCCGTCATCAGCGCCAGCACGGTCACCGCTTCCGCGCTGCGATAGATCGAGGAGCGCCAGCGCACGCGGAACAGGAGCAGCACCGCCGAGATCAACGTGCCGGAATGCGCGATGCCGACCCAGAAAACGAACAGCGTGATGTAGACGCCCCAGCCCACCGGCCAGGTGATCCCCGCGACGCCGAGGCCGTGACGGATCTGGTAGCTCCAGGCGAACACGCCCCACGCCACGATCGCCAACAGGCAGGCCAGCACGATGTAGTAGGCGCGGCCCGCCGGGCGCATGGTTTTGACGAGATCGGCGTCGATGCGCGTGTAGTTCATACGCGCCGCTCCCGCCGGAGATACCGAACCGCGGGCCGCGTGTTCAGTTCTTCGAGCACCGTGTACCGGCGCGGGTTATCGAGGGCTTTCGATACGCGGCTGGCCGGATTGTTGAGGTCGCCGAAGACAATCGCGCCGGTGGGACAGGATTGCGCGCAGGCCGGAACGGCGTCGCCGTCGGCCAGCGGCCGGCCTTCGCGCCGCGCGCGATCCTTGGCCGCGACAATGCGCTGCACGCAGAAGGTGCACTTTTCCACCACGCCCTTGCTACGCACGGTGACGTCGGGGTTGAGCTGCCAGTCCAGCGGGGCGGGGAATTCGCCCGGGAACCAGTTGAAGCGCCGCTGCTTGTAGGGGCAGTTGTTGGCGCAGTAGCGCGTGCCGACGCAGCGGTTGTAGATCTGCGCGTTCAGGCCCTCGGCGTTGTGGACCGAAGCGAACACCGGGCAGACCGGCTCGCAGGGGGCCTTGTCGCAGTGCTGGCACATCATCGGCGCGTAATCGATTCGGAGCGGCTCTGTGACGGCGCTGCCGGGGCCGAAGAAGCGCTCCAGGCGAATCCAGGACATGTGCCGGCCGCGGCCCACTTGCTCCTTGCCGGTTACCGGGACATTGTTCTCGGCGTAGCAGGCGGTGACGCAGGCGCTGCAACCATTGCAGGCGTCCAGGTCGATGGCCATCGCCCAGCGGTGCGGTGCATGCGTGTGCGGTGGGTAGAGTGATATTTCCGGGTGCGGTTCGGCCGGCGAAGTGCGTACGATTCGGCGCCCTTCCTGCAAATCGTGCCCTGGGATGATGACCAGGCCGCGCGCCTTGCGCACCAGGCTGATTTCGACCGGCTCGCCGCTCCAGTTTTCGCCCAGCAGCCTGGCGGCGTTTACGCCCACACCGGTAGCGTAACGCCCGAACGCCGTATGGCCCTGGCCCAGCGGCATGGCCACCGCGCCTGGTTGGATTCCGGGGTAGACGTAGGCCGCGGTCTCGACCTCGCCGTGCTGCGTGCGCACACGCACGCGGTCCCCCGTGGTGATGTCGAGCTTCGCGGCATCCTGAGGGTTCACCTCAACCCAACTGTCCCAGACCACCTGGGTGATCGGGTCCGGCAATTCCTGGAGCCAGGGCCGGTTCGCCCCGCGCCCGTCGAAGTGCGCGAGCGAGGGATAGGTCTGGAGCACATACGGTTTGTGTTCGAGCGACGGCGCCACGCCAGTGTCGGACTTCAGCGTCACCCGAACCTCGGGCACATCCCGCCAGTAGCCGCCGCGTTGGAGTGCGGTCGTGAAGTCCTCCGGTTCGCGCCAGCGGCTGCGGAGGAACTCCCGGAAATTGGTTTCGGGCTTGTAGTTGGCCAGCCTGAGGAGAACGTCGCCCAACTCGCGCGTGCCGAAAACCGGCCGCATGGCCGGCTGCTGGAGGCAGTGGATGCCGGTCCAAGGCTCGTAATCGCCCCAGCTCTCAAGCGGCGTGTGGATCGGAAGGACAACGTGCGCCGTCTCCGTCGTCTCATCCGGGAACGATGCCAGCGCCACCACGAACGGCGTCTTGCGGAACAGGTCCGGCATCCAGTACACCGGATTCGCGCCCGCTACCACCACGGCCTCCGTCGCTGCCTGAAGCTGTGCGCGCGACGCCAGCTTCCCCAGCGCCGAGGTACGATCGAACCGCACGGTACGGTTCAGTGCGCCAATTGCGGCGTTGAGCCGGTTGACGGCGACGGCCGTAAACAGGCCGTTCTGGTCGCAGCACGCCGTTCCGCCGGCGACAGCAATCGACGGCTCGGCGCGCAGCTCCTTCGCCAGGCGCGTGATAATGAGCCCCTCCGCTCCTGGCTGCACCGGAATCCACTCATCCGCGCGCGCCCCGGTCAGCGATAGCCGGGAACCTACGTAGATCATGCGCGCACCCGCGCGCCGGGCTTCGGCGATCCCGCGCGCGTAGCCCACCGGCGAAACGAACGTCTCGATGACATCCGTGCCGAAAACAACAATCGTCTTGGCTTCCGCGAACCGCAGCACGGGCAGCGAAGCGATGCCAAAACACCGCCGGTTGGCCTCGCGCAGCGTCGCGTAGTCGATCGGCTCGAATTGCAGGTGCCGGCCAAGCATCCCGGCCAGCTCTTCGATCGCACCGGTCACCGAACCTGTGATCACCGTGACCGGCTTACCCGCAAGCCCAGCCTGCACGCGTTTGAGAGCCTCGTCCCAAGACACTGGCTTGAGTTTCCCGCCCTCGCGCACCATCGGCGAGCGCAGCCGGTCGGGATTGTAGAGCCCCTGCACCGCCGCCTGCCCGCGCGCGCACAGACCGCCGCCGTTCACCGGGTGCTCGGGATTGCCCTCCACCTTGTGGACGCGCCCCTCGCGCACCCGCGCCTCGATGCCGCACCCGGCCGGGCATTCGCGGCAGGTCGAGCGGAACCATAGCGCGTGCCCGCGCACCATTTCTTCCGGGGGCACGACGTAGGGGACCAGCGCGTCGGGCGCCGTCGTCGAGCAGCCCGTCAGACCCGCCACGCCGCCGATCCCGAGAATCTTCAGAAAATCACGCCGCCTGGTGCTCATCGGTGACACGTATAACAGTCGATGGACGCGCGCCTCTGGCGGTGGCAGGAAACGCAGCGGTCCATGTTCAGGGAATGATCCAGCCGCACCTGCGTCATGGTCTCAATCGGGCCATGGCACTCCTGACAGCGTATGCCCTTCATGACGTGCGGCGAATGGTTGAAGAAAACGAAATCCGGCTCCTTGACGATGCGCGTCCAGCGGACGGGCGTCTTGCGGTCCCAGTATCCCCGCAGCCGCACGATTTCCGGCTTCATCGCGGCCACGGTCTTGTGGCAGCCCATGCAGAACTGGACCGAGGGTATCCCCGAGACGGTCGAACGCCGCGCGCCGTGGTGGCAGAACTGGCAGTCGATCTTGTAGTCGCCGGCGTGGAGTTTGTGGCTGAAGGCGATGGGCTGTGCGGGCTGTGCGGCGTTGAGCGCCGCGCAAAAGACGAACGCAAGCAGCGCCCTCATTTCGCCTCCCCGCGCAGTGTCTTTACGAGCGCTTCATCCACCGGCCCCGCCTTGTTTCCCCAGGACGAGCGCACGTAGGTCAGCACCGCGGCTAGCTCGGCATCGGTCAACTGCTCGCCGATCGGCGGCATGGTGTTGTCGAAGCTTTTGCCTTTGACTTGGACGGGGCCGCTGAGCCCGCCGAGCAAGATGCGAACAACGGCGCTCGCGTCCCTGGCGACCCACTCCGAGCCTGCCAGCGGCGGGAATTGTCCCTCCAGGCCCGCGCCGCCCGCCTGGTGGCAGGGCATGCAGACGGTCGAGAAGACGAGTTCGCCCGAGGGCGCTGCGCTCGCGGCCTGCACCTTCGCCGGCCCGCTCTTCTCGTACAGTTCGTGGGGATCGGCGGAGAAGGAACCGCCGTAGCGCCCGAGGTAGAACCCCATCGAGAAGATCACCACGACCGAGACCGCCCAAACCCACCACGGCGTCGGTTCCAGCCCGTCCTTCGGCTCCACCTTCTCGCGCTCCAGGAGCGCCTGGTGGATCTGGTAGACGTCCTCCCGCTCAGGGTCCCCAAGCAGCGGCGGCAACGCTTCCGGGTTTTGGTTCTCGTCTTTCATCGCACCGGATAGGTTCGATTCATCGACAGCAGGTACTCAATCAGGTCGAGGCCATCGCGATTGGCCACGATCACGGCACGGCTGCCCGGCACGTTCACGACGGCGTCCGACGGTCCCGCGCTGGTCCGCTCCTCGAATAGCCACGGAAATGGCGGCATCAGCGATTGCGGTGTTACCAGGCGCGGGTTGTACAGGTGCGTCAGGTGCCAGTCGCGACTGGGCTGCCGTGCGCCGATGTTCAGCAGATCCGGGCCGGTGCGCATGGTGCCCAGCAGGTGCGGCTGATCGTAAAAGTAGTCGCCTGGAACTGAGGGCCGACCCCAGCGCCGTGGCTGGTCCGCGCCGAAGCCCTCGGGGCGGGTCTGCTGCGAATGGCAGTAAACGCAGCCCTCGCGGATATAGACCTGACGCCCGTGCGCCTGCTCGAAAGTGTAGGGGCGCAGGTCTGGCTGCGGCGGAACCGCGGCGATCTGAACCCCGGGCACGCCGACCAGGGCGGCCCATCCCAGGAACAGCGCGGCCAAAACACCGGCGAAGAACACCGAGAGCCGGATGAACATCATGGCGTGGCAACCCCCTCCCGCCGCGGTCCCATGCGGCGGAGCACCTGCGCGAACAACGCCGCGAAGATCAGGTGGCCCGCGCCGATCAGGATGCCGGAGACGGTGCGCAGCATCAGGTAGGGCCGGGTCAGCTCCACCACGTCCGTAAATGGCTTCGCCGCGTTGTTCAGCGCGCGGCCTTGCTGGAATCCGCCCCAGCACATCGCGTAGACATACACCGCGATGCCGGCCGCCGTCAGCCAAAAGTGCGCCTCGATCCAGCCGGGCCGCGGCCAGTCCCAGCGCGCCACCCGCGGCGTGATGTAGTACATCGCGCCGAACAGGATCATGGTGAGAAACCCATAGACGCCCAAGTGCGCGTGCCCGATGGTGTAGTGCGTGAAGTGCAGCGTCTCCTGCACGCTCCGCAGGGACTCGATCGAGCCCTGGAAACTCACCGCCGTGTAGCTCATCGCTCCGAACACGATGAAGCGCAGCGCCAGGCTGGTGCGCAGCATCCGGAAGTTCCCGAGCGTCGTCATGTGCTGATTGACGGCCACCGTCAGCACCGGGATCACCATCATCACGCTGGCGATGATGGAGATGGTTTGCAACCAGTTCGGCACCGGCCCGCCCACCAGGTGATGCACCCCGTTCCAGTTGTAGAACAGGGCGAAGGTCCAGAAGCCCAGCAGCGAAAGGTAATAGCTGTAGATGGGGCGCCCGATGATCTTGGGGATGAAGTAGTAGGCCAGCGCCAGGCCCAC
>JBEKMO010000118.1:0-12312 GCA_050008465.1 Bryobacteraceae bacterium
GTCTACCTGGAACTGCGCCGCCTGGCGCACCGCTACGTCCGCGGCGAGCACCCGGGCGCCACGCTGAACACCTCGGCGCTGGTCAACGAGGTCTACCTTCGCCTGGTCGATTCCAGCCGCGTTCAGTGGCGCGACCGCGCGCATTTCTTCGCTCTCTCGGCGCAGTTGATGCGGCGCATCCTCGTCGATGCAGCCCGAACCCGTCATTCCCGCAAGCGCGAAGGAGTTCGCATCCCGCTCGATGACGCTTTGAACTTCTACGAAAAGCGCAGCGGCGACCTGGTGGCTCTGGACGATGCCCTCAACGAGCTTGCCGCCCGGGATGAGCGGAAGGCCCGCGTTGTCGAGCTGCGCTTCTTCGGCGGCTTGACGGCGCAGGAAACCGCCGAGGTCCTCAGTCTCTCGGAGGACACGGTGTTGCGAGACTGGCGTTTGGCCAAGGGGTGGCTGTTGCGCGAGCTGACGAGAAGCCATGGCGGGTGACGCGCGCTGGGAAAAGGTCGAGCAGATTTACAATGCTGCGCTGGAGCGGCCCGAGGCCGAGCGCGCCGCGTTCCTCGGCGAGGCCTGCGGCGGGGACGAGGCGCTGCGCCGCGATCTGGAATCCCTGCTGGGCTACGCGCAGGGCGCCGGGGACTTCCGCGAGCCGCCCGCCCCGGTGGCCTCGGTGCTGGCGGCCGGGCGCTGCATCTCGAACTACCGGGTCATCTCGAAGCTGGGCGTCGGCAGCATGGGCGAGGTGTATCTGGCCGAGGACACCCGCCTGGGCCGCCGCGTCGCGCTGAAGGTGCTGCCGCGCGAACTGGCGGGCGATCCGGCCCGCAAGGCGCGGCTCATTCACGAGGCGCGCGCGGCTTCTTCACTGAACCACCCCAACATCGTCACGCTCTACGACATCGGCAGCGAAGGCGGCATCGACTTCCTGGTAATGGAATACGTGGCCGGCAAGCCGCTGGCCGAGCTGATCCCGCGCCAGGGCCTGCCGGTGAAGGAAGCGCTGCGGTGCGCGATTCAGATCGCCGACGCGCTGGCCACCGCGCACGCCGCGGGCATCGTGCACCGCGACCTCAAGCCCGGCAACGTGATGGTGACGGCGGAAGGGCTGGTCAAGGTGCTGGATTTCGGGCTGGCGAAGAAGTTCGCCGGGGCGCCGGCGGCGGAGACCGAGACCGACCTGACGACGGAAGGCGCACTCCTCGGCACGCTGGACTACATGTCGCCCGAGCAGGCCGAGGGCAAGCCGGTGGACGCGCGCTCGGACATCTTCAGCTTCGGCGCGCTGCTCTATGAAATGGCAACCGGGCGGAGGCCCTTCGAACGCGGCTCGAAGCTTTCCACCCTGACCGCGATTCTGAGCGAGGAGCCGAAACCGGTGCGCGAGCTGGCCCCGCACCTCCCGCCGGAGCTCGAACAGATCGTCGCGCGCTGCCTGCGCAAGGATCCCGCGCGCCGCTTTCAGCACATCGATGACGTGAGAGTTGGCCTCGAGGACTTGGGGCACCCTCCGGAAAGGAGGCCGAGCCGACGGCGGTGGTTGTGGGTCAGCGCAGCTATCGCCGCGGTGATGGCCCTGGCGCTGATCTGGTGGTTGCGCCGCGAGCCGCCCGCCGCGGGCGAGCATCAGGCGGTGTCCCTGACCTCGTATCCGGGCGAGCAGGCTTCCCCGTCGCTGTCGCCGGACGGCAACCGGGTGGCGTTCGTATGGAACGGAGAGAAGCAGGACAGCTTTCAGATCTACGTCATACAGATCGGCGGGGGCACGCCGGTGCGGATCACGAATGATGCAGGGAGGCCCTTCAGTCTGGCGTGGTCACCGGACGACCGGCATATTGCCTTTCTGCGGCAGGTCGAGGGAGATCGGGCCGCCATCGTGCTTGTCCCGCCTTTCGGCGGGCCGGAGCGCAAGCTCGCGGAAACCTCCATCTCCACTGACACCCTATTCTGCCTGTCGTGGACGCCGGACGGCAAGTGGCTGGCGTTTCCGGCGCGGAATTCACCGGGGGAGCCTCACAGCATCTGGGTGGTCTCGGTGGATACCGGCGAGCGGCGCAGATTGACCGTCCCTCGGGTGGCGCCCGGCGCCCTTGGAGACACGAGCGCTGCCTTTTCTCCGGACGGGCGCATGCTGGCCTTCAGCAGGGGGGAGAAGGACAATATTGCCCGCCCCTACGCCCTGAGCCTTTCGCACGACCTGAGGCCCGAGGGAGAACCGCGACGGCTCACCGACCGGTTCTACGGCGCTTTGGTAGGGATCGCATGGCTGCCCGATGGCCGGGAAATCGTGTTTGCGGGTGGCGCCTGGGGGGCATTCCCGCTGTGGCGGCTGGCCGTCTCCGGGCGGAGCGATCCGGTCCGCCTGCCCTACGCCGCTGAAGATGCTCTCTACCCCGTCATCGTGGGGCGCAGGCTCGTCTACTCATGGTCCAGGGGGGAGACGAACCTCTGGCGGCTGGACACCCGCACGGGGAAGCGAACGATGCTGATCGGTTCCGGCTCCGCCCGGGCGCACTCTACCCCGCAGTACTCCCCCGACGGCCGCAGAATCGCGTTCGAGTCCAACCGTTCCGGGAGCCAGGAGATTTGGAGGTGCGATGCCGACGGATCGAACTGCCTGCCACTCACCTCGTACGGAGGGCCGCAGCTCGGCACATCGCGCTGGTCGCCCGATGGCCAGTCGATCGCCTTCGACTGCCGGGTGACCGGCCAATCCGCGGTCTACGTGGTCGCCGCGGATGGCGGCACGCCCCGCCTGCTGGCCGATGACGGGTTCGTGCCGAGCTGGTCGCGGGATGGCCGCTGGATCTACTTCTCTTCCAGCCGCTCCGGCCGCCTGGAGGTGTGGAAAATGCCGGCCGCCGGCGGCCCGGCGGCGCAGGTGACCAGGAACGGCGGCATGGCGGCACTTGAATCCGCTGACAGCAAGTACCTGTACTACGACAAGAACCCGTACAGCCGCGCCGAGTCTCTTTATCGCATGCCAGTCGAGGGCGGCCAGGAGGTTGAAGTAGTCCCGCGCCTGAACTATTTTAACTGCTTCGGCGTGACCGCCAAGGGCGTCTACTTCATGCCGGACTCCCGCACCATCCGCTTCCTGGACCCGGGCAGCGGTAGAGTGAGCACCCTGGCAACGTTGGAGAAAGATGGGGGCGGTTTCTGCGTCTCGCCGGATGATCGGTTCGTCGTCTGGTCTCAGCAGGACCGTGTGTCCTCCGAAGTGATGCTGGTCGACAATTTTCGGTGACCTCGCACGGCGACGTGAACGTCGCCTGGCCTTGGATGCGCGACTTGGTGGTGGGCCCGGCAGAACTCGAATCTGCGACCTCTACCGTGTCAAGGTAGCGCTCTAACCAACTGAGCTACGGGCCCGAATGCGGTGCGGCAACCCGAATTGTAGCACAGCCCTCCGCAGGCCCGCGCTCCATCCGGCGCCCCTTACGACGCTTCCCCTACTCATCTTCCCGGCTGCTGCCGATCTATCCCCTGACACCGCCACAGGAGGGCGATCACGATATGGCATGTCTGTTCGGGCACAACTGGGCTTGGCCCCGCAGGCGGGGCGGCAAAGACATCCAGGTCTGCCTGAATTGCCACTCGGAGCGTGAATGCCCGGTGCAGTTTGACGGGCCATGGTACAAGAAGACGCAAGATGGAATCCCAAATTCCTCCACCGTAACCGTCCGCGTCCCAGAAGTTCTAGGGACTTCTCAGCTATCGACCGGCTGAAGTCCTGTCGCTTTCGGTTCGACGAAAAGTGCTCGCGCGCCTCGCGCCGACACGCGCGCCGCCGGAGTTGCGTCAGAATAGGGGGAGGGGCCGACACCCCCTCCCGATATGCTCGCGACCGTCAGCCCGCGCATTCCGCTTGCCGCTTGCTGCGCCCTCCTCGCCCTGGCTGCCCCGGCCGCGCCCCAGGATGAAGCCACCGTTTTCCGCAGCCATTCCCGCCTGGTCGTGCTCCATGCCACCGTGCTCGATCCGCAAGGACACCGCGTAACCGACTTGCCCAAGAGCGCCTTCCGGGTCTTCGAAAACGGCGTCGAACAGGAACTCAAGGTCTTCCACAGGGAGGATTCCCCGGTCTCGATCGGCCTCATCATCGACGACAGCGGCAGCATGATCGACAAGCGCCAGAAGGTCGCCGCCGCGGCTTTGTCGCTGGTCCGGGCCTCCCACCCCGACGACGAGGTCTTCATCCTCCACTTCAACGAGAAGGCCTACCTGGACACCGACTTCACCAGCGACCGGGCCAAACTCGAACAGGGCCTCGCCGCCTTCGATTCGCGCGGCACCACCGCCATGCACGACGCCCTGCGCCTCGCCATCGGGTACCTGGCCCACAACGCCCGGGAGGACAAGAAGGTGCTGGTCGTGGTCACCGACGGCGAGGACAACTCCAGCGCCATCGGGCCGGACTTCGTCGTCAAGGCCGCCCAGCAGGGCAACGTCCTGATTTACGCCGTCGGCCTGCTGACCCAGATCGACGACGACCGCACCCAGCGCGCCCGCCGCGAGCTCGACGCCCTCACCCAAGCCACCGGCGGCCAGGCCATTTACCTCAACGATGTCTCGGAGACCGACTCGACCGCCCGCGAAATCGCCCGCGAAATCCGCGACCAGTATACGCTGGCATACAGCCCCTACAACGAACGGCTCGACGGGACCTACCGCAAGATCCAGGTCCAGGCCAGCGGCCCGGACGGCCTCACCGTGCGCACTCGTAGCGGCTACTACGCCACCGGCGCCGCACGCTAGAATCGACTGTATATGCAGATGAACCCCTCCGAGCCGAAACGCGAATGGCTCCGTCACGCCCTCGCCACGCTCGCCTACCGGGCTGCCAAGACCCTGCGCGGCGCGCCCGGCGGCTTCGCGGAGTTCCACGTCTCCGAGACGTCCCGAACTCCCGCCCAGATCCTCGCGCACATGGGCGACCTCCTCGACTGGGCTCTGTCCCTGTCGCAGGGAAGCGAGCGATGGCATGATTCGGAGCCGCTTCCCTGGGAGGAGGAAGTCCGGCGTTTCCACGCCGCCCTCGAGGCACTGGACGCCTATCTCGGCTCCGGCCTCCCGCTAGAGTCTCCGGCCGAGCGGCTCTTCCAGGGCCCGATTGCCGACGCGCTCACGCACGTCGGCCAGATCGCCATGCTCCGCCGCCTCGCGGGCGCCCCAATCCGGGCAGAAAACTACTTTCGCGCCAAAATCGACGTGGGCCTTCTGGGGCCCGATCAACCCGCGCCCGTCCGCGAGTTCGAGTAGGATAAGGCTCCAGCCTTGTCCGGCTCACCGCCTTTGGTAGAACGCGTACCGGAACCCGTTCTCTGCGATTCCGCGCAGTTCTTTCTCGGTGAAACCGAACTCCCGCGCCGCCAGCTCATACTCCCGCTCCAGCGTCGTCTGGAACATCGCCGGATCGTCGCTCCCCAGCACGATCGGCACCCCGGCCTCATAAATCCGCCGCACCGGATGTTGATTGAGCGCCGCCACCGCCCCGGTCGCAATGTTGCTCGTGATGCAGATCTCGAGCGGAATGTCCCGTTCCCTCAGCCAGTCCAGCAGCATCGGATCCTCCGCCGCCCGGATCCCGTGTCCGATGCGCTCCGCTCCCAGCCGCAACGCCTCCCAAACCGACTCCGGCCCCACGGTCTCCCCGGCATGGACGGTCAGGTGCAGTCCGCTGCGCCGCGCGAACTCGAACACCTTGTCGAACCACTCCACCGGCCCCAGCCTCTCGTCGCCGCCGATGCCGAACGCCACCACGCCGCGTTCCACGCGATGGGCCGCCAGTCTGGCCACCTGCATGGCGTGCTCGGCGCCCATCTGCCGCACCGCATCCAGCACCCACCGCACTTCCACCGGCGACCGCGCCGCCTCCTCCAGCAGCATCTCGTAAACCGGACCGAATTGCTGCCCTCTCGACAGGATCACCCCGGCCGAGATCGTGATCTCCGCATAACGCACGTTCTGGGCCGCCAGCCGCTCCAGCAGCCGCCGCGCCACCAGCGCGTAGTCCCGGGGCCCCCGCAAGTGCCGGATCACCCACTTGAAGCTCTCGATGAACCCCGCGAAGTCCTCGTACCGGTATCGTTCCCGCACCTCCTCCAGGGTCAGCTTCGGGTCCAATTCCAGCAGCGTCTCGGGCTCCACCGAGCCTTCCAGGTGCAGGTGCAATTCCGCTTTCTCGAGATCGTGAACCATAACTCCCATCCTGCCATAATAGAATTTCTTCCCTATGACGCGCGCAGAGATCAACGCTATCGTCGGCGGATACTACGGAGACCCGTTCCGCATCCTCGGCCCCCATTCCACGGGCCGGAAGAAAGCTTCCTGGGAGGTGCGCGCCTTCCTGCCACAGGCCGAAGAGGCCGAAGTGATCCTGGACGGCGTCGCCTGCCCCATGAAGAAGAAGGACCCCACCGGCTTCTATGTCGCCTGGCTCGACGGCGAGCGTAAGCCCTACCGGCTTCGCGTCAAGCTCTGGGGCGGCGGCTCCGCCGAGTTCGACGACCCCTACCGCTTCCCTCTGCTGCTCTCCGATTTCGAGCTGCACCTCTACAGCGAGGGCACCAATTTCGAAAGCTACCGCTCGCTCGGCGCCCATGCCACCGTCATCGACGGAGTCTCCGGCGTCCGCTTCGCCGTCTGGGCCCCCAACGCCGAGGTGGTCTCCCTAGCCGGCGACTTCAACGATTGGGACGTCCGCCGTCACCCCATGCGCGTTCGCGGCGGCGGCATCTGGGAGATCTTCATTCCCGGCCTCGGGCAGGGCGCCAAGTACAAGTTCTTCGTGCGCTCCCGCTTGAACGGCTATCAGCAGTTGAAGACCGACCCCTTCTCCTTCTGCTGCGAGACGCCGCCCAAGACCGCCTCGGTCGTCTGGGACGTGGACCGCTACCGCTGGGGCGACGCCGCGTGGATGGAAGCGCGCGCCCACACCGACTGGCTCAAGCGCCCCGTCTCCATCTACGAGGTTCATCTGGAGTCCTGGTTGCGCGGCCCCCACAACCAGACGCTCACCTACCGCGAGTTGGCCTGCTCGCTGGTCGAGTACGTGAAGAGCATGGGCTACACCCACATCGAGCTGCTGCCCGTCATGGAATACCCGTACTCGGGCTCCTGGGGCTACCAGATCATCGGCTATTTCGCCCCCACCTCGCGCTTCGGCTCTCCCGACGACTTCATGTACTTCGTGGATTGCTTCCACCAGGCCGGCATCGCCGTCCTGGTCGATTGGGTCCCCGCCCATTTCCCCAAGGACGCCCACGGCCTCGCCTCTTTCGACGGCACCGCCCTCTACGAGCACGCCGACCCGCGCAAGGGCGAGCAGCACGACTGGGGCACCATGGTTTTCAATTACGGCCGCAACGAGGTGCGCGGCTTCCTGATCTCCAATGCCCTGTTTTGGCTGAAGAAGTACCACATCGATGGGCTGCGCGTGGACGCCGTCGCCTCCATGCTCTACCTCGACTATTCCCGCCAGCCCGGCGAGTGGATTCCCAACGTCTTCGGCGGCCGCGAGAACCTGGAAGCCATCGATTTCATCCGCCGCTTCAACGAGCTGGCCCACAAGGAGCCCGGCGCCATCACCGTCGCCGAGGAATCCACCGCCTTCCCCGGCGTCTCCAAGCCCGTCTACATGGGCGGCCTCGGTTTCACCATGAAGTGGAACATGGGCTGGATGCACGACATGCTGGCTTACTTCTCCACCGACCCCCTCTTCCGCCGCTTCCACCACAACAGCATCACCTTCAGCATGTTGTACGCCTTCCACGAAAACTTCCTGCTGCCCATTTCCCACGACGAGGTCGTTCACGGCAAGGGGTCGCTCATCGGCAAAATGCCCGGCGACGAGTGGCGCAGGTTCGCCAACGCGCGCGCCTTCCTCGCTTACATGTACGGCCACCCCGGCAAGAAGCTCCTGTTCATGGGCTCGGAGATCGGCCAGTTCGAGGAGTGGGACTACAATTCCGGCCTGCGCTGGGAGCTGCTGGAGTTCGATCCCCACCGCAAACTACAGACGCTGGTCCGCGAGCTCAACCGCCTCTACCGCGCCCAGCCCGCGCTATACGAGATCGACTACCATTGGAGCGGATTCGAGTGGGTGGATTTTCACGACGTCGACAACTCCATCATCTGCTTCCTCCGCCGCGCCGTAGACCCCGACGATTTCCTGCTGATCTGCTGCAACTTCACCCCGGTCCCCCATCACCGCTATCGCGTCGGAGTCCCCGCCGAAGGCCTCTACGACGAGATCTTCAACACCGACGCCGGGATGTTCGGCGGCAGCAACCTCGGCAACGGCGGCCGCGTCGCCTCCCAGCCCCTCAAGATGCACGGCCGCCCCCACAGCCTCTCCCTCACCCTCCCCCCGCTCGCCGTAGTCGTCTTCAAGCGGCGGGCGTAGGGCGGCCCCTCCTAGGCTGCCCGCGCCTCCAGGCTCTCGTGAAGGGCGTATATCAGGATCCATTCGCCCGGGGGACGATCCGCCCCAAGCTCCCTCCAACGGACGTCTTCCTGCGTTCGCAGAATCGCCGGGCCATTCCGTCCCCGGCACCGGAGCAGACCCAACTTCCGGATACGCCGCGATGCGGGAGTACGCCTTCCGGCTGCTCAGAGATAGCCCGCTACTCCGAGGTGGCTTTTAATGATCCAGGATCAGAACCAGCCGCCCTGCTGGATCACACGTCCATCGGGCAGCCGAAAATCCCGGAACCGATGATAGGTGAGAGTCCAGTCGGGCCTCTTCATTTTAGCCAGTGCTTCCCGAGCTGTTGTGAAGCGCTCTTCAGGATCTAACAGCGTCATCCTTGGGAATACGCATGAAACTTCGTCCTCTTCATGGCACAAGACCATGGAACGGCCAAAGTGCTCTCGCTGGAGAACCGTTGGCGGGTCCTCTCCGGTATTCATTGAATAGACGGTGCAGCCTGCTGCATACACGTCCGAAGCGGGCGCAGGGTGTCCGTTGATGACCTCGGGAGCGACAAAGCTGGGTGAACCAAGCGGATCAACTGTCTTGAGCGGGTCGAACAGAAGGGCGGATGAGAAATCGACGAGGACTAGTTCCAGATCCTCGCGGCGCACCATGATGTTCGACGGCCTGAAGTCTCGATGGATAACTGGAGGTTGGTTACTCTGTAGTTGGACAAGAACTTGCAAGAGCTTCCTCGTCCACTGCGTAAGCAACTCCCCAAAAACACCTCCATGATTGATTCGGACTAATTCTTCCAGGCTCCACCCATCCAGGTACTCTAGCAACTCGTAGTCGTACTCAGCTTCTGCCCAAGAATTGACAGGAACCTGGGCGGCCTGGACCGTCTGTCTCATCCTCTGTGCCGTTAAAATGGAAAAGCTGCTGGCGGATCGCTTCGTCCTCTTCAACAGCCATCGTTGTCCGCTTCGTTTGTCAACAACGTGTGTCAGCTCACTTGATCCCGTCCGTATGACCTTATCATCCAGTACCTCCAGATCCGAAGGCATGCCCCAACGCGGAGGCGCACTGACATATTGGAGCGCTTTGATTAAGCGACCTAGAGCACCGGCGTAATCAGACGGGTGTGTGAAGTCGGCATAAAGCTTGTCCTGGAGCAGCTGCGGAAGCTCGCATGGTCGATAAAGAATGGGCACGACACTCGCGATTTGACCGCGAATCTCCAGCGAGACCGCCAGAGAAAGTTCCTTTTGCACCCATCGGGAGCTCACAGAATTTGGGCTCAAGACGACTGCTACATGGTCCACAGCGGGCAGCGATGCGGCAATCGCTTCGATGATGGAGTCGCCGGTTTTCAGCTCGGCCTCGTCAACCCAAACCGCCAATCCGTGTGATCGAAGATCTCGCGCCAGCTTGCGTGCAAACTCCTTGTCCAACGACGAGTGGCTGAGGAACACGCGGGCTGCCATATCGGTCAATGATAGCGAGTATTCTGCCGTCTTGTCATCTTGGCAGGGGCGCTCGCTGTGGACAGTGTCGCGACTTTTCACATCACGGTTGGAAACGGTCGCTATAGCTCGGCCCAGGATGTTCAATCCTGCGCAGCCCGGACGGCTCGTCTCCACAGAACCGGCGGTCTGCGAACGGGCGACCTCCCGGACCGTCGCCCACTCGGAAGTTGACCACCAGCTGGGATATGCGAGATCGGTCCAGCGAGGCCGCAGTCCAACGGGCGCCCCAGGGGCCGTCTGGTCCCGCCTTTGCGCTGAAACATCACCTGCGTGTGACGGTACCAGTCCGAATCGTTGGTGGGAGGGACTGTTCTCCACGATGATCTGCCCGTTGGCGGTGTAGCCGAGGTTGCTCTCGCCTCTTGGAGATTCGGGGGTGCAGTAATGTAGTTCCTTCAAACGGCGCGACTTTTTTCGAATTTGGCAGCGTGCTCCGGCAGGCCCTGAGGCCCTAGGGATTCGGCGCCATGACGATGCCCGAGGCACCTTCGTTGGGACTGTGTGATATTGACTCCTGGGTTGAGCAGGAGCATGATGAATTGCGTCTCTATCTGCAGCGCCAGGATTCGCCAAACGCTCGGATTGACCTGGATGCAATAAGAAGCTAAGGTGAGGATGTCATGATCGACATCGAAGAACCGCTTGTCTCCTGGCGGGAATACCCCGGCCCAATCCTTCTGCTCGCAGGCCCAGGTACGGGCAAAACTTGGCAGCTTGCAATGCGTGTCAAGTACCTCGTTGAGGAACGCGCAGCCAGGCCAGACGAGATGGCTGTCATTACCTTCACAAACGAGGCGGCGCGCAACATGCGTGAACGCCTCGCCAAAGACGACATCGCAATCCCCGCACCAAGCGTTCCGGGTCTCATCTGCACCATCCACAGCCTCGGCAACACGATCGTTGGCTCGACACCCGGGATGTTCGGACTGCCGGGGGAATACGTCGTACTCCACGAGGAGGCGCCCCGTGTTGTGCTCTTGCAGGACGCGGCGACGATTGCTGGGTGCGGCGAAGACTCCTGGCGATTGGCAGACGAATGTCGGAAGAAGGGCTCATGCCACCCAGACTACGAGGCCGACAGGTGCAGGATTTGCCGCGAGTACCAGGCTCTGCTACGGAAGTGCGCTAGCGTAGACTACGACGATCAGATCCTGCTTGCATGCGAGGCTCTGAAGGCCGATGCGGGTCTGCTCGGAAAATGGCGGGCTAAGACCCACTATCTGCTCGTCGATGAATACCAAGACGTCAACGAGGCCCAGTGCGAGCTCATACAAATCCTCTCGGCAGGTCATCCCGAGGGGCTGTTCGCTGTTGGAGATGATGATCAGAGCATCTACTCCTTCAGGGGCGGCAACCCGGAGTACATCAGGGAGTTCGGAGAGTACTTCGGCGACCACTCCAAGATCGGCCGCCTTGCCAAGAGCTGGCGATGCCCCGAGCACATTCTCCTGGGTGCGCGCGCGGTAATCGCCGCCCACTACCCCGAAAGCGTTCCCAAACCAGACCCGACGTTCAGCGACAAGATCAAGGAGAACAATAAGATAGTGTTCTACGATGTGCCGTCGGATCAATGGGAAGCGAACATCATCGCCAAGATTGCCGAACAGAAGATCAAGTCAGGCTCCGTAACTATCATCATCCCTAACAACAAGTACCTGCCCCCTATCAAGCAGGCCCTCAGCAGGCGGGGTCTGGTCTTCACCTACAAGCACGACATCGACGCAGCAGGGATAGTACGCTTCGCGGTTCTCGCGGACTGGGCAGAGAACCCCGCCGATAGCATCGCATTGCGGTATCTTCTGGACCTCATCATCCAGAACCATGACTCCCTGGTCAAGAAGGTTGTGGCGGCGGACGACAAGATTACAGCCAAGCGAGTCGTCGCGTCCAAGTTGATGGCCAGCCTGTGGACTGACGTTTCAGACGGGACCTCTCTGTATGTAGCTTTGTGTGATCGCGCTGAAGCAGATGGCGAGGATGGGTTTCTTGGGGAGCTTCGGGCGGCCCTGGATGAGGCAAAGGGTCTTCTAGTTGACAAGGGAACCAAGAGGACGGGCTTGGCTCCATTCCTACAAGCATGTGGGTTACTCGTGGCTCCGGGCAAGAACGCCAACGGGCTTGTAGGCGCTGTCCGTGAGTGGCGCGAGGAGCGACTTTCCAGTCGGCGGAGCAGTTCCTACCCTCCCGTCAACATCTACAACATGCCCAGCTCGAAGGGGCTTCAGGGCGACGTCGTATTGGTCATCGGCCTTTCTAAACACAGCGTCATAAGTAATTGCGTATGCTTGAGAAGTGTGCTCTCATGGAGACATGAGACCACTCGGCATCGCGGACTCGGCAACCATCGTTCTCGGCTTGCAGGATGAGATCCGG
>JBEKMO010000119.1:0-12204 GCA_050008465.1 Bryobacteraceae bacterium
GCAGGCGGGGAAGGCCGGCCTTTGGACCGAACCTTCTCCGGGATTCGACCCACCGCGCAGGGCAAGATCGTCCTCACTTTCGTTCCTGTTACGGGAATGGCGTGCGTGAATGGCATCGAAGTCGTGGAAGATTCGAAATAGCCAGCCCGCATCGTCTCTGTCCTGCGGGCCTCAGATTGGTTCCGGCTATCGGTGTTTCCGGCCCGTATGCTGTGCCGCAGGTGCTTCGAACTCGATGGTGTAGACGCGCCCCGCCTCGAGGTTCAGCCGTGCTGTCGAGGCGCCCGAAGATTGCGAGGGAATCGGCCGGCGCCCGTCCCGGATTGCCCGGATGCGGACGCCCGAGACGAACCGAAGCCGGTGCACGCCGTCCACCGTCGGCTTCAGCGTGGCGGTGGCGGGCAGTCCGCCGCTCCAGGTAAGGCCGACTTCCAGCCCTCCCCGCGCCCGGATCCCGGTCACCTTGCCGTTGCCCCAGGCCCGCGGCAGCGCGGGAAGGAACTCGATCTCGCCGGCATGGCTTTGTACGAGCATTTCGGCCATCGCGGCGGTGGCGCCGAAGTTGCCGTCGATCTGAAACGGCGGATGATTGTCGAACAGGTTCGGCAGCGTGGACTTGCGCAGTAGCGCAACCAGGTTGTCATACGCCTGGTCGCCATCGGCCAGCCGGGCCCAGAAACCGATGATCCAGGCGCGGCTCCAGCCCGTGTGCCCGCCCCCGTTGGCCAGCCGCCGCTCGATCGTGGCGCGGGCGGCTCGAGCCAGTTCCGGCGTCTTCCGCGGGGTAATCTGGTCGCCCGGAAATAGGGCGAACAACTGCGACATGTGCCGGTGCCCGGGCTCCACCTCGTCGTAGTCTTCCGGCCATTCCTGAATCTGACCGAAGCGGCCGACGCGCAGCGGCACGAGTTTTTCGCGTGCCGCCGCCACCTTCGCCCGGAACTCCGGGTCGATCCCGAGAACCTCGCTGGCCTCGATCACCCGCCCGAACAGCGCCTGGAGAATCTCGGTGTCCATTGTCGGCCCCATACAGAGGACGGCCGTCTCACCCGAGGGCAGCCGGTATTCGTTCTCCGGTGACAGCGACGGCCCGGTCACCAGATGCCCCTTGCCATCCGGGACGAGGTAGTCGAGAAAGAACTGCGCCGCCTCCTTCATGACCGGGTAACCGCGTTGGGCGAGGAATCTGCGATCGCGCGTGAAGTCGTAGTGCTCCGCCAGGTGGAGCGACAGCCAGGCCGCGCCCATCGGCCAGATGCCCCAGCGCGCGCCGTCAATCGGGACGGCGTCTCCCCACAGGTCGGTGTTGTGATGCAGGACGAATCCTCCGGCGCCGTAGTAAGAGCGCGCCACGCGCCGGCCGTCTTCACGCGCCGTGTCGATGAGATCGAACAGCGGCTCATGCAGCTCCGACAGGTTGCAGGTCTCCGCCGGCCAGTAGTTCATCTCGGTGTTGATGTTGATGGTGTACTTGCTGCCCCAGGCAGGCGTCAGGCTGTCGTTCCATTTCCCCTGAAGGTTAGCCGCCATGCTCCCCGGCCGGCTGCTGGCGATCAGCAGATACCGTCCGTACTGGAAATAGAGCGCCAGCAGGTCCTCGTCGGTCCCGCCCTGCTGCACGCGTTCGAGCCGCTCATCGGTGGGCAGGGCCCGCGCCGAGAGATCCACCGGAAGCTCGAGCCGCAAGCGCCGGAAGAGACGCTGGTGATCTGCGACGTGCTCGCTTCGCAGCGCGTCATAGGAGCGGGAGGCGGCTGCAAGATCGCGCTTGCAAGCCGCCGCGAGGTCTTTCTCCCGATAGTCGGTCGCAGCGACGATCGTCAGCGTCACGCTGTCGGCGCCGGTAACGTCCAGATGATTGCCGGCGCTTTCCACGCGGCCGCCGGAAACGGCCGCATTCACCTCGGCGCGAAAGCGAACCCCGGTCTCGCGCTCTCCGGGGGCGGACTTCGGCAGGGCCTGGCCGATCAGGATCAGCCGCCCCGGCGCCGCTTCAGTCGTCGCATCCGCGGGCCGGCTCATCGTAGCGCGGAACGAAATGCTGCCGGGTTTGTCGGCGCTCAGGCGCACCACGATACACCGGCCCGGCGCGGAAGCGAAGACTTCGCGCACATACCGGATTCCGCCGGCCGTGTACCGGACGGAGGCGACGCCGGTGTCGAGGTCAAGCTCGCGGCGGTAGTTTTCCGGCGCCGGCTGGCCGCCGAATTCGAGCCACAGGTCGCCGAGAGTCTGGTAAACGGGGAGCGCACGAGGAATGCTGATCATGGTTCGATCGGCCATCGCTTGCGCTGCCGCCGGGCGCCCCTGCTGCAGCAGTCGCCGGATCTCTGGAACGGCCTTTGCCGCTTCGGGATTGCCCCGGTCGCGTTTCTCGCCCGACCAGACGGTGTCCTCGTTGAGTTGGAGGTGCTCGCGGCCGACATCGCCGAAGACCATCGCGGCCAGCCGCCCGTTGCCTACCGGCAGAGCCTGCACCCACTCGCGGGCCGGCTGCCGATACCAAAGCCTCAGGGCGTTGTCCTCATTCCCGGCGCGGCACGCGCCCACCAATACCACGAATGCGGAAACCCTGATGAACGACCGAAGTTGGAACATATTCTCCTGCGAAAGTGCATCTCACCACACGTGAGTCGCCAGTACGCGGGGGCGGCCGGGAATGCGGTTCACCACCGGAACACTCAGAACGATCTGAAGGTTCTTCTTCGACCAGTCCCTGGGCAGATGCCGGGCCGCCTCAGCGAAGTATTCCTGGTTGCTGAGGAACTCGCCCGCACCGAGCGTGCCGTATTGCGTCAGGCCCGCGGCGATGATGACCGGGCGGTCGGTGGTGGTGTCCACCATCCGGGTGACGATCGCGTAGTCGACTGGCATGTCCCAGTTAGGCCAGTACCTGACGGGCTTCCATTCGGAATTCCCGGGATGCCGGCTGTCCAGCACCACGCCGGTATCCTGCTCGCTGTCCTTGCGGAAAGTGAAACGTAATCCCTTGACCGAGCGGAGGGTTGGTGGATTGTCGAAAGCGCCGATCAGCACGGCGTGTGTATCAGGCAGGTCCGCGAAGAACGTAGATCGCGCGCCGCGGACGCAGTAGGGCTTGCGATACCTCGCCAACAACGAGGTGACGCGCGCCAGGCAGAGCGCGTCATCCCAGGCGACATACCGGTCGCGCAACAGGACCAATTCGTCCTCGCGAATCGGCCGGTGTGGCGAAGCGGCGTTGGGCGGCGGCTGGATGACACCCTGAATCTCGTCTTGCGCCCGGGCCGATCGCAAAACGTAAGCACCCCGCACACCCACGCAGACCAGCACCTCCCCCGGCGCCTTCAACACCGGGCCCCAGTTGTTAACACCGCGACCGCGCAGGATGCCGTTTCCGGCCTTGCCGAAACCGCCCTCAGAGAGCATCGTGAACTTTGCTGTGCTCCACCGTTACCACTTACTCAATCCAGCTTGATATCCACCGCGCCGCCCGACGTCACGGGCGGCGAACGCCCGCGCGTCCCCCCGAACCGGAGCGCGACGTTTCGACGCACGGCGCCCGACGATCCCTTCCACGGGACCGCCTTCGACCTTAACGGGCGCCGCCACCGCCAGTTCCGCCCACAGGACAGGGTAAAAGGCAACGGCAGCGATCCAAAGCGTCTTCATGTGCTTCTCCTGTCCCACCCTAGCGGAACAGCGTTCGTGGGCACGGCGGGTGAGCACCCCCGCGGCTGGGATTCGACCCACCGCCCAGGGCAAGATCGTCCTCACCTTCGTTCCTGTTACGGGAATGGCGTGTGTGAATGGCATCGAAGTCGTGGAAGATTCGAAATAGCCATTCCACCCTCTGAGAAGCTGGCCCCCTGGCGCCCGGGCCGTCATCGTCCGGGCGCCAGGGAGGCGGATCATGCATGAAGGGAGGTCCGTCCCCATGCATGATGTCCGCGCGATAGCTCAGAACTGCAGCTTCGCTCCGAGCTCCAAGTTGCGCGGGTTGTAGGTGCCGCTGATTTGCCCGAAGTCTCCGTTGGTCACCCCGGAGCTGGGATTGGTTAACTGCGTGTGGTTGAAGGTGTTGAAGGTTTCCACCCGGAACTCGAATCGGGCGCGTTCCGCGAACTGGAACGCTTTGTACAGCGCCATGTTCCAGGTGTTGCGCCCCGGGCCGACCACGTCATTCCTAGCCGCCGTCCCCCACTGGAGCGCGGCCGGCCTCTGGAACGACGAGGTGCTGAACCATTGGAACCGGGTCTTCGGATACGTCACTGCCGCGACAATGTTTGCCCGGTTGCTGGTGGCACCGCCTAACCCGAGGTTGTCGGGGCCGCCGCCGATGGAAAACGGGGTTCCGGACTCGAACAGCGCCATGCCGGAGATTTGCCATCCTCCCAGCACCGTCTTGGTGATTCCGGTTGCATGTTGGAAGGCCGGGACGCTGTAGACGAAGCTCGTGACTGAGATAAGCCGCCTGTCCCAACCGGCTGGACCATAGTCCCAACGGGCATTGAACGGGTTGGAAATGTTGGAGAACAGCTCACCGTCGATAATGTCGAAGGTGTGCGACCAGGTGAATGCACTGCTGAACGTCAGGTTCTTCCACGCCGTGGCCCGCAAGCTGGCCTGCAACGAATTGTAGTTGGAGTTGCCCACCATCTCCAAGGGGGCGATGGTTCCCCAGCCCTGATAGGGCCGGTAGAGGTTAGGATTCAGGGCAGTCCCGGTGTAACCGCAAGTGCCGCCGCAAACACCCATGCGGACCGCTGTATTGTTCGGGTCAATGGCGTTGATGTTGCGGCCTTCCGACTGGTGATAATTCGAGTTGCCCACGTAGCTCACGGTCAACACAGCGTTTTCGCGCAACTGCTGCTGGATTCCGAGGCTCCACTGAAGCGAGGTGGGTACCTTGTATTGAGACGCAATGGTCGTCATGCCGGCAGGAAAGTACGGCGTAGACGCCGTCACTCCGGTGGTATAGTTCGTCGCGGGATTCTCCCAATACACGTTGCTCGGATTGGGCTGAAAAGAGAACGGAACGTTCGTGCCCATGTTGTACTCTTCGTTGCCTGCGAGGCGTTCATAGAAGATCCCGGCTCCAGCCCGCAGAATGGTCTTCTGGTGGCCGGTCAAATCATAGGCAAACCCGACGCGCGGGGCGAAAGTGTCCCAGTGGTTATTGACCAGACCCGCCGGAATTCCGTTCCGTCCGGCTATGCCGATTCCATTCATGTAGAACGGCTTAGTCGAGAAAACAATGCCGGGAACCGTGGTAAATCCGGGACCGTTCGTGTCCAAAGCGCCGCTCGGCAGGAAGGTCGCCGCTTGCGCCGAACTGTAAAGGTTCGGATAGAAATTCGACGCCCGGCCGGTGGAGTCATAGGCATGGGGAATGCCTTCCCAACGGAGGCCCAGATTCACCGTCAGCCGGTTGCTGACCCGCCAGTCGTCCATGGCATAGAGGTTATAGTTCTTGGTGGAGATGTGCACGTAATCCATAATGTTGGGCTGGCTGTACGAAGAGGCGTAGCCCAGCATGAAGTCCGCAAACCCGTTGCCGGTGGCCGATGAGCTGAAAGTTACGGACCCGCCGATGTTGAGCTGCAGCTCCTGGTCCTTATGGGTGTACATATAGGACCCGCCGAACTTCATGTTGTGCCTGCCGTGGCTCCAGGAGAGATCGTCCTTCCACTGCCAGCTACGCCAGGTGTTGTACCAAGGCCACCACCCCGGGGTCATACTGATATTGTAGGGAGATCCAATGTTGATCGCCGGCAGCTTATTGTCGGTGTTTGCCGAGGGGAAAAAGTCCTGTGCGGTGTATCCGGCCGGCTTCTGGTAGGGGCCGATGTCGGTGATGCTGATGTTGTTGCCGTTGAAGTTCCACGAAATCTCATTCAGCAGGGAGGGGCTGATGGCGTGGGTGAGGTGCACGACACCCGACCAGGAGGGCACGTTCATGGTCGAACCGACCGTGTCATAAGTGCCGCCGGCCCATAATGGGGGGCTTTGCGACTGAATGCCGTTATCCCAGATCAGGGAGCCCATCAGGTTCAGTTTCTCGCTGAACTGGTGGTCCATTCGGACCGCTTCCTCGCGGTAGATGGTCCGGTTGGGGGTCGAAGCGTAGTAACGGCCACTGGCAGTGTTCCCAACCGGGAAGATGCCGGCCGCCAGGACCGCCTTGGCGCTAGCGTCGAGCAGGCCGCTCGGAATTATGTTATTGGGGAAGGCCTGGCCAGGGGTGAGCCCGTACTGAGCGAACTTGGCGATCGCGACCGGGTCCGTGGTGATCGGCACCTTGATGGTCGCAAGGCCACTGAAGTCGCCGATCCTCGGACCGGCGGGAACCGCGAGCGCGTTGAGCTCGCCTCCGTTGACCAGCCTGCGCCACTCCATGTTATAGAAGAAGAAGGTCTTCTTCTCATGGCCGATCGGAACCGGCCCGCCCAGGTTGAACCCGAACATGTTGTAGCGGAGTTCCGGTTTGGGCCTATTGTTCAGATTCGCAAAGAAGGTGTTGGCGTCTAAAGCGTTGTTGCGGAGGTACTCCCAGGCGCCGCCGTGGAACTGCTTCGTGCCGCTCTTCGTGGCCATGGTGATCATGCCGCCGGACGACTGGCCCAGGTCGGCCGCGAAGTTGCTGGTCATGACCTTGAATTCCTGGAGCGCATCCTGGGACGGAGAAACGATCAGAATGCCACCGCCGCCACGGTCATAGGCTTCTCCGCCATTGATGAGCCAGTTGTTATGGTCCGGCCGCTGGCCGCCATAGGAGATGGTCCGGTTCTGATTCTGAGCCATCGGGGAATCAAAATCCGGAATGGAGGCCGCGGCGCCGGGCACCAACATCGCAAGCTGGATCACGTTGCGGCCGTTGGTGGCGAGCTCCGACACCATGGTTTCGGTAATGGTCTGGCTGACTTCGTTGGTATCCGACTGAATCGCTAGCGCGGTGGCTTCGACGGTGACGCTCTCTTTCATCGCGCCGACTTGGAGCGGCGCGTCCGCGCGGACCGTGTCATTGACGTTCAGCGTGATACCGGTCTGCACGTACGTCTTGAAGCCCGCCGCCTCCACCTGGACGTTGTAGCGTCCGATGGGGAGCTCGCGGGCGGAATAACTGCCTGTAGTGTTGGTTTCGGTGGAACGGATGAGCCCGGTTTCCGTGCTCGTGATCGTGATCTTGGCGCTTGGGACACCGGCGCCACTCGGGTCGGTTACCGTTCCTACGATGCTGGCAGTCCCCTGGCTGTATGCTGCCGTGCTCAGCAAGACGATGCCGAGCACCAGCAACAAGGGTATTCGCAACATGGGATATGTGCTTGTTATCAAAAGCACCTTTCGCATGGTTTCCTCCTCTATGGTCTTTGGAGCGCGAGGGCGCCATACGCACGAACGCCTGCCGGAAGTACGGTGCGGACGAACACGGCGCTAGTGCCTCTTCAATTGCGGACTACCTCCGCCAAAGACACCCTGCAAGCGCTTTCACGTATGACCCCAAGCCAGAAGAATTTAGCAGTTTTCGTCGTTCCTGTTAAGGGGTGTTACGAGTGGATGCCGCCGTGTTGTTACGGCGAAACTTAGGCGAATCACCGTGCGGTCAGCGCCGACCCTGGTGTCCTATGGAGGGGTTCCGCTGGTAATCAGTATTCGTGGAGGCGGTGCTCACGTATTGCCATCGCCGGACGCAACCTCAACGTCCGTGACTCCAATGGCGGCATCTACGTGTCTGTCATGGTTCCGCTCAGGAGCAACTGAGCGTTGGGATGCGGATGGACCAGCAGGGCCTCAGCGGGCCTGGGGATTCGCGCTCGGGCCGGGGGCGGCTGGCCAGCTTCTGGGAATCGACAACCACCCCGCATGAGGTCGGAGGCGCTCCCTCTACTTGGCTTCGTCAATGACTTCTATGGCCCTCACCTCGGCGTAATTTGCCTTCGGTGAGAAAGAGAGCAGCAGCTTGCCTTGGCCATTGGGATGCAAGCCGTGAAATTCGCGGACCGCAGGCCGGAACGCCCCAGAAGCAGCCTGAACGATGTCGAAATCCTGAAGTAGCATGACGCCATTGCAGGTGACATCGAAGACTCTGCAGCCCACACCCCGGCAGCCTGCGGCTGGAATCAAAGGACTGAAGAACGACTCCAGGAAGTGGAGCTTAACCGTGTAGCTCCCCGGTGCAACCGGAATGGCGTAGCTGAAATTACCGTGCCGCTCGCCGGTGTAAAGCGCAGGGATCTTCGGCCCCGTCTCGGGATTCCCATAGAGCGCGGTGCGCCCCCCGATGAAGTAATTGTCTCCGCTCCAGCGTGTGCCGTCGGCATCTACAAGATCTGATTGATGAGCGCGAATCCGGATCGGCTTCAGTTTTCCCGGCGTGCCCGGGGTCAGTTCCAGCGCGCTCACGAAGGGCCGCTCCCCACCCGAAAACTCCAGGTGGAGCTTGCCGTCTGCCGCAGGGCCCACATCCCTGAATACGCGGACGTCAACAGCGGCGGAACCGGCGTCGGCAATCGGATCGAAGCTCACCAACAACGGACGTCCATTCAGATTTGTCTGGAAATGGCGGACATTTTGGGCGTCCTCTTTGTTATCCACGTCCGGCTGCCGGAGGGGATCGGCGAAGTAGAGCCTCAGTTCGTAAACTCCGGGACGCAGCGGGATGGCGTAACGAAACCATTGCGGGACCATCGGGTCGGCTGAGATGGCTTCCCGCATGGTTCTGAACAGGCCTTCATCGGCCACGGGCGGGAAAAAGTGCCGGGGGCCGGGCTGGGGAACGCCTCCTTCGTAGTAACGGTCGGCTTCCCAACGGCGCCCCCACGCGTCCACATAAGGAGCCCCCGTATGACCGGCGGCGATACGGATTTCGCCAGCGCCGGGGGCTAACGCAACCAGGTGGCTCCTCGATGGCGTGCCCGCCTCGTTCTGCCCCGGGCGGGAAACTGAGCCCGCTGGAGCGACGGAGGGCCGCGGAGTGGGAGGCCTCGACTCGAACAGGAGGTAGCCAAGCCACACGACTACAAGTCCGAACAGCACGGCTGCTCCAACCAGGATCTGTCGTAAACGGCGAGTTTTGCCCTCTGCTGGTACGGGGACACCAGACGGTATCTCAGGCTCGGAACGAGTCTCGAAGAGGGGCAGATAATGGCCTTTCGGGATGGTGATGACGACCGGCTCGTCCTTGCCCTCGTTGGCGAAATGGTGCTCCAGTTTCATCCGCAGCAGCCGGGCCTGCGAGCGAACAATATTGTCTTCGTTCGGGTTGTAGCCGGGCGGCCGATCGTAGACGTGAATCCCGATCTGCTGTTCAGTTGCCGCTTCGGGCTTGTTGTCGAGGGCGCACCGGCACACGTGGAGGAAGAAGGCTCGAAGCCGCGGTGACTTCTCAAGCGTGCTGCTGGAGGCCGCGCGGAGCACCAATTCCTCTCGCTGCCCGGCAGCCTTGGCAGGAGCTTCCTTCGAAGGCGGCACCGGCAAATCTCCTGGGTTCATCTAGGGGTTAGATTCCACCGCTGATCGTTTCCCATAACATACCACACACCACAAATACCGGAACAGCGCTGGTCAGGTCCGAGGCAGTCGGGACCTGCTGCCGCGCAGCCTGCCTGGCTTCCCGCGAGCGCAAACGCGACCGGCGATCCCGGTGCGGCATCCCGGCGGGTCTCCTCAAGCGCCGCGAAGGCGCTCACGCGCGGGAGGGGCGAATCTGGCAATAGACCGTGTAGGCCTGATCGGTGATGCCATTCAGTGGCACGAAGCGAAGATTCGGGTTCTGATTCACAGTGCGGAATCCTCCCAGCCAGCTCGCCCACTCGCGTTCGTTGTCGGCAACCAGAAGCGTGCCTGGCTGGCTGGGATCTCCCGTCAGAGTGACCTCGCCGCTGGCGAGAGCGGCCAGGACCACGGGTCCGTCGAGGAATGCCACTGTGTCCGGGCGGTCGGGAAGCGGGCTGGCCGTGAGCCCTTTCGGGAAAATGATCCGGACCTGATCGTGTCGCCAGACGCGCTTCAGCGATAGGAAGCCCGATGAAGAAGATGCCTCCGCTGGCTGCTCCTGGTTGTTGATGCGTACGCTGGCTTGCGAACGAAGCCAGGAAGGCAGGCGTAGGCGGAGGGAGAACTCGGCCGGTTGGTCTGCGTCGACGCGGATCTCGACAGCCCAGTGGTTGGGCCGACTTTCGGGATCCTGCTCGAGGTCGACGCGATGATCGTCGGCCTCTCGGAGCATCGTCTGAGAGATGCGAACGGGGGCGCCGTTCGAGGGCCAGACAGCTTCGGAAGGGATGTATTGCGCAACGACGATGCCGTCGCGATTGGCGTAATAGATATACCGATCGTGGCGGCTGTGGGCCTGCACCAGCGAACCGTGACAGCACCAGAAGTCGTCCGTGGGCGTACCCCAGATCTTCTTCGATCCGGCGGCAAGAGGCAGAAAGTACGCGACCATTCCGGTCTGTGGGTGCTGCTGGGCCAGGATTCCGTTGTGCAGGTTGCGTTCGATGTAGTCGGCGTACTGCGCTTCTCCGGTCCAGCGGAAAAGGTAGTCCGCCAGCCGGATCATGTTGTATACCACGCAGTGTTCCTGGTTCTTGTCTCCCAAGCGGGCCGAGAGCCTTCCGGGCGGAGTCCAGATCTCGCCGCTGGTCTGGCCGCCAGTGGCGTAAGCGCCCCGCGTGGTCACCGCGCATTTCCAGTAGGCCAGCGCCGCATCGCGCCACTTGGCTTCGCCGGTCACCTCATAGGCGCGCGCCACACCCTGTGCTTCCGGGATCGTTGTGTTGGCGTGCTTGTTGGTGAGGACGTCCTTGCCTTCGAGCAGACGCTCGAACAGCCGCGGCCGGTAGTAGCGGTCCATCAGATCGCGGTAGAGGCTCTTGCCGGTGGTGCCATACAGATCGGCCCAGACCTCGAGCATGCCCCCTGTTTCCACGTCGAGAATGTCGTTGAACTGTTCCCGGGAGAACCGGCCGCTCCACTCGTGGAACCAGGGCGCGAAATTCTCGGCGATCGCCAGGGCCTGTTTGTTTCCGGTGACCGTCCAGGCATCGAGCAGGCCCATGAAGGTCTTGTGAATCGTGTAGTGCGGGGCCCAGACCGGTTTCTTCTGGGCCACCCAGTACAGGTACTTCTCTGGGATGGATGCCGCCCATCGGCCGCCATTTTCCTTCTGAACTCGGGCGAGTTCGGAGACGACGCGCGCAAGCTTGCCGCCGATTTCCGCGTCCGAGTTGGCGCCCGCAATATACGCCGCCGCCGAGAGCCAGTGGCCGAGAAAATGTCCTCGAAGCTGGCAGGTGGGCGACTCCCAGCCCCAGTGCATATCCTCGCCGCGGTCCCGCGCGCTCTTCGAAGTCATGCGTACAATCGGATTCCAGAGACCGGCTTCGAGGTAGAAGTTCTGAAGCAGGTTATCGTCTTTGAGGCTCGCGACGTAGTCTCGATTCAGCTTGGCGCGGTCCAGAAACGAGCCCGGCAGGAGTTTCACCTGTCCGATCGGAAGCGGCTGCAGCTGAGGGGAGAAATCGGAAGCGCCGCCGGCTCGCGGCTGAAGAGCGATAGCGGAAGCGGCTGCGGGGACGGAGGCCAGAAACGCTCGACGGGAGGTCATAGGGTGCAGAGTAGCACAGGGATTGGCCCCGCCGAATCGTCAGCCCGGGATGCGGCAGGATCTCTTGCGATGCCGCTCATGCACGCGGGCTCCAAGTAGGGCATCATCAAGAGATGCTAAGGATCAGCTCGGTCTTCCTCGTTGCGGTGTCCATCTTCCATGCAGCGGCCTCGGCCCAAACTTGGCAGGCCGATAACGGGAACGGAACATACTCGAATCCGCTCTTCTTCGACGAATTCTCCGATCCCGATATGATTCGAGTTGGCGCTGATTTCTATCTCACGGGGACCACCATGCATAGCATGCCAGGGCTTCCCATCCTGCGTTCACGCGACCTGGTGAACTGGACCTTCGTCTCCTATGCGCTCGACCGCCTGGACCTCGGTCCCGCGTATCGCCTTGAGAACGGCCAAAACATCTATGGCCAGGGCATATGGGCGCCCTGTTTCCGTTTTCACACCGGGACGTTTTACATCTTCAGCAACGTCAACAGAGCGACCACTCAGCTTTTCCGCGCGACGAACCCTGCCGGGCCCTGGACGCGGACGCCCATGAAGCGGTCCTTCCACGATCTCTCGGTTCTCTTCGATGACGATGGCAAGGTGTGGGTCGTCTGG